>CAWBLE010000011.1:0-121356 GCA_963789505.1 uncultured Solirubrobacterales bacterium
TGTTCCCCGCTCTGCTCGATGCCGACGTGCCCTTCTACTCGCACGAGATCGGGGCCTACTGGAACGACATCGGCAACCTCGACGAGCTGCGCGACGGCAACCTCGACGCGCTGCACGGCGCGGTCGCGGTCGAGCCCGGCGCCCCCGAGGTATCCGAGGGCGTGCGCGCGGCGAGCCCGCTGGGCGACGCCGAGGTGAGCGGGCCGGTGCTGGTCGGCGAGGGCGTCGAGATCGGCGCCGGAGTGAAGATCGACGGACCGGCGATCGTCTGCGATGGCTGCCGGCTCGGCGAGGGGACGATCGTGCGCGACTCGATCCTGCTCGAAGGCAGCGAGCTGACGCCGGGCTCGATCCTGATCGGCGGCATCGCGGCTCACATCGCAAAGGCTTGACGAAGAATTGACATTTGGCGCGCCACGCGCGCGTCGCGGGCCCGGACGATCGGGCCATGAAGCTCCTCCACCTCGTCGCCACCGGCCTCGTCCCTTCGCTTTGCGCCGCCTGCGGGCGGACCTGTCGCGGCGAGGCGGCGCTCTGCACACGCTGCTCGCGCCGGCTCGCCGCCGCCGACCCGTTGCAGGGGGGCGGCGCCCCGGGGCTCGACCGCGCCTGGTCCTCGGCCGCGCACGAGGGCGTCGCCCGCGACCTCGTCGCGGCGCTCAAGTTCCGCCGCCTGCTGCCGGTCGCAGATCTGATCGCGGAGCGGATCGAGTGGCTCGCTCCCGGCGCGATCCTCAGCGGCGCGATCGTGCCGGCGCCGACCGCGCCGCTGCGCTCCTTCGCCCGCGGCTTCGACCCGGCGGCCGAGATCGCCGCGGCGCTGGCCGAGCGGACGGGGCTGGCGCTCAGTCCCTGCCTCTCGCGCCGCGGCACCGGCCGCCAGGTCGGCCGTCGCCGGGCCGAGCGGATCGGCCACCCGCCGCTGATCCGGGCCAGGGGCGAGGCGCCGCGCAGCGCCCTGCTGGTCGACGACGTGCTGACCAGCGGCGCCACGCTCTCCGCCTGTGCACAGGCCCTGCGTCAGGCCGGAGCGGTCCGGGTCGCGGCGGTCACCTTCACCCGTCGCCTCTGATCGCAATCTCCGTAGAAGTTCCCCTTGCCGAAGTCCGGGTACAGGCGTAGCATCGGTGCAGACCCGAGACAGGAGGCCAAAATGCGGATTGAGGTGCGTGGGCGCAACGTCGAGATCGACGACGAGCTGCGGGAGCACATCTTCAAGCGATTTCGCCGCGTCGGCAGACAGGTCTCCGAGTTGGCGATGCTCGACGTCACGGTCTGGGAAGAGAAGAACCCGGCGATCGCCGACAGCCAGGTCGCCGAGGCGACGCTGCGGCTGAAAGGGGTGACGCTGCACGCCAAGGAGTGCTCGCCCGAGATGGGCCACAGCGTCCACGAACTCGCCGAGGACATCCGCCGCCAGGTCAAGAAGCACCGCGAGAAGCGCCGCAAGCGCAGTCGTACGCGCAAGCTGGTCAACCAGATGCGCGGTCGGCCCGCTACGCAGTAGGAGGGTCGGTGTCCCTCTGTCGGAGACCGTCGCGCAGCGGGAGGGCCGGGTGTCCCTCCGTCGGAGACCGTCGCGCAGCGGGAGGGTCGGTGTCCCTCTGTCGGAGACCGTCGCGCAGCTGGATTGCCTGCCAGGGTTCCGGCGCTCGTTCCTGAGCCTCCGCCAGAGGGACACCGACCCTCCAGCTTGGGGTAGCTACCCTTGGGCTGATGGCTAATGCAAGGGACATGGTTACGCGCGCGCTGCGGGTCGGCGAGGGGCGGAAATTCAAGGCTTATGAGAAGCGGGCGCAGAAGATCAACGCGATCGAGCCGGAGACGGAACTGCTCAGCGACGAGGAGTTGCGCGCCGAGGCTGATGCGCTGCGCGAGCGCGCCAAGGGGGGCGAGTCGCTCGACGAGTTGCTCCCCGAGGCCTTCGCGCTGACCCGCGAGGCGGCGAAGCGCAGTATCGGACAGCGCCACTTCGACGTCCAGCTGGTCGGCGGCATGGCCCTGCACGACGGGGCGATCGCGGAGATGAAGACCGGCGAGGGCAAGACGCTGACCGCGACCCTGGCCGTCTTCCTCAACACGCTCGGCGGCAACAGCGTCCACGTCGTCACCGTCAACGACTACCTCGCCCGCCGCGACGCCGAATGGATGAAACCGGTCTATGACGCGCTCGGCGTCACCGTCGCCGCGATCCAGGACTCCGACGACCACGACGCGCGCCACGTCAAATACGCCTGCGACGTCGCTTACGGGACCAACTCCGAGTTCGGCTTCGACTACCTGCGCGACAACATGGCGGAAGCGCTCGAGCACTGCGTCCAGCGCGACCACAACTTCGCGATCGTCGACGAGGTCGACAACATCCTGATCGACGAGGCGCGCACGCCGCTGATCATCTCCGGCGCGCCCGAACAGGCGGCGCAGATCTACTACCAGTTCGCCCGCCTGGCCAAACAGATGGACGGCGTGCCGGCCAAAGAGCGGCTGAAATCCCTGGGCGAATCGAAGGACACCTCCGAGGCCGAGCACGACTACGAATATGACGAGAAGCACAAGACCGTCTCGCCGACCGAGCGCGGGGTGAAGCGGGCTGAGGAGTTCCTCGGGGTCGACAACCTCTACCTGAGCGAGCACGGCACGCTCGTCAACCACCTCGGCCAGGCGCTCAAGGCGGAGGCGCTCTACCGCAAGGACAAGGACTACGCCGTCGTCGACGGCGAGGTGATGATCATCGACGAGTTCACCGGCCGCATCCTCGAGGGCCGGCGCTGGTCAGAGGGCCTGCACCAGGCGGTCGAGGCGAAGGAGGGGGTGGCGATCGGCGAGGAGAACCAGACCCTGGCGACGATCACGCTGCAGAACTACTTCCGCCTCTACGACAAGCTCGCCGGAATGACCGGAACGGCGCTGACCGAGGCGACCGAGTTCATGAAAATCTACAAAGTGCCCGTGGTCGAGGTGCCGACCAACCGGCCGATGGTCCGCGCCGACCTCAACGACCAGATCTTCAAAACCAAGGACGGCAAGTGGAAGGCCGTGCTCGAGGAGATCATCGCCCGCCACGAGAAGGGCCAGCCGATCCTCGTCGGCACCGTCTCGGTCGAGGTCTCGGAGATGATCTCCGAGGAGCTGAAGCGGCACGGGGTCGAGCACGCGGTGCTCAACGCAAAGCCCGAGCACGCCGAGAAAGAGGGTGAGCGGATCGCCGAAGCGGGCCGCCGGGGCGCGGTGATGATCGCCACCAACATGGCCGGCCGCGGCGTCGACATCAAGCTCGGCGGCGACCCCGAGCACATGGCCCACAAAGCGCTGAAGCAGCAGGGGTTGAGCCCCGACGCCGAGGGCTACGAGGAGGCTTTCGCCGAGAAGGAAGCCGAGCTGGAGCCGCAGTGCAAGGCCGAGGGGGAGGAAGTGCGCGAGCTCGGCGGCCTCTACATCTGCGGCACCGAGCGGCACGAATCGCGCCGCATCGACAACCAGCTGCGCGGTCGCTCCGGCCGTCAGGGCGACCCCGGCGAGACGCGCTTTTTCCTCTCCGCCGAAGACGATGTGATCCGGCTCTTCGCCGGCGACCGCATCTACAAAATCCTCGATCGCCTCGGCCCGGTCGACGAGGAGGGCGAAGAGATGCCGCTCGAGGCGAAGATGCTGACCAAAACGGTCGAGGGCGCGCAGAAGAAGGTCGAGGAACAGAACTTCCTGATCCGCAAACGGGTGCTCGAGTACGACGACGTGATGAACGAGCAGCGCCGGGTCGTCTACCGCTACCGGCGCGAGATCCTCGAAGGCCGCGACATGTCGGACATCTCCCGCGACGAGGTCGAGGGCGTGATCGAGCGCACCGTCGACACCTACACGCCGGGAGACGACCTCGAAGACTGGGACCTCGCGGGGCTCGAGCAGCAGCTGCGCCAGATCTGGCCGGTCGCGGTCGAGGTCGGCGAGATGTCGCCGGAGACGGTCGACCGCGAGAAGCTCAAAGACGCCCTCGACGAGGACGCGATGAACGCCTACGACGAGCGCGAGACGAAGCTCGGCGAGGAGCTGATGCGCTACCTCGAGCGCTCGATCCTGCTGCAGGTGATCGACAACCGCTGGCGCGAGCACCTCTACGACATGGACTACCTGCGCGAGGGCATCCACCTGCGCGGCTTCGCCCAGATCGACCCGCTCGTCGCCTACAAAAACGAAGGCTTCGCGATGTTCGAGGAGCTGATGAACTCGATCTGGGAGGAATTCAGCAAACTCGTCTTCAACGCCGAGATCGAACTCGACCCGGCGCAGATGGAAGGCACGTTCGGGTCGGGTGGCGCGCCGACCGCGCTCGACTACTCCGGCGGCACGCCCGACGCCCAGCCCTCGGCGCTGCAGGAGGTCGCGGCCGGGGTCAGCGTCACCGAAGGCACCGCGGCCCCGAACGGCGGCGGCAACGGCGCCCCCCCGGCCGAGGTGGTCGAGACGGTGGTGAAGGACGAGCACGAAAACATCGGCCGGAATGACCCTGCTGGTGCGGTTCCGGGAAAAAGTACAAGCGTTGCCATGGGGCCTAGGCAGCCGCTACGGATTTCGGCACTCTCGGATGACGCGTCTGGCGCGGCGCTGGGCCACCACCCACCTCCTCACGAATAGCGCTGCTATTCGTTCGTCGGCGTGCGGCGTCCAGCTTGGCCAGACACGCCCCCGCGAGCACCCAAATCCGCATCGTCCACCTAGTCCCTTTCGTGGATCGACTTCATGAAGGATCCGGTTAGAGAGTTCATAAGGGCCTTCAACGAGCGCGATCTGGATGCGTTTGTTTCCGTGCTCGACCCGGAGGTGGAGCTGCATTCGATGCGGGGACTTCGCAAGGGTCGGGAGGCGGCGCGGATGTGGGCTACGCGCAAGCCCGGGGGCGTGCAGCAGACGATCGAGCTGGAGGAGCTCTACGAGGAAGGGACGGAGTCCGGCGGCGGGACTGCCGTTGCGCTGATCAAGCGGGTCTGGCGCTGGGACGAGGACGGGTCGCACGCCTCGACCGACGAGATGGCGTGGCTGTTCGAGTTGCGCGAGCACAGGGTGCGCAGCTGGCGACCCTTCGAGGACCGCTCCGAGGCGCTGCGGGCCGGCGGCTTCAACGCGTCTCCCGTAGCTGGCGCCTTTCCCGCCTATGGTGATCGGAAACGCGCCAGGAACAATAACCTGTGCCCATGGCCGACGCCGCCCAGACCGAATCGGTTCCCGCGCGGCTGGCCGAGATCCGCGAGCAGTTGAAGCTGCTCTCGGACTACCTTTGACCCGGCTTCGCTGCGGGACGAAGCGGAGCGGCTCGAGGGGGAGATGGGCAGGCCCGGCTTCTGGGACGACCAGGAGGCGGCCGCGCGCACCTCGGCGGCGCACGCTCGCGCCCAGCGCAAGCTGAAGACCTTCAGCGAGCTCGAGTCCGAGGCGGGCGACCTCGCCGAGCTGGCCGAGATCGCGGCCGAGGACGAGGAGATGGCGGCCGAGCTGGCCACCCAGATGGCCTCGGTCGAAGCGCGTCTCGCCGGGCTCGAAGAGGCGCGCCTGTTCAGCGGCCAGTACGACTCCGGCGACGCCGTCGTCACGGTCCACGCCGGGGCCGGCGGCACCGACTCCCAGGACTGGGCGGAGATCATGCTGCGCATGTACCTGCGCTGGGCCGAGGGGCGCGGCTTCGAGGTCGAGATGAAGGAGGCCTCGCCGGGCGAGGAGGCCGGGCTCAAGTCGGCGACCTTCGTCGCCCGTGGCGAGAACGCCTACGGCCTCTTCGCCGCCGAGCGCGGCGTGCACCGGCTGGTGCGGATCTCCCCCTTCGACTCCTCTGCCCGCCGCCACACCAGCTTCGCCCAGGTCGACGTCGGCCCGCTGGTCGACTCCGGGGTCGAGGTCGAGATCGACGACACCGACCTGCGCATCGACACCTACCGCGCTTCAGGCGCCGGCGGCCAGCACGTCAACAAGACCGACTCGGCGGTGCGGATCACCCACCTGCCGACCGGGGTCGTCGTGCAGTGCCAGAACGAGCGCTCGCAGACCCAGAACAAGGCGGTCGCGATGCAGCTGCTGCACTCGAAGCTGATCGAGCTCGAGGAGCGCAAACGGGCCGAGGCGCTGGCAAAGGAGCGCGGCGAGGTCAAGGAAGTCGCCTGGGGCTCCCAGATCCGCAGCTACTTCCTGCACCCCGACCAGCGGGTCAAGGACCACCGCACGGGGCACGAGGTCGGCGACGCGCAGCGGGTGCTCGACGGCGACCTAGACGATTTCATCCGCGACTACCTGAACAAGACGGCGGCGTCGTCGGCCAGGTAGCGCGGGAGCCGGCACAGGGGGTGTCCGGGCGTTGCTGGGTTTTTCGCCAGGAACAGGTGCGCCCGTCCGAGGTTGCGAGTGGGGCGAAAAAAGAGGACGCCGCTGCCGCCCGGACACCCCCTGCACCGCCTCCCAGGCCCTGGGTCAGCCGACGCTGACCGGCTTGGTCTGGAACTTCGCGCAGGATCGAGTCGTGAAGCGGACGACGATGCGGTTCACGTTGTTCGCCTTGAGCTTCTTGGCGATGCGAAGGACGCCGCTCTTGCCAAGGTGGCGATGAGTTGAGGCGATGCGCTTCGCGCCGGAGCGGACTTCGATCGTCGCACCCGTTGGCTCGCTCGCCGTGTAGCCCACAGTGACCCTGAGGTTGTCGTGGTGCTCAGCTGCGTGGGCGTGGGCGCTGCGTAGGGGGCATTTGGCGCCGGCCACGCTGGGGCCGACCTTGCCCTTCACGATTTCCCTGGCTTCCTTGCAGACCTGGTTCGCTTCGGCTTCGCTGATTTCGCCTTCCGCCGCTTCTTCGGCGGCGATTTCGCATTCTTCTTCGGCGAATTCGGCTTCTTCTTCCGGTTCGACTTCGTCTTCTTCTTCGAAGGCGAATTCTTCTTCGCCTTCGAGGGCGAGGGGGACGAAGCTCGGGAGCGGGCGTCGCGGCCTGCGCCGATTTCAGCGCCGAGCAGCAGCGCGGCGAGAATCAGCGGCACGACGAAAGCGCAGAGCCAGGCGACGCGGGCGATGCGTGCGGTGTTGTCGTGCGCGGTCGTGTCGGTATTCCTGTCCACGCCTCCCCATCGACCCTGCAGCCGACCCGCTTTAGACGGGCGATTCTACTCCCCCCTGTCGAGCACGCCCTCGAGCTCGAGCAGGGCTTCCTTCATCGGCAGTCCGCCGCCGTATCCGCCGAGCGCGCCGCCCGTGCGCAGCACCCGGTGGCAGGGCACGACGATCGGGATCGGGTTGGCGCCGCAGGCCGTGCCGGCGGCGCGCACGGCACGCTCGTTGCCGGCGCTGCGGGCGATCTCCGTGTAGCTGCGCGTCCGGCCGTAGGGGATGCGGTCGATCGCGCGCAGCGCCCGCCGCCGGAAGCCCTTGCTGAGCTGCCAGTCGAGCGGCAGGTCGAACTCGTGCAGCCTGCCGTCGAAGTAGCGGTCGAGCTGGCGCCGCACCTCGTCGAGGCGCCGCGGCGCCTCGAGCAGGCGCGGCGAGATCCGCGCCGCGAGGTCTTCCAGGGCCTCGTCGGCGCCGTAGCCGGGCAGGCTGACCTTGACCAGGCCGAGTGGGGTGGTGGCGACGAGCAGCGGCCCGAAGGGCGAGTCGAGCGTCGCGTAGGCGACGTCGAGCAGGCCGGCCTCGGCGGCGCGGTCGGTGAGTCGATCCAGGCTTGCCTTCATGCCAGCTCCTTCCGCAGTCGCTTGATTCCCTCGTGCAGGCTGCGCCGCGCGGCGTCGGGCGAGCAGCCGAGCGCCGCGGCGATCTCGGCGTGGGGGAGGTCGCAGCCGTAGCGCAGCGCCACCGCGGCGCGCTGCTTCGGCGGCAGCGCCCCGACCAGCGCCCAGATCCCCTCGTCGAGCTCGGGCTCGACGGTGGCGCCGGCGAGCCGCTCGGGCTCGGCGATCGGCAGCGGCCGCCGGCCGTTGGCGCGGTGGTGGTCGATCGCCTTGCGGTGGGCGATCGTCAAGAGCCAGCCGCGCAGGTTGCCGTCGTCGCCGAGCTGCGGGTAGGCGCGCAGCGCCGCCAGGAAGGTCTCCTGGAAGCAGTCCTCGGCGTCGGCCCGCCCGACCGCCCCGCGCAGGACTGACATCACGTCGGTGGCGTGGGCGTCGAGCAGGGTCTGGAACGGCGGCAGCGCGGTCACTCGTGGGATTAAACGCTCTGGGGGGCGGTCAATGTGAGACGGGACGGGTGCCCCTCCGCCGGAGGCCGTCGCGCAGCTGGGTGTGGTGGAGACGCACAGGGCCCCTCCGCCGGAGGCCGTCGCGCAGCTGATCGCATGGCTGACTGCGAGGCGCGGTTCCTGCAGCCTCCGTCGGAGGGGCACCTGTGCGTCTAGGCTGCCCAGGAGATGGACGATTTGATTCGAGATGTGGTTGCCCGCGCGCTTGCTGAGGATCTGGGAGCTGGGGATTTGACTTCGGAGGCGACTGTGCCTGCCGATGCGCGGGCGCGGGCTCGGATCGTGCAGAAGGCGCCGGGGGTTGCTTTCGGATTTGAGCTGGTCGGGGAGGCGTTTCAGCAGTGTGGGGTGGAGGACGTCGAGAAGCTGGTTGTCGAGGGGCGATGGCGGGACGACGTGCCGACTGAGGTCTTGCTGGCGAGTGGATCGGCGGTGGGCCTGCTCGCTGCCGAGCGCACGGCGCTCAACTTTCTCGGTCACCTTTCCGGGATCGCGACGCTTACGGCGCGGTTTGTCGAGGCGGTTTCCGGAACGGGGGCGCGGATCCTCGACACGCGCAAGACGACCCCCGGGCTGCGGGCGCTGGAGAAGGCAGCCGTGGTCGCCGGGGGAGGGGTCAACCACCGGATGGGGCTCTACGACGCGATCCTGATCAAGGAGAACCACGTCGCCCTCGCGGGAAGCGTCGCCAAGGCGGTCCACGCCGCCCGCACCGCCCAGCCGCGGATGCCGCTGGAGATCGAGTGCCGCGACATGGATGAGGTCGCCTACGCGCTCGGCGCCGGCGCGGACCGGCTGCTGCTCGACAACATGGCTCCGGAGCAGCTGGGCGAAGCGGTCGTCCTGCGCGACGCCGAGCGCGGCCCCGACGGGCCGCCGCTGGAGGCCTCCGGCGGCGTCGACCTCGAGACGGTGCGGGGGATCGCCGAGACGGGCGTCGAGTACATCTCGATCGGCGCCCTGACCCACTCGGCCCCGACGCTCGACTTCAGTCTGCTGCTCGAGCCTGCTTGAAGGGGGGACGGGTGCCCCTCCGCCGGAGGCCGTCGCGGCTGATCCTTGGTGATGCGGGCCGGATTCCTGAGGTCGGAGGGGCACCGTCGCCGCACTTCGGCGGGGCGGCGGTGCTCGAGGAGCTTGCCGCCGGTTCGGTCCTGGCGTGCTGGGGTGCACGGAGAAGAAGACGGCTTCGATGGCCGCCGCGCGATCAGGCTCGCCTCGCGTCGGTGGATGAGCGGCATCGGCAGGTCGGGAAGTGCCCGTGGTCGGTCGGCGTGCTGGCGCTGCTGATCGCGTCTGATGTCGGCAGGCCGGTTGCGGTCTTCGACCTCCGCGCGCTAGCTCGAGACCGCTGCGTCGAGGGAGCTGTGCCGGCCCGAGGACTCGTCGTCAGCTGCGGCCGATGCGCGAGTCGGGACCAAGCGGCGGGCAGGGCGAAGCAGCTGGCGCGGATGCCGTCGCCGAGGGCGAAAGCGTCGAGCGAGGGTAAGGGCCGAGGCATCGGCGCCGGCGCTGCGACGGTTCGCGTCTCGATCGGCATCCGCTCAGTACCTTCGCCCAGGCTCGCTGCTTCGTCGCCGAATCGCGGCATCGGTCGCTCTGGGTCACGAGATCTTCAAGGCGGACGAGCACTCGCGTCAGGCGCGGGCTTTGAGCTGACGCGCGATGGTCGAAGCCTGCAGCCGCTCACGGCTCGACATCAGGTGGACCACAGCAGCGACGGTCGGCCAGATTCGATCTACCGGCAAACTTGCCGAGCCGTCGAACCGCGGGTGACCTCGCGTCCTGTCCACGCTTCGAGCGACGGCTCGAAGGTCTTCATCACGTTCATCCCCGGCGCCAGCGCCGATTCAGACCGAAGCCCCCCGCACGGCAGCATCGAGCCGGCGCGCCGTTATCTCAACCTCCGGCGCAACTCGGGCATGCGGAGAGAGTAGACTTGACTCAGAAGTTCATTCGACTGGGCTCAGGCCAAGGCCATGCCAGCGAACATACGACCAGCGAGGCCCCTTTGACGATTTCGGGGTCTTTTCGAGGCAACCGGAAATGAGAGAGCTTCCGACGATCAACGAACCGGTCCCGATGCTCGACCTCGCCCCCGAGGAGGTCGAGGAGATCTCGCGCGAGGTGCGTGAGCTCGCCCGCGAGCGCGACGCCGTGATCCTCGCCCACAACTACCAGGTGCCCGAGGTGCAGGACGTCGCCGACTACACCGGCGACTCGCTCGGGCTCTCGCGCCAGGCGGCCGCCTCCGGCGCCTCGGTGATCGCCTTCTGCGGAGTCCACTTCATGGCCGAGACGGCCGCCGTGCTCTCGCCCGAGAAGACCGTGCTGATCCCCGACCCCGACGCCGGCTGCTCGCTCGCCGACGCGATCACGGCCGCGGAACTGCGCGAGTGGAAGGCCCGCCACAGCCCCGACGCGGTCGTCGTCATGTACGTCAACACCTCGGCCGAGGTCAAGGCCGAGACGGACTACTGCTGCACCTCCTCCAACGCGGTCAAGGTGGTCGAGCACATCCTCCGCGAGCACGGGCCCGAGACCGAGATCCTCTTCGGCCCCGACATGTGGCTCGGCGCCTACGTCGAGCGCCAGACCGGCCGCTCGATGCACGTCTGGCCCGGCGAGTGCCACGTCCACGCCGGGATCCGGCCCGACGACATCAAGGCGCAGCGCGCCGCCCACCCAGACGCCGAGTTCCTCGTCCACCCCGAGTGCGGCTGCGTTACCCAGGTGATGGAGTTCGTCGCCGCCGGCGAAGTCGAGGAGGAGGGCGTACACATGCTCTCGACCGGGCAGATGCTCGACTACGTCGCCGAGAAGCCCGACGGCGAGTTCATCGTCGCGACCGAGAACGGCATGCTGCACCCGCTGCAGCTGGCGGCGCCGGGGGCGAGCCTGATCGAGGCCAACCGGATGGCCTACTGCAAGTACATGAAGATGATCACGCTGCCGAAGCTGCGCGATGGCCTGCGTGAGATGAAGTTCGAGGTCAGCGTGCCGGCCGATATCGCCGATCGAGCGCGGGTGCCGATCGAGCGCATGGTCGCGATCGGCTAGTCCCAGATAAAGTCAGGGCGATGGAGCAGGCGACCTCGGAGGGGACGATCGACCGCGAGCAGCTGCACGAGCTGGCGCAGCAGCTGCGTGTCGACTCGGTGCGCTCCGCCGCCGCCGCCGGCTCCGGCCACCCGACCTCCTCGATGTCGGCCGGCGACCTGATGGCGGTGCTGCTGAGCCGCTACCTGCGCTACGACTTCGACGCGCCCGAGAACCGCGCCAACGACCACCTCGTCTTCTCCAAGGGCCACGCCTCGCCGCTGCTCTACGGCATGTACAAGCTGGCCGGCGCGATCTCCGACGAGGAGCTGCTGACCTTCCGCGAGTTCGGCTCGCGCCTGCAGGGCCACCCGACCCCGGAAATCCCCTGGGTCGATGTGGCGACCGGCTCGCTCGGCCAGGGCCTGCCGATCTCGGTCGGGATCGCCCTGGCGGGCAAGCGGCTGGAGGCAGCCGAGTACCGGGTCTGGGTGCTCTGCGGCGACTCCGAGCTGGCCGAGGGCTCGATGTGGGAGGCCTTCGAGCACGCCGGTCAGGCCGGCCTCGACAACATGGTCGCGATCGTCGACGTCAACCGGCTCGGCCAGCGCGGCCCGACGATGCACGAGTGGGACACCTCCTCGCTCGCCGCGCGCGCCGCCGCCTGCGGCTGGGACACGCAGGAGATCGACGGCCACGACCTCGAGGCGATCGACGCCGCCTACGCCCGGGCGCTCGCCGCCGGCAAGCCGGCCGTGATCTTCGCCCGCACCAAGAAGGGCTCCGGCGTCGCCGCGGTCGAGGACCAGGAGGGCCAGCACGGCAAGCCGCTGGCCGATCCCGAGGCCGCGGTCGCCGAGCTCGGCGGCGAGCGCTCGCTGCGGATCGAGGTTCACTCGCCGCCCGAGGCGCGGCCTTATGAGGTCGCGACCGCGGCGGTCGAGCGGCCCGCCTACGAGGTCGGCGAGAAGGTCGCGACCCGCGGCGCCTACGGCGACGCGCTCGCCTGGCTCGGCGCGATCGACGAGAAGGTCGTCGCGCTCGACGGCGAGGTCGGCAACTCGACCTACGCCGAACGCTTCGCCGCCAAGCACCCCGACCGCTTCTTCGAGATGTACATCGCCGAGCAGCAGATGGTCGCCGCCGGCGTCGGCCTGCAGACGCGCGGCTGGAAGCCCTTCGCCTCGTCCTTCGGCGCCTTCCTCTCGCGCGCCTACGACTTCGTCCGCATGGCGGCGATCTCCGACGCCGACCTGAAGCTCTGCGGCTCCCACGTCGGCGTCTCGATCGGCCCCGACGGCCCCTCGCAGATGGCGCTCGAAGACATCGCCTCGCTGCGCGCCGTCTACGGCAGCGTGATCCTCTACCCGAGCGACGCCAACCAGGCCGTCGCGCTGCTCGACGCGATGCGCGAGCACCGCGGGATCAGCTACATGCGCACGACCCGCGAGGCGACGCCGGTGCTCTATGAGGCCGACGAGTCTTTCGAGATCGGCGGCAGCCGCACGGTCCGCAGCGGCGAGGCCGACGCGGTCACCCTGATCGGCGCCGGGATCACCCTGCGCGAATGCCTCGCCGCCGCCGACGAGCTGGCCGGAAAGGGCGTCGCCGCGCGCGTCATCGACCTCTACTCGGTCAAGCCGGTCGACGCCGACGCGATTCTCAAGGCGGCGGGGGAGACCAAGGCCCTGGTCACGGTCGAGGACCACTGGCCCGAGGGCGGCATCGGCGAGACGGTCGCCGGCGTCCTCGCCGAGGCCGCCGCCGCGACCCCACTCGTCCGCCTAGCGGTAACCGGCCGCCCCACCAGCGGCCCCCCCGACGCGCTCCTCGCCGCCGCCGGCATCGACGCCGCGAGCATCGTTTCGCAGCGGTCGAGCAGACGACGCTTCTGTACGTCCAGTCGAGCTGGCGTCGGCGCCGTGGCCGCCGGCTGCCGGTACGTCGCTCGGCGCCCGAGTCGAATGGCGGGCGAGCTGTCAGCTCGGGGTCGCGCACCGGTGGCGCCTGCGCGCCAGTCGGGGCGCCGTCGACCGCTCGTTTCCGGCGGCTGGCCGCGACTCGCGTGGCTGTCGCCGCCGTCGTGCGCGCGTCGGTGGTGGGAGCGGTCGGGGTCGCGGCGGTTGTGTCGCCGGGGCCTGGGGTTCGAGGAGGGCGCGTGGCCCTCGGCGTTGGAGATAGCGCGGGTGGGGGCGCAGGGCGTCGCCGGCCGAGATCGGTTCGGAGGCGAGGCCGATCTGTGGCTGGCAAGGCTGCTGGCGGCGACGGCGACGGCGGCGGCGACGGCGATGCCGAGCAGCGCCAGGCCGATCCATTTGAGCGTCGCGGTCGAGGTCATCGTTCGGGTACCTCTATGACAGCACGGAGGCCTCCCCCGTCGCGGTTGGCAGGGTCACCTCACCGCCCCACTGGCGGGTCAGCTCGCGGGCGATCGGCAGGCCGAGGCCGGTTCCGCTCGGCCCGCGGCGGCCGGCGCTGCCGCGGCTGAAGCGCTCGAAGACCGCCTCCTCCTCGCCCGGCTCGAGGCCCGGGCCCTCGTCGAGAACCTCGATCGCGCCCGGCGCGGCGACGATCGTCACGGTTGAGCCCGGGGGCGAGTAGAGCAGGGCGTTCTCGACCAGGGCGTCGATCGTGCGGTCGAGGTCGGGACGGGCGCACCAGGCGCGCGCCGGCTCCGCCGGCCTCGAACCGGATCTCGATCTCGCTGCTCCTCGGCGCTGCGCCGCCAGCGCTCCACCGCCCGTCGTGGCCGCCTCGGCCAGCTCGACCCGCTCGCCCGGCAGCTCATGCTCGCCGGCGCGGCTGAGGATCAGCAGCTCGTCGACGATCTGCGAGAGGCGGTCGATCTCATGCATCGACGCGTCGATCTCGGCCTCCGCCGCCGGGTCGCCCGCAGGCGCTCGGCGAGATCTTCCAGGCGCAGCCGCAGCCCGGTGAGCGGCGTGCGCAACTGGTGCGAGGCGTCGGCGACGAAGTCCTGCTGGGCGCGCAGCAGTCGCCTGATCCGCTGCGTCATCTCGTTGAAGGCGCGTGCCGAGCGAGCGCTGCTCGGAGCTGCCCTCGACGGCGACGGCGGTGTCCAGGTCGCCGCCGGCGACGCGCCGTGCGGCGCGATCGAGGCGGCGGATCGGCAGGGCGATCTGCCGGGCGATCAGCGCGCCGGCGGCGAGCGCCGAGCAGCAGCACGACGCCCGCCAATGCCGGCGAGGTTGAGCATTGAGGTTCGCACGGCGCGATTGACGGCCGAGACGCTCTGCGTGATCCGCACCGCACCGCCGGGCCGGCCGTGCTCGAGCACGGGCACCGCGGTGGCGAGGATCTCGGTCGCCGAGCGTGCTGCTGTCGCGGGTGATCTGCTCGCCGTTGCCGCGCAGCGCCGCGCGGATCTCGGGCCGGCTGGCGTAGCTGCGCCCGGGCGGGGCGCCGGCCGAGTCGGCGAGCAGGCGGCCGCGGCGGTCGACGACGATCACCCGGCCGCGGACGCTTTCGGCCGAGATCCTGGCCAGCCGCCTCAGGCCCGTTCGCTGCGCGGGCGTCGAGCAGCTCGGCGGCGGTAGCGGCGACGACGTCGGCCTGGCTGCGCGCCTGGCCCTTGACCTCGGAGTCGACCCGGTCGCGCAGGCTGACCGCGAGCGGCACGCCAAATGCGATCAGCGCCAGCAGCAGGACATAGGCGAGCGCCAGCAGCAGGGTGGCGCGCAGGCTCATGGCCCTCTCGCCCGCCGGCGCGGCGAAGCGGAAGCCGACCCCGCGCACGGTCTCGATGTATGGGGGCGGTTGGGATCGTCGCCGAGCTTGCGCCGCAGCCAGCCGACGTGGACGTCGAGCGTCTTGGTCGAGCCGAACCAGTTGACGTCCCAGACCCTCGCCATCAGGTCCTCGCGCGTGACCACGTGGCCGGCGTGGCGCATCAGCTCGGCGAGCAGGTCGAACTCCTTGCGCGAGAGCTCGAGCCCGTCCGCCGCCCAGCCTGGCGATCCGCGCCGCCGGGTCGAGCTCGAGCTCGCCGATCCGGATCGGCTCCGCCGGGCGCGTCGCCGCGTCGCCGCTGCGCCGCAGCACGGCCCGGATCCGCGAGATCACCTCGGCGGCGCTGAACGGCTTGACCACGTAGTCGTCTGCGCCCAGCTCCAGGCCGACGATTTTGTCCAGCTCGGTGCCGCGCGCGGTCAGCATCACGATCGGCACGTCGGAGCGGCGGCGCAGCTCGCGGCAGACGTCGCGGCCGTCGCCGTCGGGCAGGGCGAGGTCGAGCATGACCAGGTCCGGCTCGGACTCCTCCGCCATGCGCAGCGCCCCCGCCGCGGTCCCCGTCACCAGCGCCTCGAAGCCGGCGCGGCGCAGCGCCTCGGCGAACGGCTCGGCGATCGACTGCTCATCCTCGACGACCAGTATCCGTCCGCTCGGGATCTGCTCCATCTGGCCACTGTAACGGCGGTATCGCCGTCCCAAGTGGGGGTGGGGGGAGGTTTTGCCAAGCCTTTACCCGCGCCTTGGTTCGACTTGCAACGCACCCGGTCCACACTGCGCTGACAACTTCGGCCAGGAGGAGATCGACGTGAAAAGAGTGAAGACGAGAATCGCGGCGGGCATCACCATCCTCGGCCTGGGAGGGCTGACCGGTCTGGCGCTGAACGCGAACCACCAGCAGGCATCGGAACCGGTGGCCGCCAAGCCAGAGGTCCGCACCAAGGTGATCCGCCGGACCATCCACGTCACCAAGCACGCCAAACCGAACTATCCGGCCGGCTCGTCCCCGGCCGCCGGCGCCGGCCGCGGCTACGCGGGTGGGTACGGCGGTGGCGCAAGTGCCACCACCACTGGCGCCTCCTCGACCGGGTCGGTGGGATCCACCCCGTCTTCCTCCTATTCCTCCTCGCCCGTTTCGACCTCTTCCAGTGGATCGTCGAGCGCCCCCGGCGGCGGCTCTGCCACGGCGACGACCGGCTCGGGCTCCAAGCCCGTCGCCACCCGCACCAGCGGCTCACACTCACACCCGCACGCACACGGGGGCCGCAAGCACGGCTCGCCGGTCACCACCCACACCAGCGGCGCCGGCTCTCACTCCCACGCCGGCTCCGGCGGCGGAGCGGCGCACACCACGCCGATCGCCACCCACACGAGCGGCGCCAGCGCCGGCTCGGGTTCCGGCGGAGGCGCCAGCACGCCGGTCGTCACCTCCAGCAGCGGCGGCGGCGCGGGCGGCGGTGGCGGCGAGCACGAGCACGAGAGCGAGCACGGCGATGACTGAGCGAGCCGGCACCCTGAGCGCGCCCGCACCCGCCGCCCCAGTCCCGCCCTGGTGCTCTGGGGCTCGGTAGCCCTCTTCGCGGTGCTCTTCGCCGTGCTCACCTACCAGCTCAGCGCCGCAAGCGCTCCGGCGCCCCAGCCGGTCCTGGTCCGCAAGGTGATAAAGCGGCGAGTCGTCACGACCTACGTCCCGACGCCCGGCACCTCGACCGTAACCAGCGGTCCCGTCACCACCAGCGCGGGGTCGGCCGGCTCGGCTTCCGGCGCCGCCCCAGTCACCACCAGCGCTTCGTGACATGAGCGAGCACGACGTCAGCTTCGACGCGATGGGCTCTCATGTC
This sequence comes from uncultured Solirubrobacterales bacterium, assembly GCA_963789505.1. Classification (GTDB taxonomy): domain Bacteria; phylum Actinomycetota; class Thermoleophilia; order Solirubrobacterales; family 70-9; genus VRUE01. Next base: position 16,831 of record CAWBLE010000011.1, read on the forward strand.
CGGCTGCTGATCGGCGAGCCGGAGCCCGGGATGGCTCCGGCGCCGGCGGCGGCCGAGCGGGCGCGGGAATTCATCCTCGCCTTCGACGCGGCGCTGTCGCGGTTCAAACCCGACAGTGAGCTGAGCGCGCTCAACGCCGATCCACGCGAGTGCGTGCCGGCGTCCGAGCTGCTCCGAGCCGCGGTCAGGGCGGGGCTGGCGGCGGCCGAGCGCAGCGGCGGCCTGGTCGATCCGACCCTGGCCGACGAGATCGAGTCGGCCGGGTACGTCGCCTCGCGCGCCGGGATGCCCGGTGCCCCGCTCGGCGTGGCCCTCGGCGAGGCGCCTCCGCGACACCCGGCGAGCCCCAATCCGGCGGCGCGCTGGCGGCAATTCAAGGTCGACGAGCAGGCCGGCACGATCTCCCGCCCGCCCGGTGTCCGCTTCGACACCGGCGGCGCCGGCAAGGGACTCGCGGCCGATCTCGTTGCCGCCCAGCTGCGCGGCTACTCGCGCTTCATCGTCGATTGCGGGGGCGACATCCGGATCGGCGGCGCCGACGCTCTGGTCAACCCCTATGAGGTCTACGTCGAGCATCCGCTGAGCGGCGAGCGCGCCTACGTGCTGCGGCTCGGCGCCGGCGGCGTCGCCACCTCGGGCCTCAACGTGCGCATCTGGCGCGGCGAGGACGGCCGCTACGCCCACCACCTGCTCGACCCGGCGACCGGCAAGCCGGCCTGGACCGGGCTGGTCGGCGTCACCGCGCTCGGCGAGACGGCGCTCGAGGCCGAGACCCTCTCCAAGGCCGCGCTGCTCTCCGGGCCCGAGGCCGGGCGCGAGGTGCTTGCCGAACAGGGCGGCTTCCTGATCCACGACAGCAGCCGGATCGAGGCTGTCGGGCCGCTCAGCGTCGCCCGTCCTCGCATCCGCATCCCGGACATGCCGGTCGCGGGGAGCGCCTGGTGAACGCCGCCGCTTCGACCACGCTGCAGACTCACGGCTGGTGGCTGGCGAGCCGCGCCTCCGGCCTGGTCGCGCTGGTCCTGGTGACGATCTCGGTCGGCCTTGGCCTGATGATGGCCGGCAAGGTGATGCGCCGCCCCGGTCTCTCGCGCAAACTGCTGGCGATCCACGAGTACACCGCCCTCGCCGGGCTGATCGCGATCTCCGTCCACGGCATCACCCTGCTCGGCGACCCCTGGTTGAACCCCGGGGTGGAAGGGGTGACCGTTCCCTTCACGATGGGCTTCCGGCCCTTGTGGACGGGCCTCGGCGTGATCGGCGGCTACCTCGCCGCGGCGCTCGGCCTCAGCTTCTACTTCCGCAAACGGGTCGGCGCCAAGCTCTGGCGCAAGGCGCACCGGGCGACGATCCTCGTCTACGTGCTCGGCCTGGCCCACGCCTTCGGCTCCGGGACCGACGCGTCCACCGTCTGGTTCAGGTGGTGGGTGTTGATGACGGCCCCGGTCATCGGCGGGCTCTTCGTCTACCGCGTCTTCTCCGGCGGCGCCAAGCGCAGCCGCTCGCGCAAGGAGGAACGCGCACACGCCGGAGGGCGCGACCACCACCCGCTTCCCGCCGCTCACCAGCGCGGCGGCTCCCTCTCCCGAACCCCAGCCCTAGAGGAGGCATGATGAAAGAACACGGTGTTGTCATCGTCGGCGGCGGTCTCGCCGCTCAGCGCTGCGCCGAGACCCTGCGGCGGCGCGACTACGAAGGCCCGGTGCGGATGGTCTGCGCCGAGCCCGACCCGCCCTACGACCGGCCGCCGCTCTCCAAGGAGCTGCTGGCCGGGGACGTGAGCGAGGAGACGGCCGCCTTTCGCCCGGCGCAGTGGTACGAGGAGAAGCGGGTCGACCTGCTGCTCGGCGTCCGCGCCGAAGGCCTGGATCCGGCGGCGCGGCGCCTCCGGCTCGACTCCGGCGCGGCGCTCTCCTACGAGAAGCTGTTGATCGCCACCGGGGGAGCCGCACGCCGCCTGCCGTTCCTGGAGGGCTTCGAGAACGTCCACTACCTGCGCACGCTGGCCGACGCCCGCCGCCTGCGCGGCGAGCTGACCGCCGGCGCCCGCCTGGCGATCGTCGGCGCCGGCTTCATCGGCCAGGAGGTGGCGGCGACGGCGCGCCGGCTCGGCGTGGAGGTGACGATGATCGAGGCGCTGGAGACGCCGCTGGCGCCGATCCTCGGCGCCGAGCTGGGCGCCTGGTTCGCCGAGCTGCACCGCGACGAAGGCGTCCGGGTCCTGACCGGCGCGATGCTGGAGGGCGCCCGCGGCAGCGGCAGGGTGGAGGAGCTCGTTCTCGCCGACGGCACGGTGCTCGCCTGCGACGCGGTCGTCGTCGGCGTCGGCACGATCCCGGCCACCGGCTGGCTGCAGGGCAGCGGCCTCGAGGCCGGCGGGGTGCCCACCGATACCGCCGGCCGCACCAAGCTGGCCGCCGTCTTTGCCGCCGGCGACGCCTCGGTGCCCTTCGACCCGCGCTTCGGCGTGCATGCCCGCACCGAGCACTGGGACGCCGCCGCCTGGCAGGGCGCCGCGGTCGCGAAGTCGATGCTCGGCGAGTATCCCGGCACGCCGCCGCTGCCCAGCTTCTGGAGCGACCAGTACGGGCTGCGGATCCAGTACGTCGGCCACGCCCACCGCTCGGACGCCGTCGCGTTCGACGGCGACCCGGCGTCGCGGGACTTCGGAGCGCTCTTCACCCAGTCGGGCGTCGCCGTCGCCGGCCTGACCGTGGGACGCCCGCGCGCGATCCCGGCCCTTCGCAAGCAGATCGACCGCGGCCACTTTCCCGCCGCCAACCGAGAGGAAGTAGCAGCATGACCTACGTCCCCACCGTCGACCCGAACGAGTGCAGCGTCCACGGCGATTGCGTCGACATCGCCCCCGAGGTCTTCCGCCTCGGCGACGTCGCCGAAGTGATCGGCGCCGGCCCCGACGAGCTGATGCTCGAGGCCGCCGAAGCCTGCCCCGCTGTCGCGATCACGATCGTCGACAGCGAGACTGGGGAGACGGTCTTCCCGTAGACAGCCGCTCAGCTGACCGGCTGGGCGAGCAGGGTGATCGCGGCGAGGAGCAAGGCGAGCGCGGCGAAGCCGAGCTTGGCCGGGAGGGCTTCGGAGGTGCGCATCGCGGTCACGCACTGGACGCAGTAGTAGGCGGCGAAGGCGCGTGAGGCGACGACGACGATCGTCAGCGTCGGGATCGTCAGGATCAACCCGATCGCGGCGCCGCCGCTGAGCAGGTAGGCGCGGCGCCCGCCCAGGGCGTTTGGCGCCTGTTCGCGGAGGTTCCCGTCAGCGGCGACCGTGTCGGCGGTGGCGGCGCTGAGCTGGCTGAGGATCGCGCAGAGCACCAGCGGCAGGGTCAGCAGCGGCGCCACCCGTTCGGTGATGTCGACCAGCGTCGTGTCGGCGCCCGCCGCGGTGCCGATCCCCATCAGCGGCGTGGCGACGACGACGAAGCCGACGTAGATCGAGGCGGCGACGGCCTGGGCGACGCGCGAGGCCCAGATCCGCGTCGGCGCGTCGTACTCCTCGCCGAGGTAGCGGACCGTCTCGAAGCCCTGCACGGTGATCACCAGCCCGCCGAGCAGCAGCAGCGTCTTCCAGACGCCCTTGCCGCCCGCCGCCGGCAGCTCGAGCCCGTCGCCGAGCAGGCGCCCGAGGTCGGAGCCGACGAAGGCGACGCCGAGCGCCGTGGTCAGCACCAGGACCGCGATCAGCGCGACCCGCTCGGTCAGGTCGAGGCCGCGGAAGCCGCGGGTGACGCCGACGAGGACGATGCCCGCCGCCGCCGCGCAGGCGACGGCGCTGACCGCCCAGCCGGTCCCCGGCGCGACGTAGCGGATCAGGTACTCGGCCATGATCCGCAGGTAGAGCGCGACCGAGATCACGTAGGCGATCGCGATCAGGACGTCGCCGGCGCGCTCGAGCCGGCGATCGCCCTTGTCGAGCTCGCCGCTCTCGGCTCGCGGCTCGATCGCGACGATGTTGTGGCGGATCGCGCTGCCGACCAGCCAGGCGATGGCGCAGATCGCGACCACGCCGATCACCGCCAGGCTGCCCATCGAGCGCTCGAGCAGCGGCACGATGATCAGGAAGCCGCTGCCGAAGATCGAGGCCAGTGGCGTCACCGAGGCGCGCAGCACTTCCGGGACGCCGACGTCGCGCAGCTGGCCGAGTGCCCGCACCGCCTCGATTCAAGCAGCTTGGGCGCGGAGTTGCGCCTGATTCGGGGCGCAGGAGTCACCCTGTGGTTGGAGAAGGACCCACGCGACGTATGGCCCTGCGCAAAAAGAAGAACAAGAAGAGGGGCGGCGAGCAGCTGGCTCCGCCTAACCGCAAGGGCGGCGCGCCGATCATCGAGATGCGCGACGTGACCAAGGTCTACCCGGGCGGCCACATGGCGCTCGACCGGGTCTCGCTGGCGATCGACCGGGGCGAGTTCGTCTTCCTCGTCGGCCCGACCGGGTGCGGCAAGTCGACGCTGATCAAGATGCTGATCCGCGAGCTCGCCGCGACTGACGGCAGCGTCCGCATCGCCGGCCGCGACATCGGCACGATGGCGGAGAAGAAAATCCCGCAGTTGCGGCGCAACATCGGCACCGTCTTCCAGGACTTCAAGCTGCTGCCCGACCGCACGGTCTACGACAACGTCGCCTACGCGCTCCAGGTGCTCGGCGCCCACCGCGGCGAAATCCGCCGCCAGGTGCCGGAGATCCTCCGCCTCGTCGGCCTCTCGACCAAGCTGCACAGCTACCCGGACGAGCTCTCCGGGGGGGAGCAGCAGCGCGTCTCGATCGCCCGCGCCTTCGTCAACCACCCGCCGCTTCTGCTCGCCGACGAGCCCAGCGGCAACCTCGACCCGGTCACCTCGATCGGCGTGATGCAGCTGCTCTACCGGATCAACAAGACCGGCACGACCGTCGTCGTCGTCACCCACGACCGCGAGATGGTCGACAACATGCGCCGCCGCGTGATCGAGCTCTATGAGGGCCGCGTCGTCCGCGACGAGGTCAGCGGCGGCTACACCGAGGAGTCGACCTCGGAGTTCGGCCTGCGCATGCGGGCTGAGATGGGGGTCGGCCCCGAGGGGCAGACCAACGGCCACAGCGACGACTCGCTGATCTAGATGTCACGACTTCTCTTCTTCACCCAGGAGGCATTCCGGGCGTTGCGGCGCAACGGCGCGCCGAGCATGGCCGCGATCGTGACCACGGTCGTCACCGTGATCCTGCTCGGGGTGCTGATCCCGATCTTCCAGACCACGCAGGCGAAGAGCAACCAGGTGCGCGACAGCCTCGAAACCCGGATCGCGATCTTCGACGACGCGACGCGGGGCGAAATCAACGGCCTGCAGGAAAAGCTGCTCGCGATCCCGCACGTCGACTCGGTCAGGCTGATCACCAAGGCGCAGGCCCTGAATGAACTGAAAGAAGACCTGGGCAAGGACAAGAGCAGCGAACTGCTCGCCCAGTTGCACTCCAACCCGCTGCCGGCGAACTTCTCGGTCAAGGCCGACGACGCCGCCAACCTCGATTCGGTCGAAGCCGCGATCACCCCACCGGGACCGAACGGAAAGCCGAAGCCGATCTCGCCGATCATCCAGGATCAGTTCAACCGCCAGGAAGACTCGAAGAAGATCGAGCAGGTGACGAGCGCGCTGAAGATCGTGCTCACCGTGATCACGGTGCTGTTGATCCTCGCCTCGCTGATGCTGGTCGGCAACACGATCCGGCTCTCGATCTACACCCGCCGCCGCGAGGTCGAGGTGATGCGCCTGGTCGGCGCGACGCGCTGGTTCATCCGCTGGCCGTTCATGATCGAGGGAGTCGTGGTCGGCTTCTTCGGTGGCCTGGTGGCCATACTTATCCTGTGGCTGGGCAAGCTGACGATCGTCGATCCGCTGAGCGACAGCATCGGCTTCCTCGCCGCGCAGAACAGCACGACGCTCTCCTTCCCGGCGCTGGTCGCGATTCTCTTCGCCGCCGCGGTGCTGGTCTCGGCGGTCGGCTCCGGCGTCACCCTGCGTCGCTTCCTCAAGGTTTAGTGACTGTCCAAGGACCCCCGCGCACGCCTGGCGGCGGCGGACCGGCGCGGTGCGGCGTCCTCAGTCGGCCAAATAGCGCTGCTATTCGGCCTCCTTGCGTCCTTGCCCCGCTTGGTCCGGCGCACGCCAGCCGCACACGCGGGTCCTCGGACAGTCACTTGAGCCCCTCGTGAGCGCCGTGCGGACCGTGGGCCTGACGCTCGCCCTGCTCGCCGTGCTCGCCGCCGGGCTCTGGGTCGGCGGCCACCCGGCGCGGATGCCGCCGCTGCTGCGCGACCTCTTCGTCGACGACTCGGCCGGCCTGACCGCCGAAGCGAGCGAGCTGATCGAAGACAACTACTACCGGCCCGTCTCCCAGGGCAGGCTGATCGACTCCTCGCTGCAGGGCATGGTTCGCGGCCTGCGGCGGCGCTACCGCGACCGCTTCTCGGACTACTTCTCGGCTGAGATGCTGGCCCGCTTCAACGAAGAAATCGAGGGCCGCTTCTCCGGCGTCGGGCTCAGCGTCACCGCGACCAAGCGGGGGCTGCACGTGGTCCAGGTCTTCAAGCGCTCGCCCGCCGAAGGGGCCGGGATCGAGGTCGGCGAGACGATCGTCTCGGTGGGTGGCCGCTCGATCGCCGGGCTCAGCTCGACCGTCGCGACGGCGCGGATCAAGGGGCCGGAAGGGACCGAGGTGACGGTCGGGGTGCGCGACCCGAAGAGCGGCAAGACCAGGCAGGTGCGGCTGACCCGGGCCGAGATCTCACTACCCGTGGTCAGCAGCAGGGTCGAGACGGTCGACGGCGAGAAGCTCGGCTACGCCCGCCTCGCGACCTTCAGCGAAGGCGCCAGCGTCGCCCTGCGGCGCGCGGTGCGCCGGCTGCGGACAAAAGGCGCGCGCCGGCTCGTACTCGACCTGCGCGGCAACGGCGGCGGCCTGCTCGAGGAGGCGGTGTTGAGCGCGAGCATCTTTCTGCCCGAGGGTGACACCGTCGTCTCGACCGACTCGCGCAGCCAGGGCCACGCCGTCTACAAGGCCAAGGGCGGAAACCTGCCGCCGATGCCGATCGTCGTCCTGATCGACCGCAACACGGCCTCGGCGGCGGAGATCCTCACCGCGGCGCTGGCCGACGACGCCGGCGCGAAGACGGTCGGCACGCGCTCCTATGGCAAGGGCGTCTTCCAGCAGGAGATCGACCTCTCCAACGGCGGCGCGCTGAAGCTGACCGTGGGCGAGTACTTCACGCCGAAGGGGACGAACCTGGCCGGCAAGGGGATCGAGCCCGACGTGAGGGCTCCCGACCTGCCGGGGACGGTGCGCGACGAGGGCCTCCAACGGGGCCTCGGCGTGCTGGCGGCCGAAGGATGACTTCCGGTGCGCCTTTCCCACCGTATGAGTGGATAAAGCGCACCGGAAGGGGCGTTCGTGGCTAAGCGCGACTGGCGTCAGCACCGGGAGCGGCAGCGCCGCCGCGGTCGCGGTCGGCGGCGCGAGCCGCCGAGGAGCGCCCGCGAGGCGGTCGAGGAGTTGCTGCGCGAGGAACTCGGTGGGCGTGGTTTCCCCGCCGCGCTGGAGGCCGAGGCCGGGCGGGCCGCTGAGCTGTCGAAGTCGCGCGGCGGCCGCCGCCGCGACCTGATCGACCTGCCGACCTTCACGGTCGACCCGGCGACCGCTCGCGACTTCGACGACGCCGTCTCGGCCCGGCGCGAGGGCGATGGGGTGCGGCTCTGGATCCACATCGCCGATGTCGCCGCGCACGTGCCGCCCGGCTCGGCGCTCGACGAGGAGGCGCGCCGCCGCGCCAACAGCACCTACGTGCCGGGCGCGGTCGAGCCGATGCTGCCGCACGCGCTGAGCGAGGACGCCTGCAGCCTCGCCCCCGGGGTCGAGCGGCTCGCGGTCAGCGCCGAGATCGAGCTCGGGCCCGACGGCGAGCCCGGGGCCGCCGCCTTCTACCGCAGCCGGATTCGCTCCGACGCGCGGCTCGACTACGACGAGCTCGACCTGGTCTTTTCCGGCCGGGCCGAAGCGCCGGCGGCGGTTGCCGAGCCGCTGGCCATCGCCCGCGCGGCCGCCGCGGCGCTGGGCGAGCGCCGCGCCGCGACCAGCCTCGAGGTCGAGTCCTTCGAGCCCGAGTTCCGCTTCGACCGCCGCGGCAACCCGATCGGTGCCCACGGCGTCGCCCAGACCGAGTCCCACCGCCTGATCGAGCGGCTGATGATCCTCGCCAACGAGCAGGTCGCGCAGCTGCTCGAGCGCAAGCGCGTGCCGGCGATCTACCGGGTGCATGCGCGGCCCGACCCGGGGCGGATCGAACGCCTGATCGAGCAGCTGCACGCGCTCGAGATCCCGACCCCGCCGCTGCGCGGCACGCCGGCGCCGGCCGAGGCGGCGGAGCTGGCGGCCGCGGCGAGCCGACTGGTCGCACGCGAGGCGAAGCGACGCGGTCATGGCCGGGCCGCGTATACCTCGCTTGTGCTCCGATCGCTCAAACAGGCTCAGTACAGCGAGCGCAACAGCGGCCATGCCGGGCTCGGCAGCGTCGCCTACTGCCACTTCACCTCGCCGATCCGTCGCTACCCCGACCTGATCGCGCACCGCGCCCTGCTCGCGGCGCTGGGCGAGGGCGAGCCGGCGCCGAGCGCGGCCGAGGTGCGCGAGGTGGCCTGGCGCTGCAGCGAGCGCGAGCGCGAGTCGATGAAGATCGAGCGCCGCGCCGACGACGTCTGCGCCGCCTACCTGCTCGAGCGCGAGCTGCGCGAGCGAAGCGCATCCACCCGTCCTGCATCGGACCCCCATTTGGGGCTCGATGCAGGACCGGTCTTTGAGGGCGAGGTCTCGGGGTTGATCCGGGCCGGCGCCTTCGTCGCCTTTGGCGGCGAGCTCGGCGACGTCTACGAAGGCTTCCTGCCGGCCCGGCTGCTCGGTGGCGCCGAGCGCTTCGAGCTCGACCGCAGCGAGACGGCCCTGGTCGGGCAGGATGCGAAGCGCAAACTGCGGCTTGGCGACCCGATATCCGTCCAGGTGGGCGGGGTCGAAGCGGTGCGCGGGCGGGCCGATCTGGCGCCGGTGGAGGATTGAGCGGTGGCGAAAAAGCAGAAGAAGAAACGGGAGCCGGCCTCGGGCGACGTCGCCACCAACCGCCGCGCCAGGCACAAATTCGAGTGGCTCGAGAAGATCGAGGCGGGGGTCGTGCTGCTCGGCTCCGAGGTCAAGTCGCTGCGCACCGGCAAGGCTCAGATGACCGATGCCTACGCGGTCGTCGACGACGGCGAGGTCTGGCTCCGCAACCTGCATATCCCGCCGTATGAGCCGGCCAGCCGCGAGAACCACGAACCGGAGCGGCCGCGCAAGCTGCTCCTTCACCGAGCCGAGATCGAGCGCCTCATCGGTAAGACGGCGGAGCGCGGCCTGACCCTGATCCCGACCCGGATCTACTTCAAGGGCTCGCGGGCGAAGGTTGAGCTGGCGCTCGCGCGGGGCAAGGAGGGGCGCGACCGGCGGCGCGAGATCGCGGATCGGGACGTGCGGCGCGAGGTCGAGCGCGAATTCAAGGGCAGGATGAGGTAGCTTCGCGTGGTATGAGGAGGTCGCATGGCTGAATTCGTCAGCGACAACGTGCAGTACATCGTCGCCGGCCTGGTCGTCGCGATCCTGTTCTTGCTGCTCGCGATCAGCGTCGCCCAGCGGCGCAGCAAGGAAAAGGGCGGCGAAGAAGCCGGCCGCGACCCCTGTGGGTGCGTCGCCTCCGCCTCCGCCGGGCGTCCCTGGCGCGGCGCCGCCCCAGGCGGGCGCCTCGACCCCGCCGCCCGCTCCGGGGCAGCCGGTCAACGCCAAGGAGAAACGCAAGCTTGCCCGTGAGCAGCAGCGCGCCGCCCGCGCCGAGCACCGCAAGCGCCGCGGCGAGGAGGCCAAGCGGCGACGCGAGGAAAAGACCAGGAAACGGGCAGAGAAGCGCCACAAGCCGGACGGTGGACGCCGCTCCGGGCGCCGCGCGAGGAAGGAAGCCGAGAAGGCGGAGCGCGAGATAGCCGCCGCCCGCGCCGCCCAGGAGCGGGCGCTGTACGAGCGCGAGAACGCCGTGGCCGCTGGGACTCCGCAGGCCCCGCCGCCTCAGGCGCCGCCACAGTTCACCCCGCTGCCGCCGATGCCCGTCCCGCCGGTCCCGCCGGGGGGAGCGAGCGCCATTCCGCCCATGCCGCCGCCTCAGGCGCCGCCGCAACCGCCTGGGCGGGGCGAGTACGACCCGGCCGCCGCCGAAAAGCGGGTGCAGGACAAAGTCGGCGAAATCCAGCACGAGGAGGAGCGGATCCGGGCCGAGGCCGATCGTCGCATCGAGGAGGCCGAGCGGCTACAGCGCGAGGCCGAGGCGCGTCGCGCTCAGGCCGAGGCCGGGCAGACGACTCAGAGCATGCCCGCCGTGCCCCAGCCGCCGGTAGCGCCACCGCCACCGCCGGCCCCGGCGGCCGACCTGCAGACGGCGGAACAGCGCTTGCAGCAGGAGCAGCAGGCGCAGGAGCGTTCGCTGGAGGAGGCGCAGGAGCGGCTGCGCCAGATCGAGGAGCGCACGAAAGCGGCCGAACGCCGCGCCGCCGAGGCCGAGCGCCTCTCACAGCTGAAAGCGCAGGAGGCCGAGCGCCAGCAGCGCCTGCGCGAGATCGAGCAAAGCGTCGCCGAGGCCGAGGAGCGCGCCCGCGAGGCCGAACGCCAGGCCGAGGAAGCCGAGCGCGCCGTGCTCGGCTCGGTGCAGGTGGCCGCCCCGCCGCAGCCGCCCCCGCCAGCGCCCGACCCCCGGCCGACGCCGCCCCCGCCTCCCGCGCCTCCGACCCCGCCGCCTCCCGCGCCCGAGCCACCGCCCCCGGCGCCCGAGCCACAGCCGGGACCGCCGCCTGCCCCGCCGCAGCCGCAGCCCCAACCGGGCCCTCCGACTCCACCATCGCCATCGTCGCCGTCGGGCGAGACGATCGAACTCAACAACGTCAGCTTCGAGCAGTTGCGCGCTCAGGGCCTCTCGGTCACGCAGGCGACCCGCCTGCTCGCCCATCGCGAGCGGGTCGGGCGCTTCCAGTCGGTCGATGAACTGGACGAGATTCCCGGGTTGCCGCGCGAGTTCGCCGAAGATCTGAAGCGGCGCTCAAGGGTCTAGTCCGGCGGCGGCCGCGGCAGTCTCCCGCGGGAGCCCAGATTCGCTTCGCTGACGCTTCGCTCGATCTGCCGCTTCGCGGCAAGGATCTGCCGGTGCGCCGCTCGCTGCGCCGCGGGGGTCTTCCGCGAGGCCAGTCGCTCTCACTCGCCGGTGCGCCGCTTCGCGAGGCACTCCCAGAAGACCCCCGCGGTCGAAGCTGGATCAGCATGCGTACTGTTCGAGCAGCTTGAGCCAGATCTCGCTGCGCGTGGGGTAGGCGGCGACTGCGTGGCGCAATTGCTTTAGCTGTACTTCTCCCACGATTGCGACGGTGGCGGCGTGGAGGAAGTCGGCGGTCTCGAAGCCGGTGAAGGTGGCGCCGACGATCGTCTGCTTGGACTGGTCGATGACGAGGCGGGAGGTGCCGCCGGTTTCCTTGCCGTAGAAGCTGGCGCCGGCGGTGCCGTCGGTGGGGACGTCGACGGCGCGGGCGTCGATGCCGGCCTCTTCGGCCTGGGCGAGGGTCATGCCGACGGCGGCGACCTGGGGGTCGGTGAAGGTGACGCGGGGGGAGCCGAGGCCTTCGGCGACCGACTCGACCGGGCGGCCGAGCAGGTTCTCGGCGGCGACCCAGGCCTGGTACTTGCCCATGTGGGTGAAGAGCGAGCGGCCGTTGATGTCGCCGACGGCGTAGAGCCAATCGCGGCTGCCGACCCGCATCCTCTCGTCGGTCTCGAGGAAGCCGTGCTCGCCGGGCTCGACCCCGACCGAGTCGAGGCCGATGCCCTTGGTGCGGGGGGTCCGTCCGACCGCGACGAGCAGCTCCTCGGCTTCAGCCTTGCCGCCGTCGCTGAGTTCGACCGCCACACCTCCCTCCGCCGGCGCGACCCGCTCGGCGCGGGTGCCGGTGCGCACGTCGACCCCGTATGCGTCGCGCAGCGAGTCGGCCACCTGCTCGCCGGCGAAGGGCTCCTCGCGCGCAAGGATGCGATCGCCGCCCTCGATCAGCGTCACCTTCGTGCCCAGCGTCGACCAGGCGAGCGCCAGCTCCGAGCCGACCGGGCCGCCGCCGAGGACGATCATGCTGGCCGGCACGCGCTTGGCGGTCGTCGCGTCGCGGTTGTTCCAGGTGCGGACCGAGTCGAGGCCGTCGATCGGCGGCGCCGCGGCGGTGCTGCCGTTGGCGATCACGACCGCCTTGCGGGCGACCAGCGCCTCCTCGCCGACGGCGACCCGCCGCTCGCCATCGAGCCGTCCCGCGCCGCGAAAGAGCTCGATCCCGCGTTCTTCCAGCCAAGGCAGCTGCACGGAGTCGTCGAGATCGTGGATCACCTCGTCGCGCCGGTCGAGCACGGCCTGCGGGTCGAGATCTCCCGTGACGGCGGCGCTCACGCCGGGCACGCGCTGTGCCTCGGCGAGCAGCTCGCCGGGGCGCAGCAGCGCCTTCGACGGCATGCAGGCGTAGTAGGAGCACTCGCCGCCGACCAGGTGGCTCTCGACGATCGCGACGGAGAGGCCGCCGTCGGCGAGGCGGCCCGCGCAGACCTCGCCCGGGGCGCCGGCGCCGATCACGATCGCGTCGAATTCTCGCTCTGCCATCCGCGGGTTGCCTACCCGACACCGTACAATCGGAAGCCACATAGCACGGGGGCGACAGGCTTCGATCTGGTCGGTCCGTGCGAACGGTCGCAGGTCGAGGTTGCCGGAGGCCTCGTAAAACACCGGCACCAACCAATACGTGCGGACCATGAGTTCGCCCTCGCTGCCTAGTTAGATCTAGGTGAGTGAGAGTCGGCCCTCTCCCGCCCGCGGAGAGGGGCACCGGCTTCAAATTGCGGGCTTACCCGGGCGGATCGCCCCGTTCGCCAGGGAACATTTCAGAGGGCTTTGTCTCCCGTAGTGCCCGCCGGCGCGGACCCCGGGAGCCGAGAATCAAGCGCCGGCTAAACCTGTAGAAGCCTTCGCACTACGGCCGGAGACCCGGGTTCGAATCCCGGCGCCTCCATAAATAGAGTTCAGGCATTGATTTTGGTCGGGCTGCCGATCGGGAGCCAGCGGAAGCGGTCGGCGACGTCCGCCGGGGCGGCGCGAGGGCGGCTTCGACCTTCCGCGGCCCTGGCGGAAGTGCTTCCAGCCCTCGTAGTGGATCGGGATCGCGACGCTCGGCCGGATCAGCGCGCAGAGCTCGATCGCCTCCTCGGCGGTCATCGTGTAGCGCAGCGGGCCGGAGATCGGGAAGCGCACGCCGCCGAGGTGGAGCAGGGCGACGCCGACCTCGAGCCGCTCGGCGACCTCGCGGACGCCGTCGTAGAGCACCGTGTCGCCGGAGATCCAGAGTTGCCCGTGCTCCTGGCCCTCCCAGCGCAGCGCGAACCCGACCACGTCGCCGACGATCGGCCGGCTCAGCGGCGGGCCGTGGCGGCAGGGGGTGGCGGTGATCTCGATCGCCGGCCGCCCCGGCGCCTCGAGCCGCGTCGTCGCCCAGGGCTCGAGCCCGCGGGCCTCGCCGCCGAGGCGGCCGGCGCCGGCGACGGTGGTGATCACCGCGCCCGCCGAGGGCAGCAGCGCGCGACCGGCGGCGTCGAGGTTGTCGTCGTGGTGGTCGTGGCTGAGCAGGACCGCGTCGATCGGCGCGAGCTCCGCGGCCGTCAGCGCCGGCGCGGTCAGCTTGCGCGAGCCGGTGCCCCAGCCGAAGCGGTAGCTGCCGCCCGCCGGGTCGAGCGTCGGGTCGGTCAGCAGGCGCCAGCCGCCGATCTCGATCAGCACCGTGGGACCGCCGACATGGGTGACACGCAGCTCGATCTGGGCGATACTGATCGAAATTCTGAACCGGTGGCCCACCGCCCCGGGGACAGTCCCACGAGAAGAAGGAGCGAAGGGACCCTAGATGGGCGACATCTTCCTGCTTGCCTTCCTCGCCGCGCTCTACCCGAGCCTGCTGGCGGCGACGACTGTGATGCTGATGCTGCCGCACCCGAAGCGGTTGCTGGTCGGCTACCTGCTCGGCGCGGCGATGACGAGCATCACGCTCGGCCTGGTCATCGTCTTCACGCTGCGCCACGCGGGTCTGACGACGACGACGCAGACTACGCTCGGGCCCGCCGAGGACATCGCCCTCGGCTGCCTGGCGCTCGCGATCGCCTTCGTGCTCCGCTCGGGGCGCGATCGGGCGCTGGCCGAGCGGCGTCGCGAGCGCAAGGCGGCGAAGGGCAAGGAGAAGCAGGGCCCGCCGCGCTGGCAGCAGGCCCTCGGCCGCGGCTCCGCCCGGACCACCTTCGTCGTCGGCGCCCTGCTCACCCTGCCCGGCGCCACCTACATCACCGCCCTCTACCGGATCTCCGACGAGAGCCTCTCCGACCCACTCACCGTGCTCACCGTTCTCGCCTTCAACGTGATCATGCTGATGCTGCTCGAGATCCCCCTGCTCGCCTACACCTTCGCCCCGGACTGGACCCCGAAGGCGATCGAGCGCTTCAAGCAGAGGCTGAGCGAACGCGGCCGCATCTGGGGAATCCGAGCGGCCGCAACCCTGGGCCTACTGATGATCGCCCGGGGTGTCCTCGCCCTGATCCACTGAGCGGCGCCGGATACGAGGCGCCTCGTCTCGTAACGTAAGCCCCGATGGCGATCGCGACCGCAACCTCGCTCGAGATGCACCTGGGCGGCAAGCTGCTCTTCGAAGGCGTCTCGTTCAAGCTCGAGCCGCGCGAGCGGATGACGCTCTCGGGGCGCAACGGCGCCGGCAAGTCGACCCTGCTGCGGATGCTCTCGGGCGAGCTCGCGCCCGACGCCGGCAAGCTCGTCCTGCAGAAAGGCGCCCGGGTCGCCCTGCACGACCAGCGGCCGCCGCGCGAGACCGACATCTCGCTGGGCGAGTACGTCTTCTCCGGCCGCGCCGAGATGCTGGCGACGGAGGCCGAGCTCGAGCGGCTCGAGGCGGCGATGGCGGGAGGCGAGACCGGCGAGGAGACGCTCGACGCCTACGCCGCCGCCCAGCAGCGGCTCGAGCACGGCGGCGGCTACCGCTGGCGCGACGGCGTGCTCGCCGTCCTGCGCGGCCTCGGCTTCGGCGGCGAGGCGGCCGAGCGCTCGCTGGCGACCTTCTCCGGCGGCGAGCTGACCCGCGCCTCGCTGGCGCGGGCGCTGGCGACGCGCCCCGACCTGCTGCTGCTCGACGAGCCGACCAACCACCTCGACATCCCCTCGCTGGAGTGGCTCGAGCGCTACCTGCGCGACCTCGACGCCGCGGTCGTCCTCGTCGCCCACGATCGCTGGTTCCTCGAGGCGGTCGGCACCTCGGTGCTGGAGCTGGAGGCGCAGCGGGCGCGCTTCTTCGCCGGCCCCTGGCACGCCTGGCGCACCGAGCAGGCGGCGCGCGAGATCGCCCGCGGCAAGGCGATCGAGCGCCAGCAGGCGGAGATCGCCCGCATGGAGCGCTTCGTCGAGCGCTTCCGCTACAAGGCGACGAAGGCGCGCCAGGCGCAATCGCGGCTCAAACAGATCGACAAGATCAAGCGCGACGGGGTCGAGGCCGAGCAGCGCGATAACCGCAGCCTGCGCTTCTCCTTCGCCGCCCCCGAGCGCCCCGGGCGGGTCGTGGTGAAGCTGGTCGGGGCGACGATCGAGGTCCCGGGCCGCACCCTGCTCGCCGAGGCGCGGCTCGAACTCGAGCGCGGCGAGCACGTCGTCCTCGTCGGCCCCAACGGCGCCGGCAAGACGACCCTGATCGAGACCCTGGCCGGCCGCCGCGAGCCCGCCGCCGGCTCGGTCCGGCTCGGCCACAACGTCAAGCTCGGCTACCTCTCCCAGCACGCCGACACCGCGGCGGGGGAGGGGACGGTGCTCGACGCCGCCCAGCGCGAGACCGGCCTCAGCGGGCCGAAGGCGCGCGACCTGCTCGGCGGCTTCCTCTTCTCCGGCGCCGACGCCCAGAAGCAGCTCAGCGATATCTCCGGCGGCGAGCAGCGGCGGCTCTCGCTGGCGATCCTGGTCGCCTCCGGCGCCAACGTCCTGATCCTCGACGAGCCGACCAACCACCTCGACATCGAGAGCCGCGAGGCGCTCGAGGACGCGCTGCTGGCCTTCGAGGGCGCTGTCGTCCTCGTCTCCCACGACCGGGCGCTGCTCGAGGCGGTCGGCAGCCGCACCCTCGTCTGCGAGGACGGCGAGCTGCGCTCGCACGAAAGCGGCTGGGCGGCCTACCAGCGCGAGCGCGACGAGCGCGACGCCGCCGCGGGCGCGAGCGAGCGCGAGGACAAGCCCCGCCCGGCCTCGGCGGACGGGCGCAACGCCGGCCGAACGGCGAAGAATGCGGCGCGCAAAGCGGGACGCCTGGCCGAGCGGATCGAGCGGGCCGAGGCCGAGCTGGGCGCGGTCGAGGAGGAGCTGGCCGACCCGGGAGCCTGGTCGAGCCCGGGCCGGGCGAAGCGGGCCGAAGCGCGCCACGCCGCGGCAAAGCGCGCGGTCGCCGAGCTCTACGAGCAGTGGGAGGACGCCGAAGCCGCCGTCGAGGGATCTACATCCAGCCCAGCGCCCGGTCGCGGCTGAACGGAGCGGCGATCAGAAGACGATCGTCCGCGCCCCGTCGAGCAGGACGCGGTCGTCGAGGTGCGCCTTGACCGCGCGGGCGAGGACCAGGCGCTCGACGTCGCGGCCGATCCCGACCAGGTCTTCGACCTCGTCGCGGTGGCTGACCGGGGTCACGTCCTGGGCGATGATCGGGCCCGCGTCGAGCTCCTCGGTGACGTAGTGCGCGGTCGCGCCGATCAACTTGACGCCGCGCTCGTGGGCGCGGGCGTAGGGGTCGGCGCCGACGAAGGCGGGCAGGAAGCTGTGGTGGATGTTGATCGCCGGCGCGCCCAGCTCGCGCAGGAAGTCGGCCGAGAGGATCTGCATGTAGCGGGCGAGCACGAGCAGGTCGAGCTCCTCGCCGAGCAGTTCGAGCAGGCGCCCCTCCGCCGCGTCCTTCTCGCCCGGTGCGACCGGGACGTGGTGGAAGGGGAGGCCGAGCGAGGCGACCTGGTCGGCGTGCCCGGCGTGGTTGGAGACGACGGCGACCACCTCGGCGCCGAGCTCGCCGCTGCGCCAGCGCCAGAGCAGGTCGGAGAGGCAGTGGTCTTCGCGCGAGGCCATGATCGCCACCCGCTTGCGCTCGTCCGACTCGGCGAAGCGGTGCTCCATCGCCAGCGGCGCGGCGATCTCCTCGGCGAAGCGCCGGTACAGCGCCGCACGTTCGTCGGCCGGCGCCGGGTCGAAGGCCATCCGCATGAAGAACCGCCCCTCGCGGCTCGAGTGCTGGTCGGCGTCGACGATGTTGCGCCCGGCCGCGGCGAGGAAATTGCTGACCGCGGCGATCAGGCCGGGCTGGTCGGGGCAGGCGAGTAACAGCCGCGAGGTGGGGGGTTGACCGCCGATGGGTGGATGATCGCGCCTGACGCGATGATCCGCAATCTGACTTCCGAGCGCCGCACCCTGGGCCTGCCGCTTGCGGCGCTGCTGCTGATCGCGGCCGGCGGGGCGCTGCAACTGGCCGGCGCCCCGGCCGCCGGCGACGCGCTCTGGGCGGCGACGGTCGCACTGATGCTCGTGCCGCTGACCGTCTCGATCGTGCGCACGCTCGCCGCGGGCCGGGTCGGGGTCGACGCGATCGCGCTGGTCGCGATGGCCGGGGCGCTCGCCGTCGGCCAGTACCTGGCCGGCGCGGTGATCGCGCTGATGCTCTCCGGCGGCAACGCGCTCGAGGCGAGCGCCTCGCGCCGCGCCCGCCGCGAGCTGACCGCGTTGCTGGAGCGGATGCCGACGGTGGCCCACCGGCGCGCCGCCGGCGGCTGGGAGGAGGTGCCGGTGGCGGAGCTCGCGATCGGCGACGAGGTCCTCGTCCGCGCCGGCGAGCTGGTTCCCGTCGACGGCAAGATCCTGGGCAGGGAGGCGGCGATCGACGAGTCGGCGCTGACCGGCGAGCCGTTGCCGGTGACCCGGCCGCGCGGCGCCACCGTGCGCAGCGGCTCGGCCAACGCGGGCG
The DNA here is from genome assembly GCA_963789505.1 of uncultured Solirubrobacterales bacterium. Taxonomy (GTDB): domain Bacteria; phylum Actinomycetota; class Thermoleophilia; order Solirubrobacterales; family 70-9; genus VRUE01. The sequence goes on from CAWBLE010000011.1 coordinate 34,991, forward strand.
AGGCCTTCGAGCTGCGCGCGAGCCGGCGCGCCGCCGACAGCGCCTACGCCGGCATCGTCCGCCTCGTCCGCGCCGCCGAGACGCAGCGGGCGCCGTTCGTCCGCCTCGCCGACCGCTACGCGGCGTTCTTCCTGCCGCTCACCCTGGTCGTCTCCGCGGCCGCCTGGATCGCCAGCGGCGATCCGGTTCGCGCCGTCGCGGTGCTCGTCGTCGCGACCCCGTGCCCGCTGATCCTGGCGGCGCCGATCGCGATCGTCTCCGGCGTCTCGCGCGCCGCGCGCGCCGGCGTGATCGTCAAGGGCGGCGGCGCGATCGAGCGCCTCGGTGAGGCCCGCACGGTGCTGCTCGACAAGACCGGCACGCTGACCCTCGGCAGGCCGGCCGTGGGCGAGGTGGTCGCCTTCGGCTTCGAGGGTGGGGAGGGGGAGGCGTTGCGGCTCGCCGCCTCGGTCGACCAGCTCTCCGCCCACGTCCTCGCCGAGGCCCTGGTCCACGACGCCGAGCGGCGCGGCCTGCGCCTGGCCGAGCCGCTCGACCCGGTCGAGCGGCCGGGCGAGGGGATCGAGGCGACTGTCGAGGGGCGGCGGGTCGCCGTCGGCAGCGAGTCGTGGCTGCGCTCCCGCGGCTACGACACGGCGGCCGCGGCGGCGATCGGCGCCGCCGGCGAGGAGGCCGGCCTGGCGAAGGTGCTGGTCGGCGTCGACGGGGAGCTGGCCGCGGTCGTGGTGATGGCTGACAGGCTGCGCGAGGACGCCGGCGCCCTGGCCGCGAGGCTGCGCGCCGCGGGCGTGCGCCGGGTGGCGATGGTGACCGGCGACCGCCGCTCGGTCGCGGAGCGGATCGCCGCCGAAACCGGGCTCGACCGGGTCTTCGCCGAACAGAGCCCCCGAGCAGAAGCTCGACGTCGTGCGCGCGGCGCGCGCCGATCCCGACCTGGCCCCGGTCGTCATGGTCGGCGACGGCGTCAACGACGCGCCCGCCCTGGCGCTCGCCGACGTCGGCATCGCGATCAGCGGTCCGGGGGCGACGATCTCCTCCGAGACCGCCGACGCCGTGATCACGGTCGACCGGATCGAGCGGGTCGCCGACGCGGTCGAGATCGGCCGCCGCTCGCTCGGCATCGCCCGCCAGAGCGTCGTCTTCGGGATCGGCCTGAGCATGGTCGCGATGGGCTTCGCCGCGCTCGGCTACATCCCGCCGCTGGCCGGCGCCCTGCTCCAGGAGGGCATCGACGTCGCGGTGATCCTCAACGCCCTGCGGGCGCTGCGCGGCTGAGCGCTATTCGACCGTGAGCGTGCCGTACATGCCCGCGGCGTAGTGGCCGGGCAGGTTGCAGAACATCACGTACTTGCCCGGGGTCAACTCGAACTGGGCGGATTTGGTGTCGCCCGCCTCGACGTCGGGGATCTCACCGGCGCTTTCGGCGATCTTGTCCATCTTCTCCTCGTTGACCTCGCCGTTGGCTTCGGTCGGGAGCTTGGCCGGGTCCATGTTCGTCTTGAAGACGACCAGCTCGTGCTCGACCGAGCCTTCGTTGGGGGCTTCGATCGTCGTCGCGCCCGCCGTCGCCGTGGCGTCGCTCGGTTTGAAGAAGAACTCGCCCATGCCGATCGAGAGGGTCGCTCCCGCGCCGTCGCCCGCGGCCGTGGTGGTCGCGGCTGCGCCCTCACTCTCGTTCTCAGTCGTGGTCGCTGCGGCGTCGCTCTCATTCTCGGTCGTGGTGCCGCTGTCGCTGCCGCAGCCGGCGGCGAAGATCGCCGCAATTCCGAGTAGAGCGAGCAGGCCGAGCAGTCGGGGCGCGTGGGTTTTCATGGCGCCATCTACCCATATCCAGCGGGTCAGATCATCGGGGTTTGGCCGCAAATGTCCTCCGGAAATCGCCGAACTCCCTGCATCATCCAGTTCATGCGGGCGAGCTGAGCAGGCGGTTCCTGCCTGAGTTGGTGCGGATACGCACGCGTTTGTGAGCAATGTGCGGGCGATCACCGTTCTGGGAGCGGAATCTCGCCACGGTGCCGCGCTTGCTTACAAAACGCACATATTCCGCCCGCACGTACCTCGTCCCCCTGCTGCTGATCGCCCTCTCGCTGCCGGCCGCGGCGCTCGCGGCGCCCGCCGGCGACGCCGGCCAGGTCAGCCTCGCCCCCGCACGGCCCGCCCCGGTGGCGACCCTGACCGCTCCGGTCGAGCGTTTCCACCGCGCGATCCGGATCGGCGTCCACCGCATCCGCGTCGCCCGCCACCGGCGCCTCGTGCGCGAACGCCGGCAAGCTTTCGCGACCCTGCCCGGCGGCGTCTCGCAGGCGACCCTCGACTCGATCGGCGCCTGCGAGTCCGGCGGCGACCCGACCGCGGTCAGCTCCGACGGCAGCTACCGCGGCAAGTACCAGTTCGACTTCGGCACCTGGGCCTCCGTGGGCGGCTCCGGCGACCCCGCCGCCGCCCCCGAGGCCGAGCAGGACTACCGGGCGGCCCTGCTCTACGCCCAGTCGGGCTCCAGCCCCTGGCCGGTTTGCGGCTGACCGGTGCGCTAGATTGCCGGGCGTGAACTCGCTCTCGCGCCGCCACCGGATCGCCGCCGCCGTGTTCGCGGCGCTGACGATGCTGCTGCTCGCCGTTCCGGCCGCGACCGCCGAGAACGGCGTCGGCCTCGCCGGGCCGACCGACGACAAGACGGTCACCTTCTTCTGCTTCGGCGTGATCGCCTTCTTCGCGATCCTCGTGATCGCGCTCTCGCTGCTCCAGGGCCGGCTCGAGAAGCGCAAGGAATTGCGCAAGAGCACGCTAGACCGCTTGAGTTAGTCCAGCTGAAATCCGGTCAGAAGACGTTTCTCGGACTGACCCTCGATCTTGGCGGCGACTTCGACCCGGCCCTCGAGCGGGGTGTCGCGGATCTTGGTCGCGAGCAGGTCGTCGACCTGGAAGATCCCGGCCGAGTTGTTGAGCTCGATCTCGATCCGCACCGGACGCTCCTCGCCGGCCTCGATCCGCACCTCGTCAACGGCGGCGGCTGAGATCGAGTGGATGCCCTCCTGTCCCGCCTCGAGCGGGATCCGGGTGCGGCCCTGGGCCATGTCGAGGGCGTCGGCGACGCGGACCACGCCGGCCTCGAGCGTGTAGGGCTCACCGCGGCGGCGGTGGCCGATGATCGCGTGCAGGATCTCGCTGGCGACGATCGTCCGCTTCGGCTCCTTGTAGGGGCCGCTCAGCAGTCGTTCCAGGGCGCCGCTGGCGAGGAAGAGGCTGTACTCCTCGTGGTCGGCGCGGTGGATCGACATGCCGACGTCGTGCAGCAGCGCCCCACCCGCGACCACGACCTCGGCGTCGCGGACCGACATCCCGTGGTCGGCGACAACCGCCGGCTCGACCCCGGCCTTGACCAGCAGCCGCAGCAGCCGCAGGGCGATGTTGAGCACGATCTGCGTGTGTACCCAGGAGTGGTCGGACATGCCCAGCCGTTCGGCGTGGACCTGGGCCATGTACCACCAGGTCCGCACCTGCTCATCCCCGTTCACGGCCCCCAGAAACCGCTCCAGCTTCCGATTCCCCCGCGTCGGCGCCCGCACCTTCGCCTCGGCAATAGCGTCATCCGGAAGCTTGCGACTCGGTCCTTTCGGATCCGGCGCGGGTACGGCCTCGTCACTCACAAGCGCATCGTAGAAAGGCCGTCGGGCATCCCCGTTCAGGCTGTCTTTACGCCGCCCGCATAGGATGCTCCGCCAATGTCCGAGCTAGAGGCCCTGCTGCTGGGGATCGTCCAGGGGCTGACCGAGTTCCTGCCGATCTCCTCCTCGGGCCACCTGATCCTCGTCCCGTGGTTGCAGGACTACACCTTCCTGATCGAACACCCGCACTTCAACAAGACCTTCGACGTCGCCCTGCACGTCGGCACCCTGGTCGCGGCGATCGGCTACTTCCGCCACGAGGTCGTCGCGCTGATCCGCGGCTTCATCGAGGCGGTCGCGCCGGCGCTCGATCGAGACGCCCATGCAGCGACTCTCGGTGGCGATCGCGGTGGGCACGATCCCGGCGGCGATCGCCGGCGGCCTCGGCGCCAAGTTCTTCGAAGACACCCTCGGCGAGCCGTGGATGATCGCCCTGCAGCTGATCTTCTTCGGCGCCCTGCTGCTCTACGCCGACCGCCTGCCGCAGCGCCAGACGCTCGAGGGGACGACGATCAGGGACGGCCTCTACATCGGCCTCGCCCAGATCCTCGCCCTGGCGCCCGGGCACCTCGCGCTCGGGGATCACGATCACCGCCGCCCGCTACCTCGGCCTCGACCGCGACGCCGCCGCCCGCTTCTCCTTCCTGCTGCTGATCCCGGTGGTCACCGGCGCCGCCGTCTACAAGGGCGTCAGCGCGATCTGCACGAAGGGCTGCCGAGCGGCGTCGCCGGGCCGATGATCGTCGGCACGGTCGCCGCCGCGGTCTCCGGCTACCTGGCGATCGCCTTCCTCCTGCGCCTCGTGAGGACCTCCAGCTACGCCCCCTTCGTCTACTACCGCTACGCGGTCGGCGTCGTCGTCCTGCTGATCATCGCCACCGGCCTGCGCCCCGCCACTTTCTAGGATTGGAGCCTTGTGTCCCCTGGAGGGATACAAGGCTCCAAAATGCAAACGGCCCGGGGCAGGCGGGCCGTTCGCGACGAGAGAGGAGTCTCGTGAGGACTCGATCTTGTCCGCTTGCCGGCGGGTCCGGGTGAACATTCCGATAAGCGCCGCGGCGGCGACTGCAGGCGTGGTTCCCGCAAATTACGGGTTTCCAGCTGTGAAAATCCTGTGAAAGCAGGCCTTTCCGTCGCGGTCCGCCGTCGCGGCGAGTGCATACAATCCTCCCGCCGGTGAACCAGCAGCAGACCATCAGGCTCGCGGTTGTCGACGACGACAGCGGTTTCGTCACCGTCCTGGCCAAGCGCACCGAGGCCGCCGGCTGGCAGCAGCGCACCTCCTCCGGCGCGATCCCGCCCGAGGAGCTGGTCGCGATGAAGCTGAACGCGCTGCTGATCGACCCGACCGTGCTCGGCGAAGAAGCCTGGGCCTACCTCGAGCGGGTCTGCGGGATGCTGCCCGACCTCGGCGTAGTCGTCTGCACCGAGCCGCTCGACCGTCGCCCAGCGGGTGCGCGGCCTGCGGCTCGGGGTCGACGACTGGATCACCAAGCCCTGCCACCCCGAAGAGGCGATCGCCCGGCTCGAAGCGGTCTCGCGCCGCCGTCGCCGCTCGCGCCCGCAGGTCGAAGCCGGCCCGGTGGTCGCCGGCGAGCTGGAGATCCGCTCCGACCGCTTCCAGGCCTTCGTCGGCGAAGTCAGCCTCGACCTGACGCGGCGCGAGTTCGAGCTGCTGCAGCTGCTCGCCGACTCGCCGGGCCAGGTGCTCGAGCGCGAGGCGATCTACCAGCGCGTCTGGGGATACGCGATGGCTCACGGCGACCGCTCGGTCGACGTCTTCATCCGCAAGCTGCGCCAGAAGCTGGAGAAGCTCTCGCCCGGCTGGGGCTACATCCACACCCACTTCGGCGTCGGCTACCGCTTCGACCCCGAGTCGGCCGAGGCGCGATGCCCCTCTTCACCGTTCTTTCACAACTCCGACACAGGCGCGTAACAAGCTGTCGTCAGCCGCTGAGAGCCTGATCCGCGAGCGGCCGGCCGCGAGGCGGGCCTTGTCGCCAAACGACAGAAGGAGTTCAAGTGAGTCCCTCGAGATGGTTGGCAGTCATCGTCTCCCTGGCCGTGCTTGCGGTCGGCGTTGCGGCCTGCGGCAGCAGCGACAGCGGCTCTTCCGGTGAACTCTCCGGCCAGGTGGCCGGCGCCGGCTCCAGCGCCCAGGAGGCCGCCCAGGAAGCCTGGATCGCGAACTTCGAGAGCGAAAACTCGGGCGTGACCATCTCCTATGACCCGGTCGGCTCCGGCGGCGGCCGCGAACAGTTCATCGCCGGCGGCACCGCCTACGCGGGCAGCGACGCGCCGCTCTCGACCGAAGAAGGCGAACTCGAAAAGGCGACCGAGCGCTGCAAGGGCGGCGAACTGATCCAGATCCCGGATTACATCTCGCCGATCGCGGTCGTCTTCAACCTCAGCGGCGTCGAAGAACTGCAGCTCGACCCGGAAACGCTGGCGAAAATCTTCAATCAGGAAATCACCAGCTGGAACGACAAGGCGATCGCCGCCGACAACCCCGGCGTCGAACTGCCCGACACCCGGATCACCCCGGTCAACCGCTCCGACGAGTCGGGGACGACGGAGAACTTCGTCGAGTATCTCTCGAGGTCGTGCCCAGCGTCTGGACCTACGAAGTCAGCGGCGACTGGCCGGTCAAGGGCGGCGAGGCCGCGCAGGGCACCTCCGGTGTGGTCGAAGCGGTCAGCGCCGGCGACGGGGCGATCGGCTACGCCGACGCCAGCCAGGCCGGCGAACTCAGCATCGCCACGATCAAGGTCGGCGACGAATACGCCGAACCGACCCCGGAGGCCGCGGCGAAGATCCTCGAGGAGTCGCCCGCCGACAAGGAACTGAGTCAGGGCAAGTACGTCTTCGCCTATGAACTCGACCGCAAGACGGAAGCGCAGGGCACCTACCCGATCGTGCTCGTCTCCTCGCTGATCGCCTGCACCAAGTACGGCTCGGCGAGCGAAGCCGCGATCGTCAAGGGCTTCCTCGAATACGCGATCAGCGCCGAAGGGCAGGAAGCGGCCGCCGAAAACGCCGGCTCCGCTCCGCTCTCGGCGAAGCTGACCGAAGAAATCGAACCCGCGATCGAAGCGATCGAAGCCGGCTAGGCAGGCTCGTTGGACTCGATCGAGACAACCGGGGCCTCACCGCTGAGCGCGGCGGGGCCCCGTCGTCGTTGGGGGGACCGCCTCTTCGCCAACCTCGCCGTCGCGGCCGGGGTGACGATCCTCGCCCTGCTCGCCGGGGTCGCGCTCTTCCTGCTGATCGAAGCGCTGCCCGCGGTCAGCGCCGACCCGGCCCGGCTGCCCGGCGGCAAGAGCCTGGTCGACTACATCGCCCCGCTCGCCTTCGGCACGGTCCTCGCGGCCTCGATCGCGGTCGTCCTCGCCGTCCCGCTGGCGGTCGCGGTGGCGCTCTTCATCAGCCACATTGCGCCGCCGCGGATCGTGCTCGCGCTCGGCTTCATGGTCGACCTGCTGGCGGCGATCCCGAGCATCGTCTACGGCCTCTGGGGGATCTTTGTGCTCGGCCCGGCGGCGGTGCCGGTGCTGGAGTGGCTTGAACAGAAGCTCGGCTTCATCCCCTTCTTCGCGGGGCCGGCCTCGGCGACCGGGCGGACGATGCTCGTCGCCGGAATCGTGCTCACGGTGATGATCCTGCCGATCGTCTCCGCCGTCGCTCGCGAGGTCTTCACGCAGACGCCGCGCAAACTGCAGGAAGGCGCGCTGGCGCTCGGCGCGACGCGCTGGGAGATGATCAAAATGACCGTGCTGCCGTTCGGCAAATCGTCGATCATCAGTGGCGCGATGCTCGGCCTCGGCCGGGCGCTCGGCGAGACGATGGCGGTGACGATCATCCTCTCCGTCTCCGGTGTCGTCACCTTCAACCTGATCAGCCAGTCGAACCCCTCGACGATCGCCGCCAACATCGCGCTCGATTTCCCCGAGTCCTCGGGGCTGGCGATCAACACCCTGATCGCCTCCGGCCTCGTGCTCTTCGCGATCACCCTGGTCACCAACCTCGGCGCGCGCGCGATCATCGCCCGCCAGAACATCCAGTAGATGCACGCATCGGCTGAAACCGAGTCGCTTTTCGCCACGCCGCGGGGGGGCTCGCTGTGGCGCCGCAAGCTCGTCAACCGGGTGATGACGGGGCTGATCGTGCTCGCCTTCGTGATCGCGATGATCCCGCTGATCTCGCTGCTCTACCAGGTGGTCAAACGCGGCCTGCCCGGCCTCGACTGGGAATTCCTCACCGGCACGCCGCGCGGGATCGTCGGCGGCGGCGGCGCCGCGCACGCGATCGTCGGCACGGTCGTGATCACCGCCGTCACCGCGGCGATCTCGGTGCCGATCGGGATCATGGCGGCGATCTACCTGACCGAGTATGGCGGCAAGCGGCGGCTGGCCCGCGCCCTCACCTTCTTCGTCGACGTGATGACGGGGATCCCCTCGATCGTCGCCGGCCTCTTCGCCTTCGCCCTCTTCGCGATCTTCCTCGGGCCGGGGATCAGGCTTGGGCTGATGGGCGCGGTCGCGCTCTCGGTGCTGATGATCCCGATTGTGATCCGCTCCTCCGAGGAGGTGCTGAAGATCGTCCCCAACCACCTGCGCGAAGCCTCCTACGCGCTGGGCACGCCGAAGTGGCGGACGATCGCCAAGGTCGTCCTGCCGACCGCTTTCGCCGGGCTCGTCACCGGGGTGATGATCTCGGTCGCCCGGATCGTCGGCGAGACCGCGCCGCTGCTGGTCACCACCGGGATCGTCGACTCGATCAACACCAACCCCTTCGACGGCCGCATGCAGAACCTCGCCGTCTACGCCTACAGCGAGTACCGCACCCCCGGCGTGATGAAACAGGCCTCCTACGACCGCGCCTGGGCGGCGGCCCTGACGCTGATCGCTATCGTGATGATCCTGAACGTCGTAGCCCGCCTGATCTACCGCCGTTACAAAACCGAGATCCGCTGAAACCGTGGAGATAAGGAGACGACGAGAGATGCAGGGAGCGGCGGGAGCGACCAGATCCGAGGCGGAGGCGAGCGAGACGAGCATGTCCGAGCAGACTCCGCAGTCGCCCCCCGATTCGGCCCCGACCACGGCCGCCGAGAGCCGGCGCGCGAAGACGATCGAGGCCCGCAACCTGAACCTCTTCTACGGCGACTTCCACGCGGTCGAGAACGTCACCGTGACGATCGCGCCGAACAAGGTGACCGCCCTGATCGGCTCCTCGGGCTGCGGTAAGACGACCTTCCTGCGCTCGCTCAACCGCATGCACGAGCTCACCGCCGGCGCCCGGGTCGAGGGCGACGTCAGCCTCGACGGCGAGGACATCTACGCCAAAGGGGTTGACCCGGTGCAGGTGCGCCGGCTCGTCGGCATGGTCTTCCAGTCGCCGAACCCGTTCCCGACGATGTCGATCTACGACAACGTCGCGGCCGGCCTCAACCTCAACGGCAGCCGCGCGAAGAAGTCCGAGAAGGACGCGGTGGTCGAGCGCTCGCTGCGCGGCGCCCACCTCTGGACCGAGGTCAAGGACCGGCTCGACAAGCCCGGCTCGAGCCTCTCCGGTGGCCAGCAGCAGCGCCTCTGCATCGCCCGCGCGATCGCGGTTGAGCCCGAGGTGCTGCTGATGGACGAGCCCTGCTCGGCGCTCGACCCGGTCGCGACGCTGGCGATCGAGGACCTGATCGGCGAGCTCAAGAACAGCTTCACGATCGCGATTGTCACCCATAACATGCAGCAGGCGGCCCGCGCCAGCGACATCACCGCTTTCTTCAACCTCGAGGAAACCGGCAAGCCCGGCCGTCTGGTCGAGATCGACCAGACCGAGACGATCTTCACCAGCCCGCGCGAGCAGGCGACTGAGGACTACGTCAGCGGGCGGTTCGGCTGATGCCCGAAGTAGCGCGGGCGGAATACCAGGAGGAACTGGAGCGGCTCGAGGCGAGTGGCCTCGGCGCCCTCGACATGGCCAGCACGGGGCTGCAGCGCACCCTCGAGGCGATCGAACACCAGGACGTCGAGCTGGCGCAGCTGGTGATCGCCGACGACGATCGCATCGACGGCCGCTACCTGGAGGTCCACCAGAGCCTGATCACGCTGCTCGCGACGCAGTCGCCGGTGGCGACCGACCTGCGCCTGATCTCGGCCCTGCTGCACGTGCTCAAGAACGTCGAGCGGATGGGCGACCAGTGCGTGAACATCTGCAAGATGATCCCGCTGACCGGCAACGAGCCGCCGGCTGACGAGGAGATGGTGCGGCTGATCGTGACCATGGGCAAGCAGGCCCGCACGTTGATCAGCCAGTCCAAGCGCGCCTTCGAGGAACGCAACGTCGAGATGGCGCGCGACCTGGTCCGCCAGGACGACGTCGTCGACAACCTCAACCGCGAGTGCTTCAGCCTCGCGCTGGAGATCGGCGACGACCCGGATCGCCGCGAGTGGGCGATGACGATGCTGCTCGCGGCGCGGGCGATCGAGCGGATCGGCGACAACGCGGTGGACATCGGCGAGCAGGTCGCCTTCGTCGTCACCGGGCTCTTCCAGGAGTTCGAGGACGCCTCGCACCCGAGTGAGTAGGGCGGCGGAGTCGCCCCCGACTGCCTGGGTTCGCTGCGCTGCGCTCCGCTCACTATGTTTGTGCCGCTTCGCGGCTTGAAGCACTCGCCGGTGCGCCGCTTCGCGAGGCAGTCGAGGACGACTCCTCCGCCCACCCGGCGCCGGCGCGTCGACTGCCTCGCCCCCGCCGCCCGGCGAGGCTTCGGCTCGGAGCTTTGGTTGTGATCCGGGGGGTCTGTGAATATGGGGGGTGAGTCCGGATGCTCTGTGCGGCGATAGATATTGGCTCCAATACGACGCGATTGCTCGTGGCGGAACCTGTCGATGGGCAGTTGAAGAAGGTGATGGAGCAGCGGGCCTATACGCGGATCAACAAGGCGATTCGCGATTCGGGGGCGATCCCCGAGGAGAAGGCCGCGGAGGTCGCCGAGGTGGTCGCGACGCAGGTGCGGCTGGCGCGCGAGCTCGGCGCCGAGACGATCCGCGCCGTCGCCACGGCGGCGGTGCGCGAAGCGAGCAACGGCGCGGCCGTCGCGAAGCAGATCGGCAAGGCGGCCGGGGTGCCGGTCGAGATCCTCTCCGACGAGGAGGAGGGCCGGCTCTCCTTCATCGGCGCGACCAAGACCCTGGGTCACCCGGCCGAGGGCCTGGTCGGCGTCGTCGACGTCGGCGGCGGCTCGACCGAGATCATCCTCGGCACCGTCTCCGGCGGCGTGCGGGAGGTGCGTTCGTGGCGGGTCGGCTCGGGCGTGCTGGCCGACGAGCTGATCGCCTCCGACCCGCCCTCGGCGGCGGAGATCCGCAAGGTCCGCGACCGGATCGAGGACCTCTTCGCCGGGGTCGAGGTCGAGCAGCCGGCCCAGGCGGTCGCGGTCGGCGGCAGCGCCACTTCGCTGCGTCGGCTGGTCGGGGCGGTGCTCGAGTACGAGACGCTGGAGCGCGGCATCCGCGTGCTCTGCGGCGATCCCGCCGCCGACGTCGCGCGGCGCTTCGAGCTCGACCCCGAACGGGTGCGGATCCTCACCACCGGCGTGCTGTTGCTCGAGAAGCTCTCCGAGCTGCTCGGCCAGCCGCTGCAGATCGGCAAGGGGGGCCTGCGCGAGGGCGTCGTCCTCGATCTGCTCAACGGCGACGCCAACGGCTCCTCGCCGGCGCGGTTAGCGGCGTAGTCACCGGTCCCGGCAGGGGTTCCGCTTAACTTTTTCGATGTGGCGTCGGTGGGCTGTCGCCCGGAGTGCCAGCACCGAAAAAGTACAAGACGCTCCACCCCTACCGGGACCGGCGACAGCGGTTAGCCTCAGTGCGTGGCGCGTGCGCTTGACGTTCCGGGGCTCGATTGCGAGGAGACGTTCTCGGCTTCGGCTGAGCGGGTGGTGGCGGTGCGGGCGGCCGAGGTTTTCGAGCACTCGGATGGGGTTCTCGACCTGGATCAGATCGAGAACCTGCATGACATGCGGGTGGCGACCCGGCGGTTGCGCGCGGCGCTTGAGGTCTTCGCGCCTTGCTTTCCCGCTAAGCGTCATCGCAAGGCGCTGAAGCGGGTCAAGAAGCTCGCCGATGCGCTTGGCGAGCGTCGCGATCGCGACGTCGCGATCGCGACGCTGCGCGAGCTCGAGCCGCCCGAGCGCGACCGGGCGGCGGTCGACGCCCTGATCGGGCGCCTGTGCGCCGAGCAACGGCGGGCCAACGAGGAGCTGGCGCCGTATCTGAAGCGCGGGCGGCTGAAGAAGCTGCGGCGGCGATTGCGCAAGCTGAGCAGGGCGGCGAAGCAGTGAAGGCCCGCGAAGTCCCTGGTCTCGACCCGGCGACGCCGCTGCGCCCCAACGCGGCGCTGATCGTGCTGACCCGGCTCGACGAGCTGCGCTCGCTCGCCCCGGCGGCGCTGGAGCCAAAGGCGGCCGAGGCCCAGCACGACATGCGGATCGCCGCCAAGCGGCTGCGCTACGCGCTCGAGATCCTCGCCCCTTGCTTCGGCCCGGAGGCGGAGGCGACGCGCGACGCCGCCAAGCGCCTGCAGAGCGTGCTCGGCGAGGTCCACGACTGCGACGAGATGCTGCCTTCGGTCTGGGGGATCGAGTCGCTGCGGGGGCCTCGTTGCGGCAGCGGCGCGAGGCCCGCTTCGCCGAAGTTCACCGATCTCTGGCGGGAGATTTCACCGACTCTTCACACTTTTTCCCTGCTCAAGAGCGAATCTGGAGGTGACCTGACGAGATAAGAGAGAGGAAGGCACCGATGACTTCCCGTGTTGACATGCATTGCCATTCCACCGCCTCGCAGTTTTCCCGGCTGGGCGTGCAGAGATCGCTCGGCCTGCCCGAGTGCGCGACGCCCCCCGAGGAGGTCTACGAGCTCGCCAAGCGGCGGGGGATGGACTTCGTCACGATCACCGACCACGACACGATCGACGGCTGCCTCGAGCTGGCGGACCGTCCCGACTGCTTCGTCTCCGAGGAGCTGACCGCCCGCTTCGCCGGCGAGCCACAGGCGGTCCACGTCCTCTGTTACGGGATCGATCCCGGGGACCACGAGTGGCTGCAGGCACACGCCGGCGATCTGGAGGCCTGCGCCGCATACCTTCACGAGAGCGAGATCGCCTGCGCCCTGGCGCATCCCTTTTACAACGTCGCGGCGCCGCTGACGCGGCGCCACCGCCGGCGCCTGGCGGAGCTCTTCGGGGTCTGGGAGGTGCGCAACGGCTCGCGTGCCCGCGAGCTCAACATGCCCGCCGTGATCTACGTCGAAACGCACGGCAGCACCGGGATCGGCGGCTCCGACGACCACGCCGGCGTTGACATCGGCCGCACCTGGACCGAGGCCCCCGCCGCGGCCACGCCGGAAGAGTTCCTCGCCCGCCTGCGCGCGGGCGACGCCGCTGCCGGCGGCGAGCAGGGCAGCGCCGCCAAGTGGGCGCACGCGGCGATGGCGCTGGCGACCCGCGCCCTCGCGCTCGCGGACGGCGCTTCGGACTTTGATGTCGCTGGGGCAACCACAAACTCCGCTGCGCCGGACCCGGCGACGGTGCTGAAGATCGCCCAGCGCGTCGTCGGCCAGGGCGCCGCCCGCGAAGGCGCGATCGCGGCCGACATCGGACCCGACGACGCACGGGCGCTGCTTGACTCCTGGCTCGGCTCGATCGGGATCGAGCTGCGCGGCCGGGCGCTGCTCGAACACCTGCAGTCGGACGAGTTCTCCCACGCCGACCTCTACCGTCGCGCCCGCCGCGTGCACGACCGGCGCCTGCGCGGCGCGATGCGGGGCGGGGAGGAGGCGATCGCGAGCGGCGACATCCAAGCCGCCGTGGGCGGCCTCTTCGAGGCGCTGCTGCCGGCGATCCCCTACGCGCCGCCGACCGTCCTGCTCGGCGCCGAGAAGGGCAAGCTGTCCGGCGGGGGCGAGCGCCCGCGGGTCGCCCTGATCGCCGACGGGATCGGGGCGATGCACGGCGTCACCCACACGATCGAGCAGCTCCGTGAGCGTGGCGTGCCCGGCTTCGAGGTCGAGGTCGTCGGCACCGACCCGGGGGTCGACCGGCGCCTGCCGGCCGCGACCTCGCTCCAGGTTCCCTTCTACGCGGGAATGAGGCTCGGCGTGCCCGGCCTGCCCGACCTCGCCGAGACGCTCGCCGACGGCCGCTACGACCTCGTCCACGTCACCGCCCCGGGGCCCGCCGGGATCGCGGCTTCGCTGCTCAGCCGCGTCGCCGGCACGCCCTTGGTCGGCAGCTACCACACCGAGCTCGCGGCATACGCGGGTCTGCGCAGCGGCGACGGCGGCCTCGAGGCGATCTCACGGACGGCGCTGGGCGCCTTCTACCGGGCCCCTTCGCGGGTGCTCTCGCCCAGCCCGGCAGCCGACCGCTCGCTGCTCGGGCTCGGCGCCGAGCCCGACCGGATCGACCGCTGGGAGCGCGGCGTCGACGTGACCAGGTTCTCGCCGCGGTGGGCCGAACCGGTCGCCTTCCCGGGCGAGCTCAAGGTGCTCTACGCCGGCCGGCTGACGCGCGAGAAGGGGGTCGACATGCTCGCCGACGCCTTTCTGCGCGCCGCCAAGGTCGACCGCCGCCTGCACCTGCTGGTCGCCGGTGGCGGCCCCGAGGAGGCCGAGCTGCGCGAGAAGCTCGGTGGGCGGGCCACCTTCCTCGGCTGGCTCGAGGGCGACGAGCTCGCCCGCGCCTACGCCAGCGCCGACCTCTTTCTCTTCTGCTCGCGCACCGACACCTACGGCCAGGTCGTGCTCGAGGCCGGCGCCAGTGGCCTGCCGGTCGTCGCAATCGGCGAGGGCGGCCCGGCGGCGCTGATCGAGAACCGCCACACGGGCATCCTCTGCCGCCCCGACGCCGACCACCTGGCCGGCGCGGTGCTGCAGCTCGCCTACTCGCCCGGCCTGCGCGGCCGTCTCGGCGAGGCCGCTGTCGGCCACGCCGCCGCGCACTCCTGGGAGCGGGCGCTGGAGCAGCTCGCCGGCGGCTACCGGCGGGCGCTGGCGGGGGCGAGCGCGGCGCGGCAAGCTTCCTCCCGAGCCGCCTGAGGCCTGGCCGGGGGGCGGCGGTGCGCCAGTACGATTGGCCGATCGACGATCCGGCCCTCTATTTCAACCGCGAGCTCTCCTGGCTCGACTTCAACCAGCGGGTGCTGGAGTTGGCCGAGGAGGCCGAGGTGCCGCTGCTCGAGCGGGTCCGCTTCTGTGCGATCTACGCCAACAACCTCGACGAGTTCTTCATGGTCCGGGTGGCCGGCCTGTTCGACCAGCTCGACGCCGGGATTGACGCCCGTGGGCCCGACGACATCGCTCCGCGCGAGCAGATCGACGCGATCCAGGCCCGGGTGCTCGAGCTCGATACCCGCCTGCACGGCTGCTTCAACGGCACCCTGCGCCCGGCGCTGGAAGAGCGCGGCGTGCGGATTGTCTCGCTGGAGACGGCGAGCGAGTCCGAGCGGCGCGAAATCGACACCCGCTTCCACGAGCAGGTCTTCCCGGCCCTGACCCCGCTCGTCGTCGGCCTCGGCCGTCCCTTCCCCTACATCTCCAACCTCTCGCTCAGCCTCGGCGTGCTGCTGCGCGACCCCGAGAGCGGCACCGAGATCATCGCCCGCGTCAAGGTGCCGAAGGAGCTGCTCGGCCGCTTCCTGCGGGTCGGCGAGCAGGACGCGGTCTTCGTCCCGCTCGAGGAGGCGATCGCCGCCAACCTCGACGCGCTCTTCCCCGGCGCCGAGGTGATCGACCACGGCTACTTCCGGGTCACCCGCGACGCCGACTTCACGATCTCCGACGAGGCCGACGACCTGCTGCAGGCTGTCCAGGACGAGCTGCGCCGCCGCCGCTTCGGCGAGGTCGTGCGGCTCGAGGTCGCGGCCGGGATGAACCCGAAGCTGCGCGAACAGCTGGTCGACGCGCTGCGGCTCGAAGACCGCGAGGTCTACGACGTCGACGGGCTGATCGACCTCGCCGACCTCGGCGACGTGGTCGACGCGGCCGGCAGCCACCCGGAGTTGCGCTACGAGCCCTGGTCGCCGGTCACCCAGCCGCGCCTACAGGGCGAGGACGACGAGCCGGCCGACATGTTCGCGGCGATCCGCCAGGGCGACATCCTCGTCCACCACCCCTACGACTCCTTCGCGACCTCGGTCGAGCGTTTCGTCGTGCAGGCCGTCGCCGACCCCGACGTGCTCGCGATCAAGCAGACGGTGTACCGGACCAGCGACGACTCGCCGCTGGTGCCGGCGCTGATCCGCGCTTCGGAACGCGGCAAGCAGGCGGTCTGCATGGTCGAGCTGAAAGCGCGCTTCGACGAGGAGGCGAACATCCACTGGGCGAAGTCGATGGAGGAGGCCGGGGTCCACGTCGTCTATGGGATCCCCGGGCTGAAGACGCACGTCAAGGCGGTGCTGGTCGCCCGCCGCGAGGGCGACCGGGTGCGCGAGTACGTCCACATCGGCACCGGCAACTACAACCCGACCACGGCCCGCCTCTACACCGACCTCGGCCTCTTCACCGCCGATCCGGAGATCGGCGCCGACGTCGCCGAGATGTTCAACTTCCTCACCGGTTACGGCCGCCCCGCCGAGTACCGCAAGGTGCTGGTCTCGCCGACGACGATGCGCAACCGGATCGTCGAGGAGATCGAGGCCACCGTCGCCGCCCACGACGCCGGCGAAGAGGCGCGGATCGCGCTGAAGATGAACGCGCTGGTCGACCGCGGCTGCATTCAGGCGCTGTACGCGGCGTCGCGGGCGGGGGTGCGGGTCGACCTCAACGTGCGCGGCGTCTGCTGCCTGCGGCCCGGCGTGCGCGGCGTCTCGGAGAACATCCGCGTCGTCTCGATCGTCGGCCGCTTCCTCGAGCATTCGCGGATCTACGCCTTCCGCCGCGGCGAGCAGACCCGCGTGCTGACCGGCTCGGCCGACCTGATGCCGCGCAACCTCGACAGCAGGGTCGAGCTGGTCGCGCCGATCGAAGACGAAGCGCTGAAAGCGGAACTGCTCGACGTGCTCGAGCTCTGCTTCGCCGAGAACGCGAACGCCTGGGAGCTCGGCGAGGACGGCGTCTGGACCCGACTCGAGGTTCCCGAGGGGGAGCGCCGCAGCGTCCAGGCGGAGCTGCGCGAGCGCCACCGCGCGCGGGCCGTCGAGCAGCTCGCCGCGACGGCGGGCTGACGCGTAGGATCCCGCGATGGCGCGCCTCTCGCTCATGCCACGCGACAGCGTTTTCTTCGAGCTCTTCATCGAGGCTGGCCAGAACACCCTGCGGACCGCCCGCCTGCTCGACGAAATGATGGGCACCTGGCCCGATGACGGCGGCCTCGGGCGTGAGATCCTCAAGGCCGAGCAGGAGGGCGACCGGATCACCCACGACATCGTCCAGCGACTCAACACGACCTTCGTCACGCCGATCGACCGCGAGGACATCTACGCGCTGGCGACCCAGATCGACGACATCGTCGACTACACCGAGGAGGCCGCCGACTTCCTCGGGCTCTACCAGATCGAGGCGCCGATGGCGCAGGCCCAGGCGCTGACCAAGGTTCTGGTCGGCGCCTGCGAGCAGCTCGCGGCGGGGCTTGAGAACCTGCGCGGGTTCAAGGATCTGGAGCGCTACTGGATCGAGATCCACCGGCTCGAGAACGAGGGCGACCGGATCTCCCGGGACGCCGTCGCCTCGCTTTTCTCCAACGGCATAGATCCGATGGTGGTGATTCGCTGGAAGGACATGTTCGCGGTGCTCGAGAACGCGATCGACGCGACCGAGACTGCCGCCCAGACTCTCGAGGGCATCGTGATAAAGAACGCATGACGGCGTCATGAACTCTGACCTTGCCATGGTGTTGGCGGTCGGAGCCGCGATCGTCTTCGCCTTCAGCAACGGGTTCCACGACACCTTCGACCAGATCTCGACCGTCGTCTCGACCCGGGCGGTGTCGCCGCAGGCGGCGATCGTCGCGGCGGCGATCCTCAATTTCGCCGGGGCCTTCGCCGGGGTCGCCGTTGCCTCGACGATCGCCGACGACATCGTCGAGGTCGGCGGGATCGCGCCGGTGGTCGTCTTCACCGGCCTGGTCGGAGCGATCGCCTGGAATCTGGCGACCTGGTGGAGGGGCGTGCCCTCGAGCTCCTCGCACGCGCTGATCGGGGGGCTGCTCGGCGCCGCCGTCGCCGCGGCCGGGGCCGATGTCGTCATCGGCGGTGGCGTCCTCGACAAGGTTCTGATCCCGGCCCTGCTGGCGCCGCTCGCCGCCTTCCTGCTCGCGATCGTCGCGATCGCGTTCTTCTACCGGCTCTTCGGCCGCCGCCGGCCGGGCCCGGTCACGCGCGGGTTCCGCCGCGCCCAGCTGCTCTCCGGGGGCCTGCTCGCGGTCGCGCACGGGGCCAACGACGCGCAGAAGACGATGGGCGTGATCGTCCTCGCCCTGGTCGCCAACGGCAGCCTCGGAAACGGCGCCGATCCACCGTTCTGGGTCACGGCCGCCGCCGCAGCGGCGATCGCGCTCGGCACCTACGGCGGCGGGCTCTGGATGATGCGGGGGCGGCGCGCGCGCAGCATCGAGATGGACGCCGCGCAGGGCTTCTCGGCCCAGGGGGCGGGCGCGGCGACGATCCTGGTCGCGACCGCGCTCGGCTTCCCGATCTCCTCGACCCACGCGGTCAGCGGCGGCGTGATGGGGGCGGGGGCGGTGAAGCGGCTTTCGGCCGTGCGCTGGGGGGTGGCCGGCAACATCGTCGTCGCCTGGCTGCTGACCCTGCCGGCGGCGGCGGCGATCGGCGCGGCGGCTTACGGGATCGCCTGGCTCTTCGGCGCCGGCGCGTAGTCTTTCTGCGGTGAGGAACCTGCGCAACGTCGCGATCGTGATGGCGCTGGCCGTGGTCGTCGCCTTCGTGCCGGCCGGCGGCAACGTCGCCGACGCGATCCTGACCGCGATCACGATGGCCTTCCTCGCCGGGATCGCCTGGACCGTGTTCGTGCTCAGCCGTCAGAACCAGCTCACCCTGGCGACGCTCAGCGACGGCCGCCGGGCGCTTCTCTACGGCGCGCTCGGGATGCTCGCGCTGCTGGTCGCGGGCAGCGATGAGCTCTTCTCCAGCGGCGGCGGCACGCTTGTCTGGATCGTCCTGCTCGGCGCCTCGGTGGGCGCGATCTGGAAGGTCTGGACCGAGGCCAACAGCTACTGATCCGAGCGAGAGCCGTCACACAAATTTTTGCCTGAGCGCGCCACGCGCGCGTCTCGGCCATACAGGCTGGGGCTGTGTCGCACCAGGCCGCCGGCAGCACGCACAGGGAGGAGGGGACCGCGTCGGTCGAGCTGGTCGCCGTGGTCCCGCTCCTGCTGCTGGCGGCCCTGGTCGCGGCGCAGATCGGGCTCGCCGGCCAGGCGCTCTGGTCGGCCGGCATCGCCGCCCGGGCCGGGGCGCGGGCGGCGCTGGTCGGCGGCGACGCGAGCGGCGGCGGCGCGGCGGGCGCTGCCGGGCTCGATGCGGGATCGGGCGGAGATCGACGCGGATGACGCCGGCGCGGTCGCCGTCCGCGTCGTCATCCCGCGGCTGCTGCCCGGCATGCCGGCGCTGCGGGTCGGGGCGGACGCGGCCCTGGAGGCCGGCGATGGCTAGGGAGGGCGGGCAGTCGAGCGTCGAGCTGGTCGCGGCGCTGCCGCTGCTGCTGCTGGCGGCCCTGGTCGCCCTGCAACTGCTCGCTACCGGCTACGCGCTGACGCTCGCCGACGGCGCCGCTGAGGCCGGCGCGCTGGCGCTGGCGAGCGGGCGGCCCGCGAGGCAGGCGGCCCTCGCCGCCGTGCCGGGCTGGGCGGAGGCCGATGTCGACGTCACGGTCGCCGGTGGGCGGGTGACGGTGCGCCTGCGCCCGCCCTCGGCCCTCCCCGCCCTGGCCGAGCGCCTGGCGGTCAGCTCGACGGCCCAGGCGAGGCCGAAATGAAGATCGCCCCGGTCGTCCTCGTTACCTCGGTAGGAATCGCGAAGGGAGCGAGGGCCGCGGCCGCGGCCCTCGCCTGCGCCGCTTCCGAGCCCGACCGGGCTGCGTTGCTGGTCGACCTGGGGGAGGGGCGAGGGCCGCGCTCGACCCTGGTCGCGACCGCCGGCGCCCGCGCGCTCGAGGAGCGGCTGGCCGGCCACATGCCGGATGCGTCCGTCGCCTCGCGCGGCCGGATCTGCCAGTTGACGCTCGCGCCCGCCGCGGGGGCGATCGAGCAGCTCGCCGCCGCCCTGCCGCTCGCCCGCGAGTCGGCCGCGATCGTCCACCTGCCGCCGCCGCTGCTGCGAGCGGTTCTGGACGAGCCCCGGGTCGAGGTGACCGGCGCCCTGCTCAGCGCGGACCTCTCCCGTGACCGCGCCCTGACCGCCCTCGCGGCCCGCGACCTGATCGATCTTGGCCTTCGCGTCGCCGTTCTCAAACGGCCCGCGGGTTGGATCGCGTCGCGAGTCGCGCTGCTGGGCGGCGCTTCGAGCGCGAGCACCTGGCTTCCCGAGCGCCGGGTCGCCGCGCTGCTCGCCGCTCCGAGCCAAGCGTCGCAACCGTGCTACAGTAGACAACATGACTCGGAAGTTGAGCCAGCGGGAGTTGCGCAACCAGAGCGGCGCGATCATGCGGGCGCTGGACGAGGGCGAGGACTTCATCGTCACCCGCAACGGGGTGCCGGTCGGTGAGCTGCGCCCGGTCGGAAAGCGCAGGCGCACGTTCATTTCGAGGGAGGAGCTCGTCGCCCTCTTCGCGGGCGCTCCCCACATCGATTACGAGCAGTTCAGGGCCGACATCGACGCGCACGTCGATCAGGATCCTACGCCGCGTGGCTGAATCGCCCGGCGGACGCGGCCTGCTCGATACCTCCGTCGTGATCGCGCTCGGTGGCGTTCCGCTCGAGCGCTTGCCAGGGCACGCGGCGATGTCGATGCTGACGCTTGCGGAGTTGACCGCCGGTCCCTATGCGGCGGGCGACGAGCTTGAGCGGGTCAGGCGGCAGAACCATCTGCAGCGCTTCGAGTCCGGCATCGACACCCTCGATTTCGACTTGAGTTGCGCGCGAGCCTTCGGGCCGATCTATGTGGCGACGACGGCCGCGGGCCGTCGGGCTCGCGGCTCCCGCGTGGTCGACCTGATGATCGCCGCGACGGCGCTTGCCCACGGATTGCCGCTCTACACGCTCAA
The DNA here is from genome assembly GCA_963789505.1 of uncultured Solirubrobacterales bacterium. GTDB lineage: Bacteria > Actinomycetota > Thermoleophilia > Solirubrobacterales > 70-9 > VRUE01. Next base: position 55,866 of record CAWBLE010000011.1, read on the forward strand.
CCCCAAGGATCTGGTCGGTCTTGAGGATCTGATCGAGATAGTCGACATCAGCGCGTGAGCCGGTAAGCAGCTGTCACACAAAATTTCGCTTGTGCGCACCACGCGTGCGTCTGCGCCGCGCAGGCTGATGGCATGGAATCCCGTCGAGAGGACGGCCAGGCGCTGTTGCTGGCGCTTGGCGCCGCGTTTGCGCTGATCGTCGCCGCCCTGGCGCTGGTCGCGATCGCCGGCGCGGTTACCGGCAAGGGCAGGGCGCAGCGGGCGGCCGACCTCGCCGCGATCTCGGCGGCGCGCTCGATGCGCGACGACCTGCCGCGCCTGCTGGCGCCGCCGGTCCTGCCCAACGGCCTGCCCAACCCCGCCCACATCGAGAAGGCCGCCTACCTCGCGCGGGCGCGGCTGGCGGCGCTCACGGTCGCAAGGGGGAACGGGGTCGAGGCGGGGCGCGTGCGGATCGGCTTCCCCGACGCCGCCTCCTTCGCCCCGGTGAGGGTCAAGGCGACGGTCGTCGGCAGGCTCGAGCTCACCGCTCCGGGTGCGACGCAGCGGGCCTCCGGGGAGGTCGAAGCCTCGGCGGTGGCCGAAGCCGCCGCCTCATCGACCGGAGGAGGCGCGATGCCGCCCACTGCCAGCGGCGGCGGTTACAGCGGTCCGCTCGTCTACAGGACGGGGGAGGGGATGCGCCCCGACGTCGCCGCCGCCTTCGACCGCATGGCGGCTGCCGCCTCGCGGGCGGGGCTGGCCCTCGTCGTCAACTCCGGCTTCCGCTCCGACGCCGAACAGGCGGCGCTTTTCGCCGCCCACCCCGATCCGCAGTGGGTCGCGCCGCCGGGCCACTCGCTGCACCGTTGCGCGACCGAGCTCGATCTCGGCCCGGAAACGGCGTACGCCTGGCTGGCCGCCAACGCGATCGCGCTTCGGCTTCGTCCAGCGCTATTCCTGGGAGGCCTGGCACTACGGGTACGAGCGCCCGCCGGCGCCCTGCTCGCGGGCCGGCGACGCGGTCGGGGCGGGCGGCGGCCGGGCAGGCGACGGCACTCTCTCCGGCTGCGGCCCTGCCCTCGTTCGTCCCGGCTCGCTTCCGCGCGCCGCTGCTGCGCGCCGCCGCCCGCTGGAACGTCTCCGCCGCCCTGCTCGCCGCCCAGCTGATGGCCGAGTCGAACTTCAACCCCTTCGCCGTCTCGCCCGCGGGCGCCCAGGGCATCGCCCAGTTCATCCCCTCGACCGCCGCCTCCTACGGCCTCGCCGACCCGTTCGACCCGGTCGCGGCAATGGACGCCCAGGCGCACCTGATGTCCGACCTGATCGGCAGCTCGGCTCCCCCCAGCTCGCCCTCGCCGCCTACAACGCCGGCCCCGCCCCGGTCGAAGCCTGCCACTGCGTCCCCGCCTACCCCGAGACGCAGGCCTACGTCAGCCGCATCCTCGCCCTGCTCGGCGGCGCCGGCGCATTCGTCGTCCCGAGCTTCGAAGTGAGGCTTGTCGCCTAGTAGTGGGCTAAGCTATGTGCATGCGTCTACACATTAATTTGGATGACGATATGGCGAAGGAAATCGACGAGCTCGTCGGTCCTCGCGGTCGCAGCAGGTACATCCGCGAGGCGATAGCGGCGAAGGTCGACGTCGATCGCAGGCTGACCGCTCGGCGACGGGCATTTGGGTCGATTCCGGACTTTGCTCCTTGGATGACGCCCGAGTGGATCAGCGCGAATCGCAAGCGCGAAGGGCGCGAGCGCGAAGAAAAGCTCGCCAAGCACTGGCGGCGAGAGGACTGACCTTGGGCCTGGTGCTCGACTCCTCGGTGGTGATCGATCTGCTGCGTGGCAATGCATCCGATCCCAGCCTGCTCGATCCCGCTCGCGAGCCGGTGATTGTCTCCACGGTCACCATTCATGAGGTTCTCGCCGGCATGCGTCCCGGGGAGGAGCAGTGCACGCGGGATCTCCTGTCCAGCTTTGTCGTAGTTCCCTTCGGGGCGGCTGAGGCAGAGCTGAGCGCCAGATGGCGGATGGAATACCGCGCCCGCGGGGTCACGCTCGAGCTGCCCGATACCGCGATCGCCGCAACTGCCGCCATTCGCAATCTGCCCCTCGCCACCGGCAACGCAAAGGACTTCCCGATGCCGGAGTTGCGCGTCGAGCAGTGGCCCCCGCCTCCGGTTTAGACTGCGGCTCGATGGCAACCGTCGAGGTACAGGGAGTCGAGGGGATGCAGGCGCTGCTCGGGCGGGAGATCGGCCCGAGCGATTGGCGCACCGTCAGCCAGGAGGACATCGACACCTTCGCCGCGCTCTCCGGCGACGACCAGTGGATCCACGTCGACGTCGAGAAGGCCAGGAGCGAGAGCCCCTTCGGCACGACGATCGCCCACGGCAACCTGACGCTCTCGCTGGTCGACGGCTTCCGCAAAGAGCTGATCTCCTCGACCGGCTTCGCGCTCGGCGTCAACTACGGCTGGAACAAGATCCGCTTCCCGGCCCCGGTCCCCGTCGACGCCCGCGTCCGCGGCCGCGCCGAGGTCGTCTCGATCGACGAGAAGGGCGGCGGCTGGTACGAGGTAGTCACCCGCTTCACGCTCGAGGTCGAGGGCAACGAAAAGCCCTGCTTCGTCGGCGACAGCGTCACCCGTGTGATGGCTCCGGCCGAGTAGCCGGGCGTTCGCCACCGCGCGAGCGCAGCAGGGCGAACATCGCCCAGGTGGCGTCGGTCGTGGCGGCGAGCAGAGTTAGGTCGCGGAGCGCGATCTCGGTGGGGGACTTGAACAGCGTGGTGGTGAGGAGCATCGAGCCGAGGACGAGCCAGGCGGGGCGGGCGAGGCGGGTGGTTCCGGCGGTGAGGACGACCGCGGCGAGCCCGAGCAGCCAGACCATGTACTGGGGGCTGAGCACGCGGCTTGTGACCACGAGCAGCAGGACCAGGGCGAAGATGAAGTCGCGGCTGACCGCGGCGTCGGCCAGCTCCTCCCGCCCGGCGCGGATCGCCCGCCCGCGCAGCGTCCACCACGCCGCGGCGGCCGCCAGCACGGCGAGGCTGAGCCACTCAAGCGCCGTGGCCACCGCGCCCGCGCCCGGGCCGACCAGCTCCCAGGCGCCGTAGCGGATCGCCCGCTGCGGCAACTCGCCGCCGACCGCGGCGCTCAGCTGCCAGGGCAGTGTCGCCACCGCTTCTTCCTGCAGGCCGCGGTCGCTCTGCTGGCGAGGAACGAGGTGGGGTCGCCGAAGGCGATCGCCGCGACCGCGAAGACGAGCGCGACCGTGGCCCCCGCCCCGAGGCAGGCGCGGAACAGACGCCGGCGATCCCACTCGCCGAGCAGCAACACGACCGGCCAGAGCTTGATCGCGGCCCCGAGCCCGGCGAGTGCGCCGAACCAGCCGGGGCGGCGGTGGATGACGACGAGCGCCGCGATCGCGATCACGGTCGGCACGAGGTCGAAGCGCAGCAGCGCGAAGCCGCCGAGCAGCGGCATCCCGAGCAGCCAGACCCAGACGCCGGTGAAGCTGCCGGAGCGGCGCCCGAGCAGCGCCAGCAGCCCGAGCCCGGCCAGGTCGGCGAGCAGCATCAGGCCGACGAACGAGGTCCCGTAGCTCCCCGGGCCGAGCCGCGGCACGAGCATCAAGAACGCCGCCCCCGGCGGGTACTGCCACGACTCCCCGCCCGGGATCGCGTGCCGCGTCGTCAGGTAATGCGACCACGCTGCATAGTTGTTGACGTCCTGCAGCCCCGAAATGTCAGCAACGACAAACGCCCGCGTCGCCAGCCACACCCCGATCCCCACCCAGACTAGGCGGGGGACCGCCCTCCTCACTTAACGGTCAGGGTGCCTTCCATACCCGCTTCGCGGTGGCCGGGGACCGTGCAGTAGTAGGTGTAGGTGCCCGGTTTCAGGTCGACCGTGGTCGAGGTTTCGTCCTGGCCGATCAGGTCGGTCTTGCCGACCATTTCGCCGCTCGAGTCTTCGATCGCGACGTCGTGGGTGAGGCTCTGCGGGTTGTTGAAGTCGATCGTCACCTTGCCGGCTTCGGCCGCGGCTTCGGTGGTCGTGTAGGCGAGTTCCCCGTTCGGGTCGGCTTCGACTTCGACCGTCGAGCCGCTGCCGGATCCACCGCCGCTCTTTTCGCCGCCTTCGGCCGCTCCGCCGGCGCTTTCGTTCGCGCTCGAGGTCGTGGTGCCGGAGTCGTCGCTGCCGCCGCAGGCGGCGAGCGCGAACGCGGTCAGGGCGAGAACGAGCAGGGCGGCGATCTTCTTCATCGGGCTGGATCCTTTCCTGGGGGAATGCTCAGGGGGACTCTAGACGGTTCGACCACCGGTACGGAAGCCGCCGCCGCTTTGCTCAGCGGCCCTTGAACTCGGGCTTCTCGCCGCTGAAGAAGGCGATCGCGCCCTGGCGCAGGTCCTCGGTCGCCATGCTGTCGGCGATCCCGTGGCGCTCCAGCTGCAGGTGCTCGGTGATGCTGTTCTCGATGCTGACGCCGACCAGCCGTTTCGACATCTTCACGTAGTGCGGCGCCATCTTCGCCAGCTTCTCGGCCTTGGCGCGGGCGGCGCCGAGCAGCTCGTCGGGGGCGACGACGGCCGAGACCAGGCCCTCCTCGAGCGCCTCCGCGGCGGTCATGTTGGGGTCCTCGAGCAGGATCTCCAGCGCCCGGCTCGGCCCGACCACGCGCGGCAGGAAGTAGGTCATGCCGCCGTCCGGCGAGGCGCCGATGCGCCCGTAGGCGCATGCGACGAAGACGGTCTCGGAGGCGATCCGGATGTCGCAGGCGAGCGCCAGCGAGAAGCCTGCGCCGGCCGCCGGGCCGTTGAGCGCGGCGATCACCGGGTAGGGGATCCGTCGCAGGTCGACGATCGCCGTGTGCAGCGCCTCGGCGCCGCGGCGCACCTGCGCCGGCAGGTCGATCGAGTCGTCTTCGACCCCGGCTTTGAAGCCGTTGATGTCACCGCCCGAGCAGAAGGCCTTGCCGGCGCCGGTGAGGATCAGCGCCCGCAGCGGCGCCTGGTCGGCGAGCCAGGCGAACGCGGTGCCGAGCTCGAAGATCATCTCGGGGCTCATCGCGTTGAAGCTCTCGGCCCGGTCGAGGGTCAGGGTTCCGATCTCGCCGTCGACCTCGATCCGCAGCGTGCTCAGCTCGGGGGGATTCATGCGCCCGGCAGCCTACCCTTAACCGGTGGACGATCGCATCCGTGAGTTGCCCGACGCCCCCGGCGTCTACCTCTTCTACGACGACGACGACGTGCTGCTCTACGTCGGCAAGGCGCGCTCGATCCGCAAACGGGTCGCCTCCCACTTCAGCGGCGGCAACGCGCGCCTGACCTCGCGGGTCGAGCGCATCGACACCATGGTCACGGCCAACGAGGCCGAGGCGCTGCTCGCCGAGCAGAGCTTCATCAAGCGCCACCGGCCGCACTTCAACATCCGCCTGCGCGACGACAAGTCCTACCCCTACGTCTGCGTCAGCCTCGACGAGGACTACCCGCGCGTCTACTTCACCCGCGAGAAGCACCGCTCCGGCCGCGCCTACTTCGGCCCTTTCTCCAGCGCCAAGCGGCTGCGCGAGACGCTCGACCTGCTCGGCAAGCTCTTCCAGTTCCGCACCTGCGAGGGGGCCGAGCCGGGCCGCCGCTCCGGCAGCCCCTGCCTCGATTACTTCATCAAGCGCTGCGGGGCGCCCTGCGTCGGCTACGTCAGCCAGGAGGAGTACCGGCGCAACATCGACGCGATCGTCGACTTCCTCTCCGGGCGCTACCGCAGGGTCGAGGCCGACGAGCGGGCGAAGATGGAGGAGGCCGCGGCGGTGCGCGAGTTCGAGCGAGCGGCGCTGCACCGCGACCGGCTGGCGGCGATCCAGTCGCTGTTCGAGCGCCAGCGCGTCGCCGGCGGCTCGGTCGGCACCGCCGACCTGATCGGGGTCGCGAGCGAGGGGCCGGACGCCAACGCCCAGGTCTTCCAGGTGCGCGACGGGATCCTCGCCGAGCGGCAGAGCTTCTACCTCGACAACCAGGCCGAACGCGACCTCGCCGAGGTCGCCGAGGAGTTCATCGGCCAGTACTACTCGGCCTCGCCGGCGATGCCGCGGACGATCGTCGTCGGCCCCTACCTGCGCGAGCGGGCCGAGCTGCTCGCCGCCGCGCTGGGCGAGCGCCGCGGCGCCCCGGTCGAGGTGCGGGTCGCCGAGCGCGGCGACAAGCGCCGCCTGCGCGAGCTCGCCGAGCGCAACGCCCGGCTCGCCCTCGACCAGGACCGGCTGCGCCGCGAGCACCGCCGCCAGCGCCGGGTCGACTCGCTCGCCAGCCTGCGCGAGGCCCTATCGATGGAGGAGCTGCCGGTGCGGATCGAGGGCTACGACATCTCCAACCTCGGCGGCGAGCACACGGTCGCCTCGATGGTCGTCTTCGAGGGCGGCGCGACGAAGAAGGCCGACTACCGGCGCTTTAAAATCAAATTCCGCCCGCGTGCTCCGCTCCCGGACACGACCAAAGAATCAGATATGGATGGCCGTGTCCTCCCGCGTCCGCCGCGGGCGGGCGGGAAACAGGACGACTTTGCGGCGATCGAAGAGGTGCTCAGCCGCCGGGTGAGTCGCTACCTTGAGCAGATCGACCTCTCGCCCCACGATGGCAAGCGCGACGAGAGCTTTTCCGCCTTGCCCTCCCTTGTGATGGTCGACGGAGGCAAGGGGCAGTTGAACGCCGCGATGCGTGCGCTCGGCCCGTTCGTCGAGCGCGGCGTCACCGTCGTCTCGCTGGCCAAGCGCGAGGAGGAGGTCTTCGTCCCCGGCCGGCCCGCGCCGATCGACCTCGACCCCGGTTCGGAGGCCTCGAAGCTGCTGCAGCGCGTGCGTGACGAGGCCCACCGCTTCGCGATCGACCACCATCGCGGCCGCCGCGATCGGGCGATGACCGGATCGGTGCTCGACGGCCTCAAGGGCGTCGGCCCGGCCCGCAAGCGCGCCTTCCTCAAGCACTTCGGCACCCCCGAGCGCTTCCTCGCGGCGAGCCGCGAGGAGCTCGAGTCGGTCCCCGGCGTGCCCGGCAAGCTCGCCCGTGAGATCCACGAGCAGCTGCACAGGACGGGAGCGTGAGATGAAAGACGGTGTCGACCTGGTCCTGATCACCGGCCACTCCGGGGCCGGCAAGTCGGAGGCGATCGCCGCCTTCGAGGACGGCGGCTACTTCTGCGTTGACAACCTGCCGCCGCGGATGATCGAGAGCCTCGGCGAGCTCTTCCGCCACGAGGGCAGCGGAGTCGAGCGCGCCGCCGTCGTCTCCGACGTGCGCGGCGGCGAGTACTTCGAGGACCTGATCCAGGTGCTCGAGGAGCTCGGCGCCGACGGGCTGAAGCCGAAGCTGCTCTTCCTCGAGGCCGACGAGGAGACGCTGCTCGACCGCTACAAGGAGACGCGCCGTCGCCACCCACTGGCGCCGGAGGGCCGGATCGTCGACGGGATCCGCGCCGAGCGCGAGCTGCTCGCTCCGCTGCGCGCTCGGGCCGACGTCGTGATGGACACCAGCGCCTCGACCGGCGGCGAGTTGCGACGGCGGATCGCCGAGGAGATGCTGGGGACCCAGGACGGCGGCAAGCTGGCGCTGACCCTGCTCACCTTCGGCTTCAAGAACGGGCCGCCGCGCGACGCCGACCTGACCCTCGACGTGCGCTTCCTGCCCAACCCCCACTACGTTGACGAGCTGCGCCCGATGACCGGGCTCGACGAGGAGGTGCGCGCCTACGTCGAGTCGGGAACCCAGGCGGGAGAGTTCTACGGCCGCCTCTTGCCGCTGCTCGAGTTCCTCGTCCCCGCCTACGTCGCGGAGGGCAAGAGCCACCTGACGATCGCGATTGGCTGCACCGGCGGCCGCCACCGCTCGGTCACCGTCGCCGACCGCATCCGCCGCTCGCTCGAGGGCCGCGAGGGGGTCGTCGTGAGGGTGAAGCACCGCGACCTGGACTGATCGCCCCTAGAATCGCCCGGCTTTGGACGATCCTGTCATCTCCATCCGTGGCCTGCGCAAGAGCTACGGCGAGCTCGAGGCCGTGCGGGGCATCGACCTCGAGGTGCGGCGGGGGGAGGTCTTCGCCTTCCTCGGCCCCAACGGGGCGGGCAAGACGACCACGGTCGAGATCCTCGAGGGCTACCGCAAGCGCAGCGGCGGCGAGGTCAGCGTGCTCGGCGAGGACCCGGAGCGGGCCGGGCGCCGCTGGCGCGAGCGGATCGGGATCGTCCTCCAGGACTGCCGCCTCGACCCCTACCTGACCGTGCGCGAGTCGCTCGAGCTCTACGCCGGCTACTACGTCGCGCCGCGGCCGATCGAGGAGACGATCGAGCTGGTCGGCCTGGCCGGCAAGGCTGAGGCCCGCGCCCGCTCGCTCTCCGGTGGCCAGCAGCGCCGCCTCGACGTCGGCATGGCCCTGATCGGCGACCCCGAGCTGCTCTTTCTCGACGAGCCGACGACCGGTTTCGACCCTTCGGCGCGGCGCCAGGCCTGGGAGACGATCGCCGGCCTGCGCGAGCTCGGCAAGACCGTCTTCCTCACCACGCACTACATGGACGAGGCGCAGCGGCTCGCCGACCGGGTGACGATCATCTCCGGCGGCGAGATCGTCGCCGCCGGCACGCCCGAGGACCTCGGCGACCGGGAGAGCCGGCCGGCGCGGATCAGCTACCGCGAGGATGGCCGCGAGGTGACGCTGGAGACGACGACGCCGGTGCGGACGCTGAACGAGCTGACCGGCAAGGCGCTGGCCGAGGGCCGCGAGCTCGAGGGCCTGGAACTCACCCGGCCGAGCCTCGAGGACGTCTACCTGGAGCTGACCGAGCAGAAATGAGCCTCGTCTGGCACCAATTCCGCTACGACCAGAAGGCCTTCTGGCGCAACCCGGCCTCGGTCTTCTTCACGGTCGGCTTTCCGGTGGTCCTGCTGCTGATCTTCGCCACCGTCTTCGGCGACCAGACGGTCGACGTGCGCGGCGGCATCGCGACGACGACCTACTACGTGCCGGCGATCATCACGCTCTCGGTGATCTCGGCGACGATGCAGTCGCTGGCGATGTCGCTGGTGATCGCGCGCGAGGACGGCCGGCTGAAGCGCGGCCGCGGCACGCCGATGCCGCCCTGGGTCTTCATCGCCGGCCGGATCGGCAACTCGATCGTCGTCGCGCTGATGATGCTGGCGCTGCTTGCGGCGCTGGGCAGGATCGCCTACGGGGTCGCGATTCCCTGGGACCGCCTGCCCGCGATCGTGATCACGCTGGTCGTCGGCGCCGCCGCCTTCTGCTGTCTCGGCATCGCCCTGACCGCGGCGATCCCCTCCCAGGACGCCGCCGCGCCGATCGTCAACGCGCTGCTGCTGCCGCTCTACTTCCTCTCCGGCGTCTTCATCCCCGACGACCAGCTGCCCAGCGGCGTGATCCACTTCGCCGACGTCTTCCCGATTCGCCACTTCTTTGAGGCCTTCTTCGACGCCTACGTCCCGGCCGGCGGCGCCGCTGTCTCCTGGGACAACCTCGCGCTCGTCGCCGCCTGGGGCGTGGTCGGCGCCCTGCTTTCCGTGCGCTTCTTCCGCTGGACCCCGCGCAGCGGCTGACCCGTACTGCATCGAGCCCCTAATAGGTGTTCGATGCAGTGCGGGTGGGCTGGGGCGGGCGACGGAGCGCCCGCTGGCACCTATAGCCTCCCCAGCCCGATGTTGCACCACGTCCTCTTAGAGGTCTCCGACCTCGAGCGGAGCGCGTCTTTCTACGACGCGCTGCTCGCGCCGCTTGGCTGGCGGCGTCATTTCGAGCAGGACGAGACGATCGGCTGGGGCATCGCCAAGCCCGTCTTCTTCATCTCCGCCCACCACCCGCCGAAGCCCGGCTTCGGCCTGCTCAGCTTCTCGGGGCTGGGGATCGTCGCCGTCAAGGCGGCCTGGGAACAGGGCGTCGGGGCCGGCGGCAAGGCCGTCGGCGAGCCGGGCGAGCGCAGCTCCTACGGCTCGGGCTCCTACTCGGCGTTCCTGCAGGACCCGGACGGGTACGAAATAGAGGTGACGATCGGCAGTGACTAGCTTCGAACACGACAAATCGATCCAGGAGGGCATGACTTCATGGCTGTGAAAGTCGGCATCAACGGCTTCGGCCGCATCGGGCGCAACCTCTTCCGCGCCGCCCACGCGGCGGGGGCGGACCTCGAATTCGTCGCCGTCAACGACATCACCGACACCGGGACGCTCGCCCACCTGCTCAAGTACGACTCGATCCTCGGCCGCTTCCCGGCCGACGTCGAGGCCGGCGAGGGCTCACTCACGGTCGGCGGCAAGCAGCTCAAGGTGCTCTCCGAGCGCGACCCCGCGGCGCTGCCCTGGGGCGACCTCGGCGTCGACGTGGTGATCGAGTCGACCGGCCTGTTCACCGCCCGCGCCGACGCCGCCAAGCACCTCGAGGCGGGGGCGAAGAAGGTGATCATCTCGGCCCCGGCCAAGGAGCCGGACATCACCGTCGCGCTCGGCGTCAACTTCGAGAGCGCCTACGACCCGGCGAGCCACGACATCATCTCGAACGCCTCCTGCACGACCAACTGCCTGGCGCCGGTGGCGAAGGTGCTCAACGACTCGTTCGGGATCGAGCTGGGCCTGATGACGACGATCCACGCCTACACCGCCGACCAGCGCCTGCAGGACATGCCGCACAAGGACCTGCGCCGGGCTCGCGCCGCGGCGGTCAACCTGATCCCGACGACGACCGGGGCCGCCAAGGCCGTCGGCCTCGTCCTGCCGGAGCTGAACGGCAAGCTCAACGGCTGCGCGATGCGGGCGCCGGTGATCACCGGCTCGATCGTCGACCTCGTCTTCACGCCCTCGACGCCGACCGACCCCGAGGCCGTCAACGCGGCGGTCAAGGCGGCGGCGGAGGGCCCGATGAAGGGGATCCTCAGCTACACCGAGGATCCGATCGTCTCGACCGACATCGTCGGCGACCCGCATTCCTCGATCTTCGACTCCGGTCAGACGATGGCGATCGGCGAGGGCAAGATGATCAAGGTGCTGGCCTGGTACGACAACGAGTGGGGCTACTCGAACCGCTGCGTCGAGTTGGCGGGGAAGGTCCTCTGAGTAGCACGCGGGATCAGCAGGTGGCCTTCCCAAGATCTGTTCAGGATTTAGTGGATGGGGAGAAACGTGTCCTGATTCGGGTCGATTTCAATGTCCCGCTCGGGGACGGTCGAGTCACTGATGACACCCGTATCCGCGCCGCCCTTCCAACTCTCGAACTGCTGAGGGATCGCGGTTTGTCTCTGGTTCTCGTGTCCCATCTGGGGCGCCCGAAGGGCAAGGTCGACCCCGCCCTTTCAATGCAGCCGGTCGGCGAGCGGCTGGCTGAGTTGTTGGGGTGCGAGGTTCGGCAGGCTCCCGCCGTGGTCGGCGAAGAGGTAGAGGCGATGGCGGGAGAACTGGGCCCGGGCGATGTTCTCCTCTTGGAGAACGTGCGTTTTGAGGCCGGTGAGACTGAAAACGATCTTGGGCTTGCCGACTCGCTTGCTCGCCTGGCCGACGTCTACGTCAACGACGCCTTTGGCGCTGCCCATCGGGCGCATGCGAGCACCGAGGGTGTTGCCCACCGCCTCCCGGCTTACGCCGGGCTGCTGCTCGAGAAGGAGCTGGAGGAATTGGGCAAGGTCGTCGAGTCGCCCGCGCGGCCGCTCGTCGTCGTCCTCGGTGGCGCCAAGGTCAGCGACAAGGTCGGCGTGATCGAGCGCTTCCTCGAGGTTGCCGACAGCATCTTGATCGGCGGCGCGATGTGCTTCAGTTTCTTCCGCGCCGAGGGGATCGCGACCGGCGACTCGCTGGTCGAGGAGGCCGGGGTCGAGCTCGCCGAGCGGGCGCTGCGCCTGGCCGAGGAGTCCGCCTGTGAGCTGCTGCTGCCGGTCGACCTGGTGCTCGGCCGCGGGTTCGACGCCGCGACCGAGCGGCGCGAGAGCGACGGAGTCGAGGTCGCGGACGGCTGGATGGGCCTCGACGTCGGGCCGCGCACCGCCGCCGCCTACGCCGAACGGGTGGCGACGGCCGGCACCGTGCTCTGGAACGGGCCGATGGGCGCCTTCGAGTTGGAGCCGTTCGCGGCGGCGACGCGGACCGTGGCCGAGGCGGTTGCCGCCAGCCCCGCGACCACTGTGGTCGGCGGCGGCGACTCGGTCGCCGCGCTGCACGAGTTCGGACTTGCTGAGAAGGTGGATTGGGTGTCGACTGGAGGAGGAGCCTCGTTGGAGTTGCTGGAGGGAAAGAAGCTGCCCGGCGTGGAGGCATTGAGCGATGCCTAAGAGTGAGCGCACCCCCTACCTCGCCGCCAACTGGAAGATGCACAAGACGGTCGCTGAAGCGGCGGCCTTCGTCGACGCGCTGCTGCCGCGAATCGCGGCGACCCAGAGCGACGTCGTCATCTGCCCGCCGTTCACCGCCCTCACTGCGGTGGTGGAGCGGCGTTACGGAACCGCCGTGAAGGTCGCCGCCCAGAACATGCACGAGCAGGGCTCGGGGGCCTTCACCGGCGAGGTCTCGGCCTCGATGCTGGTCGAGCTCGACGTCGAGGCGGTCGTGCTCGGCCATTCCGAGCGCCGCCAGTACTTCAACGAGACCGACGAGGCGCTGGCGCGCAAGCTGCCAGCGGCGCTCGCGGCAGGCCTCGAGCCGATCCTCTGCGTCGGCGAGAGCGCCGAGGCGCGCGACGCCGACCAGACCAAAGCGGTGCTCGAGCGCCAGCTGCAAGCCGACCTCGCCGCGGTCGAGTCGATCGAGCTGGCCAAGGTGGTCGTCGCCTACGAGCCGATCTGGGCGATCGGCACCGGCCGCACCGCCAGCCCCGAGCAGGCCCAGGAGGCCTGCGCATTCATCCGCGACGTGCTGGGCCAGCGCGGCGCCGCGGTCGACTCGGTGCGGATCCTCTACGGCGGCTCGGTCAAGCCCGCCAACGCGGCCGAGCTGATCGGCCAGGAGGACATCGACGGCGCCCTGGTAGGCGGCGCCTCGCTCGACCCCGAGGAATTCGCGGCCATAGTGGAGGCAGCATGACGTTCCGGTGCGCCTTTCCCACGCCAGAGGTAGGAAAGGCGCACCGGAAGGCTTTGCAGTGACGGTTCCCTCGCTCGCCCTGGTGATCCTCGATGGCTGGGGGCTGGCACCGCCGGGGCCCGGCAACGCGATCTCGCAGGCCGAGACGCCCGTCTTCGACAAGCTCTGGGCCGGCTGTCCCCACACCGAACTGTCCGCTCAGGGGCGTGACGTCGGCCTGCCCGACGGGCAGATGGGCAACTCCGAGGTCGGCCACCTCAATCTGGGGGCCGGGGCGATCGTCAAGCAGGATCTGGCCCGGATCGACGACGCGATCGCCGACGGCGGCTTCTTCGACAACGAGGTGCTGCTGGCCGCCTGCAACCGCGCCCGGCGCAGCCCGCGCGGGCGCCTGCACCTGCTCGGGCTGGTCTCCGACGGCGGCGTGCACTCGGGCTGGGAGCACCTCGAGGCGACGATCGAGCTGGCCTCGCAGGAGGGCGTGCCCGATGTGGTCTTCCACGCCTTCACCGACGGCCGCGACACGCTCCCGCACGGTGGCCGCGGCTACCTCGGCGAGCTCGAGCGCTGGCTGCGCCAGGCGGGCCGCGTCGGCACGGTCAGCGGCCGCTACTACGCGATGGACCGCGACACGCGCTGGGAGCGGACCAAGCTCGCCTACGACGCGATCGTCCACGCCCGCGGCCAGACCGCGGCGACTCCGGCTGAGGCGATCGACGCCTGCTACGAGCGCGAGGAGACCGACGAGTTCGTCCGCCCGACCGTGATCGGCGATTACGACGGCGTCGCCGAGGGCGACGTCGGGATTTTCGTCAACTTCCGCCCCGACCGCGCCCGGCAGATGACCCGCGCCCTCGCCGAGCCCGGCTTCGAGCAGTTCTCCCGCGCCGGCGGCCCGGTCCTCGACCTGACCACGATGACCGTCTATCGCAAGGGCTGGCCTTACCCGGTCGCCTTTCCCGAGGCGCGCCCGCAGACGACCCTGGCCGAGGTGATCTCGCGCGCCGGTGGCCGCCAGCTGCACGTCGCCGAGACCGAGAAGTACGCCCACGTCACCTACTTCTTCAACGGCGGCCGCGAGGAGGAGTGGGAGGGGGAGGAGCACCGCCTGGTCGACTCGGCCCGCGACGTTCCGACCTACGACCACAAGCCGAAGATGAGCGCCCGCGCCGCCGCCGACACCTTCGCCTCGCAGTGGTCGGAAGACGACTTCAGATTCGGCATCATCAACTTCGCCAACCCCGACATGGTCGGCCACACCGGGGTGATCGCGGCGGCGGTCGAGGCGGTCGAGGAGGTCGATGGCCGCCTCGGCGATGTCGTCGCCGCGGTAGAGGCGAAGGGCGGCGCCTGCATCGTCACCGCCGACCATGGCAACTGCGACCACATGCTCGAGCCCGACGGCTCCCCCAACACCGCCCACTCGCTCAACCCGGTCCCGCTGATCGTCACCGCCGGGGGCGTCGAGCTGCGCGACCACGGCATCCTCGCCGATGTCGCGCCGACGGCGCTGCAGCTACTCGGAATACCCCAGCCGGAGGCGATGACCGGCGAGTCGCTGATCGCGTGAGGGCAGTACCGGAGCGGCTGAGCTTCGAGATCGAGGCGCGGGACGGGAGCGCGAGAGCCGGCATGCTTCACACGCCGCACGGTGAGGTGAGGACGCCGGCCTTCATCCCGCTGGCGACGAAGGGGACGGTGCGCTCGCTCGAGTCGCACGAGGTCGCGGAGATCGGCTATGAGCTGATCCTCGGCAACACCTACCACCTGTTCGTCTCGCCCGGGCCGGATCGGATTGCCGACGCGGGAGGGTTGCACGGGTTCATGGGCTGGGACGGGGCGCTGATCACCGATTCCGGCGGCTTCCAGGTCTTCTCGCTCGCGCACGGGGGGGTGGCTGACGAGGTGAAGGGGAAGGGACGGCCGGGGGGAGACCATGGGTCGGTCGTCTCGATCGGCGAGGAGGGTGTGCGCTTCCGCTCCTATAGGGACGGCCGCGAGCTGTTCATCTCGCCCGAGGTCTCGATGGAGGTGCAGGCGAAGCTCGGCTCCGACATCGCCCTCGTCTTCGACGAGTGCACTCCCTACCACGCCGACCGCGAGTACACGGCGCGCTCGATGGAGCGCACTCACCGCTGGCTCGACCGCTGCCTCGAGTGGCATCGCGCGCACGGGCCGGCGGGACAGGCGGTCTTCGGGATCGTCCAGGGCGGCGTCCACGAGGATCTGCGGCGCGAGTCCGCCGCGGCGGTCTCCGCCGCCGGGGTCGACGGGATCGCGATCGGCGGCACCCTCGGCCGCGACAAGGAGGAGATGCGCGGGGTGCTCGAGTTGACCGCACCCCTGCTGCCCGAGTCGGCGCCGAAGCACCTGCTCGGGATCGGCGACATCGAGGATCTGCTGAGCGGCGTCGCGCTCGGCCTCGACGTCTTCGACTGCGCGATCCCCACCCGCCTCGCCCGCCACGGGACCGCCCTCGTCCCCGACCCCGAAAACCGCTTTCGCCTCGATCTGCGCAAGGCCGGCTGGGAGGGCGACCGCGAGCCGATCGTCGAGGCCTGCCCCTGCGCCGCCTGCCGCGACCACGACCGCGACTACCTCAGCTACCTCTCCCGCGCCGAAGAGCTGACCGCGATCCGCCTCCTCTGCCTGCACAACCTGACCTACCTGCACGAACTGATGACCCACGCCCGCGAGGCGATCACCGCCGGCACCTTCAGCTCCTACTCCAGTTCAATTCTGGCGGGGAAGGCACCCTGGGAAGCGTTGGCTTGAGGGGGATGGGGGTGCCCTCCCGGGCAGCGGCGTCCTCTTTTTCGCCCCACCGGAATCCTCGGACGGCCGGCAAACGTCGAGGCGAAAAACCCAGCAAGCGGGAGGGCACCCCCATCCCCCCTCCCCGCATGGCCCACGTCTATTCGGTCGTGTTCTTCTTCACCAGTTCCTTGAACTCTTCAACCACCTTGTCGACCGAGTCGCCGGCGACTTCGGACGCGTGCACGCCGGTCGCCTTGTCGGTGGCGACGATCACCGCGGCCGCGACCGCGGCCGCGATCAGGACCAGCGCCACGGTCGCGATCGCGAAGCGGGCGAAGCGGGAGAAGGCGCCGCGCTTGGCTGGGGCGGCGGCGCGCGCCGCAGCAGGCGGGGGGACGGGAGCGGGCTGCGGCGCCCGCGCCACCGGCCGACGACTGGGCGAGGGCGGGCGCAGCTCGGTGTGCTCGGTCTGTTCGAGCCGCCGCGTCGCCTCCTCGCCGCCGAGCACGCTGGTCGCCGCCGTGCCCTCTTCGAGCGGCAGCGTCACGTCCTCTCCCTGCAGGCCCAACTGCAGCCCGCCGGAGAGCTCGTCGGCGCTGGCGTAGCGCCGCGCCGGGTCGCCCTCGAGCGCGCGCAGAACGGCCCCGCCGAGCGGCTCCGGGACCTCGTCGTTGTACGTGCTGGGCGGCAGCGGGCGCTCATTCTGCTGTCGCACCGCGAGCTCGGCCAGGGTCGAGCCCTCGTAGGGCAGGCGGCCGGTGAGGAACTGGTAGAGGACGACGCCGAGCGCGTAGACGTCGGTCGCCGGCGTCGCCTCCTCGCCTCGGACCTGCTCGGGCGCGAGGTAGGCGGCGGTGCCGACGACCGAGCCGACCTGGGTGATCCGGGTCTGCGCCAGCGCCCGGGCGATGCCGAAGTCGGTCAGCTTGACGGTCATCGGCCCGCCGCCGACCGGGCCGCCGTCGACCATCAGGTTGCCCGGCTTGACGTCGCGGTGGATGATCCCGCGCCGGTGGGCGTAGTCGAGCCCGGCGCAGGCCTGGATCCCCGCCTCGGCGGCCGTCTCCGGCGCGATCGGGCCCTGGCGCTGGAGGATCTGCGCCCCGGAGCGCCCTTCGACGTACTCCATGACGATGAAGTGGCGACTCTCGTCGATGCCGGTGTCGTAGACCTGGACGATGTTGGGGTGGATCAGCTTGGCGACCGCAAGCGCCTCGCGGCGGAAGCGGGCGACGAAGCGCTCGTCGTCGGAGAGGTGCTCGGCGAGGATCTTGACCGCGACCGTGCGCTCGAGGATCAGGTCGGTGGCGCGGTAGACGTTCGACATCCCGCCCGAGCCGAGCTTGTCGCCTAACTCGTAGCGGCCTGAGAGGGCGCCCTGGGCCATCATTTGCCTTCCCCGGCGGGGCTGCCGGGGCTGACCCCGCCCGACTGGCTTTCCGCGCTTTCTTCTTCGGGCCCTTCTTCGCTCGCCGGCGGGCCGCCTTCCTTTTCGTGCCCTTTCGCTTCGCCCTGCGCCTGCGGGGGCAGGCCGGGCGTCGCCGTTTCCGGCGCTTCTTCTTCGCCGGGCTTCGCTTCCTTTTCCTTCTTCGGCTTCGCTTCCTTTTCGGCGGGCTCGGGGGCGACGGTCGCCGGGGCGAGCGCTTCGCTGGTCGATTCTTCGCAGCCGGCGATCACTTCTTCCAGTCGCGCGGCGCCGCCTTCGAGCGCCTGCTTGAGCTTGCGGTCGACACCTTCCAGCGCTTCGATCTGTTCGCCGACCTGCCCGGCCGCGCTTTCGGCGCCGACGCAGTCGCCTTCGTCGGAGAGCTGCTGGACCGTGTCGAGGTTGGCGGTGATCTCGCGCGCCGTCTCGCCCGGCAGCAGCTTCGCGTCTTCGGCCCCGCAGGCGGCGAGCCCGAGGGCGACGACGGCGGCCAGGCAGAGGGCGAGCGGGAGTCGGGGCGAGCGTGGCATTGAGGCGAGTCTAGAGAACGCCCTGCGGGGCGTAATTTCCCTGCATCTGAGCGTCATGAGCCGACCAGGAGGCGGTCGCCGAGGCGGCGCGGCAGGCCGGCGGCGACGATCGAAGCGGCGGCCCGCTCGACGTCGTAGCCGACACGGTGGAAGCGGGCGGTCGGGGCATCGGTGTCGAGCTCCAGCCAGGCGGCGCGCGGGTCGCCGTCGCGGGGCTGGCCGACGCTGCCGGGGTTGATCAGCCACTCGCCGGCGCCGAGGTCGAGCAGGGTGTCGTCGCCGGCCTGGGCGCCGCGAATCCCCTCGCCTTCCGCCTCCGCGGCAGGGCGGGTGAAAAAGAGCGAGACGTGCGAGTGGCCGATCAGCGCGGTTCGCGTCGTCTGCGCGTCGATGCAGGCGTCGGCCTGCTCGGCGGAGAGGACGTATTCCCAGACCGGGTTGCGCGGCGAGGCGTGGAAGGCGCCGATCCCCTCGCGTTCACCGGCGGGCTCGAGCTCGCGCAGCATTGCCAAGGTGCGCTCGGCGACGTGCTCGCGGGTCCAGGCGACGGCTAAAGCCGCGGCCTCCGAGAAGGCGGCGATGTCAAGTGCACCAAGCACCGCAAGGTCGTGGTTGCCGACCAGGCTGAGCGCGCAGCGCCCGCGGACCAGGTCGCCGCACTCGTCGGGCTGAGCGCCGTAGCCGACGACGTCGCCGAGGCACCAGATCTCGTCGACCGCGGCGGCGTCGACCGCGGCGAGGACCGCCTCGAGCGCGGGCAGGTTGGCGTGGATGTCGGTGATGACCGCAATGCGCATTAGTGCCCTGCCCCGCAACGTCCGGCCGGAGATGACGGCCCCAGAGCGCCGCCATACCGCGTCCTCGGTCGTCCGAATAGAACCACTATTCGGACTCCCTGCGTCCTTGTCTGGCGACGCCTGTGTCTCGTCATTTCTCGGCCAACGTTACGGGGCAGGGCACCAGGCCAGCGTACCCGGGCGAGGTTCCGGTCCATACGATGGGGCCGTGAGCGGAACCGACTCGATAGCCGAGCTGCGCGCCGCCGTGCAGCGCGCGGCGTTGAACCTGCGTGGCGGCGAGCCGACAGGCCCCGAGCCGACGCTGGACCGCCCGCCGAAGCCGGAGTTGGGCGATTACAGCTCCAATGCGGCGATGCTCTTGGCGGCGCCGCTGGGCGAAGCGCCACGCGACGTGGCGACACGCCTGGGCGCCGAGCTCGAGCGCGAGCTCGGCGGCGAGGGCAGTCTCGACCGGATCGAGGTCGCCGGCCCCGGCTTCGTCAACCTCTTCCTCGCCGACGAGTGGTACCGGCGGGCGATGGCCGGTCTCGCCACGGCCGGTGAGGGCCTCGGCCCCGCCCCGGCGGCCTCGCCGCAGCGGATCCTGGTCGAGTACGTCTCCGCCAACCCGACCGGGCCGTTGCACGTCGGCGGCGGTCGTCACGCCGCCTACGGCGACGCCCTGGTGCGGCTGCTGAGGGCGGCCGGGCACGCGGTCGAGAGCGAGTACTACGTCAACGACGCCGGCGGTCAGGTCGAGCGCTTCGCCGCCTCGATCGCCGCCGAGATGACCGGCGGCGAACCCCCCGAAGGCGGCTACGAAGGCGAGTACATCGCCGATCTGGCCCGGCAGCTGGGCGCCGAGGGCATCGATCCGGTGGACGGCGAGGCGATCGGGCGGCGCGGGATCGAGCTCGTCCTCGACGGCGTGCGGGCGACGCTGGAGCGCTTCGGCGTCGGCTTCGACGGCTGGTTCTCCGAGCGCGACCTCTACGCCGGCGGCGAGGTCGACGCGGTGCTGGCGCAGCTCGAGCGGCGCGGCCACACCTACAAGAGCGAAGGCGCGCTCTGGCTGCGCAGCACCGACTTCGGCGACGACAAGGACAGGGTGCTGATTCGGGATGGCGGCGAGCCGACCTACCTCGCCGCCGACGTCGCCTACCACCGCGACAAGCTCGAGCGCGGCTTCGAGCACCTGATCGACGTGCTCGGCGCCGACCACCACGGCTACGCGCCACGGCAGCGCGCCGCGATCGCCGCGCTCGGCAATGATCCGGACGTGCTCGAGGCGCTGATCATGCGGCTCGTCCACGTCGTCGAATCCGGCGAGCGCGCGCGGATGTCGAAGCGCAGCGGTGAGTTCATCTCGCTCGACGAGCTGATCGACGACATCGGCGTCGACGCGGCGCGCTGGTTCATGCTCTGGCGCAGCCACGACACCACGGTCGACCTCGACATCGAGCTGGCCCGCCGCGAGTCCAGCGACAACCCGGTCTACTACGTGCAGTACGCGCACGCGCGGATCGCCAGCATCCTGCGCAAAGCCGGCGGCGAGGCGGGCGAGGCCGGGGCGCCGACGCCGGGCACGCCGCTGCAGCCGGCCGAGCGCGATCTGGTCAAGCGCCTGCTCGAATTCCCCGAACAGGTGCGCGAGGCCGCCGCCCGGCGCGGCCCGCACCGGATCTGCGCCTACTCGACCGCGGTGGCCGCCGACTTCCACGCCTTCTACCGCGACTGCCAGGTGGTCGGCGCCGAGGGCGACGGGGTCGAGCGCTCACGGCTCGGCCTCTGCCTGCTCACGCAAGCGCACGATCGCCGCCTCGCTGGGCCTGCTGGGAATCTCGGCGCCCGAGCAGATGTGAAGGTCCTGGCGGAGATCCCGCGCCGGACCTCGCCCGACCTGCGCACGCGGGACGCTGCGCCGTGGGGACCTGGCGGCATACGACGGCCTGCTGGAGCGGCTGCGCGGCTGCGGGTCGGTGTTGATGACCGGTGACGAGCCGCCGCCGCGAGGTCGCCGCCGGGGTGGCCGCCGCGGCCGCGGCGGGGGGAGGCGCACGGCGCTGCTCGAGTGCGAGTTCGACCGGCCCGCCCTGGCCGACGCGCTGGGCCTCGCCAACGCGCCAGGCTTCACGAGTACCTGCGCGGCGGGGTCGAGGGCGAGCAGATCCTCAAGCCGGTCGCCCTCGCCGGCCCCGGCATCGGCCCGCGCGACCGAGCCGCTCGTCTGCGTCGTCGCCGGCCGCCCGACCGCCGACGGCCCGGAGCTGTTCGCCTCCGAGGCCTTCGCCAGGCGATCGCGGGCCTGCGCGCGGCTTACGAGTTCGTCGTCATCGGCGGCCCGGCCTGGAGCGGCGAGGGCCGCTGACGCTGACGATGCCGCATAGCGAGGCGGACGATCGCCTGCGTCGGCCCCGGCCGGTCACGGCGGAAGATGCCCGATCCCGGTCGCCGGCCTCGTCGTCCACAACTGAACGCAGGCGCCGTGTCAGAGGTCGTAGCGGGCGATGTCGCCTCGTCGAGGCGCTTCGCGTCCTCGCCGTGGGAGCGCATCCGCGGCGGCGGCGCCGGACGCCCCGGCGACGCGGCGAGGCCCGCCGCCAGCGCCGCACTCCCAGCGCCAAGGCGATCGCGGCGAGCAGGAAGGCGATCGCCGGGACGAGGTAGGCGGAGAGGTCGAAGCCCGAGCCCTTCGGCGTCGCGAGAACAGCGGTGCCGTACTGGGCGACGAGGGCGTCCTTGATCTCGGCCTTCGTCTTGCCCGCGGCGATCAGCGTTCGACCAGCGCCCGCTCGCGCAGGGCCTGCGGCGATTCGGCCAGCTCGAGCAGCGTGCCGCAGATCGGGCACATCACCTCGTCTTCGATGTCGTTGATGCTCGGTCTGCGGCGTCGCGGCGCAAGTGCCGGCGTCGCGCCAGATCGCGAGGCCGAGGGCGAGCGCGCAGGGCCGCCCTCATCGCCGCGCCCTTCGACGATCGGCACGACCTGGTCGGCGAGGAACTCGCTGGTCGACCGGGCCGCGCCAGATCAGCGCCAGCCGGCCGCGGGGGTCGACGAGGAAGTTCTCCGGCACGCCGGTCGAGCCGAACGCGGCGCTGCGCTCGTCGCCGACCGAGCGCAGCTGCGGATAGCGCGACGCCGTTGTCGTGCAGGAAGGCGAGCGCGTCGTCGCTGTTGTCCTGCACGTTGATGCCGAGCACGTCGACGCCGTCGCGGCGGTAGCGGCGCGCGAAGCGATCCAGCTCCGGCGCCTCCTGCGCGGCAGGGGACGCACCAGGAGGCCCAGAGGTTGACCAGCACCCAACGCCCGCGATAGTCGGCGATCGAGCCCGTGCCCTCGCCGTCGAGCACCGGCAGCTCCGGTCGGGCACGGGATCGCCGAGCGCGAGCTTCGTCTCGCCCTTGCTCAGCAGCCCGAAACCGAGCAGGCCGATCACGGCCAGACGGCGAGGAAGGCGAGGAAGGCGCGGGCGCTCACGGGCAGGGAACGCTAGCCGTCGCAAGGCCGCGGCCTGGCCGTAGAATCGGCCGCTGACGCGGCGGTAGCTCAGCTGGTAGAGCGCGAGCTTCCCAAGCTCGAGGTCGCGGGTTCGAGACCCGTCGTCCGCTTCTTCAGCGCGCCGCTTTGCGCTTCGCTTCCGCTTCGAGCCGTTTTCGTCTTCGACCATGCGGTAGAAGTGCTCGATCGCGCCGCGGACCTGCTGTTCGTCGACGAGCTTGACCAGGTCGGAGTGGCGCAGCTCGGTGACGTGGTAGTTGACCGTGCTCAGCGCCGCCTGCAGCTCGAGGCTGAGGACCTTCGGCGACAGCGTCCGGCCGCCGTCATGGCAAGCACTTCCAGGATTGAGACGCGCAGCGGGTGGGTATTCGCACGAGCCAGGAGTTCCCAATCCATAGCTACCTCACTTTCGTTGACTAGGGAATACAAAAAAATATTAACGTACATCATCAAAATCAGGTAATATGCCTCGACAATGGTTCGAGGAAGGAGAGGCAGATGAGCGGGGGAGCGCAACGGCGGGTCGCTTCTGTCGCTGGCGGTTGTGGCCTGGGAGCATGCGTTCTGGCGCGTCGGCGGCGCGCGCGACACCGGCGACATCATCGCGCCGCAGAACACCCGAACACCGCAGGCCGAAAGACGGCTGGCAGGCCGGCACCTGCACAAAGACACGCCGACCTGCAGCGTCGACACGCCCGACCAGTTCTTCGAACAGGCCGCCGGCCACCCGCAGGTCGGCTTCACCCAGTTCATCGTCAAGAACGAACCTGGCCTGTCGCCGGCGAAAACGCCGGTCGGCGAACTGAAGACCGTGCGGGTCGACCTGCCGGCGGCCTCAGCGTCAACCCCCAGGCGACGCCGAGCAGTGCGACCTAGGCGACGTTCGAGACAACCCGACGTCGCTGCCCGGCCGACTCCAGAGTCGGGACCAGCGTGGTGACGGCGCTCAATGCCGGCGACCGGCCTCTCGCCGTGCCGCTCATCGGTCGACCGTCTACAACATCGTATCCGCCAGACGGGCGAGCCGGCCCGTTTCGGCTTCGACCTGCGTCGGCAACGACATCTACCTGCGAGGCGGACGTCGCCTGGGACGGCGACTACCACGAGGGCTTCACGATCGACGTGCCGACTCGAACTCGACCGCTGGTCGAAGCGCGCTGATCCTCAAAAACCGCCTGGTCTTCGACGGCCGCTCGGGCAACGGCACCTTCATCACCACGCCGACCACCTGCTTCGACCCGGCGAATCTCGTCGCCCTTCGAGCACGTCTACTCGACCTGGCTGCGCGCCGACTCCTACGAGGCAGCCCGACTCCGAGCTTCCCCGACGGCTCGTCCTTCATTCGAGTCGCCGCATCCCGCCCGAAACGAGACCCCAAGGAATGCGACAGCGATCCCCTTCGACCCGTCGCTCGGCGTCGACCCGCAACACCGCCCAGACCGACTCGCCGTCCGGCGCGGCGGTCACCGTCGACGTGCCCTTCAACCGCCGGCGCGCGAAACACTCAGGAGAAGACCAAACAGGCGAGCTCCAAGGTGCAAGCGAGGCCAGGTGACGCTGCCGCCGGGGATGGGGCTCAACCCCTCGGCGGCCAACGGGGCCTGCAGACCTGCACCGACGCCCAGTTCGGCAAGGGCACGCCGGAACCGGTCGCCTGCCCGGCGGCGTCGAGGGTCGGCACGCGTCTCGATCGAGACGCCGCCGCTGCCCCGACGGCTCGCTCACCGGGATCGTCTACGTCGGCGAGCAGCTCAGCCGCGACCCGACCTCGGGCGACGAGTACCGGATCTTCGTCGAGCGCTCGAGTCGGCGCGCTACGGGATCTCCGTGCGCCTGATCGGCAAAGTGAGCGCCGACCCGACGACCGGCCAGCTGACGACGACGTTCGACGACGTGACCGCTCGGCGGCACGATCCCGGGCCTGCCCCAGGTCCCCTTCAGCTCGTTCACGCTCGACTTCGACGACGGCCCGCAGGCGCCGTCCTGACCAGCCCCGGCGCCTGCGGGCCGAACGGACCACCGCGGTGATGACGCCCTGGAGCGGCAACCCGGCGGCGACGCCGTCCGGCGAGTTCACGCTCAGCAGCGCACCCGGTGGCGGCGCCTGCGCGAAGACGCTCGCCGAGCGGCCGTTCTCGCCCGGCTTCGCCGCGGGCGCCGCCAACTCGCGGGCCGGCGCCTTCAGTCCGCTGCACATGAACATCGCCCGCGCCGACGGCAACCAGGAGCTGAAGGGGGTCGACGTCGACCTGCCGCCCGGCCTGACCGCGAAGCTGGCCGGCGTCCACTACTGCCCGGAGCCCGGCGCTCGCCGCCGCGGCGACGGTCAGCGGCGCCGAGCAGGCCGCCCACCCGAGCTGTCCCGACGACAGCCTGATCGGCAGGCCGACATCGCCGCCGGCAGCGGCCCGGCGCCGATCCAGATCGCGGGCAAGGTCTTCCTCGCGGGGCCCTACGAAGGGGCTCCACTCTCCCTGGCAGTGATCACCCCCGCCACGGCCGGGCCGTTCGATCTCGGCACGGTCGTGGTGAGGGTGGCGCTGTTCG
This sequence comes from uncultured Solirubrobacterales bacterium, assembly GCA_963789505.1. GTDB lineage: Bacteria > Actinomycetota > Thermoleophilia > Solirubrobacterales > 70-9 > VRUE01. Next base: position 80,440 of record CAWBLE010000011.1, read on the forward strand.
TCGACCCGCGCACCGCCCAGGTGCGGGCGCACTCTGATGCGATCCCGCACGTCTACGGCGGCGCGACCCTCGATGTGCGCAAGGTCGACGTCACCCTCGACCGGCACAACTTCTCGCTCAACCCGACCAATTGCTCGCCGTTCGCCTTCGGCGGCGGCCTGCTCGGCGGCGGCGCCAACCCGACCGACCCGGGCGCCTTCTCGACGACGCCGGTCTCGGCGCCGTTCCAGGCTCGGGCTGCGAGAAGCTCGGCTTCCGGCCGAAGCTCTTCCTGCGCCTCTTCGGCGCGACCAAGCGTGGCAAGAACCCGAAGCTGCGCGCGGTCCTGCTGCCGCACAACGGCGACGCCAACGTCGCCCGCGCGGCGACGATCCTGCCGCCCTCGCTGATCCTCGACCAGGCCAACCTCGCGAAGGTCTGCACGCGCGTCCAGTTCGCCGCGGACAACTGCCCGAAGAAGTCGATCTACGGCTACGCGCGCGCCTTCTCGCCGCTTCTCGACAAGCCATTGCGGGGTCCGGTCTACCTTCGTTCCTCGGACAACCCGCTACCCGACCTCGTCTCCGATCTGCGCGGCCAGGTCGGGATCGAACTGGACAGTCGTACCGACAGCGTCCACGGCCGCATCCGCAACATCTTCGACCTCGTCCCCGACGTGCCGGTGTCGAAGTTCATCCTCACCCTGCGCGGCGGCAAGAAAGGCCTCTTGGTCAACTCGCGCAACCAGTGCCCGCGCAAGCACGGACGTAAGGCCAAGCAGCAGCGCGTGATCACCCGCTTCAAGGGCCAGAACGGCAAGAAGCGCAACATGCGCCCGCGCCTGCGCGTGCCCTGTGGGAAGCACAAGAAGCACCGGCGCCATCGCCACAAGCGGCACTGACGAATAGCCTGCGGCGTCGGTGCGCCCGACGCTTTCGGTCCTGATCGTCGCCTGGAACAGCCGCGAGGAGCTGGGCCGCAGCCTGCCCGCGCTGCTGCCCGAGTTGGGCGAGGGAGACGAGTTGATCGTCGTCGACAACGACTCCGCCGACGGCACCGCCGAGGCGGTGGCGGCGCTCGCCCCGGCAACGCGCGTCGTTCACAGTGGCGGCAACCTCGGTTTCGCCGCCGCCTGCAACCTCGGCGCGGCGCGGGCGCGCGGCGAGCTGCTCGTCATCCTCAACCCCGACGCGGCGCCGCGGCCGGGGTGGGGAGAGGGGATTCGCCGGCCCTGGACAGAGCAGCGCGGTTGGGCGGCCTGGCAGGCACTGGTCGCCGAGGGCGACGGGGCGACGATCAACTCGGCCGGCAACCCCGTCCACTTCACGGGCATCGTCTGGGCCGGCGGGCACGGCCGCCCGATCGCCGCCGCGCCCCCCGCCGGCGAGGTGACGGCGCTCTCCGGCGCCTGCCTGGCAATTCCGCGCCGCAACTGGACCCACGCCGGCGGCTTCCCCGCCGAGTATTTCCTCTACCACGAGGACGTCGACCTCTCGCTGCGGTTGCGGTTGGCCGGCGGGGCGCTGGGGATCGAACCGGCCGCGGTGGTCGACCACGACTACGAGTTCGGCGCCCGCGAGCACAAGTGGCGCTGGCTCGAGCGCAACCGCCATGCCTTCCTGCTCCGCGCCTACCCGGCGTCGCTGCTGATCTTGCTGGCGCCGGCTCTGCTGGCGACGGAGCTGGCGCTGTATGTGGCCGCGGCCCGCGGCGGCTGGGCGGGCCAGAAGCTGGCCGGCCACCTGGAAGCGATCCGCTGGCTGCCGCGCCTGCTGCGCGAGCGCCGCCAGGTCCAGGCGACGCGCACGGTGAGCGCCGCCGAGTTCGCCGCCTGGCTCACTCCCGACCTCGACTCCCCTTTCATCCCCGCCATCGCCCGCTCGGCCCCGGCCCGCCTGCTCCTCCGCGCCTACTGGCGGGCCGTTCGCCTGGCCTTGCGCGCTTGATTGAACTCGTCAGGTCGGCTGCCTGGTCGGGCGGATCAGGATCTCGTTGACGTCGACGTTGCCCGGTTGCTCCAGGGCGAAGGTCACGGCGCGGGCGATGTCCTCGTCGCGCAGCGCCCACTCGCCGGGGCTGTTGTCGAAGAACGGCGTGTCGACCATGCCCGGCTCGATCACCGTCACCTTGATCCCCTCGTTCTCGTGCATCTGGCGCAACTCGGCGCGCAGCGCCTCGCCGATCGCCGTCGCCGCCCACTTGGTCGCCGAGTAGAGCGAGCCGGGCAGGACGCGGCGGCCGGCGACCGAGCTGGTGACGATGAAGTGGCCGTCGCCGCGCTCGAGCAGGTGGGGGAGGGTGGCGCGGATCGTCAGCGCGACGCCGTAGACGTTGGTCAGGACCATCGAGCGCCAGTGCTCGGGCGACTCCTCGAGGAAGCCGCGCGAGGCGCCGAAGCCGGCGTTGGCGAAGACCGCGTCGATCCGCCCGAAGGCGTCGAGCGCGGCCGCCGACAGCGCCTCAACCTGGTCCCACTCGGTGACGTCGCAGCGCACCGCGATCGCGCGCTCGGCCCCGCCGAGCTCCTCGACCAGCTCCGCCAACGGCTCCAGCCGCCGCGCGGCGAGCACCAACCGATGCGTCCCGGCGGCGGCCCGCGCCGTGGCGGCGCCGATCCCGCTGGAAGCTCCGGTGATGAGCATCACTGGGCTATCGCTCATCTGCCGATTCTCTCATTCCGAACCGTCGAGAGCGAATGTGCGGGGGTCGGCGGACACTCAGCGCGAAGCGCGTCCGCCGACCCCCGCACATTGCCCCCCTAACCCGCTTGCGATAATCCCTGGCGTCGTGGATCCCCAGCGCAAGCGAAAGATCCGGCTCGTGGTCGCGCTCGGCGTCGCCGTGCTGCTCGCCGCCGCGCTCGTCTACACCTCGTTCAGCGCCTCGACCGAGGCGAAGGAGCCCTCGCAGCTCGTCAGCGCCGCGAGCGGCTCAAGCTACGAGCTGACCGGCCGCGTCGTCAAGGGCTCGGTCCGCCACCACGGTGAGGCGATCGGCTTCCGCGTCGCCGACCGCGACGACGCCAGCCAGAGCATCCCGGTCACCTACTCGGGGACGATCCCCGACCCCTTCCGCGGCGGCCGCGAGATCGTCCTCGCCGGGACGGTCGAGAACGGTGTCTTCGTCGGCGAGCGCGACACGCTGGTCACCAAGTGCCCGTCGAAGTTCACCACCGAGAGCTCCGCGCCGGATGGCGCCTAGCCTCGGCAGCGCCCTGCTGGCGCTGGCCTTCCTCACCGCGGTCTTCGCCGTCGTCGCGGCGCTGCTCGGGCGCGACGGCAACCGCCGCTGGGTCGAGCTCTCGCGCCGCGCCGTCTACGGGCTCTGCGCCCTGCTCACGCTCTGCGTCGTCCTGATCGAGATCGCCTTCGGCAGCAACGACTTCTCCTACAACATCGTCCAGCAGCACTCCTCGATCGAGACGCCCGCCTTCTACAAGCTGGCGGCGATGTGGTCGAGCCAGGAGGGCTCGCTGCTGCTCTGGGCCTGGGTGCTCTCGATCGCCTCCTCGCTGGCGCTCTACGCGACGCGCAGCAAGCTGCGCGAGATCGTCCCCTACGCGACCGCGGTGATGGCCGCGATCGCCGCCTTTTTCACCGGCCTGATGCTCTTCGCCGGCGGAGTCAACCCGTTCGCCGGGCTCAGCCCGGCGCCGGCCGACGGGATCGGCCTCAACCCGCTGCTCCAGCACCCGAGCATGATGATCCACCCGCCGATGCTCTACTCGGGGTACGTCGCCTTCACGATCCCCTTCGCCTTCGCCGTCGGCGCGCTGATCACCCGCCGCCTCGACGCCGAGTGGATCCGCTCGACCCGCCGCTTCGCGCTGATCGCCTGGGCCTTCCTCGGCTTCGGCCTGCTGCTCGGCGCCCGCTGGTCCTACACCGAGCTCGGCTGGGGCGGCTACTGGGCCTGGGATCCGGTCGAGAACGCGGCGCTGATGCCGTGGCTGATGGGCACCGCCTTCCTGCACTCGGTGATGGTGCAGGAGAAGCGCGGCATGCTGAAAGTCTGGAACGCCTGCCTGATCGTCGCCACCTTCTCGCTGGCGCTGCTCGGCACCTTCCTCGTCCGCTCCGGCGTCCTGCAGTCGATCCACGCCTTCGGCGACAGCACCGTCGGCCCCTACATCCTCGGCCTGATCGCGGTCGTGCTGGTCGGCTCGACCGCGCTGATCGTCTCCCGCCTCGACGACCTGCGCTCAGAGAAGCGGATCGACTCGCTGGCCTCGCGCGAGTCGGTCTTCCTGGTCAACAACTTCCTCCTCGTCGCGCTCACCGCGACGATCTTCTGGGGCACCTTCTTCCCGCTGATCTCCGAGCTCTTCACCGGCGACAAGGCTTCGCTGGCGGCGCCCTGGTTCGACCGCTACACGACGCCGCTGGCGATCGGGCTCGTGCTCTTCACCGGGGTCGGGCCGCTGCTCGCCTGGCGCCGGGTCAGCTGGGCCTCGGCCCGGCGCGTCTTCCGGGCGCCGGCGATCGTCGCCGCGCTCGCCGGCGTCGGCCTGGCGCTGTTCAGCGACGCCGCCCAGAAGCCCTGGGCGCTGGCGCTGTTCGTCTTCGCCGCCTTCGCGCTGACCGGGCTGGCGCAGGAGTTCTGGCGTGGCGCGGCGGCGCGACGCAAGCTCAGCGGCGGCTCGCTGCCCGCGGCGCTGGTCGCGGTCGTCTCCCGCAACCGCCGCCGCTACGGCGGCTACATCGTCCACATCGGCGTCGTGGTCCTGCTGATCGGGATCGCCGCCTCCTCGAGCTTCCAGACCAACCGCGACGTGCGCCTGCGGCCGGGGGAGAGCGCCGTCGTCGACGGCCGCACGGTCACCTACGAGCGGCCGACCGTGGCGGTCGACAGCAACGCCTTCACCTTCGGGGCCGTGCTCGCGGTCGAGCGCGACGGTAAGCGCTCGCTGCTGCGCCCGAGTCGCCGCTTCTTCCGCCCGACCGGGACCGAAACCGGCACGATCGGCAGCTTCTTCGACGGCGAGGCGACCAGCGAGGTCGGCTTGGAGGCCGGCGCCGGCAGCGACCTCTGGACCGCCGTGCAGCCGGACATCACCGCCGTGCGCCGCCGCATCCGCGCCGCCGACGCGGGCTTCCGCGCCTGCGTCTCGGGCGCCCCAGGGACGCCACCGCAGTGCCGCGCCGTCTCGCGCCTGATGCGGGCGGCGGCCGCCAATCCGCGCCTGCGCCCGGTCGCGCTCGCCCAGATCGAGAGCCTGCAGGCCGCTACCGCCGAGCGGTTGGCGAAGAGCTACCTCGCCGACGGTGCCGCGGCGACCTTCCGCGTCATCGTCGACCCGCTCGTCACCTGGATCTGGATCGGCGGACTGATCGCCCTGGCCGGGGCGCTGATCGCGATCTGGCCCGCCCGCGGCGCCCGCCGCCGGCCCGCCGCCGGCACCGAGCTGGAGGCGCTGAAGGAAGCCAAATACCGCGAGATCCGCGACGCCGAGCTCGACCACGCGGCCGGCAAGCTCTCCGACGAGGACTTCGCCCTGCTCGACGCCGAGTTGCGCAAAGAGGCGGTCGAGATCCTTAAATCTTGAGCAGCACCAGGGTGTTGACGACGAAGAGGACGGCGAAGAAGATCGTCGCCCGGTCGAGGTTGCGCTCGACCATCGAGCCGCCGCCGAAGGAGCTGCCACCGCCGCCGATGCCGAAGGCGCCGGAGAGGCCGGCGTCTTTGCCGGAGTGGAGCAGGATCAGGAAGATCACGATGCCGGCGATCAGGACCTGCACGACTGCGAGGAACGTGTACACGGGCGGGATGGTAGCGAGCATCGCGCCCGCAGGCGTTGGACAGATTTCAGGCCCATGTTGCGTTGGTTGACAAACTTGGCTACTCTGTCAACCAAGCAGACGATTTCTGACGTTCTGACAAGGAGGAGGCGCCGATGGAGGCTGCCGCACACGAGCATCACCACCATCACGGGCCCGAGGTCGAACTGAACCCCGCCGCCTGGACCGACCCGAAGCGCTACGCATGGCTGCTCGGGCTGATTGTTCCCCTGCTTCCGTTTCTTGCCTGGGGCCTGGTGACGCTCACCGGGCTCGGTGTTTTCTGGTTCTACGGCCCGATGCTCGTCTTCGTGATCTTCCCCGTGCTCGACATCGTCATCGGCGTCGACGCCGAGAACCCGCCCGACAGCATCATCAAGTGGCTCGAGCAGGACCGCTACTACCGCTGGTGCACCTACGTCTTCATCCCGATCCAGTACGCCGGCCTGATTCTCGCCTGCTGGCTCTGGGCCGACGGCGGGCTCTCGACCCTCGACAGCATCGGCCTGGCGCTGACGATGGGGATGGTCAGCGGGATCGCGATCAACACCGCGCACGAGCTTGGCCACAAGCGCGCCGACCTGGAGAAGTGGCTGAGCAAGGTCGCGCTCGCGCAGAGCGGCTACGGCCACTTCTTCATCGAGCACAACCGCGGCCACCATGTCCGCGTCGCCACCCCCGAGGATCCGGCGAGCTCACGCTTTGGCGAGAGCTTCTGGGCCTTCCTGCCGCGCACCGTCTCGGGCAGCCTCAGCTCCGCCTGGGGGATCGAGCGCGCCCGGCTCGAGCGCATGGGCCACTCGGTCTGGTCGATCCACAACGACATCCTCCAGGCCTGGGCGATGACGGTCGGCCTCTTCGCCGCGCTGGCGATCGTCTTCGGCCCGGTCGTGCTGCCCTACCTGCTGCTGCAGGCGGTGCTCGGCTTCTCGCTGCTCGAGGTCGTCAACTACCTCGAGCACTACGGCCTGCTGCGCAACAAGAAAGAGGACGGGCGCTACGAACGCTGCCTGCCCCAGCACAGCTGGAACAGCAACAACGTCGCCTCCAACGTGCTGCTCTACCACCTGCAGCGCCACAGCGACCACCACGCCAACCCGACCCGCCGCTACCAGGCGCTGCGCCACATCGACGAGGCGCCGCAACTGCCGACCGGCTACGCGGGGATGATCGTGCTCGCCTGGTTCCCGCCGCTCTGGCGCCGGGTGATGGACCGCCGCCTGCTCGACCACTACGAGGGCGATCTCGGCCGCGCCAACGTGCAGCCGCGGGCGCGGCGCAAGCTGCTGGCCCGCTACGGGGGAGCGGGGGCGTGAGCGCCTTCCGCTGTCCCGGCTGCGGCTACGTCTACGACGAGGCGGCCGGCCACCCGCGCGAGGGTTTCCCGGCCGGCACGCCGTGGAGCGAGGTGCCCGACGAATGGCACTGCCCCGACTGCGGGGTCAGGGACAAGGTCGACTTCGAGGTGATCGGCGACGCGGGCGAGTGACCGCCGCCGCTGGCACGATTGGCGCCGTCGTGGAGGCGCGCACCCCATATCCGCAGGCGGCGCGGGAGCTGCTGCGCGAAACGCTGCTCGCCGCCGGGCGCGACGAGGTGCAGCAGCGCGCCTGGTCGGAGATCACGATGGCCGAGATCGCCTCCGCGGCGGGGGTCAGCCGCCAGACCCTCTACAAGGAGTTCGGCAGCCGCGATGAGTTCGCCCAGGCGCTGGTCATCCACGAGGGCGAACGCTTCCTCGACGCCGTCGACACCGCGGTCCGCGCTCACCTCGATGACCCGCGGGCGGCGATCGGCGCCGCGCTCGCGACCTTCCTGCGCAGCGCCGGCGAGGATCCGCTGGTCCGCATCCTGCTCAGCGACGACGGCAGCGCCGGCCTGCTGCCCTTCGTCACCACCCAAGGCATGCCCGTCGTGCAGTGGGCGACCGCGCGCCTGAGCGCGACGATCGAGGCCGGCTGGCCAGAGGCCCCGCCGGCCAAAGTCCGCCTGCTCGCCGAGTCCCTCGTCCGCCTCGCGATCAGCCACGTCACCGCCCCCGGAGAGTCCCCCGAAGCGATCGCCGCCAGCACCGGCGAGCTGCTCGGCCCCTTCGTGGACGAGGCTTTGGGCCGCAAGTAGCGGCATCTTTTTCAGGCAGTGGGGGGGAGTTCGAGGCGCTGTGCCCTTAACCGGGTCAGTGCCTGCCACGCTTGAAATCAAAACGTTTCATGGTACGGTCAATGGTATGAAAACTACCATCGACAAAGCGGGGCGTATCGTCGTGCCGAAGAGCCTGCGCGACGCGCTGCACCTGTATGGCGGCGATGAGGTCGAGATAGAGCTCGACGGGGAACGGCTCACGCTCACACCTGCATTTCGGCAGGCCGAGCTACGCCGGAGCCGGCACGGCATCCTTACCGCCAAGCTGGGACTTCCCAGGCCCACCAGCGTCGAGGAGGTCCGGGAAGAATTGGAACGGACTCGCCGTGATCGTTCCGGATAGTTCGGTGCTGGTGGCAGGCTTCGTCGTCGAGCATCCCGCTCACGCCTCAGCAGACTTTGCCGTGGCGGAAGTCAAGGAGAGCGGGACCCTCGTCGCTCACACGATGGCCGAGGCTTATTCGGTCTTGAGCTCTCCGGGGGGCGCATATCGCGTCGCCCCGGACCTGGTTGTCGAATATCTCGATGAGCTCCTCGACGGATCCGTGCCGATCCAGCCCCAGCGGCGTGCCTACCGGGAGGCCCTGGGGCTGCTCGCAGGCGACGGACGCGGCGGAGCCTCGGTCTACGACGCGCTGATCGCGATGGCGGCGCGCGACGCCGACGCGACGCTGATCAGCCTCGATCGCCGCGCCCGCCCCACTTATGAACTGTGCGGGGTCGAGGCAAGGTTTCTCGACGAGGGCTAGGACCGCGGCCGATGTTTTCGCGCCGCCTGCCCGGGTAGCCCGACGGTTCCCAATCAGAGGAGGAGCCAACATGCTCGAGCTCAGCAACCAGGCAGAAGAGGCGATCCGCGGCATACTCGCCTCCGACGGAGTGCCCGACGACGCCGCGCTGCGGATCAGCGCCCAGCAGAGCCCCGAGGCGGGGGCTGACACCGGGCTCGCGATCGCGATTACCGACGAGGCGCCGCCGGAGGACCAGGTCGTCGAGGGCGAGGACATCGCCGTCCGGGTTGAGCCGACCGCCGCCGAGATGCTCGACGACAAGGAACTCGACGCGACCGTCGCCGACGGCCAGGTCCAGTTCAGCCTCAGCGCCCAGGCCGCCTAGCCAGTAGGGGGCTCCTGATATGCACAGGAGGACGTAGCTGGTCGGCGATCGGAATATCCTGCTGGCGTCATGGCCAAGTGGGGAGTTCTCGCCGTGCTGGCGACCGCGCAGTTCCTGATGGTCCTCGACCAGGCGGTGATGAACGTCGCGATCTCGCAGCTGGTCGAGGATTTCGACACGACGGTGACGACGATCCAGATGGTGATCGCGCTCTACGCGCTGGTCATGGCGGGGCTGATGCTGACCGGCGGCAAGCTCGGCGACCTCTGGGGACGGCGGCGCGCCTTCGCGGTCGGCCTCGTCATCTACGGCGCCGGTTCGGCCCTCACCGCCGCCTCCTGGAACGTGCCCAGCCTGGTGCTCGGCTGGTCGGTGCTGGAGGGGATCGGCGCGGCGCTGGTCCTGCCCGCCATGGTCGCCCTCGTCGCCGGCAACTACAAGGGCGGCGAGCGGGCGATCGCCTACGGCGTGCTCGGCGGCGTCGCCGGGGCGGGGATCGCGGTCGGCCCGATCCTGGGCGGCTGGATGACCACCGACTTCACCTGGCGGCTCGTCTTCGTCGGCGAGGTCGTCGTCGCGATCGGCATCCTGCTCGGCACCCGACTGATCCGCGAGCCCGAGCGCAAGCGCGGGGCGCCCGGGCTCGACTGGGTCGGCAGCGTGCTCTCCGCCACCGGCCTTGCGCTGGTCGTCTTCGGCGTGCTGCAGGCGAGCAACTGGGGCTGGCTGGCCCCGCGCGACTCGCCGCTCGAGCCGTTCGGCTTCTCACTGACCCCGTTCGTGATCGCCGCCGGGGCATTGGTCCTCGCCGCCTTCGGCGCCTGGGAGCGGCGACGCGAGGAGCGCGGCGAGCCGCCCCTGGTCCACCTCCGCCTGCTCGCGATCCGTCCGCTGCGCGGCGGCGTCTCGATGCTGCTCGCCCAGAACCTGATCCTGATGGGGATCTTCTTCACGATCCCGCTCTACCTGCAGATCGTCCAGGGCCTCGACGCGCTCGAAACCGGGGTGCAGATGCTGCCCGCCTCGGCCGGCCTCTTCGTCGCCGCGATCGCCGGCTCGGCCCTGGCCAAACGCTTTCCGCCGCGGCCGCTGGTGCGGGTCGGGCTGCTCGTCGTCCTGCTCGCGATCGGGATCCTGCTGAGTACGATCCAGCCCGAGCTCGACAGCGGCGCCTTCTTCCTCGCCACCGGCGTGCTCGGGATCGGCATGGGCCTGATCGTCTCCCAGCTCGGCAACGTCGTCCAGTCCTCGGTCGGCGACGACGACCGCAGCGAGGCCGGCGGCCTGCAGAACACCGCCCAGCAGCTCGGTTCCTCGCTGGGCACGGCGTTGCTCGGCGCGATCGTGATCAGCGGCCTGATCGGCGCCTTCACCGCCGATGTCGCCTCGGACCCGGCGATCTCCAAGCAGGTCAGCGACCAGGTCGAAGTGCGGCTCAGCGCCGGCGGCAGCTTCGTCGCCGCGAGCGAGGTCGAAGCCGCGGCGGAGGCGGAAGGGCTCGGCCCGGCGACCGTCGACTCGCTCGTCGGCCACTACGAAGACGCCCAGCTGAAGGCGCTGAAGACGGCCTTCCTCTTTGCCGCCTTCCTCGTCATCGCCTCGTTCTGGACGACTCGGCGCTTGCCGACGCAGCGCTTCGAGCAACTGCAGGCGGGCCCCGACCCGCCGCTCGAACCGGTTACCGCCTAGGCATGGACGGCTCGATCCAGGGCCATCCCGGCTCGCCCGAGCGGCGCGCCGCCGCCGGCAAAGCCGCCCGCGAACACGCCCCGCGTTCGAGTCACGGCGCGTGGGCGCCGGCGTCGGGCCGGCCCGACCCGGTCGCGCTGCTCGAGGCCCAGGCGGGCTCGCGCGTCGGCCGCCTGCTGCCGCTGCGCTACGGCCGCATGCTCGTCTCGCCCTTCACCTTCTACCGCGGCGCCGCCGCGATCATGGCCGCCGACCTCTCCGGCTCGCCGCGCTCGGGCTTCGAGACGCAGCTCTGCGGCGACGCCCACCTCTCCAACTTCGGCGGTTTCGCCTCGCCCGAGCGCCGCCTCGTCTTCGATCTCAACGACTTCGACGAGACGCTGCCGGGGCCGTGGGAGTGGGACGTGAAGCGGCTCCTCGCCAGCTTCGCCCTGGCCGGCCGGGACCGCGGCTGCTCAGATCGCGAGCGGCGCGGCATCGCCCTCGCGGCGGCGCGCGAATACCGCGAGACGATGCGGCGCCTGGCCGCGATGGGCAACCTCGAGTCCTGGTACCAGCAGCTCGACGCCGACGCGATCGCCGCCCGCTGGGTCTCGGTCGCCGGCAAGCAGCAGCGCCGTCGCTTCGAGCGGGGAGTCGCCAAGGCTCAGGCCAAGGACAGCGGCCGTGCCTTCGCGAAGCTGACCGAGGTGGTCGACGGCAGACTGCGCATCGTCAGCGACCCGCCATTGATCGTGCCGGTCGAGAACCTCGCCGCCGAGGAGGCGCCCGGCGCCGACGTCGAAGCGCTCGTCGGACGGGTTCTCTCCGACTACCGCGACTCGCTCGACGTCGAGCACCGGGCTGTGTTCGACGGCTACCGGCTGGTCGACGTCGCCTTCAAGGTCGTCGGCGTCGGCAGCGTCGGCACTCGCGCCTGGATCGCGCTGATGCTCGGCCGCGACGAGCGCGACCCGCTCTTCCTGCAGATCAAGGAGGCGCAGCGCTCGGTGCTCGAGCCCTACGCGGCGCCCAGCCGCTTCAAGCTGCAGGGCGAACGGGTCGTCCACGGCCAGCGCCTGATGCAGGCAACCAGCGACATCATGCTCGGCTGGGTGCGGGTGGAGGGGGTCGACGGTGAGCGCCGTGACTTCTACGTGCGCCAGCTCTGGGACTGGAAGGCCTCGGCCAGGGTCGAGGAGATGGACGCCCGCGGCCTCGACGCCTACGCCGAGATCTGCGGCCTGACCCTGGCCCATGCCCACGCCCGCGGCGGCGATCGGATCGCGATCGGCGCCTACCTCGGCAAGGGCGATGTCTTCGACCGCGCTCTGGCCGAGTTCGCCGAGGCCTACGCCGACCAGAGCGAACGCGACTACGAGGCAATGAAGGACGCAGTAGCCGCAGGCCGCATTCAAGCCGAGTAAACGGCGCGGGCCAACTCGCGAGCGCGCGCAGCGCCCCTGCGGCTGAAGCTCGGCCGCAGGGGCGCTGCGCAGCGCCCCGTCAGTTGCTGCCGACCAGGCCGGACCTGCACCTGCTCGCGTGGCGGACCAGGAGGCGGTCGATGAAGACGGCCGAGTCCCACTGGCGGTCGCCCTGGTCGAACAGGGAGAGGTAGAGCAGGTGATAGCCGGGTCGGACCGGCGTCGAGGCGCGCAGCTTGCCGGTCGCCGCGTCGTAGGTGGTGCCCTTGGCGGCGCCCCGCGAGACCTTGGCCACACCGGTGGCGTTGACGCTGATGATGTCCTTGCCATTGCGGGTCGTGGCGAAGTCACCGGGCGCCGTGATCGTCGGATTCTGGTTGCCGGCGGCGCTCCACCGCGGCGAGTGGTCGAGTTCGGCGATGAACGCGTCGTTGAATTCCGAGCCGACGAACTCGGGGAACTCCTCGGAGAGGAACTTGAAGCGGAAGGAGAGGCAGTTCGCGCCCCTCGGCGCCTTGAACCGGATGCGCCAGATCGTCACGTCGCGAGCGCCGCGCGTCTTCACGCCGCCGTCCTTGCAGCCGGTGGCGCCGCCGTAGTTCTTGCGGATCGCGAAGTGGGCGCAGCCGGTAGAGAGGATCGCGAAGGAACTGCCCTTGCGCGGAAATCCCCCGATCGACTTGCGCGTCGTCGCGACCGGATCGTGCCCCGGCGGCACCGCGACGAACTTGGCGCGGACGAGCTTGCGCCCGTTGCCTTCGAAGATCGATTGCGCCAGCCTGGTTGCGCCCTTGTCGGAGCGCGGCACCGGCTTGATCGGGTGGTTGTTCTTGCTCGCGAATGCGACCGCGGCAAAGCAGACAGCCAGAACACCGACGGTCGCGAGAATGGCGACTCGTTTCATGTCTCCCTTTCCCTTGTGAAGGCGCGGCCGGATCAGAATCGCTCCGCGCTCGACCGTCGGTTACCCGAGGAAGCGGTTCCGAAACAGCGAACCACCTACGGCGCGATGATCAGCTCTTTCATCGCTTCGAAGGCGCCGAGGCTGACGGTTATGGCAATTGGTTTTTCCCCCGACTCGGCAATGCGTCTCTTGGCCCGCTTCTCCTCTTGCGAGATGAGCACCGCCAGAGAATCGATTTCGGAAATGATGCTTTCCCAGCCCAGTCTGTCCAGTCGAATCAGCGACCACGCAAAAAAACGATCCGCGCGTGCATCGAAGGTTTCCGACGCCATCGCTTCCATGATGGCCGCGCAGAGGCGTTCGAACGTGTCCCAATTTTCGGTCTCCCTGAGTGCCGCCGGAGCGTCCGTGCAGGGGTCGTAACCTCGAACCACCGGTTTGGTCGCGCGGTAGAACTGCTCCGTCGCCCCGCGTCTCGCTCCTCCGGTGGCCTGCACCCCCTTGGTCGACCAGCCCGAGCTCTCGAGCCCCTTGAACCTACGGCTGATGCTGGGCTTGCTGGCGCCTCCGAACTCGCGATGGAACCCCGTCACGCTCAGTTCCTGCTGGTTCATCTCGGTGACGATCTCAAAGCTGACATCGTCCTTGAGAATCGGCGCGAGGCGTTCCGGGAAGCGGATCAGCGGTTCCCTCGATTGCGGCACCAAGAGGTCGCTTCCCGCCGATCGCACCCAACCGCCGGCGGAGGGAAACGCGATCAGGAAGGCATCCGCCCGGATCAGTTCTCCGCCGTCACCGCGACAGCGACGTCTTGCCTCCTCCTGCTCGTCGAACAGCCCCAAAAACAGCTTTCTCATGGCAGCGTGCGTTCGTTTGCAGCCCTCCTCGTCGAGCAAGATCGTGGTGAGGCTGAGGTCGCGCTTGTAGCGAGGTGCGTCTGAGGCTTCGAGATCTCCGCGCAGCCGCGGGGCAATCTGCCTGAACATGTTCCAGCTCGAGGCGGCCCTGACCGAGTAGGGGAGAAGCGCCCAGCCCTCGGAGTCCATGAACGGCAACTCGATCGCTCGGTAGAAGCGCTCGATGCCTCCGTGTCGGGGGCCGCCCGGACCCTCGCGGTAGGCCTCTACGAGCCAGAGCCCCTTCTCCAGCCGGCGAAAGTTCTGGCTGACCCGCGCCGGTGAGCCGCCGCCGAACTCTCTGTAGAACAACCGCGCGCTCATCTCGCGCATGTAGAGCTCGACGACGATCTTCATTCGCAGCTCGACGGCGAAGACGACCGCGAGTCGACGCAGTCGCTCCCGCGCTTGAGCCATTCCGATCGCTAGCGGTGCTGCCATACGAGGCTCCTCTAGTGCTCTTTCCTCACTGAGCGGCAAAGTCTAGCGGCATTATCGAAATGAAACCGTCACAGTATCTAAATACCTCCTAGAAGAGAAGTGCTCAAATTATTTTGCGGCAAAAACGGGAGGTGAGTCCGTGAAGCTCTCAGGTTGTCAATCTGCGTTGCCCGCTGTTTCCGTAAGCAAGGTCGGTTAGGGCCCCCGAATCCACCGAACTCCGGCCGGGGCGCCGGGCTGAACCGCCGGGGTCCCGGCCTTGTTGTCCTGTTTGGTTAGATCGCAAGAATAACTTTCTTTTGAATACCGTAGCGTGATTTGATCGAGTCCTATTGTTGCGCTTAGGTTCGTCATCATGGGTCGCGACCACGACGAGTTTTTGGCTGCACTTCCCGCGAGGGCTCGGCATCCTCATCGCGTGTCGACAATCGAAGCGCTCTGGTGGGTCGCCGAGCCGCTGACAGCGATCGTGCTGGTCGACGTGCTCGACGGCCAGGTCTCGATCTGGGCCGCCGCGCACCACCTGCGACTGCTGCGGTCCCTCGACCTCGTCGAGGCTGTCCCGATCGGCCCGGGTCAGCCCGCGCCAAAGCGGCCCCCCTTCGACGTTCCCTACCGCCTCAAGGGCTGAGGCACGAGCGGGAGCAGGGGAGAGGCGCTGGTCGCCCCCAACGCGAAAACCCCCGACGCACGGGGGTTTTCTATGCGGCTGAATGGAGTCGAACCATCACGCCCCGTAAAGGGCACAAGCCCCTCAAGCTTGCGCGTCTACCAGTTCCGCCACAGCCGCGTGGGGTGGCGATTCTAGATGTTTGGCGGCGGCGGGGGTTGCGGTGGGGTGGGCGCGATGCTGCGGGCGGCGTCCGGCGGTTGCGCGTGTCCGGACGGGGCGGTACTCTGCGAACAAGTGTTCGAACGGCTGCGCTGAACTGCGCCCTTATGTCGACGAGGAGGAGCCACGGGTGGATCTGGACCTGACCAAGAGGCAGAAGGAGATCTTCGACTTCATCCGCCGCTACGCGGACAAAACCGGCTATCCGCCGACCGTGCGCGAGATCGGCAAAGCCGTCGGCCTGCACTCGTCCTCGACCGTGCACGCCCACCTCGCCAACCTCGAGAAGATCGGCCTGCTGCGCCGCGACCCCGCGAAACCGCGCGCGATCGAGCTGCTCATCGACAAGGCGAAGAAGACGATCCTGCCCGAAAAGGCAGGCCTGCCGCTGATCGGTCACGTCGCCGCCGGCGCCCCGATTCTCGCCGAAGAGAACATCGAGGAGTACATCGAGATCCCCGACGTGATCGGCGGCGAGGACGGCGACTACGTCCTGCGCGTGCGCGGCGACAGCATGATCGAAGCCGGCATCTTCGGTGACGACTACGTGGTCGTCCGCCCGGCCGAGGACGCCCGCGACGGTGAGATCGTCGTCGCCCTGATCGGCGAGGAGGCGACCGTCAAGCGCTTCTTCCGCGAGGCCGACCACATCCGCCTGCAGCCGGAGAACAAGGCGATGGAGCCGATCCGCAGCGCCGAAGTCAGCGTGATCGGCCGCGTGATCGGCGTCGTCCGCAAAGTCTCCTGACGCTTTGGGCTACGGCCAGCGGCCGGATTCGATCTTCTTTTTGTAGCGTCGCTGGCGCCGGCGCGCGTCGCGCATGACTAGTGGCAGCAGGCGCAGGGCGAGGCGGGGGAAGAGGTCGAAGAGGCGCAGCATCGGCCCGCGCCAGCGCGGCAGCACGAGCAGCGGCCGCGGCCGTTCGACGAGCTTGCCGACGGCTGCCGCGACCTCCTGCGCGGTCAGCAGCCGCCCGGAGAACGAGCCCGCCGCCGCCGGGTCGTCGAGCCTGTCCGCGAGCATCGGCGTCCAGATCCCGTCCGGGCAGACGGCCGAGAGCTCGACGCCGGAGACGCCGGCGCCGCGCAGGTCGAACAGCGTGCCAAGCGTGAACGCCATCGCCGCGTGCTTGCCGGCCGCGTAGTTGACCTCGCCCGGCGCCGCCACCAACCCGGCCAGGGAGATCACGTTGATCACGTGGCCGCGGCCGGCTGGGACCATTTTCTCCAGAGCCGCGATCGTGCCGTTCATCGTGCCCAGCGCGTTGACCTCGAGCATCGCCCGCCGTGTCGCTTCGTCCTGCTCCCAGGACTGGCCGGTCGCGAGCACGCCGGCGTTGTTGACCCAGAGGTCGAGCCCGCCGCCCTTTGTCGCGGCCCCGGCGGCGACCGCGCGACAGGCGTCGCCGTCGGTGACGTCGAGCTCGGAGGACGCGGCGCCGGCGCCGATCTCAGCTGCGGTCGCGGCGGCGCCATCGGCGTCGATGTCTGTTGCCTGGACCTGGTAGCCGCGGCTCGCCAAGTCGAGGGCGATCGCCCGCCCGAGACCACCGCCCGCTCCCGTGACGACGGCCACCGGCATCCACGCAAGATATCCGACCGAGTGAGTCCGCCGGGATGCGCCGGTTTGCGGCGGGCTCGTTACGGGTTTACCATCCGCTGGCGGGCCGGGCGGCCGCGGGGGGAGAGAAAACCCCTCGAGGAAAGTCCGGACACCAAAGGGCGAGGCGGTGGGTTACGCCACCCGGGGAAACCCGCGGGAAAGTGCCACAGAAACATACGGCCGATGGCGCAGCCACACGTGAGTTGCGTACAGGCAAAGGTGAAATGGTGCGGTAAGAGCGCACCGGCGTCGCGGCGACGCGACGGCCAGGCAAACCCCGCCCGGTGCAAGGCCAAACAGGATCGTCGACCCTGCCCGGCGAGATCCAGGTAGGCCGCAGGGCCGCTTCGGCGGCCCCTCGGGGCTCCGGCCCCGGTGAGACAGATGGTCGCTCACGACAGGATCCGGCTTACAGGCCCGCTACGGCGAAAGCCCCTCTCGCGAGAGGGGGGCTTTTGCCAACCTCGTCACGGATTTCTGTCTTAGCGTTTGCTAACCTGCCGCCAACTTCCGCTGAATCTCCGCCACATATCGCGGGGAGCGGGGGACCCACAAGTTGGGGCGAGTCGCCGGCCTCTGCCGGCGTAGCGCAGCTCTTTCAGCGCGAGCCCGTCAGCTAACCCCGCAAGCGTCCGAAAGAGCGATGAAGACAGGCACGAACCGCCCCTGGCGGAAAACCCATTCACGAGCGGCCCTGATGCTGGCTGTCGCGGCGATCGCCTGCGCGGCCGCGCCCGCCGCCCAGGCCGGCACCGGTGGCGCCGCGACGGTCGCCGCCGGCGACGCCCAGGCGGGGCGGGGGATCGCCTTCACGCCGCTGCGCTGGGCCGGCGCCACCTGGTACGGACCCGGCTTCTACGGCAGCCGCACCGCCTGCGGCCAGGTCCTGCGCCCGCACACGGTCGGCGTCGCCCACCGCAACCTGCCCTGCGGAACCGCGGTCAGGTTCCTCTACCACGGCCGGACGATCGTCACCCGCGTGATCGACCGCGGCCCCTACAGCAGCGGCAACGCCTGGGACCTGACCAACGGCGCCCGCCGCGTCCTCGGCTTCAATGGCTCGGGCCGGATCGGCTACGCCGTCGCCCTCCATTACACGCGCGCTTCGCACGGCTCCCGGCGCTGACCGCGACTCTGGCTAGTCTTCCGCGTTCTAAGCAGGACTTTTCTATGAGAGGAGCGTGGGGCATGTCGAGGTTTTCAATCGTTGGGCTGGGCGTCGTCTGCGTCGTCGCTCTGGTCGTCGCGGTCGCCGGCGCCGGCGCCGCGAGCAAGCCGCGCACCACGGTCGTGCTCGGCAGCACCGCCAACCTGCCCGACCCCTCCTGCCCGGAGTTGCCCTGCCAGGCGGTCGGCAGCGTCACCGGCTTCCAGGTCAGCACCAACCAGGGCAGCCTGCCCTTCCGCGTGCCGCGCGCGGGCAAGGTCAAGGCCTGGACCCTGACCCTGGCTCAGCCGACCAACAAGCAGCGCTCCTTCTTCAACGGCTTCTTCGGCACCCCGCCCGAGGCGCGCCTGGCGATCCTGCGGCGCATCCCCGGTACCAACCCGCCGCGCTACAACCTGCGCGGCCAGAGCTCGGTGCATGTGCTCAGCCCCTACCTCGGCCAGACGGTCAAGTTCGGCTCCAACCTGCGCGTGCGGGGCGGCGACATCGTCGGCCTCACGATCCCGACCTGGGCCCCGGCCTTCGCCCAGAACCTCTCGGCGCAAAATGCCTGGCGCGCCAGCCGCGAACCGGGCAGGTGCACCAACACCACCGACGTCCGCCAAGGCCAGCCCCAGGTCAAGGTCGGCAAGCGCCAGACCTACGCCTGCCGCTACTCCACGGCCCGACTCCTCTACACGGCCACCGTAGTCCTCGACTGACGAGCAAGACCCTATGCGGCCGAAGGCAGCACTTCCGGCGTAGCCTGGTCTTTCGGTAGCGCCGCCGCGCTCGCGATCAGGCTCTGGAACTCGTTCAGGGCCAGATGCGCGACCGCCTCGAGGATCTCCTCGTCGGTCCAGCCGATCTCCCGCGCCTCCTCCTGGAGGTGGTGGGGGGGAGCGCCGTCGGCGTCGAGGGTCGCCTTGAGGAACTCGAGCAGCTTCGCCTCCTTGGCGTCGCCGGAGCCGAAGCTGCGCGCCCGCGAAACCTCGTCGAGGCCGAGCCCGGCCCGTCGCGCCGACTTGGCGTGCTGGGCGGTGCTGTAGGTGTCGTGCCGGTACTCGGCGACCGCCAGGGCGATCCGCTCGCGGGTCGCCTGGGGGAGGACCCCGCCGCGCAACTCCGAGCGCATCCGCGTGTAGGCCCGCAGCACGGCCGGAGCGCCGGCGAGCACGCCGACGAACTTCGTGACCGCGCCGCCGGCCGCCTGGATGCTCTTGATCAGGGGGGCGCTCTGATCGGGCGCCGTCAGCTCGTCGTGGATCTGAAATCTGCTTACTGCCGTTTTAACCGTCATATGCATCCGCCTTTGGCTCGATTGACGGAATTCCGCTTCACAGAGCCTTTACGTGGCCTTTACTTTACTTTAAGCCCTTAACTTACGAGAGGTAAGTTATACCGAGATTCGGACGCCTCCGCAAGCCTTGCGCGGCGAACGTCACATACCCGTAATACGGCCTTTCGCACCTCGTCGGTTCACTTCGCCTATCTTTGCCCGACGCGCCGACCAGCCACGAAGGAGACCGGGGAATGGCAGACCAACCAACGAGTGCCGCCGACGTAGCCGAGATCGTCAAGGAGCGCGATGTCCGCTTCATCCGGCTCTGGTTCACCGACGTGCTCGGGCAGCTGAAGAGCTTCTCGATCAACTCCGCCGAACTCGAGGACGCGCTCGAGGGCGGGATGGGCTTCGACGGCTCCTCGATCACCGGCTTCAACCCGATCGAGGAGTCGGACATGATCGCGATGCCGGACCCCTCGACCTTCGCGATCATCCCCTGGCGGCCCGAGGAGCAGAACGCGGTCGCGCGCATGTTCTGCGACATCCGCGTGCCCGGCGGCGACCCCTATGAGGGCGACCCGCGCTGGATCATGCGGCGGGCGCTCAAACGGGCGGAAGACATGGGCTTTGACGCCTACAACATCGGCCCCGAGCTCGAGTACTTCTACTTCCGCTCGGCCAAGCCCGAGGGCGGCGTGCCCGAGGTGCTCGACGAGGGCGGCTACTTCGACCTGACCACGCTCGACGCCGGCTCCGACGTGCGCCGCGAGACGATCCTCGCGCTCGAGAAGATGGGCATCCACGTCGAGTACGCCCACCACGAGGTCGGCCCCTCCCAGCACGAGGTCGACATGCGCTACAAGGACGCGCTGCGGATGTCGGACGACTGCATGACCTACCGCATCGTCGTCAAGGAGTACGCGATGAAGTACGGCTGGCACGCGACCTTCATGCCGAAGCCGCTGTTCGGCGAGAACGGCTCCGGGATGCACGTCCACCAGTCGCTGGCCAAAGACGGCAAGAACGCCTTCTTCGACGCCGACGACCAGTACTTCCTCTCGCCGACGGCGAAGGCCTTCATCGCCGGCCAGTTGCGCCACGCGCGCGAGATCTCACCGCTCTTCGCCCAGTGGGTCAACTCCTACAAGCGGCTCGTCCCGGGCTTCGAGGCGCCGGTCTACCTGGCCTGGTCGCGGCGCAACCGCTCGGCGCTGATCCGGGTGCCGCTCTACCACCCCGGCAGGGAGGCGGCGACGCGGGCCGAGCTGCGCTGCCCCGACCCCGCCGCCAATCCCTACCTCTGCTTCGCCGGCATGCTGCAGGCGGGCCTGGAAGGGATCGAGAAGGGCTACGAGCTGCCCGAGCCGATGGAGCAGAACCTCTACCACCTCTCACCCGAGGAGCGCGCGCAGCGCGGCATCGAGCAGTTGCCGGAGACGCTCGGCGAGGCGATCGACATCGCCGCCGACTCGGAGCTGGTCCTGCGCACGCTGGGCGAGCACACCTTCCGCCGCTTCGTCGAGATCAAGCGGCAGGAATGGGACGACTACCGCGTCCAGGTGACGCCATACGAGATCGAGAATTTTCTTCCTGTGCTTTAGCGCGCGGGTCCTGTCACAGGGGAAGGGGGTGTTAGCGGACTCACCCGTCCGAACACCCCCTTCCCCTGTGCCACCCGCGCGAGAAGCGCGGTGGTTATTTCTTAGATAGCGCCGAGGGCCACCAGAAGCGGTCGCCGATTGAGAGGGCTATAGCTGGCACGAGGATGCTGCGGACGAGCAGGGTGTCGAGCAGGACGCCGAAGGCGACGACGAAGCCGAGCTCGGTGAGGAAGGTGAGGGGGAGGACGGCGAGCACCGAGAAGGTGCCGGCGAGGACGATGCCGGCGCTGGTGATGACCGCGCCGGTGACCGCGAGCGCGCGCAGGATCCCCTGCCGCGAGCCGTGCTGGATCGTCTCCTCGCGGGCGCGCGCGATCAGGAAGATGTTGTAGTCGACCCCGAGCGCGACGAGGAAGACGAAGGCGAAGAGCGGCAACGAGGGGTCCGAGCCGGGGAAGCCGAAGATCACGTCGAAGACGAAGTAGCCGACCCCGAGCGCGGCGAGGAAGCTGAGGATCACGGTGCCGATCAGGATCAGCGGCGCGACCACGGCGCGCAGCAGCCCGATCAGGATCAGCAGGACGACGACGAGGATGATCGGTGGGATCACGATCGAGTCCCAGCCGGCGGCGTCACGGACGTCGAATTCGACCGCGGTCGGCCCGCCGACGAGCGTGCTCGGCGCCACCGCGTGGGCCGCCGCGCGCATCGGTTCGACCAGGTCGAAGGCCTCGGTCGAGTAGGGGTTCGGTTCGAGCGTCGCCTGGACCAGGGTTCCCGGCGGGCCGCTGGCGACCGGCGGCGAGACCGCCTCGACGCCTTCGACCCCGGCGACCGCACGGCGCACCGCGGGCACGTCGCCACGAGTCTCGACGACTACGTCGGTCAGCGCGGTCGCGCCCGAGGGGAAGCTTCTGTCGAGCAGGTGCTGGCCTTCGACCGACTCGACTTCGGTGCGGTAGCTGTCTTCGCTGGTCAGGTCGGTCGAGAAGAAGGCGAAACCGCCGCAGAAGATCAGCAGCACGACCAGCGAGCCGCCCATCACCCGCTTCGGCGAGATCGCGACCCGCTCACCGAGCCGCGCCCAGAAGCCGTGGGTGGCGTCGGCGGTGTGCTCGAGCCCGCGGCGGCGCACCTCGTAGGGCGTGAAGATCGCCCGGTCGAGCGGGCCGACGATCAGCGAGGGGATGCGGCGGCCGCTGAGCAGGCGCAGAATCCAGTTGAGCAGGACGAGCGGCAGCAGGACCAAGACCAGCAGCGAGGCGGCGATCACCCGCGCGAGGGCGCCGAATGCCGAGCCGTCGACGATCCGCCTGCCGGCGCGCTCGGAGACGTTGGCGCGGCCAGGCGCCGTCTCCGTCGTGTGCGGGACGAAGGGCCAGAAGGCGCGGCGGCCGAAGATCGTCAGCAGCGCCGGCAGCAGGGTCAGCATCGCGAGCGCCGCGCAGGCGATCCCGATCGCGGCGATCGGGCCGAGCCCGGCGGTGCCGTTGACCTTGGCGATCGTGAGGCAGAGCAGAGCCGCGATCACGGTCGCCGCCGAGGCGAAGATCGCCGGCCCGGCCGAAGCGAGCGCGGTCCGCATCGCCTCGTGCTTGTCGACCGTGTGGTGGAGCTCCTCGCGGTAGCGGGCGACGAGCAGCAGCGCGTAGTCGGTGCCGGCGCCGAGCACGAGCACCGACATGATCGAGCTCGACTGGCCGTTGATAGTCACCCCCAGCTCGGAGACGCCGTACCCGATCGAGCGCGAGAGCGTCTCGGCGAAGATCACGGCCACGAGCGGGATCAGGAAGAAGAACGGCGAGCGGTAGATCACGATCAGCAGGAAGATCACGAGGCTGAGCGCGGCCAGGAGCAGGGTGCCGTTGATCCCTTCGAAGACTTCGATCGCGTCGGCGGAGAAGCCGGCGCCGCCGGTGATCTTGACCTCGAGGCCGCCGCCGGGGTCGTAGACCTGTTCGCGCCAGTACTTGACCGGGTCGAGGATCCGTTCGCCCTCGCCTTCGCCGGCGATGTAGGCGGTGACGATCGCCGCCTTGCCGTCGGGGGAGAGCGTGGGGCCGACGAAGGGTTCGTAGCCGTTGGGCTGGCCGGGGATCGCCTTGGCCGAGCCGCCGGCGAGCTTTTCCCGTCGGCGACGACGCCGGGGAAGCGTTCCTCGGCCATCGTTGCCGACGTCTTCTACGATCGTGCGGCGGTCGGCCGCGGTGAGGCCGGATTCGCGCCGGTAGACGATCACGGCGGGGGCGATTTCGCCGTCCTGCAGCGACTTCGTCGCGTTCAGCGCCGCGGTCGATTCGGCCGAGCCGGGCAGGTAGGAGGTCGCCTCGTTGCTTTCGGCGTCTTCGAACTTGCCCGGCAGGTTGGCCGGGCCGGCGGCGACGAAGATGCCCACGAACCAGATCGCGAAGACGACCCACTTCGCGCGGCGGCCGGCCGCAAAGGTGAGGAGCGAGCCCGCACTCGGCGCATCCTTTCAGAGCAGGTCGGCCAGATGTTTCGCAGTCGTCACCGGCGTCCGGCAGGCGAAGTTCTCGCAGACGTAGGCGGTCGGGCTGTCCTCCACGGCGCGGCGGTCGGGCAGCAGGGGCGGGGAGTGGCAGCCCGCCGGGCCGCCGGCGAGGACGAGGTATGGGCGGTACTCGGAGCGGACGACCGTCGCCAGCTCGCCCAGGTCGTCGCCGACCAGGGCCACCTCCTTGACCGGGGCGAGGTCGAAGTCGAGCGCGCGCAGCAGGTGGGCGAAGGCGTCGGGCTGGCGCGGTGCGGCCTTGGCGAAGAGGCGCGGCACGCCCTCCGCCCACTCGCCGTAGCGGCGCTCTCCGGTCAGCGCCTCGAGTCGCAGCAGGCCGAGCGCCGCGGCCGAGTTGCCGGAGGGGATCGGGTGGTCGCCGATCTCCTTGCGCCGCGCGATCAGCTGCTCGTGGTCGTCGGAGGTCGAGAAGAAGCCGCCGCGCTCGGCGTCGCCGAAGCGCTCGATCGTCGTCTCGGCGAGCGCCTGCGCCTCGGCGAACCAGCGCGCCTCGAAGGTCGCTTCGTACAGCGTCAGCAGCGCTTCCAGCAGGAAGGCGTGATCCTCCAGGTAGGCGTTGAGGCGCCCCTCGCCGTCCTTGTAGGTGCGCAGCAGGCGCCCCTCGCCGTCGCGCATGGTCGCGCACGAACGAACTCGGCGCAGGCGCGCGCCGCGTCGAGGTAGTCGTCGTTGCCCAGCACGCGCCCGCCTCGGCCAGGGCGCCGATCATCAGCGCGTTCCACGAGCAGAGGCGCTTGTCGTCGAGCCCCGGCCGGACGCGCTGCGCCCGCGCCTCGTGCAGCTCCCGCCGCGCCTCGGCCAGCCCGTCGGGCTCCGGCGCCTCGGCGCCGCCCGCCAGGTGGAGGATGCTCCTGCCCTCGAAGTTGCCCGCCTCGCTGACGCCGTAGTAGGCGCACGATCTCGTCCGCCCCCTCGCCCCAGCACCTCGCGCAGCTCCGCCGGCGTCCAGACGTAGAAGCGACCCTCCTCGCCCTCGGAGTCGGCGTCGAGCGCCGAGTAGAAGCCGCCCTCGGGGCCGCGCATCTCGCGCAGCGCCCAGTCCAGGGTCTCCTCGAAGATGCGCCGGTAGCGCTCGTGGCCGAAGGCCTGCCAGCCGTGCAGGTAGGCGCGCGCCAGCTGCGCGTTGTCGTAGAGCATCTTCTCGAAGTGGGGGACGAGCCAGCTCGCGTCGACCGAGTAGCGGGCGAAGCCGCCGCCGAGCTGGTCGTAGATGCCGCCGGCCATCATCGCGTCGAGCGTGCGCTCGACCGGCGCCGGCTCGCCGCGCGCCAGCAGCAGCTCGAGCGTCGAGGCGGGCGGGAACTTGGGCGCGCCGCCGAAGCCGCCGCGCTGCATGTCGGCGTTCTCGCGCAGGGTCGCTGACCGCCCCCTCGAGCAGCTCGGCGCCGGGCCGCTCGCCGGCCGGCTCGACGGCGCCGATCGCGCCCAGCCGCCGGCGCGTCTCCGGCGCCCGCTCGCGCAGCTCCTCGCGCTGGTTCTCGAACGCATCGAGCACCGCTTCCATCACCATGCGGAAGCTCGGCATGCCGCGGCTCTCGTCGGGCGGGAAGTAGGTGCCGCCGTAGAAGGGCACGCCCTCGGGGTCGCAGAAGACCGTCATCGGCCAGCCGCCCTGGCCGCTGATCGCCTGCACCGCCTCCATGTAGAGGGCGTCGACGTCGGGGCGCTCCTCGCGGTCGACCTTGACGCAGACGAAGTGCTCGTTCATGTAGGCGGCGGTCGCCTCGTCCTCGAAGGACTCGCGCTCCATCACGTGGCACCAGTGGCAGGCCGAGTAGCCGACCGAGAGCAGGATCGGACGGTCGAGCTCGCGCGCCCGCTCGAGCGCCTCGGAGCCCCACGGGTACCAGTCGACCGGGTTGTCGCGGTGCTGGAGCAGGTAGGGGCTGGTCTCCTGCGCCAGGCGGTTCGGCATCCCCCCACACTACCCCCGGGCGAGCAAGGCCAACTATTGGTTAGGGGTATCGACGAAAGTGGGTCGGCCTGGGGATTGCGCGCCCCTCGGCGCGATCGCCGCTCCTCTATGTCTACCTTTCGTGAGTGAGCGAGCGAACGAGTGCAAGGCGAGAGCGAGCCCGAGATCGAGGCCGCGCTGGCGAAGCTCGACGCCGAGGACCGCGAGATCGTGCTCGCGCGGCTGCGCAAGGCCGAGCGCACCGAGACCGAGCTGCGCTACCTGGCCGACCACGACTCGCTCACCGGGCTGCTCGACCGGCGGCGCTTCCGCGGCGAGCTCGACCAGTACGTCTCCTTCAGCGCCCGCTACGGCGGCCAGGGCGCGGTGATGATCGTCGACATCGACGGGCTCAAGGCGGTCAACGACACGCTCGGCCACCAGGCCGGCGACAACCTGATCCGCCAGGTCGCCGAGACGCTGCGCGAACGCGTCCGCGCCACCGACATCGTCGCCCGCCTCTCCGGCGACGAGTTCGCCGTGCTGATGCCGCAGACCGACACCGCCGGCGCCCTGGCGCTGGGCGAAGACCTGCGCGCCCAGGTGGCCGAAGGCGAGCGCAGCTCGGCCGATCCGATCAGCACGACGATCAGCGTCGGCATCACGATGTTCGGCGGCGGGCGCGGCGGCGCCGAGGCGGTGCTGGCGGCGGCCGACCAGGCGATGTACCGGGCGAAGGAGGACGGGCGCAACCAGATCGCCCTGTTCCGCGACCCGAGCGAGCCCAAGCAGGCCCAGAAGCGGCACCAGACGACGGCGGCGCGGATCCGCGACGCGCTCAGCGACGAACGGCTCAGCCTGCACACGCAGCCGATCCGCAGCCTCGCCTCGGGCGGGATCGAACGCTACGAGCTGCTGCTGCGGATGACCGACGAAGACGGCGCGCTGCTGCCGGCGGCCTCGTTCATCGAGGCCGCGGAGCGCTCCGGCATGGTCCAGGAGCTCGACCGCTGGGTCGTCGGCCGGGCGCTCGAGCTGCTGGTCGAGCGCGAGCAGCAGGGCGGCCGCTGTCGCTGCACGTCAACCTCTCCGGCGCCTCGCTGACCGACATCTCGGTGCTCGAGTTCATCGAGCGGCGGCTCGACGAGGGCGGCGCCGACCCCTCGCAGCTGCACCTTCGAGATCACCGAGACGGCCAACGTCTACGACTACGACACCGCCGCCGGCTTCGCCGACCGGCTGACCGAGTTCGGCTGCCAGGTGGCGATCGACGACTACGGCGCCGGCTTCGGCCCCTTCCACTACCTGAAGCGGATCCCCTTCGACCTGATCAAGATCGACGGCTCATTCGTCCGCGACATGCCGCGCTCGGACGCCGACCAGCTGACCGTCAAGGCGATCGTGCAGATCGCCCGCGGCCTCGGCAAGTCGACGATTGCCGAGTACGTGCAGGACGACCGCACGACCGAGATGCTGCGCGAATACGGGGTCGACATGGCCCAGGGATTTCACCTGGGCCGTCCTGTCGACCTCGATGAGATGCTCGGGAGAGCGCCTGACTGCTTAGGCGGTTTTCCTGAGACCGCCGCTGAAGTGGCGGCCCGGTTTGTCGCAGGGGTCCTGCTCCGGGAAGGCGAAGCTCGAGTCGAGCGTCAGCCTGTACCTGAGCTGCGGCATGACTTCGATCACCCACCTGATCTCGCCGTGGCCGCCGAAGGCGGGAACGCTCTTACCGCCGGCCTTGAACAGCTTCGCCGTCGAGCTGGCCGGTTCCTCGGGGAGCTGAGTGGCAGGGGAAGGCAGGTGTCGGGAACGCCGTTGACGGTCAGATGCAGGGCCGCCTCTTCCCGCCCGCTTTGACTTCTAGGCCGATCCCGTCCTGTCCTTCGTAGGTGCCCGGGCGCAGCGGCAGCCCGCCGCCCTTGCAGCTCTTGCCCCCTTCTTCTTCGAGGCAGTCGCCGACCGGTGAGCCCTCTTGCCGTGGCCCTTGCTCTTGCCCTTCGCCTTCGCGCAGCCCTTGCCTTTCTTCTTGCCCTTCTTGTGCGCCCGCTTGGCCGAGGCCGTGGCGCCGTCCTGTCCGGCCGCGGCCAGCGAGCTGAGCCCGAGGGCCAGCGCCAGTGCGGCGACGAGTGCGAGCAGGATGCTCCGTCTCACGCGAATCTCCTTTGCATTGCGGTCTTTGGCCCGATCGGGCGAGTCGATTAGAGCAGCGCGTGGCGGCAGTTGCCCGCCGCGGGCCGGGGCATGGGTCGAACGGCCCATGCCTGCGGCTGTGTCCAGGACGGGGGTCGCTCAGCCGCGCAGCTCGGCCCGCTTGACCTTGCCGCTGTGGGTCTTCGGCAGCTCCTCCGCGAACTCGACGATGCGGGGGAACTTGTAGGGGGCGGTCTCGCGCTTGCAGTGCTCCTGCAGCTCGCGCGCCAGCTCCTCGCTCGGCTCGCGGTCGCGGGGGACGACGATCGCCCGGACGACGGCGCCGCGCTCGGGGTCCGGCGCGGCGACGGCCGCGGCCTCGGCGACGGCCGGGTGGGCGAGCAGCGCCGACTCGACCTCGACCGGGCCGATCCGGTAGCCGGAGGAGACGATCACATCGTCGTCGCGACCCTCGAAGAAGAGGTGCCCGTCGTCCTCCTGGCGCACCAGGTCGCCGGTCGGCCACCACTCGCCCGCGAAGCGCTCGCCGTCGAGGTAGCGGGAGAAGAAGGTGGGGGAGGAGGAGGCTTTGAGCTGCAGCTCGCCGTCGCGCACGCGCACCTCGATCCCCGGCAGCGGCTTGCCCATCGAGCCGGGCCGCACCGGTTCGCCTTCGAGGTTGCCGCAGACGTGGCCGGTCTCGGTCTGCCCGTAGCCGTCGGCGGGCTCGAGGCCCGTCGCCTCGCGGAAGGCGGCGACGGTCTCGGCCTCCAGCGCCTCGCCGGCGGAGACCATGCGGCGCAGGACGGGGAGCGGGCGCAGCGCGGTGCGCTTGGCCAGCATCCGGTACTCGGTCGGCGCCTGGCAGAGCACGTTGACGCCGAGCGCCTCGGCCAGGTCGAGCCGCTCGGCGGGGTCGAAGCGCCCGGCGTGGATCGTCGCCGCGGCGCCGGTCAGCCAGGGGGCGAGGAAGACGTTGCGGGCCGACTTCGACCAGCCCGGCGCGGTCGTGCACCAGACCAGCTCGCCGGGGCGCGAGGCGAGCCAGTGCTCGGCCTGGGCGCGCTGCCCGTTCAGGTAGCGGTAGGCGTGGACGACGCCCCGCGGCTCGCCGGTCGTGCCCGAGGTGAAGACGATCAGCGCCGGGTCCTCGGCGCCCATCTCCTCGATCGCGGCGGGCGTCTCCTGGGCGCGGTCCTCGTCGAGCACCGCGGCGACATCCTCCAGCGTCATCGCCGGCACGCCGTCCGGCAGCTCGCCGAGCAGCTCCGCTTCGCCGACGCAGAGCGCCGGCGCCGCGGCGCTCACCCGCAGCTCGAGGTCGTGGCGGCGCAGCTGCGGGCTGCAGGGCAGGGCGACCGCGCCCATGCGCCAGCAGGCGAGCAGCGTCAGCGCCCACTCGACCCGGTTGCCGAGCAGCGTCATCACCACGTCGCCGCGCCGCACCCCGCGCGCCGCGAAGGCGCCCGAGAGCCCGGCCGAGCGAGCGATCAGCTCGCCGAAGTGCCAGTCCCGCCGCTCGCCCGCGGCGTCGACCGCGACGATCCCCAGCCGCGAGGCCGGCGAGCGCTCCATCAGCTCGACGAAGTTCACGCGCGCCAGTCTGCCGCATGATCCGGCAGAGGTTCGGGCGGGGAGTTCAGGCCTCGGAGAAGCCGAGGCGCAGGTAGATGCGGCGTAGGGGCTTCGGCGCCCACCAGTTCCACTCGCCGAGCAGGCGCATCAGCGAGGGGACGAGGAGGGCGCGGACGACGGTGGCGTCGAGCATCACGCCGACCGCCATGCCGATCGCGATCTGCTTGACGAAGAAGACCGTGCTGACGCCGAAGGCGAGGAAGACGACGGCGATCGCCAGGGCGGCGGCGGTGATCACGCGGCCGGTGCGGGCGATGCCGGTCGCCACCGCCTCCTCGTTCGAGTCGCCGGCGTCGTGGCGCTCCTTGATCCGCGCCATCACCAGCACCGCGTAGTCGGTGGCGAGGCCGAAGATCACGGCGAAGAGGAAGACCAGGCTGGTCACCTCGATCGCCGCCGGGCCGGTGTAGGCGAGCGGGCCGTCGAGCCAGCCGGCCTGGAATGCGAGCACGAGGATGCCGAGCGTCGCGCCGAGGGTCAGCGAGTTCATCAGCAGCGTCTTCACCGGCAGGAGCACCGAGCCGGTCAGCAGGAAGAGGATCAGGAGCGTGGTCAGGGCGATCAGGCCGACGACCAGCGGCGCGTGGTCGATCAGGCTCTGCTTCTGGTCGATGAAGCCGGCGGTGTTGCCGGAGACGAGGACGGCCTCGGCGCCGGCGGGTTGAGGCCGCGGATCGCCCGCAGCGAGTCCTGGGCGCCGGCGGGGAGGGCCGGTTCGTCGAGCGCGAAGTTGGCGAAGGCGACGCGCCCGGCGGCGCGGAGGAAGGGGCGCCGGAGGCGACGCCGCCGACGGCTTCGATCCGCCGCCGGAAGCGGGCGAGCTGGGCCGGGCCGGCCCGCCGTCGACGGTCACCGTGACCGCCTCGGTGACGTCGCGCGGGTAGTGCGCTTCGAGGTAGTCGTAGGCCTTGGCCGAGGGCTTGTCCGGTGGCACCGCTTCGGCGCTGGGGCCGGTCAGCGTCGTCCAGAGCAGCGGCGCCGCGGCGGCGAGCAGCAGGGCGGCGCTGGCGAGGGCGACGCCGACCGGGTGGCGCATGACGCCGCGGGCCAGGCGGTACCAGCCGTCGGAGGCGTCGGACACGGCCGGCCCGCGGCGGATCGAGAGCGCGTCGATGCGCTCGCCGAGCAGCGCGAGCAGCGAGGGCACGACGAGGATCGCGATCAGCGAGGAGAGCAGCGCGACCGAGGCGCCGGCGACCGCCATCGAGTAGAGGAAGCGCTGCGGCATCAAGATCAGCGCCGCCATCGCGGCGGCGACGGTGAGGCCGGAGAAGACCGCCGTGCGGCCCGCGGTCAGAACGGTGCGGCGGTGCGCCTCCCGCGGCGCACCGCCGGCGCCGATCTCCTCGCGATAGCGCGAGACCATTAAAAGGGCGTAGTCGACCGCCAGGCCGAGGCTGAGCCCGGTGGCGATGTTGAGCGCGAACACCGAGGTATCGGTGAAGGTCGACATGATCCGCAGGACGAAGAGCGTGCCGACGATCGAGATCACGCCGAGCAGCAGCGGGATCGAAGCGGCGATGACGCCGCGGAAGACGAAGAGGAGCAGTAGGGCGAGGATCGGGAAGGCGATCAGCTCGGCCTTGGTCAGGTCCGTGCGGGTCTGGTCGTTGGTGTCGTTGAAGCCCGCGGCGAAGCCGCCGATCGCGACGTCGAGCCGGCTCGATTCGGCCATCGACTCGACCCCTTCGGCGGCGATCCCGCCCTTGTCCTCGAGGTCGGCGGTGGCGAGGTAGCCGGCGACCGCAAGCGATTCGCCGTCGCGGGCGATCAACTCGGCGCCGGCGCGCGGTTGGGCGAGCGGGTTGAGGACGCGGCCGACGTACTCAACCCCGGCCATGCCGCGGGCGAGGCGGGCGACTGCGCGGCGCACGAAGGGGCTCGTGGTGTCGAGCTCGCCGCCGCCCGGAGCGCGGACGACGAGCACGATCGCCGGGTTGGGGTTGTAGCCGAGCGAGTCGCGCAGCAGCACCGGGCCGCGCTCGCTCTCCGAGGAGGGGTCGGTGAAGCCGGCCGCCTTGAGCCGCTGCTCGACGTTGTGGCCGACCCCGATCGCGATCAGGGCAAAGACGGCGACGGCGGCGAGGACCCGCTTCGGGTGATTCCAGGTGAGCGCGGCGATCCGTGTCATCCGGAGCGGGACCGTACCAGATTTCCAAGCATCTACTTTGAAAAGCAAATTAAGCTGTTACGCTCGCTACCATCGACTCGATGTCCCGACGCCGTGAATACGACCAGGCCTGCAGCCTCGCCTCCGCGCTCGACCGCATCGGCGAGCGCTGGTCGCTGCTGATCGTGCGCGAGCTGATGCTCGGCCCGCTGCGCTTCTCCGACCTCGTCCGCAACGTCGGCAACGCCCCGACCGACATGCTTACCAAGCGCCTGCGCGACCTCGAGAGCCACGACATCGTCCGCCGCCGCGAGCTCGACCTGCCGGCGACCGGCGTCGCCTACGAGCTGACCGAGCTCGGCTGGGGCCTGGAGCGGCCGATGCTCGAGCTGGGCCGCTGGGGCATGCATTTCGAGCGGGCCGAGGACGTCGCCGGCCTCGAGCCGACGTCGCTTGCCAACGCGATCCGGCTGATCGTCCAGCCGCCGGGCGAGGCGCGGCTCAGCGTCGGCCTGCGCAGCGGCGGCCTGGATTACACGCTGCGGGTCGAGAACGGCTGGGTTGCCGCCGCGCGCGGCGAGGCGGTTGACGCCGAGGTGACCCTGACCGGCGAGGCGGGCCGGTGCTCTCCGTCCTCGTCGCCGGGGCGGCGGCCGAGCGGGCGTCGAGATCGAGGGCGACCGCGACGCGCTCGCACAGCTGCGGGCGATGGTCGGCTTGCCCGAGCCCCTGCGGCGAGCGGCCGTCGCTCTGGCGGCGCAGCCCCAGCCCGCCACCGCCTAGCCATCCGGCCTGCATCGAGCCCCCATTTGGGGTCCGATGCAGGTCGGATGGGCTAGCGCAGTTCCGACGAGCTCTTGCCGAGCAGCTGGCGGGCGACGATCAGCAGCTGGATCTGCTGCGTGCCCTCGAAGATGTCGAGGATCTTGGCGTCGCGCGCCCACTTCTCGAGCAGCTCGTCCTCGCCGTAGCCGACGGCGCCGCAGAGCTCGACGCAGCCGAGCGCGACGTCGACGCAGGTGCGCCCGGCCTTGGCCTTCGCCATCGAGGCCTGCAGCGAGTTGGGCTTGCCGTTGTCGGCCATCCAGGCCGCCTCGAGCGTGAGCAGGCGGGCGGCCTCGTAGTCGGCCTCCATCTCCAGGTAGCGCGAGATGGCGGCCGGCTGGGAGAGCGCCGGCACGGCGTAGTCGATCTCGACCCCGGCCTCGCCGAGGCACTCGCGCGTCCGCTCGAGCGAGGCGCGGGCGACGCCGACCGCCATCGCCGCGACCAGCGGCCGCGTGTTGTCGAAGGTCTGCATCGCGCCGCCGAAGCCCTTCTTGTCCTCGACCTCGGAGCTGCCCAGCAGCGCCTCCTTCGGCACCCTGCAGTCCTGCAGGATGAAGTTGGCGGTGTCCGAGGCGCGGATCCCGAGCTTGTGCTCGAGCCGGTCGAGCTTCAGCCCCGGGTTGTCGCGCTCGACGATGAACGACTTGATCGCCGCCCGGCCCTTGGCGGGGTCGAGCGAGGCCCAGACGACGATCAGGTCCGCGCGGTCGCCGGAGGTGACGAAGATCTTCTCGCCGTTGAGCACGTACTCGTCGCCGTCGAGCTTCGCCGTGGTGCGGATTGCCGCTGAGTCCGAGCCGGCCTCCGGCTCGGTAATCGCCATCGCCGCCCACTTGCCGCCGTAGCGCTCGAGCTGCTCCTCGGTCGCCACCGAGGCGATCGCCGAGTTGCCGAGGCCCTGGCGCGGCATCGAGAGCAGCAGGCCGACGTCGCCCCAGCAGAGCTCGATGATGCCGAGCACGGTGGAGAGATTGGAGCCGTTGCGGTTGCCGCCGTCGCCGTCGCCATTGGACTCGCGGCGCACGCCGGCCGCACCGGCGCCGCCGATGTCGGAGCCCTCGTTCATCCCGTCGATCAGCGAGGCGAGCATGTCGAGCTCCTTGGGGTAGGAGTGCTCGGCCTCGTCGTACTTGCGCGAGATCGGCCGGAAGACCTCGGTCGCGACCTGGTTGGCCTGGCTGGCCAGCGGCTTGAACTTCTTCGGTATCTCGAGATTGATCATCGTCTTGCCTTTCTCTTCAGTCGCTTGGCGCTTTTCCCGTGCATAAGGCGGGAAAGGCGCCAGGTCAGACGAGCAGGGCGCCCTCCATGACGCCCGCAGCTCGCAAGTCGCGGTACCAGCGCTCGACCGGGTGCTCCTTGACGAAGCCGTGGCCGCCGAGCAGCTGCACTCCTTCGGAGCCGATCTCCATCCCCTTGGCGGCGCAGAGCTTGCGCGCCAGGGCGGCCTCGCGGCCGAACTCCTCGCCCTGGTCGGCGCGGCTGGCGGCCCGGTAGACCGAGAGCCGCATGCCGGCGCTCTCGATGCCGATGTCGGAGACGCCGAAGGCGACCGCCTGGCGGTTGGAGACCGGTTCGCCGAAAGCGGTGCGCTCGTTGACGTAGGGAATCACGTAGTCGAGCACCGCCTGCGCGGCGCCGACGGCGAGCGCCGACCAGGCGATCCGCGCCCGTTGCACGCACTCGACGTAGTCCTCGCGCTTGCCCTCACCGAGCAGCGCCGCGCCGGGGACGCGGACGTCCTCGATCAGCAGGCGACCGGTGGCGGCGGGCCGCAGGCCCATCGCCGGCTCGTCCTGAACGGTGAGGCCCTTGCCGCCGGACTCGACCACGAACAGCGCCGGGCCGACACCCTCTGCCTCGGCGGCGACGAGGAACAGCTCGCACTCGGTGGCGCGGGCGAGCAGCGACTTGGCGCCGCTCAGCACCCAGTCCTCGCCGTCGCGGCGGGCTGTCGTCCGCGGCCGCAGCGGGTCGAACAGCGGCTGCGGCTCAAGCATCGCCAGCGCCGCGGCGGGCGCGTTCTCGCCGCCGAAGGCGGGCAGGTAGGTGGCCTCCTGCTCGGCGCTGCCCCAGTGGCCGATCGCGGTCGCGACGGCGCCGGGGGCGAGGGTCGCGTAGGCGATCCCCATGTCGCCGTGGGCGAGCGCCTCGCCGACCAGGGCGCTGGTCGTCGCCGCTTGCTCGTGCATCACGCCGCCGAGCTCTTCGGGGATGCCGAGCGTGTTGACGCCGAGCTCGCTCGCTTGGGCCAGCAGCTCGGCCGGGGTCGCGCGCTCCGCGTCGGCCTTCTGGGCGGCGGGCCGGACCTTGGCGGCGGCGAAGTCGCGCACCGCCTCCTGGAACATCTGCTGCTCGTCGTCGGGGCTGAGGTCGAAGAGGCTGCGCGGCTTGCCGGTCGCCTGGCGCGCCGGTTTGCCGAGCTTTTGCGCGGCCTTGAAGGTGCGCCCGGCCGCCGTCGCCGTCCTGAAGCCGTTCTTGGTGCCCTGGAAGAGCGCCCGCTCGACCTGCTTGCGGACGCGGATCCGGTCGAGCAGGTCCGAGCCGGCGAGCCGGTTCAGCGCCCGCAGGCCGAAGCCCATGCTGCGCTCGGCCACGCTTGCGTTGCCATTGCCGTTCATTTGCTGATCCTCCCGTCGAGGTGGGGTATCTGGCGCTTCGCGTCGCGGACGGCGAACTCGATCTCGGCGCCGTCCGTATCGCTGAGGAACTCGACCGTGCCCGGCAGCCGGATCGGCTTGCGGAAGCGGGTCGAGACGGTGAAGTTATCGGGCAGGCGGCCCTCGAGCGCGGCCAGGCAGCGCGCCTTGGTCCACATCCCATGCGCGATCGCGCTCGGGAAGCCGAGCGGCTTCGCGGTCAGCGAGTGGATGTGGATCGGGTTGCGGTCGCCGGACACCGACGCATAGCGCCGGCCGAGGTCGCCGCCAAGCCGCCAGGTGGCGCTGGCGGTGGGTTCGGGCGCCTCGCGCTCCTCTCCGCCGGCGCCCGTTCGCCCTTTGTCGCCCTCAGCCCGACGAACAGCGAACTCGCTCGGGGTGGGGCCGCGGCGCAGCATCGTGCTGGTCGAGTCCCAGACGAGCTCCTCGCCGGCGCGGGCCTCGGTGCGCAGGCCGAAGGTCTGGCCGCGGCGGTGCGGCTGCAGCGGGGTGGGGCGGACGCTCAGGGTCAGCCGCTCGCCGATCGCGATCGGGCGGCGCTGGACGATCTCGTTCTCGACGTGGACGAGGCCGACGGCGCCGAAGGGGAAGCCGCCGTCGGCCATGACGGCCATGTGCAGCGGAAACGCGAGCACGTGCGGGTAGGTCGGGGGAAGCGTGTCGCGCAGGGCGAAGCCGCAGACCCTGGCGTAGGCGGCGACCGCGTCGGGGTCGGGGCGGACGCCCTCGAGCAGCAACTCGGTATCGGGCACCTCGCCGCCGCCACCGGGCAGGAAGGGCAGCCGCGAGGCGCCGGGGATCAGCGGCGCCGCGGCGCGCGCGTAGAGCGGCAGGATCGAGGGGGCGCTGTCGAGCGTCCGCTTCGCGATCGTCCTCACGCTCCCAAGAGGCTCTGGCCGCAGACGCGGACGACGTTGCCGTTGACGCCGGCCGAGGCCGGGCTGGCGAACCAGGCGATCGTCTCGGCGACGTCGACCGGCAGGCCGCCCTGCGACATGCTGTTCATGCGGCGGCCGGCTTCGCGCACCGGGATCGGCATCGCGTCGGTCATCTGCGTCTCGATGAAGCCGGGGGCAACGGCGTTGATCGTCGCGCCGCGCTCCGCCAGTTCCGGCGCGAGCGCCTCGACCATGCCGATCACGCCCGCCTTCGAGGTCGCGTAGTTGGTCTGGCCGGAATTGCCGGCGACGCCGCTCATCGAGGAGACGCAGACGATGCGGCCGTTCTTGCGCAGCAGGCCCTTGTGCAGCAGCTCGTCGTCGATCCGCTCCTCGCTGGAGAGGTTGATCTCCATCAGCGAGCTCCAGCGGTCCTCGGGCATCTTCGCGATCGTGCGGTCGCGGGTGACGCCGGCGTTGTGGACGACGATGTCGACGCCGTCGGCGAGTCGACCGGCGATCGCCGCCGGCGCGTCGGCGTCGGTGATGTCGAGCTCGATCGTCTCCGCCTCCAGCCGCGCCGCGACCGCGCCCAGATCGTCGGCGAGCGCCGGCACGTCGAGCAGGACGAGCTCGGCGCCGTCGCGGTGCAGGACGGTCGCAATCGCCTCGCCGATCCCGCGCGAGGCGCCGGTGACGAGGGCCCGCATACCGTCGAGCGGCTGTCGCCATTCCGGCGTCGGGGCAGCGGCGACGGGAGCGCCGATGTGGATCACCTGGCCGGAGACGTAGGCCGAGCGGGGGGAGAGCAGGAAGCGCAGGGTCGAGTCGATCTGGTCCTCGGCGCCCGCGGCGACGTAGACGAGCTGGACGGCGATGCCGCGGCCGATCTCCTTGCCGAGCGAGCGGGTGAAGCCCTCCAGCGCTCGCTGCGCCGTGGCCGCGCGGGCCGGCAGGCCGGCTGGGGGTGCGCCGAGCACGACAACCCGGCCGGAGCGCTCGACCCGCCGTACGTTGGGATGGAAGAAGCGCTGCAACTCGACCAGTTCGGTCGAGTCGGTGATCCCGGTCGCGTCGAAGACCAGCGCGCCGACCGGGCTGTCGGCTTTCTCGGGCCGGGGGGCGCCGATCTCACCCAGCAGGCGCTCGAGCTGCTTGTCGAGCCGCCCGCCCGGAGCGGCGCCGCTGAGCACCGAGCTCGGTGCGTCGGCCTCGGGGATGGTGTGGCGTCGCAGCTCGATCGGGCGTGGCAGGCCGACCCGCGGGGCGATCAGCTTGCCGGGCGGGGAGTTGACCAGTTGCGCGTAGAGGTCGCTCACTTTCCGTCCTTTCCTGGGGCTTCGAGGATCGCGACGACGCCCTGGCCGGCGGCGGCGCAGATGCTGATCGCGGCGCGGCCCGAGCCACGCTCGTGCAGCTCCTTGGCCAGCGAGGCGACGATCCTCCCGCCGGTCGCGGCGAACGGGTGGCCGGCCGCCAGGGAGCCGCCGTTGACGTTGAGCTTGGCGCGGTCGATCGCGCCGAGCGGCGCCTCGCGGCCGAGCCGGTCGTGGCAGAAGCGCTCGTCCTCCCAGGCGCGCAGCGTGCAGAGCACCTGGGCGGCGAAGGCCTCGTGGATCTCGTAGAGGTCGAAGTCCTGCAGGGCGAGGCCGTTGCGGTCGAGCATGCGCGGCATCGCGTAGGCGGGCGCCATCAAGAGGCCCTCGCGCTTGTGGACGTGGTCGATCGCCGCGGTCTGGCCGTCGACGAAGTAGGCGAGGACCGGCAGGTCGCGCTCCTTCGCCCACTCCTCGCTGGCGAGCAGCACCGCCGAGGCGCCGTCGGAGAGCGGGGTCGAGTTGGCGGCGGTCATCGTCCCGTCCTCGCCGCCGAAGACCGGCCCGAGCTTGGCCAGCTTCTCGGTCGAGGAGTCGGGGCGCAGGTTCTGGTCGCGCTCGAGGCCGAGGTAGGGGTTGACGAGGTCGTCCATGAAGCCGCGCTCGTAGGCGGCGGCGAGGTTGTGGTGGCTGGCGACGGCGAGCTCGTCCTGCTCCGCCCGGTCGACATCCCACTCGGCGGCCATGATCGCGCAGTGCTCGCCCATCGAGAGGCCGGTGCGGGGCTCCTCGTTGCGCGGGATCGAGGGCACGACGTGGCCGGGACGCAGTCGCGTCAGCTGCCTCAGCCGGCCGCTCGTCGAGCGCTCGCGGTTGGCGTCGAGCAGCACCTCGCGCAGGTCCTCGTTGAGCCCGATCGGCGCGTCGGAGGTGGTGTCGGCGCCGCAGGCGACGCCGGCGTCGATCTGGCCGAGGGCGATCTTGTTGGCGACCAGGATCGTCGTCTCCAGCCCGGTGCCGCAGGCCTGCTGCACGTCGTAGGCGGGCGTCTCGGGCGCGAGCCGGGTGCCGAGCACGCTCTCGCGGGTCAGGTCGCGGTCGCGCGAGTGCTTGAGCACGGCGCCGCCGGCGACCTCGCCCAGCGCCTCGCCGCCGAGCGAGTAGCGCTCGACCAGCCCGTCGAGCGCGGCGGTGAGCATGTCCTGGTTGGAGGCGCGCGAGTAGACCGAGTTGGAGCGCGCGAAGGGGATTCGGTTGCCGCCGACGATGGCGACCCGACGGGGACTCTCAGTCAACGTCGAAGCCTTTCGATTTGGAGTGCGATTCGGAGCGTGCAGGGGCCGTAGAGCCTCCCGCCGCGATTACCCGCTACATGGATCTATGTAACCGTAACTGAGACATCAATCGATGTCAACGTCACTGTGACCGGTCGCACATGGCCTGCCGGCGACGCCGGGTCGTCCCTCAGTCGCGCAGGGCCCGCTCGAGGGTCGCCGCGCCGCGGGCGTGGCGCAGGCGGGGCAGTCCGAGCCGGCGCTCGATCGTCGCCAGGAGCGAGTAGTGGTCGAACGGCCGGCGCAGCCGGAAGCCATGCCGCGCCGCGGGTCCGGCGAGGACGGTGGCGACGCGGCCGCCGCCGGGGAGCCCACAGCAGCCGCGCCTGCCGCTGCCCTCGTCGAAGCTGATCACGAGCAGGCCGCGCGGACCGAGCCGCCGCGTGATCCGAGGGACGAGCCGGGCGAGCAGCCGGTCGGCCGTCCGCAGGTCGCAGTCGTGGGCGCCGTCGCAGAGATCGGGGCCGATCCAGGCGAAGCTTGGCAGCATGCCCTTGCGCAGGTCCGCGTCGAGGCGGGTGAGTGGGACGACGTTTCGGCAGCGGCCGGCCCGCCCGGCGACCGAGGGGAAGTACATGAACGGGTTGTGCCGTTTCACGTAGCGGCCCCGCTCCGCCCCGCGGAAGCAGGTGGACGGCAGGCCCTGAAAATAGGCGCGCCAGGGGATCCCGGCCCGGGAGAGCTGGGACGCCAGGTTGTCGCCGGACGCCGTGCAGTCGCTGCAGTTCTCGCCAATCCCGAAGGTCGAGCCGCCGAGCAGGGCGAGGTAGTTCGGCAGCGAGGGATGCGTGATCGCGTGGTAGCGCGTCGCCAGCGCCCCTCGCCGGGCGAGGCCGTTGAGGAACGGCGCTTCGTCGCTGCCGATCGTCTCCTCGTACTCGTGGTTCTCGAGCACGAACAACGCGATGCGGGGCGGGCGGTGCTTGGTCCCGTCCCTCGCCACGCCCGTCGCGGGCAGCCCGCAGGCGAGCGCCGCGGCGAGGAGGGCTAGCCCTCGTAGAGCTTGACGACGCTGACCGCGCCGTCGGGGGCGGCGTCTACGCAGAGGTTGCAGAGGACGCACTCGTCGAGGTTAGCGGCGACGATCTCGACGCCGGCATCGCTCGCCGAGAAGATGTCGACGGGGCAGACTTCTTCGAGCTTGCGGGCGAGCTCGGCGTCGCCGGCGACGCAGGCGTCGACCTCGACGTCGATGAAGACCTTGTCGAGCGTCTCGGCCATCAGACCGTCGCCTCCAGCTTCTGCTTGACCGCGGCGGGGATCTCGTCGATCCGCTCGACGACGCGGATGCCGGCGGCTTCGAGGCGGGCGATCTTCTCCGTCGCCGTGTCCTCTTTGCCCTCGACGATGGTTCCCGCGTGGCCGAAGCTCATTCCCTTCATCTCCTCGTCGTCCATGAACTTGCCGGCCATGAAGGCGACGATCGGCAGGCGGCTGTCGTGCTCGGCGACCCACTCGGAGAGCTGCGCCTCCATGCGGCCGCCGGGCTCGGTGTAGATCACGATCGCCTGGGTCTGCTCGTCGGCCTCGAAGTAGGGCATCAGCTCGGCGTAGGTCGAGCCGATGATCGCGTCGCCGCCGATCGAGACGGCGGTCGAGACGCCGAGTCCGGCCTGGGTCAGCGAGGAGGAGATCTCGGTGGTCATCCCGCCGGAGCGGCTCATCACGCCGACCGGGCCGGGGGCGTAGGCCTTGGCCGCGTCTTTCGCCGGGCCGCCGATGCCGCCCATCTTGCAGACCTCGGGGACGATCAGGCCGAGGCAGTTGGGGCCGATGATGCGGGCGCCGCGCATGTCCGCCAACTCGACCATCTGGGCGACGTCGCGGCGCGGGATCCGCTCGGTGACGATCACGATCAGCTTGATCCCGTTCTCGATCGCCTCCAGCGCGGCGTCCTTGGTGAAGGCGGGGGGGACGGTGATGACCGAGCCGTCGATCGGGCCGCCGTGGTGGGCGACCGCCTGCTCGACCGTGTCGAAGACCGGCACGCCGTGCACCTCGCGGCCCTTGCGGCCGGGGGTGACGCCGCCGACGACCTTGGAGCCGTAGTCGAGGCACTCGCGGGTCAGGTTGACCGCCTCGCGCCCGGTGATCCCCTGGACGATGAAGGTCGTGTCCTTGTTCAGCAGGATGCTCACGCGGGCGCTCCCTGGATCTTGGCGACGGCGCGTCCGGCCGCCTCCCACATCGAGACCGAGCGGTCGCAGTACTCGACCCCGTACTTGTCGAGGATCTTGAAGCCCTCGTCCTCCCAGGCGCCGGGGATGCGGAAGATCGCGATCGTCTCGCCGGGGTCCTTGCCGAGCTCGAGGCAGGCCTTGATCACGCCGCGGGCGACGATGTCGACGCGGGTGTTAGAGACGATCGACATCATCACGGCGATCTTCTCGACGCCGTCCTTTTCCAGCACCTCCTTGGCCAGGCCGCAGGCCTTGGCGACCGACGGATTGCCGCCGATCTCGGAGTAGTTGGCCGGCTTGCCGCCCTGGCTGCGGACCGCGTCGGTCA
The DNA here is from genome assembly GCA_963789505.1 of uncultured Solirubrobacterales bacterium. GTDB lineage: Bacteria > Actinomycetota > Thermoleophilia > Solirubrobacterales > 70-9 > VRUE01. Next base: position 121,087 of record CAWBLE010000011.1, read on the forward strand.
ACGTCAGCGAGCCGCCGCCGGCGCCGATCACGAGCCCGAGGTTGCCCTCGAAGCCGTGGTCCTTGCCCTGGATCACGCCGCGGTGGTCGGCGGCGTCGATCGCGGCGACGTTGCGCTCGAAGGCGGAGGGCTCGTAGGGCTCGCGCGTGTCGTCCTCGGCGATCTCCAGCGTCCTGCGCAGCAGACCCTTCTGCCGCCCGACGGCCTCGTTCTCCATCTCCATGTGGGCGTCGAGGGCGACGAAGCTGCCGTCGGTGAGCTCGGCCAGCG
>CAWBLE010000012.1:0-98850 GCA_963789505.1 uncultured Solirubrobacterales bacterium
TCGGCCGGGCGATCGGCGCCTTCTCGCGCGAGGCGGTCTCGCGCGAGCCCGAGGAGCTGGCGGGCGAGTACGACCTCGACCGCCGCGCCGCCGAGAACCTCGTCGCCTACCTGCGCGAGCAGCAGGCGGCGACCCGCGTCGTCCCCTCCGACGAGACGATCGTGGTCGAGCGCTTCCGCGACGAGATCGGCGACTGGCGGCTCTGCGTGCTCTCGCCCTTCGGCGGCCGCGTCCACTCCGCCTGGGGGCTCGCGCTGGGGCAGAAGATCCGCGAGGAGCGCGAGCTCGAGGCCGACGCGATCTGGTCCGACGACGGGATCGTCATCCACCTGCCCGACGCCGACGAGCCGCCGCCCGCCGACCTGGTCATGGTCGACCCCGACGAGCTCGAGGACCTGGTCGTGCGCGAGCTCTCCGGCTCGGCCCTGTTCGGCGCCCGCTTCCGCGAGAACGCCGCCCGCTCGCTGCTGATCCCGCGCGCCTACCCGGGCAAGCGCACGCCGCTCTGGCAGCAGCGGCTCAAGTCGCAGAGCCTGCTCGAGGTCGCCCGCGACTTCCCCCGCTTCCCGGTCATCCTCGAGACCTACCGCGAGTGCCTGCGCGACGTCCTCGACCTGCCCTCGCTGCGCCAGATCCTCACCGACCTGCACTCGCGCAAGCTCGGCCTGGTCGAGGTCGAGACGCCGACCGCCTCGCCCTTCGCCTCCTCGCTGCTCTTCGACTACGTCGCCACCTACATGTACGAGGGGGACACGCCGAACGCCGAGCGCCGCGCCGCCGCGCTCGCGCTCGACCGCGACCTGCTGCGCGAGCTGCTCGGCCAGGAGGAGCTGCGCGAGCTGATCGACCCGGCGGCGCTGGAAGAGGTCGAGGCGCAGCTGCAGCACCGCACCGAGGCCGGCCGGGCGGGCGACCGCGACGCCCTGCAGCAACTGCTGCGCAACCTCGGCGACCTGACCGCCGCGGAGTGCGACGCGCGCGTCGCCGCGGGCTACTCGGCCGCCTCGATGCTGGAGAAGCTGGTCGCCGAGCGCCGCGTCGCCCAGGTCCGGGTCGCCGGCGAGGAGCGCTACATCGCCGGCGAGGACGCCGGCCTCTACCGCGACGCGCTCGGCGTGCCGCCGCCGCCCGGGCTGCCGGAAACCTTCCTCGAGGACCATCCCGACGCGATGCGCGCCCTGGTGCGCCGCTACGCCCGCACCCACGGCCCCTTCCCGACCGCTCAGCTCGCCGAGCGCTACGGCGTCGACCCGACCCCGGCGCTGCGCGAGCTCGAGCGCGAGGGGGCGCTGGTCCGCGGCGAGCTGGCGCCGGGGGGGAGCGAGCGCGAGTGGTGCGACGGCGACGTGCTGCGCCGCGTGCGCCGCGCCAGCCTCGCCCACCTGCGCCGCGAAGTCGAGCCCGCCGGCCGCGATCGCTTCGCCCGCTTCCTGCCGAGCTGGCAGAACGTCGACGCCCACCGCGCCTCCGGCGCCGGCCCCGACCGGCTGCGCGATGCGCTGGTGCCGCTGCAGGGCGTCGCGCTGACGCCGAAGGTCTGGGAGGGGGACGTGCTGCCGCGCCGCCTCGGCGCCTACTCGCCGGCCTGGCTCGACGAGCTCTGCACCAGCGGCGAGGTCGTCTGGGTCGGCGCCGGGGCGCGCGGGCGCAGCGACGGCCGCGTCGCGCTCTACTTCCGCGAGGACGTGCGCCTCGCCGGGCCGCCGCCGGCCAACGCCAAGCTCGAGCGCCCCGAGGGGGCCGCGCAGGAGGCGATCCGCGAGCGCCTGCTCGCCGGCCCCTCGTTCTGGCTCGACCTGCTCGCCGATCTCGACATCCCCGCCGAGGAGCTGCACAACGCGCTCTGGGACCTCGCCTGGTCGGGCGAGGTGACCAACGACGCCTTCGCGCCGCTGCGCGCCCCGCGGCTGCGCTCCACGCCCTCCAGCGAGCGTGGCGGCGGCCGCCGCTTCGCCCGCCGCCGCTCGGGCGCGGGAGCCGCGGTCCAGGGCCGCTGGTCGCTGACCGCGCCGCTCTTCGCGGGCGCCCCGGGACCGGGGGCGAAGCTGCGCGCCCAGGCCGAGCTGATGCTCGAGCGCTACGGCATCGTCACCCGCGAGACCGTGCTCGCCGAGGGCGTGCCGGGCGGCTTCTCGACCCTCTACGCGGAGCTCGGCAACCTCGAGCTGCTCGGCACCGCTCGCCGCGGCTACTTCGTCGAGGGGCTCGGCGGCGCCCAGTTCGCCCTGCCCGGCGCGGTCGAGCGGCTGCGCTCGCTGCCCGAACCCGACGGCTCGTTCCAGCTGCTCGCCGCGACCGACCCGGCCAACCCCTACGGTGCCTCCCTGCCCTGGCCGAAACCGCCCTCGGGCCGCCGCCCCGCCCGCGTCCCCGGCGCCTACGCGCTGTTGCGCGACGGCGAGCCGCTGGTCTACGTCGAGCGCGGCGGCCGCAGCATCCTCCGCCTGGTCGAGCTCGACGCCGCCGCCCTCGCCACCGCGATGCGGGCCCTTGCCGACGCCGTCGCCACCGGCCGCCTGCCCAAGCTCGGGGTCGAGAAGCTCGACGGCGAGGCGGTGATCGGCTCCGGCCACGAGCAGGCCCTGCTCAGCGCCGGCTTCAGCCGCGGCCCCCGTAAGCTCACCGCCTCCGCCAGGTAACGAGGCCTTTTATGGCATAATTATGCCTATGAAGGCATCGGATCTGGTCAGGGAGGCGAGGAAGCGTCACGGGATCAGCCAGCGCAGCCTGGCGCTGCGCGCCGCCACCGACCAGGCCGCGGTCAGCCGGATCGAGCGCGGCGAGATCTCGCCCAGCCTCGAGACGGTGGAGCGCCTGCTTGCCGCCCTGGGGGAGACGCTGGTGCTGGACTCGGAGCGGCTCGAAGGGCACCACGACCCTGTCCACCTCGCAGCGATGAGGGAGCGCACCCCCGAGCAGCGCCTCGCGCTGGCGAGTTCCTGGAACCGGCTCGCGGGGCGTCTTTCGGAGGCCGGGAGGCGCGCCCATGGCAGCTGAGCGGAGCCCCGCGCCGCTCGACGCCGAGCGGATCCTCGAGCAGCTGGCCCGGCACGGGGTGGACTTCGTGCTGGTCGGCGGGATGGCGGCGCAGACCCACGGCAACACGCGGATGACTAACGACGTCGATCTGATCCCCGAGCCCGACCCGCGGAACCTGGCGCGGTTGGCGCGGGCTTTGCGGGCGCTGGATGCGCGAGTCCTCAACCCCGGCCACGAGAACCTCGAGATCGACGCGGCGATGCTCCCGCGGGCGACGATCTGGCAGCTCTCGACCCCGCACGGCGACATCGATGTGCTGCACGACGCGCCCGGTGCGGCGCCCTACGATCAGCTGCGCGATCGCGCCCTGACGATCGGCCTCGATGACCTGCGCATCCAGGTAGCCGGCCTCGACGACCTGATTCGGATGAAGCTCGCCCGCGGCCGCCCGGTCGATCGGGCCGACGTCGCAGCGCTGACCGACCCGGCTGGTTGAAATTCCCCACCCAGATTTCGGCCCGGCACGTTCGCGGTCGATCAGTCGTCCATGCACTCACTCAAACACTCGTCCAAATCCGCCCGAATCCCCCTCGTCCTGCTCGCCGCGCTGCTCACGATTCTCGCCGTGATCGCTGTCCGTCCGGCCGCCGGCTTCGCCGCTCCGGTTTCAGAACCGCAGCTCAGCTTCGAGCCCGGCAGCTATGACTTCGGCCCGCAGCCGATCTACAACACCGCCCAGGCCAACCTCGAACTGCGCAACGAAGGCGCCGAAGAAGTCTGGATCGAATCGCTGCAGACCAGCGGCCCCGGGTCGGGCTCGTTCTGGGTCGGCAACAGCGATTGCTGGAGCGGCCCCGTCCAGCCCGGCGGATCCTGCTCGCTCGAAGTCAACTTCAACCCCGACGAACCGCTTGCCGAATACGAAGCGCAGGTCCGTGCGCGCTCGAACGGCTACGACTTCTACGCCGACCTCAGCGGCATTGGCGCCGGCCCCTACTTCAGCGCCGATCCCAATCCGGTCGAGTTCGGCTCGGCCAAGGTCGGCGGCGCGGGCAGCACCCGCGAGATCGAAATCACCAACGCCGGCAACTGGCCCGGCGGCGTGTTCATCGCGGTGATCTCCGGCGGCGCCGTCGGCAGCTTCCAGCTGCTCGACGAGAACTGCACCGGTCGCCTCATCGACCCGGCCGCGACCTGCACCGCGCAGGTCCGCTTCCAGCCGCTCAGCGAGGGTGTCAAGAAAGCGACGTTCAGCCTCTTCGGCGAAAGCGACGGCGGCAGCCAGGTGGTGCTCAGCGGTGTCGGCGCCGCACCCGACCCGGAGCCGAACTCAGGCTCGACCGCCGGTGCGGCGATCGCCCCGATCGTGGTCCGGCCGGCCTACCGTCCACGGGCCGAGATCCGCGAGCGCAAGCTGCGCCAGCGGCTGCACCGCAAACAGCGTTTGCAGCGCCGCCTCCGCGCCCTTCGTAGGCAGCGTTCGCAGCGCCGCCAGCGATCGCTGCAGCGCAAGGGCGCGCTGCGCAGGCACCGTTCGCGCTAACCACACGGGGGGCGAGCACCGGTCGCGAGGCCGGTGCTCGCTCAGCGGCTGCGGCCGAGCCCGATCAGGATGCCGACGTGCTTGGCGACCGCTTCGACGGTGTCCGGGGAGGCCCGGCCGAGCCTGCGCTTCAGCCGCAGCGTCGATAGCACCCGCGTCATCTCCGGCATCGCGAAGCTGACCCTGTCGACGCCCCCGTCCGGGGGGGCGAGCCTCACGTGTAGTGCGTTGCCGCGATCGGTTGTCGTCAGCGGCGCCGCGATCGTGAGCGCCGCCCGCGAGCTGTTCATCGCGTCGACCGAGACGATCAGGAAGGGTCGCCGTCCGCCCTGCTCATGGCCGACGACGGGATCGGGATCTGCCATGTAGATCTCGCCGCGTTTGACCCTCCGCCTAATCGTCGGCGTCGGGCCAGCCATCGGGCATCTCCAGCCAGTCCTTCATTTCCTCGTGGATCTCGTCCCCGTACTTCGCATAGGACTCGTCCATCGAGGCCAGGAGCCGCTGCTCCTCCCAAAGCTCGACCGCTGCATCGACCATCTCGATCACGCTCATCCCGGCCTCCTTCGCCTCCTGCGCCAGGCGCTCCCGGGTGCTCTGTCGCACGCGGATCGTCGTCGTCTCGACTTCGGCCATGGCCGAAGTCTACAGATATGTCTACAAAACCTGAATGTGATTTCATGCTCTCTTAAGCGCTTGGCGGGCATGTCTCTCCCCCTTGGGTGGATAATCAGCCGAATGGGGGATGCCGAGGAGAGCCTGAGCCCGGTCGAGCTGCTGCGCAGCGTGCCGCTCTTCTCCGATCTCGAGCCTTCCGAGTTGGAGAGCTTCTCGCAGGTTGCGGTGCCGCGCTCCTTCCCGGCCGCGACCCGCGTCTTCCACGAGGGCGACCATTCCGACGCCTGCTACATCGTCCGCTCGGGCAGCTTTCGGGTCACCCGCGAGCATTCCGATGGCCGCGCGATCACGCTGGCGACGCTCGGCCCCGGGGACATCTTCGGCGAGCTCGCGATGCTCGACGGCGAGGTGCGCTCGGCCAGCGTCGAAGCGCTCAGCGACGGTGAGCTGCTCGCCCTGCCGGCGGGCGAGGTGCGCTCGCTGCTCGCCCGCCACCCGGAGATCACGGTCAAGCTGGTCGCCGCCCTCGTGCGCCGCCTGCGCGCCGCCAACGAGCGGATCTCGCGCCAGTCCTTCCAGACCGTGCCCAGCCGCGTCGCCGGCGTGCTCTCCCAACTTGTCACCGAAGAGGCGCCGCGCACAACCGAGGGCGGCGAGATCACGATCCGAATGAACCAGTCCGACCTCGCCCAACTCGCCGGCACCTCGCGCGAGAGCGTCAGCCGCTTCCTCGCCGACCTCGAGCGGGCCGGCATCGTTCGCCCCGGCCGCGGGCGGGTGACGGTGCTCAACCCCCTGAAACTGCGCAACTACATCTTCTGAACAGCGGGCGCGATGCGCCTGTTAGGCCGGGCGGCGCTCAGCGGGCCGCGCGGTTGCGCAGGCGGTTGCGGCCGCCGTGGCCGATCAGGCTGTCGCCGCGCCTGCCGATCAGCACGTCGGGACCGGGCGATCCCTCGAACTGCTCGACCGAGGTGTCGATGTGGCCGGGGGTGCAGGGGCTGCCGGCGCGCCGCACCTGGCCGCCGACTTCGGCGAAGACGCCCGGGGTGAAGCGGAAGAAGTTGGCGTCGTCGTTGCCCGAGCCGCCGTCGAAGTAGTCGCCGTCGCAGGGGTCGCCGCCGACCAGGACGTCGGATCCGGCGCCGCCGATCAGGGTGCTCTTGCCGCTGTGGACCGGGACGTGGAAGTCGGTGCGGGCGCCGATCAGGGCGTCGTCGCCGGCGCCGCCTTCGAGCACGTCGGGGTCGTTGTCGTCGCCGGCCTCGATCAGGTCGCCGCCGCGCCCGCCTTTGAGCGTGTCGGCGCCAGGGCCGCCGTCGATCCGCACTTCGACCTGGGAGGGGACGCTGCCGTCGACCGCGACGAAGTCGTTGCCGCCGTCGACGTCGATCAGGATCGTCTGCACGTCGGCGGGGCAGACCGCGACGCCGTTGCTCGGCGTGCAGCCGTCGACATTGCCGGCCGGGATGCCGCCGTCGGCGACGATGAAGTCGGAGCCCTGCTGGGAGATCGTCACCGCGTCGGGGGCGGAGGAGCCCTGGACGGTGAGCGAGCCGCTGCCGTCGATGCTGCGTACCCGCGAAACCTGCGGGCCGGGCGCCATCGCCTCCGGCCTGTCGCACGATTCGGAGGTCGCCGCGTTCTCGCAACTCGCCCCGCCCGGGCCGCCGTAGAGGGCGTCCGGGCCGGCGCCGCCGTCGAGCTCGTCGTAGCCGGCGCCGCCGTCGATCCGGTTCGTGGCGCTGTCGCCGGTCAGGGTGTCGTCATAGGCGGAACCGACGATGTCCTCGGTGTCGGCGGCGATCTGGTCGCGGCCGTCGCCGCGGGCGGTGCCGGCGGCGAGATCGACCTGCACCGCTTCAGAAGCCGTCGCGAAGGAGGCGATGTCGCGTTCCCCCGGCCCGCCGTCGATCTTGTCGAAGCCGATGTCGCCGCGCAGCACGTCTTCGTCGCCCGCGCCGCCGGACACATCGTCGCGCCCGTGGTTGCCGAGCACGAGGTCGGTGCCGCCGTCGCCGTTCAGCGTGTCGTCGCCGAGGCCGCCGTCGACGACGTCGTTGCCGGCCCCGCCGGAGAGCACGTCGTTGCCGCGCCCGCCGTAGACCCGGTCGTCGCCGCCCTCGCCGTCGACGACCTTCTCGCTTGCTTTGCCGGCGTAGATCGTGTCGTCCCCGGCGCCGCCCTTGAGCGCGTCGGGGCCGCGGCCGCCGAGCAGCGTGTCGTCGCCGGCGCCGCCGTGCTCGGAGTCGGGGCCCTTGGCGCCGAACAGCTGGTCGTCGCCACCGCCGCCGATCAGGCTGTCGCCGCCGGTTTCGCCGAGCAGGCGGTCGTTGCCGCCTTCGCCGTAGAGGGAGTCGTTGCCGCGCCCGCCGACGATCTTGTCGTCGCCGGGGCCGCCGCAGATCGTGTCGTTGCCGTTCGGCCCGCCGGAGATCTTGTCGTCGCCACCGCCGCCGTAGATCACGTCGCTGGCCTTTTTGCCGACGAGAACGTCGTTGCCGGGGGTGCCGACGATCGTCGCGTGCTTGCCGGCGCAGGTTGCCGCCGAGGCCGCACTCGGGCCGGTCAGCGCGAGCGCCAGGGCGGCGCAGGCGCAGAGAGCGGCAAGCAGTCGGAACCGGTTGGTCGAAGCGAAGGGCATCGCTCCTCCCATCGACGCTTTGCGGCTCGTCTACACCCCGTTTAGTACACACGTCCAGACGCCTGGACACACCGTTGCGACGCCCGTCGGATAATCTCGCCGCCATGCGAGGCGGGATCTACGTGCTCAACTTCTATTCGACGGTCTTCGTCGACCAGCTCAAGCGCGGTCGCAAGACGGCGACGATCCGGCTCGGCGACAAGACGAGCAAGTACGAGCGCGGCCAGGTCGTCTGGATCACGGTCGGCTTCCGCCACAGCCCGCGCGAGAAAATCTTCGCCGCCTGCATCGACGACGTCGAGGTCAAGAAGGTCGGCGATCTCTCGCCGCGCGATATCGAGCACGACAACCCGGAGTTCCGCCGGCTCGAGGACGAGATCAAGTTCCTCGAACAGATCTACGGTCGCACCGTCGGCCCCGACGACATCGTCACCGTGATCCGCTTCTCGCAGATCGTCGAGCCCCCCGGCGCTCATTTCGGCAACGGAGAGACGCCGCACCACAACTGAGCGCGGCGCCCACGGATCCAGCTCGAGTGGCCGACTACGCCTTCCTGACGACCTGGCTTCTGGACTGCGAGCGTGAGCGGGCCTGGGAGGCGCTCTATGCCCAGGAGCGCTGGCCCGAGTGGTGGCGCGGGGTCGAGGCGGCCGACGAACTGAACCCGGGCGACGGCGACCGGGTCGGCGCCGTCTCGCGCATGGTCTGGCGCAGCCTGCTGCCGTATCGGGTCGAGTTCGAGGTGACGACGACGCGGGTCGAGTGGCCTCACCTGATGGAGGGTCGGGTCGTCGGCGGTCTCGAGGGCATCGGCCGCTGGCGCCTCTACGAGCGCGACGGCGTCACCGCCGTCGTCTACGAGTGGAACGTGGCGACGACGAAGGCCTGGATGAACCTGCTGGCGCCGGTCGCCCGCCCGGTCTTCGAGTGGAACCACGACTGGGTGATGGCGCGCGGCGGCGAGGGCATCGCTCGCCTGCTCGGATGCAAATTGCTTGCCAGCGGCTGACCCGTAGCGCTATCTTTACAAGGCCTTGGCACTCACATGTGTAGAGTGCCAACCGCCCAGGGACCTGGAAACGGCTCTGAGGCGCGAAATTCACGACTTTGACCAGTAAATCACCCATAACGGAGGTTCACGGATGAAGCTGAAGCCCCTCGGGGACCGGCTGATAGTCACGCCGATCGAGGAGGAGGAGACGACCGCTAGCGGCATCGTCCTCCCCGACACGGCCAAGGAGAAGCCGCAGAAGGGCAAGGTCGTCGCCGTAGGCGATGGCGCAATCCAGGAGGACGGCAGCCGCCGCCCGCTCGACCTGAGCGAGGGCGACGAGGTCCTCTACTCCAAATACGGCGGCACCGAGGTCACCGTCGAGGGCGACGACCTGCTCGTGCTGCGTGAGTCGGACGTGCTCGCCAAGCTCGGCTAGACCCCGCCACAGGACTTAGAGAGACCAAGGAGGAAGGAAGAACAGATGGCTCACAAGGAGCTGAAGTACAAGGAGGAGGCACGCGGGGCGCTGCAGGCTGGCGTCGACGCCGTCGCCGACGCCGTCAAGGTGACGCTCGGCCCGAAAGGCCGCTACGTCGTGCTCGACAAAAAGTTCGGCGCGCCGACGATCACCAACGACGGTGTCACCATCGCCCGCGAGATCGAGGTCGAGGACGTCTTCGAGAACCAGGGCGCCCAGCTCGTCCGCGAGGTCGCCACGGCGACCAACGACGTGGCCGGCGACGGCACCACGACGGCGACCCTGCTGGCCCAGATCATCGTCCGCCAGGGCCTCAAGAACGTCGCCGCCGGCGCCAACCCGCTGGCCCTGCGCCGCGGGATCGAGAAGGCCGTCGACGACGTCGTCGACAACCTGCGCGGCAAGCAGTCCAAGGAGGTCGCGGGCAAGGACCAGATCGCCCGCGTCGCCGCCATCTCCGCCGCCGACGATGAGATCGGCGACACGATCGCCGACGCGATCGAGAAAGTCGGCAAAGACGGCGTCGTCAACGTCGAGGAGGGCCAGACCTTCGGCATGGAGCTGGAGTTCACCGAGGGGATGCAGTTCGACAAGGGCTACATCTCCCCGTACATGGTCACCGACCAGGACCGCATGGAGGCCGTGCTTGAGGACCCTTACGTCCTCATCGCCAACCAGAAAATCGGCAACGTGCGGGAGATCCTGCCGGTGCTCGAGCAGGTCATGCAGGGCGGCAAGCCGCTGCTGATCGTCGCCGAGGACGTCGAGGGCGAATGCCTCGCGACCCTGGTGGTCAACAAGCTGCGCGGCACCTTCACGGGTGTGGCCGTCAAAGCGCCGGGCTTCGGCGATCGCCGCAAGCGGATGCTCGAGGACATCGGGATCCTCACCGGCGGCGAGGTGATCACCGAGGAGATGGGCCTCAAACTGGAGAACACCCAGCTGGCCCAGCTCGGTAAGGCGCGTCGCGTCGTCGTCTCCAAGGACACGACCACGATCATCGACGGCTCCGGCGACGCAGAGGACATCAAAGGCCGGATCAACCAGATCAAGCAGGAGATCGATAACACCGACTCCGACTTCGATCGCGAGAAGCTCCAGGAGCGCCTCGCCAAGCTGGCCGGCGGTGTCGCCGTGGTCAAGGTCGGCGCCGCCACCGAGACCGAGATGAAGGAGAAAAAGCACCGCGTCGAGGACGCCCTTCAGGCGACCCGGGCGGCGCTCGAGGAGGGAGTTGTGCCGGGCGGTGGCGTCGCGCTGCTGAACGCGCAGAGCGACCTCGATCCCGACAAGCTCGACGAGCCGGACGAGGCGACCGGGGCACGGATCGTGCACCGCTCGCTCGAGGAGCCGGTCCGTCAGATCGCCGAGAACTCCGGCCTGGAGGGCTCGGTCGTCGTCAACAAGGTTCGCGACCTGAAGGCCGGCGAAGGCCTCAACGCGGCCAACGGCGAGTACGGCGACCTGATCAAGGCCGGCGTGATCGACCCGACGATGGTGACCCGGTCGGCGCTGCAGAACGCGGCCTCGATCGCCAAGAACATCCTCGTCACCGAGGCGATCATCGCCGAGCCCCCCGAGGAGGGTGGCGCCGGCGGCGGCATGCCGGGCGGCGGTGGCATGCCCGACATGGGCGGCATGATGTAACGAGCCGTTGACCCGGCTCGAAAGCCCGGTGCGCACGCCTGGCGGCGGCGGACCGGCTCAGGGCGGCGTCCTCAGAGGCCCGGATAGCGCTGCTATCCGGGCCTCTTGCTTCCCGGCCCCGATTGGTCCGGCGCTCGCCAATCGCACACCCCGGATCTTCCGAGACGGGTCAACGGCTCGCGCCGGCGCTGAGTCGCCGAGACGAATTCCTCGGCACGGAGGCCTTTCTTCGACCGATGCGGGGGCGAATTTTTCGACGGACGGGGCGAATTGGCACATTGTGCGCGCCACCCGCGCGTCGCAGCGTGTCAGCGTCGCCCCATGTCACCGGCGCACCCCCCAAAACCCGCCGATGGGCCGATTTGTCGGGTTATAGACGACAAATCGGCCCGTCCTCTTGTCCCGCGCGGGGACTGGGATCGGGAGATAGCCGAGCATGCTCGGCGACAGCACGGACTCGTTGCCCTGCATCAACTCGAAGGAATGGGGATGGACAGGCGCGTGGTCCAGGAACGGGCGGAGAAGGGACGACTCCATCGAGTGAATCAAGGCGTGTATGCAGTCGGGCACACAGCGCCAACCGCCGAGAAGCGGCTTCTGGCGGCGGTGTTGGTTTGTGGGCCGGACGCTGTTTTGTCGCATCGGTCCGCGGTGGCGTTGTGGCGGCTGCGGCGCAATACGCGGGCGTCGATTGATGTGATGGCTCCGAATCGGCGGGGCCGGAGTCCGAAGGGAATCGATGCGCATCGGGGTGACTCGCTGACGCCCGCCGATCGGACCGTGCTACGTGGGATTCCTTGCACCACGGTGGCCCGGACATTGCTGGACTTCGCCGCCGTTGCCCCGACTTGGGAGCTGCGGAAGGCGGTTTCCGAGGCGGAGGTGCGGCGCGTCCTCAACCACGACGCCGTTCGGAGGCTGGTCAACGCTCGACGGGGGCGCCGGGGTGTTGCCCGGTTGCGCATGGTGATCGACGAGATCCATCCGCTGACGAAGTGGACGCGCAGCGACATGGAGATTGCCTTCCTGAACATGTGTGAGCGTGCTCAGCTTCCGCGGCCAGAGGTCAATGTGACGCTCCACCCCGGCGGCCATTCCACGATGCCGGACTTCCTCTGGCGCGACGCGAAATTGATCGTAGAAGCGGACAGTCGCGGCTTTCATGACACCGGCTCCGCTTTCGAGAGCGACAGAGAGCGTGAGCAGCGGCTGCAGCTTGCCGGCTGGCGCGTGTCCCGCTGCACCTGGCGGCAGATCGAACGCGAACCGCGACGCCTCACCGAGGCCATCCGCGGCCTCCTGAAGCAGCGCTAACACCCCGCCGATGGGCCGATTTGTCGGGTTATAGACGACAAATCGGCCCGTCGGCGGCTAGGGGACTGGCGCCTCGGTGGCCGCGGTCTTCTTCGGCTTCGGTGGGAGCTCGGGGAGGATGCTGGCGTTGTATTCGGCGTACTCGAGGAAGTTGGGGCGGCGGGCCTTGAGGCGCAGGGTGTTCGTGGTGCGGGGGTAGAGGCGTAGGTCATAGGGGTTCTCGCCGGGGCCGAAGCCGTCGTAGTAGACGAACATCCGCACCCGCTTGCGCTTCGCGGTCCAGGCGACCAGCTGTTTGACGAAGCGCGGTTCGTCTTTCCCGTAAACCGCCCACTCGGCGATTGAGAACGGCTTGTTGCGCCAGAACCGGGCGTAGAAGAAGCGGTTGAGGTCTTTCCAGACGGGATACTGGGAGTAGAAGTCGGTGCCGACCCAGTCGACCCAGCGGCTGCCGGGCCAGTAGTTGCCGGGGAAGTTGCCCTTGACCCGCGGCGAGCCGCCCGGCAGCGGGCTCCAGATGATGCTCACCGGCGCCGCCGGCAGGCTGTTCGGCGGCGGCCCCTTGGTCCGGTTGACCGGCGGCAGGCCAATTTCGGCGAGGGTCGCGTTGACCTGGTCGAGCGTGCCGTTGCCGCGCACGATCGTGACGATCCGGCGGAAGGCCTGCTTGTACCAGCCGGTCGTGTGGTCGCCGCCTTTCTGGCTGCCGTCGCAGTTGACCGCCGACCAGACGTTGAGGCAGCGGTTGGGCTCGCCGAGCGGTCTGATGTAGCCGAGTACGCCGTGGTTGTAGAAGAAGCTGTTGAGCTGCAGCAGGTAGTCGTCGCCGTAGCCGAGCGCGATCTGCTTCGGGGTGATGATCTCGGCCAGGGTCTGGTCGTCGGCGGTCGAGATGTGCAGGATCGGCCTGGTTTCGGTTTCGCGCCAGCGTTCGTAGGCCTTGTTGAGGCTGTTGCCCCAGGGGTGGAACGTCTCCAGCAGGGCCGGGTGCTTGTCGAGCAAAGTGGCGAATTCTTCGTAGTCGGCGGTCGTGCCGCGGTCGCTGACGCCAAAGAAGACGCCCGGCTTCGGCGGCACCAGGGTGCGCGCGGGGGCCTGCGCCGCGCAGAGCGCGACGAGGGCGATCGCAAGCGCGGCGGCGACGCCGAGGCGCCCGCTAACCCTCCGCAAGAACATCGCCCATCCTTCTCGGCTGCACGCCGAGCTCCTCCGCATCCGCGGTGCCGCGCTCGCTGGTCATCGATACCTCCATCAACTCTGCCTCCTCCCAGGTAGCGAACACGGCCTCGCCGAAGACGTTGCGGAGGCCGATCAGCCCGGCCCGGATCAACGGCAGGGGAACGTGGACCAGCGGGCGTGGCCGTCCGGCGACGCGGCTGACGAGATCCGACATCTCGTCGTAGCTGAGCGTCTCCGGCCCGGCCAGCTCGTAGCGCTCGCGCCGCTCGCGGTCGAGCGCGCCGACCACACAGCGGGCCGCGTCGGCAGCCCAGATCGGCTGGAAGTGGGCGCGGCCGCGGCCGGAGACCGGCAGCACGGGCAGGAAGGAGAAGCGGCGCAGCAGCGTCACCCAGGGGTCGCTGTGGTCATAGACGATCGAGGGCGCGAACACCGTCGTCTGCAGGGGCGAGGAGGCGATCGCCCGCTCGGCCAGCCACTTGGCGCGGAAGAAGCGCGTGCGCTGGGCGGCGGCGGCGTCGAGCGCGCTGAAGAAGGCGAAGCGCTCGACCCGGCTGCGCTCGGCGGCGCGCAGCAGCCGCACGCTCGCCAGCCCGTTGAGCTCCTCGATCCGGTGCGGCGGCTGGTCGCGGATCGTCGCCGCCAGGTGGATCACCGTGTCGACGCCGCGCAGCGCCTGGCGCATCAGATAGGGATCGGACATCTCGCCGAGGTCGCCGAGGGCGATCTGCACGTCGACCCGATGGGGGCCGAGCCGGCGCGGCTCGCGCACCAGGCAGCGCACCTCGTCGCCACGCTCGAGCAGCAGCGGCAGCAGGCGCGACCCGATGCTTCCAGTGGCTCCGGTCAGCAGCAGCATCGGCACATCATCCCCATTTCCCTAAAATGTCCGCTCGCGCTTGGCAGGGACGTGTCTCGCCGGGCAACGCAACGACAAATCCAGGAGAAACTTCGAATGACCTACGTGATCGCCGAGCCATGCATTGGCCAGAAGGACAACTCGTGCGTCGAGGTCTGCCCCGTGGATTGCATCCACCCGACGCCGGACGAGCCCGACTACGACTCGGTCGAGATGCTCTACATCGATCCCGACGAGTGCATCGACTGCGACGCCTGTGTCGAGGCCTGCCCGGTCGACGCCTGCTTCGCCGAGGACCAGCTCCCGGCCGAGTGGGCCAAATACGCCGAGATCAACGCGAACTACTACAAGAGCAAGAGCGCGGCCTAGAGCCGCGCTGCTATTGAACGACCGGCAGCGGGGTGCCGCCGACCGGCGGCGCTTCGGCCGGGGCGGGGGTCGCCTGCAGCACCGGCAGCTCCTGCGGCGTGGAGGCGATGATGCCGCGGGCGGCCTGGCGGATCGCCTGCGAGGCCGGTGAGTCGGGCTCGGCGGTGACCAGCGGGGTGCCGTCGTCGGCGTGTTCGCGCAGCGGCTCCGACAGCGGCACCTTGCCGAGCAGCGGGATGTCGAGCTCGTCGGCGAGCAGCTGCCCGCCGCCCTCGCCGAAGATCGTGAAGCGCTCGCCGTCGGGGGTGGTGAAGCCGGACATGTTCTCGATCACCCCGAGCAGCTCGAGGTCGAACTTGGCCGCCATGTCCGCGGCGCGCTTGGCGACCGTCTGGGCGGCCGGCTGCGGCGTGGTGACGATCGCGAACTTGGCCTGCGGCAGGAGCTGGGAGAGGGTCATCGAGACGTCGCCGGTGCCGGGCGGCAGGTCGAGCAGCAGGTACTCGAGCTCACCCCAGGCGACGTCCTCGAGGAACTGCTGGATCGCCTTGTGCAGCATCGGGCCGCGCCAGACGACCGCCGAGTTCTCCTCGACGAAGAAGCCGATCGACATCACCTTGACGCCGCCGGCTGCCTCGATCGGCAGGATCTTGCGCTCGGCGTTGACCTCCGGTTTGCGGTTGACGCCGAGCATGCGCGGCATCGAGTAGCCGTAGACGTCGCAGTCGAGGGCGCCGGAAGGGTGGCCTTCGGCGGTCAGCGCCGCGGCCAGGTTGGCGGTCATCGTCGACTTGCCGACGCCGCCCTTGCCGGAGGCGACGCAGATCACGTTTTTGACCTGGGCGAGCGCGCCCTCGGGCAGCTTGCCGCGGCCGAGGGTCTGCTGCAGGTTGCCTTTCTCCTCGTCGGAGAGGACGTCGAAGCCGACCGCGACCGAGGTCACCCCGTCGAGCTGGGAGACCTGCTGGGCGACCGCCTGTTCGAAGTGCGAGCGGATCGGGCAGCCGGCGGTGGTCAGCGAGACGACCACCTCGACCCGGCCGTCGTCCTTGACCTCGATCGAGCGGACCATGCCCAGCTCGACGATCGAGCGCCGCAGCTCGGGGTCGATCACGGCGCGCAGCTTCTCGGTTATCTGATCTTCGCTCGGTAGTGGCATCGCGGCCATTTTCGCAGAGCCCGGTCGTGAGCACTGCCGCGCCCTGCGGCTTTTCCGCCGGCACATCCGTCCGCGGGGGGAGAGATCGCGGCGCTGCGCCCTTGAACCCCCATCTGCAAGGCGAACGGAGGAGGGTCGATGTCGGGCACGCGTGGTGGGCTGGGACGGATCTTGGCGATGGGGATAGCGCTGGCGCTGGCGCTGCTGCTGCTGGCGGCGCGCGAGGCGACGGCGGGCAACTATCGCGTCGCCCAATGCGGCTGGGGTGTGGACCTCGACGCCGACTGGGCCGACAGCACCGGCGGCGCCAAGTTCCGCCACGATGCCTGGTGCGGCGGCGACGGCGAGCACGTGAAGAGCTTCACGAAGGGCGGCGGGACGGTCACCGGCACGCGCTTCGCACGCTGGCGCTGGGTCGCTCCGGGCGGCACCGCGATCAGCCGCGTCAGCGGCACCTGGTGGCACGCCCTGCACGACGGGATCGAGCAGCGGATCGGCGCCGGCAACTGGAACGGCGGCTTTGACCCGTTCGCGACCGCGAGCGCGACCGACACGACGCAGCGCGGCTTCTTCGACTGAACTTTCGATCCCTCAGCCGGCGATTGAGGATCGCCTGCTCTGCGCGCGGGCGGAGAGCAAGTGGTGCTCGATCGACCCCGGTTCCTGGTCCGCCGTACGCAGCCTGACCTTCGACCTCTACGACGGCTACTCGCCGGTGCCGGGCGCCGCCGGGGCCGATCTCGCCGCGGGTGGCTGGCGTCGCGGCGCCCAGCGGGTCAACTACTGGGACACCGACGTCGGCGGCGGCGTGCGCTTCAGCGAAACGCTGATCGACGGGGCGCGGGTGGGGCTGACCGAGTACCCGTGCGCGAAGGCGATGATCGACGGCGAGTGGCGGGCGACGCGGATGCTGCCCTGCCCGACCGGCGCCGCCGACGAGGTGACGGTGCAGACGACGAGCTTCAGCGACGGCCCGCACGAGCTGAAGCGCTGCGCCACCGACTTCGCCGGCAACAGCGCCTGCCTCTTCCCGACCCAGGTCCGGATCGACAACAATCCGCCCGCGCATCCGCGCGACCTCAGGCTCGCCGGGGGCGAGGGATGGCGCCGCGTCGACGACTTCGACTTCTCCTGGCAGAACCCCGATCAGGGCCCGGCCAGCCCGATCGGCGCCGCCTACTGGCGGATCACCGGGCCGGCCGGCTACGACACCGGCGTCAAGCTGGCCGCCGGGCATGAGATCTCCGCCCTCGCCGACCGCAAGCTGCCGCGGCCCGGCGTCTACTCGCTCCAGCTCTGGTTGCGCGACGAGGCGGGCAACTCCAACTCGGCCACGGCGACCGAGACGCCGATGCGCCTCGACGACGTGCCACCGGGGCTCGCCTTCGAGCCGGTGCCCGATCCGACTGCCGCCGAGCTGCCGGGCTCGATCGCCGCCACGGTGAGCGATGAGCACTCCGGCCCGGCCTCCGGGACCATCGAGTACAAGCGGCTCAACGCGGATCGCTGGCTCGAACTGCCGACCGGGCTCCAGCGGGGCGAGTCGGCTCTCTCCGCGAGCCTGGTCGCGGCGGTCCCCGAGAACCTCGACCCCGGCACCTACGTCTTCCGGGCCGAGGCCAAGGACGGCGCCGGTAACACGGCTTCGACCACGCGCCGCGCCGACGGCGCCGAGATGGCGCTGCGCAAGACGCCTTCGCCGGTCGGGCCGAGCCGGCCGGCCGCCGGGCGTGGCGAGGGCGGCGGCCCGGGCTTGCACGTCCCGGCCCCCGGAGCGAAGACCCGGCTGTTCGCGAAGCTGCGCTGGCGCCACCGCCGCGGGCCGCGCGTGACCGTGCCTTTCGGCGCCGGTGCGGCGCTCTCCGGCCGCCTGCTCAACGCCGCCGGCGCCGGGCTGGCGGGACGGCGGTTGCGGGTTGTCTCGCGGCCCTCGCGCGGCGCCCTGACGCGCCGGCGCGTCAGGGTCATCCGCAGCGGCCGGCACGGCGGCTTTCACCTCGCGCTGCCCAGCGGCCCCTCGCGTCGCATCACCGTCGTCTTCCCCGGCAGCCGCGGGCTGGCCGGCGCACGCCGCCCGGCGCTGGCGCTGCGGGTGCGCGGGGCGGCGACGCTCGGCGCCGCGCCGCGCAGCCTGCAGACCGGCGGCTCGGTGCGGCTCTGGGGCCGCGTGAGGACGCGCGGGGCGCCCGTGCCGCGGCGCGGAAAGCTGGTCGCGATCCAGTACTTCGAGAACGAGTCGCGCCTCTGGCGGCCGGTGCTGGTCACCCGCAGCGATCACAGCGGACGCTTCCACGCCCGCTACCGCTTCCGCTACGTCACCGGCACGGCGCGGATCCGCCTGCGCGCCGTCGCCCTGGCCGAGGAGCGCTGGCCCTACGCCCCCGGCGCCTCCCGCCCGGTGCTCGTGCGGGTCAGCGGGTGATCTGTAGGGTGAGCGGCCATGTCAGAGGCGACGATGCACACCAATGCCGGGGAGATCGTGTTCGAATTGCACGACTCCGACGCCCCGAAGACGGTCGAGAACTTCCGCAAGCTCGCCGGCGACGGCTTCTACGACGGGCTGATCTTCCACCGGATCATCGCCGACTTCATGATCCAGGGCGGTTGCCCGGAGGGTACCGGCCGCGGCGGCCCCGGATACGAATTCGAGGACGAGTTCAACGAGCACAAGATCGTCCGCGGCGCCCTGGCGATGGCCAACGCCGGACCCAACACCAATGGCTCGCAGTTCTTCATCGTCACCACCGAGGCGGCGCCCTGGCTCGACGGCAAGCACACCGTCTTCGGCACGGTCACGGCCGGCATGGACGTCGTCGACGCGATCGAGGCGAGCGAGACCGACGCCTCCGACCGCCCGGTCGAGGAGAAGAAGATCGAGCGGGTCGCGCTCTCCGACTAACTTTCGTGCCCGAAGCGGACGTCGGGCAGTAGCCGGCCGAGCGGCTTCGGCAGGTACCACGCGGCGGTCCCGGCGAGGCGCAGGAAGACCGGCAGCAGGGTCAGCCGCACGAGGAAGGCGTCGAGCAGGACAGCGACGCCGAGGATCACGCCCATCTCCTTCGGCGGCAGCGGCCCGGAGAGGGCGAAGGTGAAGAAGACGGCGACCATCACCGCGCCGGCGGCGAGGATCACGCGGCCGGAGTGGGCGAGCCCGCCGACCATCGCCTCGCGCGCGTCGCCCGTGCGCTCCCAGTGCTCGCGCGCCGAGGAGAGCAGGAAGACCGTGTAGTCCATCGAGATCGCAAAGATCATCGCGAAGAAGAAGATCGGTCCCCAGGCGTCGAGGAAGCCCTGCGATTCGAAGCCGAGCAGGCCCGAGAGGCGCCCGTCCTGGAAGATCAGCGTGGCGACGCCGAAGGCCGCGCCGGTCGCCAGCAGGTTGGTCAGCACGCCGATCGCCGCGATCAGCGGCGCCTGGAAGGCGACCAGGAGGAGCAGGAAGCCGAGCGCGAGGACGACGCCGATCGCCAGCGGCGTCTTCGCCGCGAGCGCCGCTTCGAGGTCGTGGTTTTCGGCCGCTCCGCCGCCGACGAGGGCACCCGCGGGCAGCGCCGAGCGCAGCCGGTCGAGCATGACTCCGAACGCCGGGGTGGAGGGCCCGTCGACCGGGATCGCCTCGGTCAGGGCGGCGTCCGCGGTGGGGCTCTCCTGCGGCGGCAGGCTGGCGGCGATCCCCGGGTCGCCGCTCAACACGGCGGCGACGCGGCGCGACTCGCCCGGCTTCGAGACAATCTGCAGCGCGCCCGGGGCGCCCGGGCCGAACGCGCCGACCACGTCTTCGTAGCCGCGGCGCGAGTGATCGCCGCTGGGGACGACCTTGATCGACGGCATCCCGGTCCGCAGGCCGAACAGGGGAAGCGCCAGCAGTACCAGGATCAGCGCCGCGCCGCCGCCGAACAGCAGCGGGTGGCGCCAGAGCCGTTCGCCCCAGCGCGCAAAGCGGGCAGAGCGATGGTCGCCACCGTGCGCCCAGGGCAGGCCGAGCCGGTCGACGCGCGGGCCGAGCTTGGCCAGCACCGCGGGCAGCAGGGTCAGCGTCGCCGCGAGCACGAAGAGGACCGCGATCATGATCCCGAGCGAGACCGAGCGGAAGGCGGGACTGGGGACGAGCATCACCGCCGAGAGCGAGATCAGCACGGTCAGGGCCGAGAAGACGACCGCCTTGCCGGCGGTGTCCATCGTCGCCCCCGCCGCCTCGACCGGGTTGAGGCCCTCGCCGAAGAGGGCGTTGCGGAAGCGCATCACGATGAAGAGCGCGTAGTCGATGCCCAGCGCCAGGGCGAACATCAGCGCGAAGTTCATCGCCCAGATCGAGACCGGGGCGATCAGGGTGGCGAGGAAGAGGACTCCGGCCGAGGCGATCAGCCCGACGATCGTCAGCATCAGGGGCAGGCCCGCGGCGACGAGCGAACCGAAGGCGAGCAACATGATCGCCAGGGTCACCGGCCAGGAGAGCAGCTCCGAGCGCAGCATCGCGTCTTTGTTGGCTTCGTTGAAGTCCGACCACATGCCGGCGGCGCCGGTCAGGTTGGTTTCGACTCCGGCCGCGGCGCTCTCGCCCAGCGGGCCCTTGAGGTCGCCGGCGGCGGCGACCATCGCGTCGGGATCGCGGGCGGCGCCGGCGCGGATCACCGCGGTGTGCCCGTCGGCCGAGATCGAGACCCCGGGGCGGGGCGGGATCACGCGGCTGACGGCGGGGTCGGCGGCGAGCAGGCGCTCGGCACGCCGCACGCTGCGGCGGAAGCCGGGGTCGGCGACGGTCAGCCGCGACGAGTGGACGGCGACCTGGAGGGCGTAGGCGCCGGCGCCGGCGAAGGCGCGGTCGACCCGTTCGCGGGCCGCGACCGACTCCGAGCCGTTGGCCTGCCAACCGGCGCCCGAGAGGGCCGTCTCGACCCGGGGCGCGAGCGCCCCGAGCCCGACGGCTATCGCCACCCAGGCGATGAAGATCCAGCGGGGCTGGGAAGCGGCGAAGCGGCCGAGGCGCCCGACCGGGCCGAGGCGCCTCATCTTTTGATGGCGTTGGTTGACATCGCTATCCTAGTTCCCAGATTCACGCTTTAACAACTTTACAGTTGTAGATAGGAAGATAACACAGATGGCGATGAAAAGCCCCCTTGACCCCGATGCCGCCGAGCTGATCGCGCGGCGCTTCCACGCGCTCGCCGATCCGACCCGGCTGCGCGTGCTTGACATCCTCCGCCACCGCGATGAGGCCTCGGTCGGCGAGCTGACCGAGGCGCTGGGCACGTCCCAGCAGAACGTCTCAAAGCACCTGGCGGCGTTGCAGGCGGAGGGCTTCGTCAGCCGCCGCAAGCAGGGGACGAGCTCGCTCTACCGGATCTCGGACCCCGCTGTGCTGGAGCTCTGCGATCGCCTCTGCGAGGCGATGGAAGCGCAGTTGGCTCAGCTTGAGTCGCTGCTCAGCGGCTGAGCTCCCGGCTCGCCGCCGCCGCGCTTGGCGTGCCGTCGCAGCAGGCCTTCGCCAGGCTTCCAGAGGCTGACCAGCCCGGCGACGAGCGTGACCAGGAAGATCTGGCCGAGCATCATCTCGAAGCCGGAGACCATGCGCCCGACCTGGCCGGCGGGGACCAGGTTGCCGTAGCCGGTCGTGGTCAGCGTCGTGTAGCTGAAGAAGAGGAAATCGCTGCCCTGGATCCCGGTCGCTTCGCCGAAGAAGCCGCCGCCTTCGATCCTGTCGATCAGGCCGTAGGCCCAGGTGAAGAGGATGCCGAGCGAGGCGTAGACGCTGAGCGCGCCGAGGATCGTGCGCGAGGAGACGTTGGCCGAGCTGACCACGCGGCCGAGCACGGCCACCATCGCGATCGCGAGCAGGATGATCGAGACGAAATTGGCGGCGCTGAGCCATTGCCGATCGCCCCCGATAGCCGCCACGGCGGCGAGCAGGACGGCCAAAGCGGCGAAGATCAGCGCCCACCTGACGACGACGGGACGGGCGTGCGAGCTGGTCAGCGCGACCACCGAGGTCGTGCCCATTACCGCGGTCAAGAGCGTCGCCGACCAGCCTCCGTTGGAGATCACCGAGGCGAGCACGTAGGTCAGCAGCACCAGCAGCAGAACCAGTCCGAACGCGTCACTCGCGCGCTGCGCACGCTGCCGCCACCGCTCACGGTTCATCCCCGCTAGTTCGGCCGCGTTGCAGGCTTTCCTGCCGCCGCCGGTGAGCGGAGGGGGTGGTGTCCGGTTTCAGCACATGAGCGGAGGGGGTGGGATTCGAACCCACGAGACACCCGAGGGCATCTAACGGCTTTCAAGGCCGCCGCATTCAACCGCTCTGCCACCCCTCCGGGGGTTCAGACGATATGTCGATGCTACCTGTCAGTTTATGGACGAAAAGGCATGGAGTAAAACGCGGGTAGGGTGATTGGATAGGGCTATGCGGCGGCTACTGATTCTCGCTTCGACGATGGTCTTCTTCGACGTCGCCTTCTATGCGGCCATCGCGCCGCTGCTGCCGGACTACGTCGCCGAGTTCGGGCTCAGCAAGGCCCAGGCGGGGATCCTTGCCGCCGCCTACGCGGCCGGGACGCTGATCGCGTCGCTGCCGGCCGGGCTCGTCGCCACCTGGGTCGGGCCGCGCCGGACCGTGATCGCCGGCCTGCTGCTGCTCGGCGTGTCCAGCCTCGTCTTCGGCCTCGGCCACGAGATCCTCCTGCTCGACGGCGCGCGCTTCGCCCAGGGGGTGGCGGGGGCGCTGATCTGGTCGGGTGCGCTGACCTGGCTGATCACGACGGCCCCGCCCGAGCGGCGCGGATCGGTGATCGGCACGGCGCTCGGCACCGCTGTGGCCGGGGCGCTGGTCGGCCCGCTGCTGGGAGCGACCGCGGCGGAGATCGGCACCGGCGTGGTCTTTGGCGCCGTGCTCGGCTTCGCCATCGTGCTCGCGGCATTCGCCGCGCGCATGCCGGAGGTCGCCCCGCCCGAGCGCCAGCCGCTGCGCGAGGTCGCCGAGACGATCCTCTCGGGACCAGTCCTCACCGCGACCGCCTTCGTCGCCGTCCCCTCGCTGATGTTCGGCGCGGTCGAGTTGCTGGTGCCGCTGCGGATCGACGAACTCGGCGGCGGCCACGTCGCGATCGCCGCCGGCTTCATCGCCGGCGCCGGGCTCGAGGCCGTGCTGGCCCCGATCGCCGGCCGCTATTCCGACCGCGTCGGCCGTCGCCTGCCGTTCGTGATCGGGACCGCGATCTGCGCCACCTCGATGGTCGGCATCGCGGCCGCGCAGTCGCTCGGTCCGGTTCTGGTGTCGCTGATGATCGGCGCGCTCGGCGCCGGGTTCTGCTTCGCGCCGGCGCTGACCACACTTTCGGAGACGGCCGACCTGAGCGGGTTGCACCAGGGCTTCGCCGCCGGCCTCTCGAACATGGCCTGGGCGGCGGGCCAGGCGGCGGGGGCGCTTGCCGGCGGAGTAGCCGCCGGGGCCGGCGGCTACGCGGTGCCCAGCCTTGCGGTCGCGGCGCTGCTCGCGATCACGTCAGCCTACGCCTACCGCTCGCTGGCGCCCCCGCTGATTCAGCCCGCGCAGGGCTAGTGTCCCGAGTCGTAAGTTCTGCACCACCCCGACGGCGTCTCGCCGCCCGTGGCGGTGTCCTCGGATTTGCCTTTGCAACCAGCAAAGGCTGCATCCTGCGTCCTTGCCACGACCGGCGATCCACTCGCCGGATGCGGCACACAACTTACGACTCGGGACACTGACGCACTAGCGTTACGGCGTGGCCGAGGCTTGGCGCAACTGGACGGGGGATCAGCGATGCATGCCCGCTGAGGTCGTGCGCCCGCATGACCGCGACGAGTTGGCGGCGGCGATCGCGGCCGCGGCGACCGCGGGACGCGAGGTCAGTGTCGCCGGTAGCGGCCACTCGTTCACCGAGGCGGCGATGACCGACGGCACGATGGTCGACCTCGCGGCGCTGAGCGGCCTGCTCGACGCCGATCGCGACTCGGGTCTGGTCAGGGTCGGGGCGGGGACGGTGCTCGCCACGCTCAACGAGGAGCTGCACCGGCTCGGCCTGGCAATGGAGAACCTCGGCGACATCGACCGCCAGACGATCGCCGGGGCGATCTCGACCGGCACCCACGGCACCGGCGCGAAACTGCGCAACATCTCGGCCCAGATCGAGTCGCTCGAGTTGGTCACCGCCGGCGGTGAGGTGCGCGAGCTCGACGGGGCGACGCCGGAGTTGCTGCGCGCGGCGCGGGTCGGGATCGGCGCGCTCGGCGCGATCTCCGCCGTGACGCTGCGCTGCGTCCCCGCCTTCGTGCTCGAGCGGGTCGACTCGCCGCAGCCGCGCGAGGAGGTCTTCGACGGCTTCGCCCAGCGCGCCGAGGCCAACGACCACTTCGAGCTGTTCACCTTCCCCTACGCGGACTCGGCGCTGGTCCTGGAGCGCAACCGGGTCGAGGGCGCGCCGCGGCCGCGCGGCCGGGCCGCCGCCTATCTCAACGACATCGTGCTCGAGAACTGGGCACTGGAGGCGCTCTCGGCGACGGGCCGTGCGCTGCCGCGCGCGATCCCGGCGCTATCGCGCCTCGCCGCGGCGCTCGCCTCCGGCGGCAAGACCGTCGACCGCAGCGACCGGGTGTTCGCCAGCGATCGCCGCGTCCGCTTCACCGAGATGGAGTACGGGCTGCCGCGCGAGCACGGGCCGGAGGCGGCCCGGCGGGTGATCGAGTGGGTGCGCGCCAGCCGCTACCCGGTCTTCTTCCCGATCGAGATGCGCGTCGCCGCCGGCGACGACGCCCTGCTCAGCCCCTCGCACGAGCGCGACACCGCCTACATCGCCGTGCACCAGTACCGCGGCATGGAGTGGCGCCCCTACTTCGAGGCGGTCGAGGCGATCATGCGCGAATACGGCGGCCGTCCGCACTGGGGCAAGCGCCACTTCCAGACGGCGGAGACGCTGGCGCCGCTCTATCCGGAGTGGGACAGGTTCCAGGCAGCGCGCGACGAGCTCGATCCCGGGCGCGTCTTCGCCAACGAGTACGCAGCCCGCGTGCTCGGCGAGTGACGCGACCTGCATCGGACCCCAAATAGGGGTTCGATGCAGGTCGCGTCAGAGGAAGGCCTTGCCCTCGCCGCGATAGGTCGGGACCACGTCGACGATCTCGTCGCCCTCGACCAGGTGGAGGACATGGAAGCGCTCGCAGAGCTCGCCCGCCTTGGCGTGGCGCAGGTAGACGCGGTCGCCGATCGAGAGCCGCGCCGCCGCGGCGCCGAGCAGTGGCGTCTGCACCTCACCGGCGCCCTCCTCGGGGTCGAGCCGCAGGCCGGTGCGGCAGCCAGGGGGCGGGCAGGCGGGCAGGATCGCCGCCGCCGGAGGCGAGGTAGCCGCCGCCGAGCGCCGTCGCCACGCCCGGCGAGGGCTTGCGCACGATCGGCAGTGCGAAGCCCGCCGCCGGGGTCAGCGTGAAGCGGCTGTAGTGGTCGAAGAGGGCGGGGGCGTAGAAGCCCGAGCCGGCGGTCAACTCGGTCACCGCGTCCTCGGCGCCCGTCAGCTCAAGGCTGCCGGTGCCGCCGCCGTTGACGATCGGCAGCTCTGCGACCTCGCCGACCGCGGCGACGACGGCGGCGCGGCGCTCGGCCAGCTCGGCGGCGGAGCGGCGCTGCATGAAGCGGATCGCGCGCGCCGCGCGGGCGCCGCCCCGGCGGCCGGTCGCCGACGCCGGCGATCTGCCCCTCGTAGGCCATCAGCGCGGCCAACTTCAGCTGCGGGCGGCGCTCGATCTCGCGCGCCAGGTCGACCGCCTGCTCGACCGTGTGCACCGGCGAGCGCTTCGGCCCGACCTTGACCCGGCCGCCGAGCCACCACCAGCCGGCGTCGAGGTCGATGCAGACCCGGACCGGCGCGGCGCCGGCGCCCAGCACCGACTCGATCGCGTCGAGGTGCTCGGCGCAGTCGACCATCACGATCGGCGCCCCGTCGGGGTTGGCGACCGAGCGCAGCGCCAGCTCGCCCAGCGCTCCGCTGTCGGTCGTCGGGTAGGCGAGCAGCAGGTTCTCGAATCCCCGTTCGGCCAGCCAGAGGGTCTCCGCCAGGGTGAAGGTCATCAAGCCCTCGTAGCCCGGGTCGCCGGCGAGGATGCGCTCGAGCAGGGCGCGGCAGCGCAACGACTTGCTCGCGATCCGGATCGGCTTGCCGCCGGCGCGCCCGAGCATCTCGGCCGCGTTGGCGGCCATCGCGTCGAGGTCGACGAAGGCAAACGGCGCCTCGACCTCGGCGAAGATCGACTCGTACTGCTCGTATGAGCGAGTGGGACCCGCGGGCACCCGCTGAGACTAGCCGCGGCCCAGGTCCCAAAAAGCGGAGAGGGAGGGATTCGAACCCTCGAGAGAGCTTGCGCCCCCTACTCGCTTAGCAGGCGAGTGCCTTCAGCCACTCGGCCACCTCTCCAGATCCGAAAACCATAGCGCCGCCCCTCGGGGCCGGGGGCGTCGTTCAGTGGCGCGAACGGATCACGACGCGGGCGCCGCGCGCGGGGATCATCGTCACGTTGCGGTGGACGGCGCGCTCGGGAGCCGGATCGTCGGCTTCGAGGTCGAGGCGGCGGGCCATCGTCTCGAGTACGACGCGCTGCTCGGCCATCGCCAGGGCGGCGCCGAGGCAGCGGCGGATGCCGCCGCCGAAGGGGATCCACTCATAGGTGCCGGGCTTGCGGCCTCCGAGCCAGCGCTCGGGGCGGAACTCGAAGGGCTCGGGGTAGAGGTCGTCGCGGTGGTGGACGAGCAGGATGCTCATCAGCACCGGCGTCCCCGGCGGGACCGCGAACTGGCCGAGGCGCCAGGGGACCGTGACCCGGCGGCCGATGATCGGGATCACCGGGCGTGAGCGCATCGCCTCGACGATCGTCGCCTCGACCTGCTCCTCGGCGTCCCCCTCGCCGCGCACGGCATCGAGCAGGGCGTCGTGGGCGGCGGGGGTGCGGACCAGCCGCTCCCAGGTCCAGGCGAGCGAGTTGGCGGTCGTCTCGTGCCCGGCGAGGACCAGGGTGAGCAACTCGTCGCGCAGTTCTTTGTCGCTCATCTCCTCGCCCTCCTCGGTGCGCGCCTGCAGCAACAGCGAGAGGATGTCGCGCCGGTCGCCGAGGTCGTCGGCGCGGCGGCGCTGCTCGATCACCGCGTAGGTGGCGCGGTCGAGCATGCCGAGGCCGAGCCTTCATCGGGCCGACCGGCTCGTCGCGGTTGAGGTTGGCCAGTTCGGTCAGCTTGCGCCAGCGGCCAGGTCGAAGCGGCGACGGCGCGCTTGGTCATCTGCCGCAGCCCGTACTCCGGCGTGCCGCGCTCGGGCTTGCCCTCGATGCCGAAGATCCCGGCCATGATCACGTCGAGGGTGATCGCCTGCATCCGCGGCGCGAGGGCGATCGGCTCGCCGAGCGGCCAGCGGTCGATCTCGCGCTCGGCGGCGTCGGCGATCATCTGCGTGTACTGCTCGATCGCCTCGCCGTGGAAGGGCGGCAGCAGCAGTTTGCGCTGGCGCATGTGGCGCGCGCCGATCGCGGTCAGGACCGAGTTGGGACCGACCACCGGCCGCAGCGGCGACTCGCCGGTCAGCGAGGGCGCCTGCTCGGGCTTGGCGGTGAAGAGCGAGCGCACGTGGTCGGGGTGGCTGGTGATCGTCGTCGGCTCGGGGATGATGCCGTGCATGCGGAAGATCTCGCCGAGCTCGCGGCGGGCGCGGAAGACGAACTCGATCTGGCGCTGGTTGAAGCGCAGGGTCTGAAGCGGCCGCGGCAGCGGGAGCTTCGGCGGCTCCGGCAGGCCGCTTGCCTCGCCGGGCTCGAGCGGGCCGGCCGGGGAGGGCGGCGCCTCGCCGATCGGACCGGGTGCGGCCGGCCGCTCGGGCGGCGCCGACCGGATCGGCTAGCTCGGGCATTGGGTGAGTGTGACATAGATCGATGTCACATCAAGCAATCTCTACAGTCATGTGACCTATGCACGGCAGGCGGACCAAGATCATTGCAACCGTCGGCCCGGCGAGCTGGGACGGCGACATCTTGGTGCGCCTGATCGAGGCTGGCGCCGACGTCTTCCGGCTCAACTTTTCCCACGCCGACCGCGAGCGCCACGCACGCACGATCGAGGCGATCCGGGGCGCGGCGGAGCGGGCCGGGCGCGAGATCGCGGTGCTCGGCGACCTGCCCGGGCCGAAGCTGCGGATCGGCGAGCTTCGCGACGACGTCGCCGAGCTGGAGACGGGGATGCACGTGAAGCTCACGCCGCAGGACAGTCGAGGGCGACGAGGGGACGATCCCGGTCGATTGGCCCGGCGTCAGCTCGCTGCGCGAGGACGAGGTTGTCTACCTCGCCGACGGCTCGATCCGGCTGCGGGTGCGCGAGCCCGAAGACGGCGGCGTCGACGCCGAGGTCGAGGTCGGGGGCACGCTCTCTTCACATAAGGGGATGAACATCCCCGGGGCGACGGTGCGCGCCGCCACCGAGGGCGACCTCGGCTGGGTCGAGTTCGCGGTCGAGCAGGGGCTGGACCTGATCGCGATGTCGTTCGTCTCCTCGGCGGCCGACCTCGAGCCGGTCGCGAGCGTCTGCACGCGCTCGACTCCGACATCCCGCTGATCGCCAAGATCGAGAAGCGGCAGGCTGCCGAGAACGCCGAGGAGATCGTCGCCGCGGCGAGCGGCGGGATCATGGTCGCGCGCGGGGACCTCGGCATCGAGCTGCCGCTGGCGCAGCTGCCGGTCGTGCAGAAGCGGCTGATCCGCGACGCCGGGCGGCGCTCGAAGCCGGCGATCACGGCGACGCAGATGCTCGCCTCGATGGTGACCGCACGCCGCCCGACCCGGGCCGAGGTGACCGATGTCGCCAACGCGATCTTCGACGGCACCGACGCGGTGATGCTCTCCGAGGAGACCGCGGTCGGCCACCATCCGGTCGAGGCGGTGCGGACGATGGACCGGATCGCCCGCGCGACCGAGCCCGACCTGCCCTACGGGGAGTGGTTGTTCGCCCGTACCGACCAGGCGACCCAGGACGTCGCCGACTCGGTCGCGCAGAGCGCCGTCGGCGCCGTCTACCGACTCGGCTTGGCGGCGATGGTGGTGCCGACGACGAGCGGCCGCAGCGCCAGGCTCGTCTCCGCCCACCGCCCCAATGTCCCGGTGCTGGCGATCTCGCCGCGGGCCGAGACGGTGCGCCGGCTCAACCTGCTCTTCGGCGTGCGCGCGATCCTCAGCGAGCACGAGGACGAGGTGCGCGACCTGCTCGACGACTGCGCCTCGCTGGCGGTCCGCCACGGCGTGGCCAAGTCGGGCGACCTGATCGCGATCGTCGCCGGCATGCCGGACCAGGAGTTGGGCACCAACCTGTTCGAGGTCCATCGCGTGCCGTGAGGCGCGCCCGGATACCGGCGCGCCACGGCGTCATCGGTCGTCGAAAGGCAGAAGCCTTCCGACTCCCTCTTCCTTGTATCGCTTGGTCCCGGAACGCCTCACGGCACGCGATAGGGTTCGCGGCGAATGACGGATTTCGACGCGATCGCGCAGGGAATGACGCAGGCGGTGCCCTTTGCCGGGCATCTTGGCCTGGAGATCACCAGCATCGCCGAGGGCGAGGCGGTCGTCGTCCTGCCCGAGCGGGCTGAGCTGACCAACCACGTCGGCTCCCAGCACGCCGGGGCGCTGTTCACGGTCGCCGAGACGGCATCGGGCGCGGCCTTCGTCGGTGCCTTTGCCGAGCGCATGGGCGAGGTCACGCCGCTCGCCCGCAGCGCCGAGATCGCCTACGAAAAGATCGCCAAGGGGCCGATCGAGGCGAAGGCCACGCTGGGTGTTCCGGTGGCGGAGGCGCTCGCCACCCTCGACTCCGAGGGCAAGGTCGAGTTCCCCTGCGAGATCGAGCTCACCGACGGCGACGGAGCGCGGGTCGCGACCGCGACCGTGGACTGGCACGTGCGCCTCAACAAGCCGGCCGAGTAGGTGACGGGATGACGCTCGTCCAGCTCGAGCGCGATGACGCGGGGCTGGCCGTGGCGAGCTTCGACAGCCCGCCGCTCAATCTCTTCAACCGGCAGCTGTTCGGCGACCTGCAGGCGGCGGTCGCCGCGGTCGAGGCCGACCCGCCCCGGGCGCTGCTCTTCCGCGCCGAGGGCCGTGCCGTCTCCGGCGGCGTCGACGTGCACGAGTTCGACGGGCTCACGCCGGAGCAGGGGGGCGCCCTCTGGGACGAGTTGATCGGCACGGTCGAGCGGGTCGAAGCGCTGCCGCTGCCGGTCGTCTTCGCCGCCCACGCGCTGACCCTGACCGCGGCCTTCGAGCTGGCGCTGGGCTGCGACCTGATCCTCGCCGCCCGCTCGGCCCAGTTCGGCCTGGTCGAGAAAGTCGTCGGCCTGACCCCCTCGATGGGCGGCACCCAGCGCCTCGCCGAGCGCGCCGGCAGCGGCCGCGCCCGCCACTTCGTGATGGACGGCGGCCTCTTCGGCGCCGAGGAGATGGAGCGCTGGGGCGTCGTCAACCTGCTCTTCGACGATGAGGGCTTCGACGCCCGCGCCCGCGCCTACGCCGCCGAGCTCGCCTTCGGCCCGACCAAGGCCCACGCGATGACCAAACACATCCTGCGCCGCTTCCGCGCAGGCGGCATCCCCGCCGCCGACCAGGCCGTCCGCGACGACGCCGCCGACCTCTTCGCCACCGAGGATCTGCAGAACGCCGTCAAGACCTTCTTCGCGCAGGGGCCCGGCCACGCCGAGTTCGAGGGTCGCTGAGCGAATCAGTCGGTCTGGGCGGGCGTAAGCGGGATCCCCGAACGACGCAGGTTGAGCAGCGTCGCGACCACGAGGAAGGCGGCGAGCGCCAGCATCGCCGCCTCGCCGTGGCCGTCGTCCAGCGCTTGGCCGACGAGCGGAATCGCGAAGATCGGTGGGATCAGGGCTGCCAGGGTCATCAGCGCCAGCGGCTCCGACGGCGCCTCGGGGAAGAGTTGCTGTGCCTCGGTCATCATCGTCGCGTAGGGGATCGCGAAGCCGATTCCCATCGCGAGCACGGCAATCAGGGCGAATTGGATCGAGGGGTCGACGGCAAGCACCGACAACCCCAGCGCCGAGAAGCCGAGGGTGCCGGCCAGCATGAGGTGGCGGACGCCACGCTGCTGCAGGCGGGCGCCGGTGAGGCGCATTGCCGCGGCGAGGCCGAAGAGCAGGAAGGAGAGGAGACCCGCGATCCCGGTCTTCACGTCTCCGTCCCGGACGAGGTACTCGACGAGCCAGGCCGAGAGCGTCAGCGGGACGCCGTAGATCGAGACGAAGAGCAGGGCGAGGCGCCAGACGCGCGCGTGGCTGAGGGCGGCGCGGAGGAAGCCGGGCTCGCGCTTCGGCAGTTCCGAACCCGCCGTTTCGGTTCGCGGCAGCGCCGCCAGGGTGATCGCGCCGAGCAGGGCGCTGATCGCGAAACCGACCCTCCAGTCGATACCCGCGTCGACGAGGACGCTGCCGACGACCAGGCCGCCGGCGATGCCGAGCTGGATCGCGGCGCCGAAGACGCCGATCAGCCGCACCCCGCCGGCCTGGCGCGCGTAGACGCCGCCGAGCACAACGTTGACCAGCGCGAAGCCGACGGCGCCGCGGGGGAAGGCGCGGGCGACGGCGAGGCCGGCGAAGCGGGCTCTGAAGCGTCGAAGATCCAGTGTTGCCGACCACTCAGCAGCAGGCAGGCGATCCGCAGACCGCCCTAGCACCTCGACCCGGTCGGCCGATCGCGCGGCTCGAACAGCAGGCTCGGCGATGTCGGTGTGCGCCCATGAAGATCGTCCCCGAGAGCAGCTCCCCCACGGCGGCCAGCGAGACGCGTCGGAACTCGGCCCCGAATCGGGGAGGGGCCGCGGGCTCCGACGTTCCCCCCGTTCCAGGCACCGCTGAGCCCGACGAGAGCCACCGCGGCCACAACCCGTTCGCGAAGGAGAGGCCCGCCGCAGTCGCCGTTTCGCCCGCCCCCGCCACGGCGGCGAGCATATAAGCGCCTGTGAGCCCCTAGAATCCCCCTACGTCCTGCGCCTCGGCCCCACCGGATGCCCAACCGCGCAGACCAAGCGCCCGTAGCTCAGTTGGATAGAGCGTCGGTCTACGAAACCGAAGGTCACAGGTTCGAATCCTGTCGGGCGCGTTGCTTTTCTGCGCCGAGCGCTGGCCCGCCCGGGCTGCCCATGCGTGTGTACACTTGCCACATGGGTACGACCAAGACGGCCCGAGTCCATCTGCGGATCGCCGCCAAAGACAAGGAGCTGTTCGAGCAGAGCACGCAACCTGCATGAGGAAAGCCTGACCGAGTTCCTGGTCGAGAGCGGTCGGGAGCGAGCGGAGAGGTTGCTGGCCGACCGCACGGAGTTCGTCTTGGGAGGACGCCGACTGGCGCGCCTTCATTACTTGCGCTCGACCGTCCTGCCCCAGGGCGCGTCCGGAGCTGGCCCGGCTGTTCGCTCGCCCCCGGCCCAAGTAGCGCCTGGCGTGCCGCGCTTCGGCGACCCCCAAGCCGCTGGGGCTCGGACGATGTCTCTGGGCGGCTTCGAGTGCGGTGTCGTACTCGCTGAACACCTGGCTGCCCAAGCACGCGCGTTGCGGCCGCCGCTTCGGGCTCGGCGCGGACCTATGTCGATCGCGGACGCTGAGCAGGAGCGCGTAGTCGGCTACCACGCGCTCTGCGCAGCCTCCGTCAGCCGGCAGGAAGCGAGCCCTCGCGCGAGTCGCGGGATGCCGCGCCACCCTGATCCCGGCCCTGCTCTTGGCCCGGCTTGCTGTCGATCAGCAGCGCCTAGGGCAACGGTCTCGGCGCGTTCCTGCTGCGCGACGCGATGGCGCGCACGTTGGCCGCGGCCTCGGGAGTTCCGGGATCCGAGTCATGCTCGTACACGCGCTGAACGAGCCGGCCCGCGACTTCTATCTGCATCACGGCTTTGAACCGTCCCGCACCGATCCGATGAACCTCCAGCTTCTCGTCAAGGACATCGAAGCGTCGTCCGGCTCAGACGTCTGAGGCCCGCAGTGCCCCATCAGCATGTGGCGCGAGCGCAACTTCTACCGCGACACGGAAGCCGGCCCAGCGAGCCTCCGGCCTGGATATACCCGTCCCCACAAGTGCCGCCACTCCCACGTCACCCACCTCCGCGCCGCCGGCATCAACGACGCCCACCTAGCCGAGATCGTTGAATCGCGTCGAGACGGTGCTGGTGCGGTATACGCATGCCGTCGGAGAAGCGTGCGACAAGATCCGCTCCGTGATTCGTGGTACATTTTCGAAGACCTTCGCGTCGTACCGTGTGCGAACCAAGCGATTTTATTGATGGGAACACTTCATCGAATAGGAGGCTGCTCGGCTGAGGCAGGTCGTTTGTTGATTGTCATGAGACTGGTCAAGGCAAGGGGTCGAGGGCTATCGTTGTGTCAAGGACGAGACCGTAGATTTCGGCTCTCTTACTGCCCTTGTGGGCAGCGGAGGAGCCTGCAAGCCTCGTCCCTTACGGGCTATTGACTGGTGTGTGAACGAGCGCCCGGTGGAAGATGCGGATCTCTACCGTGACCCCCAGGGCAACGCGGCGACGCGCATTGTGGTCACCCTCCACTTTGCCGACATAGGCGAGTCTGAAGCGGAGGCACTCGGTCAGTATGCGGCTGGCGACCAAACGACTATTGCTCGAATCTGGGAGCCGGAACAGTCTCCGGTACTCTCCGGCTCGGCCTACTTCTACGAGCCCTTCGACGCGGTTCGCACCGAGAAGGGCGCCAAAAAGACGGCTGCCTACAAGGCCCTCTTCGACGCCGAGGGCGAGGAAAAGGGTTATCCGACGCCGAGGGCGACCAAAGTCGCCGATGTCGACGCCCACTCGCCATCGAGGAGCCCGAGCTCTACCAGCATCCGTTACAGGCCCGCGCCGTTGCGACCGCCCTGCTTCAACTCTCGGCCGAAGTCGAAGGTGAGGCTGGCCCGCAGATCGCTTACAGCACCCACTCAGAGCACTTCGTCAAGCCCGCTCTCTTCGAGGATCTGCGCGTCGTGCGGCGCGAGAGTGGCGGCGATACCTCCGTCATCGCCGCCGACCCCACCCCCGTTGAAGCGGCCCTAGCGCAGGTCGGTCTCGCCGATCAAGAGACCCAGGTGAGGAACACCCTTTCGGCGAGCCTCAGTCAAGCTGTCTTCGCGAAGCGCGTTGTTCTTTGCGAGGGTCACACCGACTCTGTGCTCCTCGAAGCGGTCGCCTCTCTCGATCGTCCTTTTGAGCAGGACGGCATTGCCGTAGCCGAATGCCACGGCAAGTCGATTTTCCCGGTCGCTCTTGCGATCCTCAGGGGACTCGGCATTCCATGTTTTGTTCTCTTCGACGCGGATGGGCAAGTCAAAGAGAAACTAGAAAAAAGTGAGAAGGGAACCCAGGCCGATCGCGATGCACAGATCGAGGCCATCGCCACCAAGAATCGCCAGCTCCTCGAACTGAGCCAGGCCGGGTTTGACGGAGACCCCGAAACCAGGATTCCTACCTGGAAGAAGGGAACTCCCAAGCCATGCCACGACAGAAGAAGTACCCCGATGAGCTGCTCGATCGCGGCGCCCGGATGGTCGCCGAGTCCGGCCGCCCAATCGCCCACGTAGCCCGCGACCTGGGCATCCACCACGAGACGCTGCGCAAGTGGGTGCGCCAGGCCGAAGCCGACGCCGGCAAGCGCAAGGAGCTGCTGAGCAGCCAGGAGCGCGAGGAGCTGGTCCAGCTGCGAAAGGACAACCGCGAACTGCGCCGGGCCAACGAAATCCTGAAGTCCGCCTCGGCGTTTTTCGCCGCCGAGCTCGACCCACGCCGAACGAAGTGAGCTCCTACATCGAGGAGCACCGGGAGCGCTTCGGGGTCGAGCCGATCTGCAGGACCCTGGAGGTGTCGGCCTCCGCCTACTACGAGCGAGGAACAGGCGGCCGATCGGCCCGCGCCCTCGAGGATGAGCGCCTGCTTGCGCGGATCCGCGAGGTCCACGAGCGCAACTACTGCGCCTACGGCTACCGGCGGATGTGGATCGCCCTAAAGCGCGAAGGGGAGGACGTCGGCAGGGGCCGCGTGCAGCGACTGATGCGAGAAGCCGAGATCCAAGGCGCAAAGCGGCGCGGGAAGCCGTGGCGCACGACGAAAGCCGACCCGACGGCGCAGCGCCGGCCCGACCTGGTCGAGCGCGACTTCAGCGCCGAGGCCCCAACCGGCTCTGGGTCGGCGACTTCACCTACCTGCGCTGCTGGGAGGGGGCGCTGTTCTTCTCATTCGTGATCGACGCCTTCTCTCGCAAGGTCGTGGGCTGGCAGCTCGCCTCCCACATGCGCACTGACCTCGTGCTCGACGCCCTGCGGATGGCCCTGGGCCAGCGCGAGCCCGGAGCCGACTTCGGGCTCGTGGCACACACCGACCGCGGCTCTCAATACACCTCGGCCGACTACACCCAGGAACTCAACGACCACAGCGTCCTCGCCTCGGTCGGCACGGTCGGCGATGCCTATGACAACGCGATGGCCGAGAGCTTCGTCGACAGCTTCAAGACCGAGCTGATCGCCGACCGCGTCTGGCGCTCCCGCTCCCAGCTCGAGCTGGCCGTCGTCGAGTACGTCGCCTGGTTCAACAACGAGCGCCTGCACGAATCCCTGGGCGATGTCCCACCGGCTGAGTTCGAGGACCTATACGTTCGACAGGAGGTCCAACTGAGCAATCTCTCTTAAATTGGAATCCAACAAAAACGGTCTCCGTGAAACTCGGTCCGGCTCAAACTTTGCGGTGAGGCACCTGAGGACTGGCCCAACTCGATGTCCGCGACCGCTGCGCCAACTTCACTGGGAACGTCGAGTCCGACATTGCCGAGATTTGGCCCGAGCTCGTAACCGAGCGCGACCGCATCGCATCCGAGATAGGCCTCAGGCCGAAATCCGGTGAGGTTTACCGCCGGGCTCCTGAAAGCGCAGGCGCCATCCCCGAGTACTTCGAGCGCCTGTTAACCGCGATCCGCGACATGAACTAATGGACCGGATCCCCGTCAGCTCCTCCAATGTCGTCTCGGTCGGCTATGACGAGAACAGGTCGATGCTGGAGGTAGAGTTTAAGAGCGGTTCTGTCTACCAGTTGTGAAAGGCCGCATTTCTAGTGGCAACCCCGCCGTGAACCTGCCTCCAAAGCCACGGCCTTTGGTCTACCCCTCCTTGACCAGAGGCTCAGTCGGACGACCCGACCTCCATCCCTTCGGGCGACAGGTCCGCCGGGAATTCAAGCAACCCGAAGAGGTGGGCACGAAGTTCTTTGAAACCCATCGGGCTGTCCTCTGCGTAGTCGAGATACAGCGCCTCCGGCCCGCTGCTCTTGGGGATCGCATCGTCTAAGTCGGCACCGACACCGACGCTGAATTCGCCGTGACGGGAGCGGGCGTAGACGGTGCGCCCGTCGGCCAAGCTGCCCACCCACTGCGTCGGACAAGCCAAGGTCGTCCGCTCCAGCGTGACGATCCGCGGGAGCTCGCCAGAAGGCTCGGGGGCGATCTTCAAGTGTCCATTGGCTTGCTCCGCCAGGACGATGTAGTTGCCTTCAAGGGCTCCGGTGAGCTTGATCCGAGGCAAGGGGTCCATTCGCAAAGTATTGCAGACAACATAAGTCGCACGAACGCTCGGAACTCGGCTCGGTTGGCCGACCCTGTCTGCCCAGAAGGCGTTAGTGGCAGCCGGCCGCAGCCTCAAGGGCTTGGCAGACGTCGGCCATCTTGTCGGTGCCCAACTCCGTGATCGGCTCGACCAGGAGCGCCTTCGGAACGGTCCGCAGGTTGTCGAGACTGATTGCGCACTCGCGGGGCATGCCGTCGCCTGCGTCGAGTTGAACCTCGGTCTCGATGCCGCGGATCGTGCGGGTGACCAGGGCGACGACGACGTTCTGTAGTTTCGGGATCGCCTCGTTGCGTGTCAGCACGCAGACCGGCCGGCGTCCCTCCTCTGCCAGTCAAGCCAGCAGACCTCGCCTCGGGCTACCACCGCTCCTCGCGGATAGCCTCGCGGGCGTTTTCGGTTGCCCAGCGGTCCTCGCGCTCATCGGCCGACGGAACCTGCGGCGTCGAGGTATGACGCCAGCTCGTCGTGCGCCTCGACAACGCGGAGCGCGGCGGTCGCCTGCGCGTCGTTCCATTGCGGCGCTTGCTGAAGAAGTGTCTCCTTCGCGTTCACTGTTGGGATGATACCGCTCCCCTCTACGACCTTCGGTCGAAACGACCGCACCGGACAAGTCGCATATCGGTCGCACAATCGCCGCAAACGGCTGTGGCAAGCGGGGGCTCTGCGGTCCACGAAACCGAAGGTCACAGGTTCGAATCCTGTCGGGCGCGTTCGGTGAATCCCGCTTGTGAAGCGGAAGTCCGGCCTTTCGAGGGTCACTCAAACAGTGCGAGATTGCCGCTGGGGCAACGCCTGGGGCAACATGAAGACGGCTTGCAAGGGAGTTCGCAGAGGACTTCCGCCTGCTTGACGACATCGGCTGGTGGACCGACGAGCGCATCGCGGTCCGCTGACGATCTCGCCGGGCGAGCTGACGGCGATCGTCAACCGACTGCGCGGCGAAGCCCAGAGCGCCTTGGTCGAGTCGGCGGACGAGCGCGATGCCCGCGAGGCAGACGAGGTCAGCCGCCGCCGCTACGAGCTCGTCCTCGACGCGTGGTGCCGAAGTGCTGCTCGAAATCCGCAGGCGCGAGGAATCGGCGTGAGCGCGGCCAGCGCCCCACTCGCGAGCTGCCTGGTCGGAGTCCCGGCGGGTCGCCAGGAGGTCGAGGAGTTGCGCGGCGGCATGCCGATCCTCGCCGCAGGGCAGATCAGCGACCGCTGGATGATCGAGGGCGGTCACACGAGCCGCAGCGGCGTGATCGTCGCCACGTTGGTCAAGGGCGGGCCTCCAGGGGCATCTGCGGAGCACCGAGATCGGGCTGCTGGAGCGCGGCGCGCGGACCCCGCGCGTGGACACGGTCGTTCGGCTTGCCAGCAGCCTCTTGATATCCAGCGTGGTCGCAGTCGGCAGCGCCTCCGACAACAAACTAGATGAGTAGTTCCACGAATCCTCCGAGTCGGGGTCGGCGGAACGTGCGCTGAGCAACGCGGTCGAAGTCGGCGGTGCTTCGCGGACTTTCTGACGGCATCCGATGCGAAACCAATCGCCATCCGGTAGACGGCTCTGCAGAGCCGAAAAACGGTTAAGACAATGACGTATACCATTCGCGTACTTGACATACACATGCGCGTTCCTTATTGTGTCCAACACGCCGGTACCCATAGACCGACACTCGCGGTCCGCGGGCCGGGTGAGGCGGTGAGGAGGAACCGCAGCAGGCAAGGGCCGCCATGGGACGCGGCCCAGCAACAGGGAAAGGGAGAGGTAGACGCAGTGAAACGGGACGCAACCGACTTCGACCACGCCGTCGCCGCCCGCCCTCGCCGGCGGCACTCCTCCCTCCGCTCAGGCCGCGCCGCATCCACGGACTTCACCACAGCACCCGCCGGGAGCGCTCCTGCTCCCGTCGGCCTCATTGATCAACCAGCTCGGCCGCGGGGCGGGACCCCGCGGCCGTCGTCAATCCGGCCGGCCGGGGCACCCCCGGCGGGCGTTACTACGTAAGTAAGGGAGAACACACAGTGAGACGCCTAACCGTCCTTTTCGCCGCGCTGGGAGCCCTGCTCCTCGTCTCGGCGGCGCCGGCCCTGGCGACCGAACTCGTTCAAGGAAACCTTCGGCCCCAGCGCCCAGCCGAGCTTCAGCAAGGCCGCCGGCCTCGCCGTCGACCCGGCAAGCGGCGACATCTACGTGATCGAACGGAAGAACAGACCCTCTACCGCTTCGACGAAGACGGCACCCCGCACAACTTCTCCGCCCTGGCGGGCAACGCGATCGACGGCCACGCCGGCGAAGCCGACGAAGTCACCTCCGGCTTCAAGGAAATCCTCAGCAGCGAATGCTGGTCGAATTCGGCGTCCCGAGCCCGGTCGAAGTCGAGGTCGCGGTCGCCCCGCCGGGCGCCCCGGTGGCAACGCGGCGACATCTACGTCACCGACGCTTCAACGAACGGATCGTCGTCTTCTCCCCGAGCGGCGCATACCTCGGTCAGAAATCGCTCGGCTATGACTGCGGCGTCGCCACCGACCCCGCCGGCAACCTCTACGTCGCTGAGCAGAATGCGGGCGGCAGCGTCCACAAACTGACCCCGACTGGCCCCGCTGGTCACGAAGGGCGCCGGCCCCTACGCGGACGCCCGGTTCCCCTGCCAGCTGGCCGCCGGCGAAGGCTTCGTCTAGTCGCCAAGCTCAGCGGCGCCGTCCCCAAAATCGCCAGCGAAGGCGGCGAAGAGGGCGAAACCGAATACACGGTCGACAACTCCGAAACGGCGGCCGGCCCGATCGCGATCGACCCCATCAGCGGCCACCTGTTCGTCACCAATCCCATCGCAACGCCGAGGCAACGGCCGATACGCGAGTTCGACGTCTCCGGTGCCTCGCCCGTCCTCGTCTCCTCGACCAGTCGGCCAGCACAGAGCAGGGCATCGCCGCTCAACGGCGCAAGCGGCAACATCTACGTCAGCCGCGAAGCACGCCAACATCGAAACCTACAAACTCGGAGGCAACCGCCGGTCGAACCCGCCCCTGACCCTCAAGTCGAATCGGGCGAGGGCACGGTCGTCTCCAACCCGGCGGGCATCGAATGCGTCGGCGCGACCGGGAAAAGCTGCGAGCCGAATTCGAAGAAGGCGAAGTGGTCACCCTGACCGCCTCCCCGGCCCCGGGCTTCCTCTTCAAGGGGTCGAAGTGCCACGGCAGCATCATCGGCCGCCAGTGCACGGTGACGATGTCAGAAGCCAAAGAAGTCGGCGCCAAGTTCATCCAGCTTCGAACGTGACCCTGCAAAACGGCGGCGGCGGCACCAAGGTGCTCCCCAGCCCAGGAGCCCTCTGCGCCAGAAGTGCTCGGAAGTCACCGCCTCCTTACAAGGGAAGGAAGTCGAAGTCACCCGCTACGAGCCCTCCCGGTCCGCACTTCGCGGGATGGGAAAAGGCACCGGCTCGGCGGCGGGCTGCTCGGGCACCGCGCCCTGCACGATCACGCTCACCGAAGACTCTTCGTCGAAGGCCTGTTCGAAGAAAACGCCAAGGCCACGCTGAGCCTGACCAAGGAAGGCGGCGGCCAGGCGTCGATCAGGAGCTAGCCGGCAGGCATCAACTGCCTCGACTCGTGCGGCTCGGCGTCGGTTACCTCTACGCGGAACGACCCCCGAAGAAGTCACGCTCAGCTGGAAGCTCAACACGGCACCAGCTCGATCGAATGGACCTCCGGCGCAGGCACCTGCACCGGCAAATCCACCGCCGAACGGGAACTGCAAGGTCACGATGAGCGAAGCCCACAACCTGGTCGCCAAGCTCGAATAGGAGGCGACCACCGGCACCGGCAGCAGAGAAGCAAGGCCAGGCCGCGGGGAGGCTTCCCTCCCCGCGGCCACCGGCCTCGACCAAGACTTCGCAGTACCGGTAGCACCGCAGCACCCGCGGCACGCCCGTCAGGGAGCGGGCGCAGGGACAGGCAGGGACCACAGGGAGAGAAGGGACGAAGAGATGAGGGACAGGGCAGACAAGTTCTCAACCGACAGCGCCAGGGCGAAGGGCGCCCTCGCCGCCACGCTGCTCGCCGCCGTGGCCCTGCTCGCCCTCGCCTTCCCCGCCCTCGCCGCCGCCAGCTTCGAACAGGTCGCCGACTTCGCCAAGCGGACCGCGACCCAGGAACCCACCGCCGAACAGGTCCAGCCCGAGCAGCTCTTCGACGCCGTCGGCCTCGCTGTCAACTACAGCGGCGCCGGCGGGGTCGAAGCGGGCACCGTCTACGGGGTCGGCCGATTCCTCCGGCGCGTGTCCCGTTACGGCCCCGAGGGCCAGTTCCAGGCGGCCTGGGGCTGGGGGGTGGCCTGGGACAAAAAAAGCGGAGAAGGGTTCCCCGTGGGGGTGGTTGACGCCACAAAGTTGCCCGGAATTCCAGCGCTGCGGGCCCGACGGCGAAGCCGCCCACCCGATCTGCAACGTCGGCGACGAAGTCGAGGGCCAGGGCCTGGACAGCCCCCCCCACCCGGTGTCGGCCAGTTCAACGAAGCCAGGGGCATCGCCGTCGATCAGAGCACCGGCTACGTCTACACCCTCGACCAGGGCAGCCGCTTCACGGTCGGCGGCCCGGCGATCCAGGTCTTCACCGCCAAGGGCGAACCGGTGACCCAGTTCGGCGAATACGAACTGAGCAAGCCGATCTCCGAAAGCCCCGACAAGCTCCACGCCTCCTCGGCCCCAAGGACCAGATCGCGGTCGACGGCGACGGGGTCGTCTACGTCGCCGACTGGGGTCCAAAGGGGAAGAACGGGTGATGCGGTTCAAGCCGCAGACCCCCGGCGACTACGAACACTACGTCTACGCGGGCGTCGAAAGCGACATTGCCACCGACCAGGGCACTACCCATTATTACTCGAGCTATCCCGAACTCGACGATGCCGGCAACCTCTACCTCAACGGCGGCGAAGCAGTGATCTACCAGTTCGCGCCGGGAGAACCGAAGACGCCGTCGTGCACCTTCCGCGTTCGCGGGGGCGGGGTTGAAGGGATGACGGTCAACCCGGCCAACGGGGAAGTCTTCTTCGCCAGTTACAAGGACAAAAAAATCCACCGCCTGGCGCCGTGCGCCGGCGGCGAATTCGAAGAAACCGAAGCGATCGCGGTGGCGCCGGTCATCGAAGAAATCTACGCGTTGGCCTTCAACCCGCTGCTCAAATACGGCGGCGACAGGCCGCGGGGGACGCTCTACGCGGCGGACCCTGAAGGGCATCCCCTACAGCAACGAGGAAAACCTCACTTCGGCGAAGGCCATATCTTCGCCCAGCCGCCGCTCAACGCACCGAGCGTGGTGGCGGAGTCGGTCGCCGAAGTCGGCTCCTCCTCGGCGACCCTGCGCGCCCGGATCAACCCCAACGGCTACGCCACCCGCTACACCTTCCAGTACCTGAGCCAGGCCGCCTGGGAGGCAAACGGAGCCGGCGAACGCTTCGCCGGCGCCGCCGAGGCGCCGCTCGGCGGCGCGCTGCTGAGCGGCGGCCTGGCCGTGCTCAGCGGCTCGACGCCGCTCTCGGGCCTCGCCGCGGGCGGCGAATACCACTACCGCGTCATCGTCGCCAGCCACTGCGACCCCGAACACCCCGAAGACCTCTGCGAAGACATAGGCGCCGACCGCTCCTTCCGCACCTACCCGCCGGGCGCCCCGGGCCTGGCGGAGGGCCGCGCCTATGAGCTGGTCTCGCCCTTCGACAAGCACGGCGGCGAGGTGATCCCGCCGCACAGGTACGCGAGCTGCGGCGACGAATGCAAGCCCGAGACCTACGGCCAGGACTACCCGATGCAGAGCGCCCCCGACGGCGAAGCGGTGGTCTATCAGGGCTTCCCGTTCTCGCTCACCGAAGGCGCCCCGCGCTATGACCAGTACCTCTCGCGGCGCAGCCCGGGCGGCTGGCAGACCACCACCCTCAGCCCGCTGCACTCCGGCGGGGCTGCAGGCGAAGGCTACGA
This sequence comes from uncultured Solirubrobacterales bacterium, assembly GCA_963789505.1. Taxonomy (GTDB): domain Bacteria; phylum Actinomycetota; class Thermoleophilia; order Solirubrobacterales; family 70-9; genus VRUE01. Next base: position 42,366 of record CAWBLE010000012.1, read on the forward strand.
GGCGTTCGACGCCGCCCTCAGCCGGGGGCTGCTCTACCAGGTAAGCCCCACCCTCAGCCCCGCCGCCCCGGCCGGCTATGCCAACCTCTACGCCCAGCCGACCGCCTCGCCGACGACGCTGACGCCGCTGATCGGCGCCCCGGCGCCGAACCGCAACCCCACGCTCACCTATGCCGGCGCCTCGGCCGACCTCTCCCACGTCGCCTTCGCGGCCAACGACGCCCTCACGCCGGCCACGCCTTACGCCCCGCCGGCGCCCGACCCCGGCGGCGAAGCGGACGACCTCTATGAGTCCGTGGGCGGCGCCCTGCGCCTGGTCAACGTCCTGCCCGACAACGCCACCGCCGCCCCCGGCGCGGCCTTCGGCTCGGGGGCCGCGCTGGCGAGCGACGAAAACGACAAAAGTCGAAGCGACTTCTCCCACGCGATCTCCGCCGACGGCTCGCGGATCTTCTGGAGCACGGAATCCGGGCACGGGCAGCTCTACGTGCGCGAAGACGGCCGGACGACGCGCGAAATCCCCGACCACGAAGGCCACTTCCTCACCGCCTCCGCCGACGGCTCCAAGGTGCTGCTCTCCGACGGCTTCCTCTACGACCTCGAAACCGAAACGATGACCGACCTGACCGAAGGCCAGGGCGGCTTCCTCGGCATCCTCGGCCAGAGCGAGGACCTCTCCAGCGTCTACTTCGTCGACGAAGCGGCGCTGACCCCGGGCGCCGAAGCCGGCATCTGCTTCTCGGGGGGTGGCAAAAGTCAGGAAGATGAAGAAGGCGAAGGCAAGCTCCCGCCCGGCCGCGGCTGCAACCTCTACGCCTGGCACGAAGGCGCGACCTCCCTGGTCGCCACCCTGCAGGAGCGCGATAACGACACGAGGATCGGGGGTTTGAGCGGCACGCGCACGGCACGGCCGGCGACTGGTTTGCCTCGCCCCCCTATCGCACCGCCCAGGCCAGCGCCAACGGCCGCTGGCTGGCCTTCGACTCCCGCGTCCAGTTGACCGGCTTCGACAACGTCGCCTGCCCCGCCAACGCTGTGAGCTCCGGCGAAGTCGCCTGCTCGGAGGTCTTCCTCTACGACGCCGCCGCTGGCGCCCTGCGCTGCGCCTCCTGCGCCCCGAGCGGCGAAGCGCCGCTCGGGCGCACGAGCGTCTCGCAGCGGACGACCCCCTCGCCCGCCTTCCCCCAGCCCAGCTACCTGACCGACTCCGGCCGCCTCTACTTCGACACCCCCAACTCGCTCTCGGTCTTCGACACCAACGGCGGCGTCGAAGACGTCTACCAGTTCGAGCCCGAGGGCGTCGGCGAGTGCGCGCGGCCCGAAGGCTGCGTCTCGCTGATCTCGGCCGGGCGCAGCGGCGTCGACTCCAACTTCCTCAGCGCCGACGCCGGCGGCAGGAACGTCTTCTTCGTCAGCCGCGACCGGCTGACCCCGAAGGACCGCGACGACCTGTTCGACCTCTACGACGCCCGCGAAGGCGGCGGCATCGCCTCGGAAACCGAAATCGCCCGCGGCGAATGCCAGGGCGAAGCCTGCCAGGCGCCCCCCGCCCCGCCCGAGGACCCGACGCCCGCCTCGGCGGCCTTCGAGGGCGCCGGCAACGTCAACGAAGGCGCGAAGAAGAGGAAGAGGAAGAGGAGCTGCCCCAAGGGCAGGGCCCGCCGCCACAACCGCTGCGTCAAGCGCCACCGCCGCCACCGCAAGAAGCGCCACGGCCACCACCGCGCCAAGCGCCACGCCCGAGCCAACGCCAACCGTGGAGGTCACCGATGAGCCGCCGCCTCAACGCGATCGCCCTGCTCGCGGCGCTCGCCCTGCTCGCGGCCTCGGCCCCGGCCTCGGCGGAGGCCGGCTTCGGCCTGATCCCCGGCAGCCTCGCGACCGAACCGACCAACAGCGACGGCAGCCCCGAGCTCCGGGCCTCCTCCCACCCCTATGACTACACCGTCCGCTTCGGGCTGAAGACCGACGCGGGAGGCAACACCGAAGGGGGGGCGATGCGCGACGCGGTCATCGAGCTGCCCCCGGGGCTGATCGGCAACCCCCTGGCCGTCCCCCGCTGCACCCGCCAGCAGTTCGAGGGCATAGTGCCCGCCTGCCCGCCCAACACCCAGATCGGCATCATGCGCGCGGTCCTGCCGGGGATCGGCGAAGCGCGCGGCCCGATCTACAACATGACCGCGCCGTTCGGCATCGCCGGGCAGCTGGGCTTCAGCGTCGCCGGCTACAACGCCCTCGTCAACGCCACGGTGAGGAGCGACGGCGACTACGGGCTGACCGTCACCGCCAACAACATCCCGACCGAGGCGACCTCGGTCGAGACGACGATCTGGGGGACCCCGGCCGATCCCAGCCACGACTCCGAGCGCGGCCAGCATGCGGCCGAAGGCAGCGGCGGCTCGGTTGCCTCCGACGCGCCCCGCCAGCCCTACGTGACCCTGCCGGCGAGCTGCGAGCAGCCGCCCCGGGTGAGGGTCGCGGTCGACTCGGTGCTCGCCCCCGGCATCTTTGACGATCAGACGGCGCCCTTCCGCGACGGCGGCGGCAACCCGGCGCCGCTGGTCGGCTGCGAAAAGGTGCCCTTCTCGCCCAAGATATCGGCCACCCCGACGACGAAGCTGGCCGAGAGCCCGAGCGGCCTGGACTTCGAGCTGAGCCTGCCCGACGACGGCCTGCTGAGCCCCGACGTCCTCTCTGAAACCGAGCCGCGCAAGGCCGTCGTCACCCTGCCCGCCGGGGTCACCGTCAACCCCTCGATGGTCGAAGGCGTCGACGTCTGCACCCCGGCCCAGTACGCCGCCGAGCAGATCTACAGCTCCCCCGGCGAAGGCTGCCCGCAGGCCTCCAAGCTCGGCAGCGTCCTCGCGACGACGCCGCTGCTCGAAGAACCGCTCGAAGGCGCCCTCTACCTGGCCGCCCCCTACGAGAACCCCTACGGCTCCCTCGTCGCGCTTTACCTGGTCGTCCGCGCCCCCCAGCGGGGGACGGTCATAAAGCTCGCCGGCAAGGTCGAGTTCGACCCCGCCACGGGCCAGATCGTCTCGACCTTCGAAGGCCTGCCGCCGATCCCCTACTCCTCCTTCAAACTGCACTTCCGCGAAGGCGCCCGGGCGCCGCTGGTCACCCCGCCGAGCTGCGGGGACTACCAGACCGTGAGCAAGCTGACCCCGTTTGGCTCCGAGGACCCGGTCACGGTGACCTCGGCGATGAAGGTGACCGCCGGCGCCGACGGCGGCGCCTGCCCGGCCGGCGGCACGCCCCCCTTCGGCGCCGGCTTCGCAGCGGGCACGATCAACAACCAGGCCGCCAGCCACTCCCCCCTCTACATGCGCCTGACGCGCCACGACGGCGATCAGGACCTGACCAAGATCTCGACCGTCTTGCCCCAGGGCCTGCTCGCCTCCCTGGTCGGGGTCGGAAGGTGCACCGACGCCGAGATCGCGGCGGCCGCCGCGCGGACCGGCCCGCACGGAGGCCGCGAAGAGCTGAACAGCCCCTCCTGCCCGGCCTCCTCGCAGATCGGCGCGACGATGACCGGCGCGGGGGTCGGGGGAGTGCTCACCTGGGTCCCCGGCAGCCTCTACCTCGCCGGCCCCTACCACGGCGACCCGCTCAGTGTGGTCGCGGTAGTCCCCGGGGTCGCGGGCCCCTTCGACGTCGGCACGATCGTCGTCCGCCTGGCGCTGCGCTTCAACCCGCTCACCGCCCAGGCCGAAGCCGACGGCGCCGCCTCGGACCCGATCCCCCACATCCTCAAGGGGATCCCGCTGAAGGTCCGCGACATCCGCATCTACGTGAACAGGCCGAACTGGACCTTCAACCCGACCTCCTGCGAACCCGAGGCGACGACGGCGACGATCTGGGGGGGAGGGGCCGACGTCTTCAGTGCCGCCGACGACGTGCCCTTCGGGTTGAGCGCCCGCTTCCAGGCCGCCGACTGCGCCAGCCTCGGCTTCAAGCCCAAGCTCGGCCTGAAGCTGCGGGGCGGCACCAAGCGCGGCAAGTTCCCCGCCCTGCACGCCGTCTACAGCCCCCGTGGGCAGGGCGACGCCAACCTCTCTCGCCTGGCACTCACCTTCCCCCACTCGGAGTTCATCGAACAGGGCCACTTCAGAACGATCTGCACCAGGGTGCAGTTCGCCGCCGGGGCGGGCTTCGGCTCTGAGTGCCCCAAGGGCTCGGTCTACGGGCACGTCAAGGTCTGGACGCCGCTGCTCGATGAACCGCTGAGCGGCCCGGTCTACCTCAGATCCTCAAACCACAACCTGCCCGACGCCGTCTTCGCCCTGCATGGCATCGCCGACATCGAGCTGGCGACGCGGATCGACTCCACCCACGGGCGCCTGCGGGCGATTGTCGGCGGCGCCCCCGATGCGCCGGTCTCCCGCGCGGTCGTCGACATGCAGGAGGCCAGAAGGGCCTGTTCGTCAACAGCACGAACCTCTGTGTGGGCAAGCACCGCGCCCGCGTCAACGCCGGCGCCCAGAACGGTCGTCGCGAGCTGAGCAAGCCGCTGCTGCGGGCGGCGGGGTGCGGGAAGGCGAAGCGCAAGCGGCACAGGGGCCATCACCGGCGAGGCGGGGCGCACGGCGGCGCGTAGTGAGGTAGATGCGAACAGCACCTCGGTACACCGGGGGTATGCCGTCGCGGCTGGTGGCTTGCGCTTGCCCGGGCGCAAGTATCCTCGTTGCATGGCTGACCAGGCTGTCGAAGGCGGGGATCGGAGGTCGCGGAGGTAGGTGCCCAACGTAGATTTGCACGGCCGCCGGGTCGAGCCGGCGGCGCAGCGGCGACTCATCCTCGAGGCGCTGATCGAGGTGGCCGCCGAGCACGGTTATCTGGACACGACGGTTGAGGCGGTGCTCGACCGGGCCGGCGTCCAGCGCGACGACTTCGACCGCCACTTCCAAGGCAAGTACGACTGCGTCCTGAGCGCCTGCAGGAGATCAACGAGGAATGTCTGGCGGCGATCCTAAAAGCGTATGAGAGCGCTGCGGACTGGCCAGACCGGTTGTGCGCCGTCGCCGAAACCGTAATTTCCTCGCTGTGTGACGCCCCCGCCCGCGCCGCATTCGGGGTCGAGGTATTGGCCGCCGGCGACGCGGCGCGCGCCCGCCGTGACTTGACGATACGTGTGGTCACCTCGCTGGTCGACGCGGGACGCCAGGAGATGGAGGATCCGAGGCCGTTCCCCGCTCCACGGCGGAGGCGCTCACCGGGTCCGCCTACGGCCAGATCTACGCCTCGGTAGCCGGCGGGGCGCTGGAGGAGCTGCCGGCGCTCGTCCCGCAGTTGATGTCCACCCTGGTAATCCCCTACCTGGGTCTCGAAGCGGCCCTCGAAGAGTTGAGCCGCGGCCAGGGGGAGGAGGGGCTGTCGTCGCCGGCCGCCGAAGTCGCGGCCGGCGACGACGGGGCGCCCCAAGGGCTCCTCGGCCTGAATAATCGCGACCGCCTGATCGCCGGCTTCGCCGAGGCGGTTGCCGAGCATGGCTATGACGCCACCACTATCGCCATGATCGCCAGGGCCGGGGACGTCCCCCGCCGCACCTTCTACGAACACTTCCCGAGTATGGACGAGTGCTTCGTCGCCGCCTACGAGGCGATCATCGATGCGTTGGAGATTCGGGTGGCGCAGGCGTTCGAGTGCGCTCCTGACTGGCCACACGGAGTCAAGCGGGCGATCGAGGCGATGCTGCGTCTCTTTTCCGCCGAGCCCGCCCAGGCCCACCTCGTCATGGTCGAGGCGACCCTCGTCGGGCCCCGCGTGATCCAGCGCTACGACGCGGTGATCCAGTGTTTCCTTCCCTACTTCGAGGATGGCCGCAACGGCGCTGACCAAGCCCGAGCGAGAGCATGCCGCGAACATCGCAGATGCGGTGGTGGGCGGCATGCTCTCGCTCGTGTCGCGGCGGATATTCGACCAGGGCGCCGCCGGACTGAGAGACCTGTCGCCGGACCTCGTCGAGTTCGCGCTTACTCCATATCTGGGCGCTGACGCTTCCTCGATCGCGAGAGAGGGTCCGATTAGCTGATGCGCCGCGGGGCGGAAGCGGCGCCTCATCTCCCCATACCATTGTCGTTCCTTGACAATTACAAACGTGTTTGTTTATCCTCTGCCAGGGTGCCAGCCGTTCCTACAGGATCCACGCTTCGCTTCGCTTCGCGCCACGCTGCCGCCGCGTCCTCCTCGTCCCCTACCTCGGCCCGGCCGAGGTGAGCCGGCTTGCCCGGCGCTGAGTTGCGCGGGGCGAAGGGGCGGGAACTTCGCCGCCCGATCTCTTACACCGTGCATGAACAAAATCAAGCAGGACCCAGAGGACTTTGCCAACCGCTACGCCGCCGCCGCGGTAGGGCTCTTCGACTCGATCGAAGCCGCCTGCGCGGCGGCGCCCGACTGGCCCCGGGGAGTCCGCTCGGCGACCAGATCCGCCCTTGCCTTCCTCGCCTCCGAGCCCACATGGCGAAGCTTCTCTTGCTCGAGCCCTACACGGTCGGGCGCAAGGCGCAGCTGCGCCACGAAGCCACGCTGGCGCGCCTCGCGTTCTGCTCCGCGCCGGCCGCGAGCGGGTCGGCGGAGTCATTGCCGGGGGTGCTCGAGGAGGGCCTCTGTCGGCGGCGCCGCCTTCATCGTCTTGCGCCCGCTGCGCGTCGGCGAGGCCGATCTGCTGCCCGCGCTCGGGCCCGAACGACAGCCCTGCTCCTTTCCCCCTACCTCGGTCTCGGCGAGCAGGCCGAGCGGGTCGCTTTCGACACGCCCGGCGCTCAGGCCCGGTGTCCTGCGGGGCGCCCGCCCGTCGATCTCGGCCAGTGACCACCGCCGGCCCCCCCAAGACCCGCTCGACCTCCTTGCGGCCGCTGATATCGCACGAGTTCGTCGCCGTGCACAAGCGCCGCCGACTCTTCTCCGCGCTCGCCGAGCTGACAGCCGGGCAGGGCTACGAGGCGACGTCTATAACAGACATCGTCGCCCGCGCCGCGATCGCGCGCAAGACCCTCGACGACATACTCTCCAGGGCAAGGACGAGCTGCTGCTCGCCGCGGTCGAGGACGCGATCGGCGCCACCCTCGCCCGGGTCGAAGCGGGCCCGCGCCGTTGAAGCGGACTGGCGCGAGCGCGTCGCGCGGCCTCGCGGCGCTGCTCGCCGAGGTCGCCGAGCATCCTGACCGGGTCAATCTCTGGCTGGTCGTGGCCCTCTCGGCGACGCCCGCATCGGCGAAGCGCCACGACGAGGCGATGGAGCGTTGCCTGGCGCTGCTGCGCGACGCCACACCGCGCGCCCTCGCCCCCGCCGAGCCGGTGGAGGAGTCGCTCGTCGGCGGCGTCGCCTGGATCCTGCACCGCGCGCTGCGCGACGGCAAGGCCGACCGGGCCCAGGAATTGCTTCCCGACCTCTACGGGTTCGTGCTCGCCGCCTACGGCGAGGACCCTGCGAGCGCTTCGGATTCCCCAGGTATGAGCGCCGGTAGCGCCCCCGCCGCGTTGTAGGCGCCGACCACCCGCCGCTCAGGCACCGGGCTCTGCTCGCTGCCTCAGGGGCGCTTGCCGAGCCAGCACTGCGTGCCCTTGACGCGATCCATGTCGCGTCAGCCGTCGACCTCGATCCGATCGAGGCGTTCGTGACCTACGACGAGCGCCAGGCCGCGGCCGCGCGATTGGCGGGTCTACGGACGATGGCTCCGGGTAGCTGAAGTTCAGCCGCGGCAGGAGATCAACGCAATCGCTGATATGGACGCCCGTTTGTCAAGTCCCCAACCACCAAAGGCCCGCTGAAGCGGGCCTTTTTCTTGGCCCAGGAGGCGGCGGTCGGCCTGGTGCGCGACGCGCGGTCAGGCTGATATGCGCGGGTTGGCTACCGCAGGACCGGGTTTCGTCTCAGCGCCCGCTGTCTAGGATCGAGCGTCGCCGCGGAGCGGCTGCTCATAGCGCAATCGCGGATGCGCTGCGCGAAGGGCCGAGCCCGCCGCCTCCTGGGCCAAGCAGTGCTTGGTGGGCTCAGTCGGCTGTCGCTACCGCCCAGCAGAAGCCGGCGAGCTCGCGCGCCACGGCGACCGCGCAGAGGGTGCGGCGCTTGCCGCGCTCTGAGTCGAGCCGCACCCAGCTGCGGTGCAGGCGCTGCTGGGCCTTCCAGGAGATCGCGCAGACGGCCTGGGGCTGACCCTCCTGGCGGCGGCGCAGCGCCGTGCCTTTGCGCGGCACCCGGCGGTAGTGCCAGGCCGCCTCGACCAAAAGGCGGCGGGCGTGGCGGGACCCGGACTTGGTGATCGAGCCCTGGCGGCGCTTCTCCCCAGTGGTGTTCTCGGAGGGAACGAGGCCGAGGTAGCTCATCAGCTGGGCCGGGCGGGCGAAGCGCTCGAAGTCGCCGACCTCCGCGCAGAGGCCGAGAGCGCTGAGGGTGTCGATGCCGCGCAGACAGCGCAGGTGGGCGACCTGCCGCTCCCAAGGAGAGCCCTCGACGAGAGAGGCCATCTGAGCCTCGAGGCTCTCGCGGCGCACCAGCAGGGCGTCGATCGCCCCGATCCCGTCGAGCAGGACCGACTGGGCGACCGGCTCTGGGAGCTCGACCCTGCCCCAGCCAGTCGAGGTGGCGCTGGGTCCAGTTGTTGCCCTCGAAGCGCAGGTCGTGGCGCAGCAAGAGCTTGCCGACGCGGTGGCGGGCCGCCATCAGGTCGCCGCGGACGTCCTCGCGGGCGCGGACCAGGTCGCGCATCGCCTCTTCGGCCGGCGTCGGCACCCGCACCGGGTGCAGGCCGCCGATCATCAGCAGCCGCACCAGCCGCTCGGCGTCGCGGCGATCGGTCTTCACCCGGTCCTGCGCGGGGCGCTCGATCTTGCCCGGCGCGGCGACGGTGCACTCGATGCCCTTCGCCATCAGTGCACGAGCCAGACCGAAGCCGGTCGGGCCGGCCTCATAGGCCACCCGCACCGGTGCCGGTAGCCCGGCGCAGAACTCCGCGACCTGCTCGGTCTGCCCGCCCATTCGCTGAACCGACAACTCACCCGACTCCGAGTCGGCGATCGCCGCGACGACCTTCGCCGCGTGAACATCGAGACCCACCCACGTCCTAACCTGCGCCATGTCGGCACCCCCATGATTGCGGTCCTCGCCGAGGCCATTCCTCGGCGACAAACCCGCGCATCTCATGCGCGGGTGCCGACCTTTACGCGGGGTTCGGATCGAGCCGGCGCTCAGGTGGGCGGCCATAGGGTCTAGGAAACGCTGCCGCGGGGCGACTATCCACTGGGTCGGTTGGGCGGTGAGTTTGGCGATGCGCTCGAAGTCGGCGTCGTAGTGGAGGACGGTCAGGGCGGCATGCTCGGCGCAGGCGGCGACCAGGAGGTCCGGCAGGGGCACGGCGCGGTGCTGGGAGCGCTCGGCGAGCATCGCCTGAACGGCGACGGCGCGGTTCACCGCGGCGTCGTCGACGGCGACCCTGGGCATTCCCCGCAGCGCCTCGGCGAGGGCGCGGTAGGTAGCGCGATCGCGGGCGCTGTAGAGCAGCTCGAGGTCGACTATCCCGCAGGTCGCGATCTCGCCGGCGACGAGCAGGGGCTCGAGGACGTCGCGCACCTCGGCCCGTGTCTCACTCCGGGTCAGCGCGCTCTTGTCGGCGAGGTACGTCGGCATCGCGCTCGGCCGATCAGCGCCAGGCGTCGGCCATCGTGTCGGGCTCGTCGAGGGCGAGTGCGCCGGGCCTGAAGAGCAACTCGACGAGCTGGCGCCGCTGGCGAACCTTGACTACTTCGGCGAGAGCCGCGTCGACGGTGTCGGTCAGCGTCTTGGTGCCGAGAGCTTCCTTCGCGGCGCTGACCTTGGCCGTATCGATCTCGAACGAGGTCTTGCGCCGTTGGGACGTCATTCAAGCAAGATAGCAGTCTACGGATATTTAGATAGCAAGTCGCTGTGAATTCGCTATCTGGAGACTATCTGACGAGCGCCTGGGTCAACCCGGCGCACGGCCCGTCAGACCTCGAGCCAGGTGCCCTTCGGGCCGAGGTTGCGCACGGGCGTATCGCCGATCTGACTCTGGCAGCCCCAGGACTCGTGGATGTGGCCGCAGACGGCGAGGCGGGGGCGCTTGGCTTCGATCGCCCTGAGCAGGGCGGGGCTGCCGAAGTGGTTGCCCTCGCCGGCCTCGTCGCAGTGGCCCTTGGGCGGGGAGTGGAGGACGAGGACGGCGCCCTCGGGGCAGGGGGCGAGCCGCTCGGTCGCGGACTCGTCGTCGAGGTCGAAGCTCCACTCCCACGGCGTCACCGGGATGCCGGCGCCGAGGCCGAAGAACTCGACGCCCTCGATCGTCGCGCCGCCGCCGTGCAGGACCGTCGCCGCGTCCCAGCCGGAGGCCGCTTCGCGCAGCGCGTCCTCGGTCTCGTTGTTGCCGGGGACGAGCACCGTCGGCGCCTCGATCGCCGCCAGCGCCTCGATCGTCTCCGCCAGCCCCTCGTGCACCGAGGCGAAGTCGCCGGCGCCGATCACGACGTCGGCCTCGGCCGACATCGCGACCAGCTCGGCCGCCTGGCCGAGGTCGCGGTGCAGGTCGCTGAAGGCGAGCAGCTTCACCGGCCCAACCTAGCGCGCTACGCCGCGGCCCTCGGCCTCGGCCTCGAGGTCGAAGTAGAGCAGCGTGCGGCCGATCGCCACGTAGGGGACGAGCAGGGCGAAGACGAGGGCGCCGATCACGTTGATCAGCAGCAGCGAGATGTCGGCGAAGATCAGCGCGAAGCCGAGCACCGGGCCGGTGACGAGGCCGATCAGCCAGAACACCGCGGCGACCCGCAGCGTGTACCACCAGCGGCCGCGGACCAGCTCCGAGCTGCCGCGGAAGGCCTCGCGCACGGTCTTGTCCTCGAATAGGATCTGCTGCTGGAGGAAGAGCCAGCCGACGTACTTCCAGGCGGCGAAGGGAAGGCCGATAACCGTGATCGCCATCGCGATCACCCCCAGCGATCGCCAGCAGCTGGGCGCCGACGACGCGGCGGAAGCGCCGCCACATGCCGCGATAGGACTCGACGAAGCCCGCCTCGCCGCGCTCGCTGATCTGGCGCACGGCGACGATCACGACCGCGGCGATGATCGCCGAGGCGATCGGGCCGCCGATGCCGCTGAGGAGTCCCCCACGGCGCCGTGCAGGCCGGAGACCCCGGCCTTGTCGTCGAGCCGGCGCCCGGTGATCGCCGGAGAGCAGCCAGCTCAGCCCGTTGAAGCCGCCGACGATCGGGATCGCGCTGAGGCCGATCGGGGCGAAGACGCGCCAGTGGCGCCAGTAGAGGCCGGCCGAGGCGAGCAGCAGCTGGCCGAAGGCCCGCCCGCGGCGCAGGTCGCCGAGGTCGAGCGGCCGCCAGCGGGTGCGCCAGGCGATCAAGGCGAGCAGCAGCAGGAGGGCGACCGGCACCGCGATCAGCACCCAGGGCGCGTCCTGGGTGTGGTTGAGGAACGAGGTGACGTCGGCGACGGCGCCGCAGAAGGACTTGGTCACGGTCGGCCCCAGCACCGATCCGGCCGGCAGGTGCGGGCTGGTCGAGCGGATTTCTTCCATCCAGGTCATCGGCGCCAGCCAGCGCGTCTTCGTCTGCGGCCCGGTCGGGCCGTTGTTGAAGCTCTTCTCCCACTGGCCCCAGCGGCCCTCGTAGGTGAGCCAGGCGAACGGGCCGCCCCGGCCCGGGATGGGTCGGCACCCGCACCGGCCGGGGGTTGACGCGGAGCTGCGCGTCGCTGGTGTTGTCGCAGCCCACGCCCGAGCCCTTGCGCCCGTTCTGGATGTAGACGGCCGGTTCGTAGAAGGTCGCGTGCGAGCCGGCCGCCGGGTAGACCACCGGGTGCGTCCCTTCCTTCTCGACCTTGCCGTCGTTCCAGTCGGCCTTCTCGCCGCCGCCGTGCTGGAAGAGCCCGATCGCGCTCGGCCCTTCGCGCAGCGCCACGGCCGGGTCGGAGGAGTCGAAGACGACCTGCATCCCCTCCCAGTCGCCCTCGTGCAGGTCGTTGAACTCGTTGAAGTACCAGAAGAACCAGTACTGGACGGCGAGCCCGGCGCGGCCCTTCTGGCGGGCGATGTGGGCGTAGGTCACCGGCGGCGCCTTGCCTTCGCGCTTGAGCTGGGCGAAGTCCCTGGCGTAGACGCAGGTGTCGCCGAGCGGGTTGCCGGGCAGGTTGAGGTGGAACCCTTCGCCGAGCCCGGCGATGTCCTTGGCGGTCGGCGCCCGCTTGACCAGCGTTTCGTTGCCGCTCGAGTCGGCTTCGGTCAGGGTCACGGCGGGATTGCCGAGCACGGTGTCGACCGTCGTCGCCTCGTACTGCTCGCCCTTGATGTCGCAGATGTTGTCCGTTGCGCGCACCATCAGGCGCGGCGTGTAGGCCTCGATCAGGCGTTGCGCGGCGCTTTCGCCGCCCCCGCCGGCACTGCGCGCGACGCCCGGCGTCGCCAGGCAGAGCAACGCGAAGATCGCGCAAACCGGTGCCATGCGGCGGGCCATCGTCGCCAACGTACCGTGACGATGCCGACCGTGTTCGTCCTCGACCGCAAGCTGCTGCGCACCGGACGCGCCCTCGGGCTGGTCACGCTCTGCGCGCTCGCGGCGCTGCTGGTCGCGATGGCCGCGCCGAGCCGCGCCGACGCCGCCCGCGTGCGCTGCGCCGGCACCTTCCGCGTCCTCCACGACGACCACGTCGGCCGGCTCTCGCTGCCGCGCGGCAGCTACCGGATCACGATCCTCGCTTCGGGCCGTCCCGAATGTCCCCAGGCGGCGGCGCTCTTTACCCGCTTCCTCGAGGACTACGACGGCATCCTGCCCGGCGGCTGGCGGGTCGGAGCCGCCAACTCGACCTTCCTGCGCGCCCCCGGAGTCGGCTTCCACGTCGCCCGGGTCGGCGGCAACGGGGGCGGCGGCGGCGAAGAAGAACAGGAACAGGGTGGCGGTGGGCGCCATCCGCTCAACGGCAACTTCTGCCCGGCCCCCTTCCGCGTCCTGCACAACGACCGCATCGGCGCCCTGCGGCTGCCCCGCGGCAACTACTGGATCGTGCTGCTGCAGCGCCGCGGCCTCAGCTGCGCCCAGGCCGAGGCCCTCTTCGTCCGCTTCCTCGAAAGCCCGGGCAACCACCTGCCGCCGCCCTGGCTGCTCGAGCCGCAGACCGCCAGCTTCCTGCGCAGCGCCGGCGGCGTCGGCTTCCGCGTCAAGCCCGTCGCCTGACGGCGGCGGACAGGGTCCGATAGGCTCGCCGCCGCTTATGCCTGACGTCTTCTGGATCGGCCTGGGGATCGCCGCCTTCTGCGTGCTCGTCGGCTTCATCGCCGGCGCGCGCTCGGCCACCACGCGGACCCTCACCGGCGTCACGATCGGCGCCTACCTCGGCCTCATGGCCGGCTTCCCGCTGCTCGCCATCGGCCTCGCGACCAGCTAGCGACGCCGGCGCTTTTGGTCAGGCGCTAGCCGCCTCGGGGCGGCGCACCCGCCGCCGTCCCTCGCCGTAGCTGCGCGTCTCGTAGGCGATCAGCGCCCAGACGATCGCGTTGACCGCGGCCAGGACGGCCAGGGCCGGGGCCTCGGTCGCGACCGGGACGAGGAAGAGCAGCACGATCGCGGTCAGCAGGCGGCGGCGGCTGACCGTCTGCACATGGCGGTAGCGGAAGATCACGTGGCCGAGCAGGTAGATCGCGAGCCCGCCGAGCAGGGCGAAGGCCGGCACCGTGTGCAGGTGCTCGCCGAAGTGGCCGATCGTCGTCTTCAGCCCGAGCGCGACGAGGACGATGCCGGCGACCATCACCAGGTGCATGTAGGAGTAGGAGTCGCGCGCCATCTCGTTCTGGACGCGGCCGGGCGGGGCGTCGGCGAGGCGCTGCCCGGCGACGATCGCGACGATGTCGAAGTAGGTCCACCACATCGCCGCGGTCAGCGCGACGCCGAGCACCGCGGCGGTGGCGATGCCGAGGCTGAGCTCGTTCGAGGCGCCGACGCCGATCGCGACGATCGACTCGCCGAGCGCGATGATGATGATCAGCCCGTGCCGCTCGGCGAAGTGCCGCGGGATCAGCTTCCAGCCTTCGGAGCCGAAGAAGTAGGGGCCGCCCATGTCGAGGAACAGCGCCAGCGCCCAGAGCGCCCCCTGGGCGAGCCCGTCGAAGAGCGAGGCGAGCAGCAGCAGCGAGACGGCGACGGCGCTGCTCACGGCGAGCCCGAGCACCGAGTGGCGCAGGCCGTCGTCCTCGGGGCTGGCGAGCATGAAGAGGGCGATGTGGGCGGCGCGGACGACGCCGTAGATCAGCGCGAAGGCGAGCGCGAGGTCGCCGAAGGCCTCGGGCACGCAGAGCGAGACGAGCAGCAGCGCCGCCATCGCGCCGAAGATGATCAGCCGCACGGCGCCCTCCTCGGGGTCGATCACGCTGGTCAGCCAGGCGTAGCCGACCCATGCCCACCAGAGCATGCCGAGCACGAGCAGGCCCTGGATCAGCCCGTCCCAGGTCGGGTGGTGGGACATCAGCGCCGTGCACTGGGTGATCGCGAGGACGAAGACGAGGTCGAAGAAGAGCTCCAGCGGCGTCACCCGCTCGCCTTCGCGCAGGGTCGCGCTCAACCGCGACGATGGGCGTTCGTCAGCCATCCTCGGCGGCGTAGCGCGCGAGCAGCGCCTGCTCCTCGTCGCGCTTGGGGAAGCAGAAGAAGACCAGCGCCGCGCCCGAGCCCGACGCGACGATGCCGGCGCTGTAGGCCCACTTGTCGCCCTGCAGGAACGAGGACTTGGCGGCGGCGATGATCTGGTCGGAGTACTTCGGGTACTGCTCGGCGAGGTCGGCGGCGCCGGAGAAGGACTTGGTCAGCTCGCCCTGGACGCTCTCGGTGACCTTGCTCGCTGCGGCGAGGAGGCGATCGCCGCGTTGGCCGCCGCCGCGTAGCCGGCGGTCAGCAGGGCGCCGAAGATCGACTGCATGATCGCGCCGCCGAGGTCGCGCTGCAGGTCGGCGGTGCCCGAGGCCATCCCGGCCCGCCGCACCGGCACCGAGCCGGTCAGCGAGTGCGAGGCCGGGGTGCCGGCGAAGCCGACGCCGATGCCGATCAGGGCGTAGCCGAGCCCGACCTTCCAGTAGGCGATGCCCTGCTTCCAGAGCAGCAGCATGGCGAGGAAGCCGAGCAGGCAGAAGACGTAGCCGAGCAGCAGCGTGAAGCGGGCGCCGCGCGACTCGACCAGCTTCGCCGAGCGCGGCGCGACGAGCACCATCAGCACCGCCGCCGGCAGGATCGCCAGGCCCGAGTCGAGGGTCGAGTAGTCGAGCACGTTCTGGAGGAACTGCTGGCCGATGAACATCGCCCCCATCAGCGAGCCGAAGACGATGATCCCGGCGCAGGCGGCGACCCAGAAGATCCGCCGCGAGGCGACCTCGAGGTCGTAGAGCGGCGAGCGGGCGCGGCGCTGGCGGATCACGAAGGCGACGACCGCCGCCAGGGCGACGAGCCCGAGCCCGATCGCCAGCGTGCCCTTGCCCGGCACCGGCGCCAGGTTGATCGCCAGCACCAGCGCGGCGACGAGCAGCATCGAGAGGATGCCGCCGAGGTTGTCGACCGGCTCGGTCGCCTCGTTGACGTGGGCGGGGACGTAGCGCCAGGCGAGCAGCAGCGCGAGCACGGCGAGCGGCAGGGTGACGAGGAAGACCGAGCCCCACTCGAAATGCTCGAGCAGCGCGCCGGAGAGCAGCGGCCCGAGCGCCGCGATCGCGCCGCCGATCGCCGACCAGAGCGCGATCGAGCGGGTCCGCGCCGCGCCCGACCAGAGCGCGGTGATCAGCGCCAGCGTGGTCGGGATAGGCCATCCCGGCGGCGACGCCGCCGAGCAGGCGGGCGACGAAGAGGACGCCGTCGGAGGGCGCCAGCCCGGCCAGCAGCGAGGCCGGGATCGAGAGCCCCATGCCGAGCAGCAGCATCACCTTGCGCCCGTAGCGGTCGCCGAGCGCGCCGAGGTAGAGGACCGAGGTGGCGAGCCCGAGCGAGTAGCCGACCGCGATCAGGTTGAGCGTCGTCTGGCCGGAGTCGAAGGCCTTGCCGATGTCCGGCAGGGCGACGTTGGCGACCGCGAGGTTGAGGTTGGCGACCGCGGCGACGAGGATCAGCGCCGCGAGGACGAGGCCGGCGCGCTGGGGGCTTCGCGACTCCATCTGCGCTGGAACCTACCTCAGCTTGACGGCGCTCACGCAGCGGCGGGGCCCGCCCTGAAAGGATTGGCGCCGATGGCGGACGATCGCAAGCGGCCCGAGCAGCCGCGCGCCGAGAAGGTTCTGCCGGGAATCTGGCGCCTGCGCCTGCCGCTGCTCTGGCCCGGCGTCCCGCACGGCAACGTCTGGGCGGTCGCCGCCGACGGCGGCATCGTCCTCTTCGACACCGGGATCGGCGACAAGGGCGGGCTGCGCCGGCTCGACATCGCCCTCGCCCAGGCCGGTTTCGGGCTCGAGGACGTGCGCCTGCTGGTCTGCACCCACTCGCACACCGACCACTACGGCCTCGCCGCGCCGATCGTCGAGGGGGCCGGCTGCGAGCTCTGGATGCACCCCGCCTGGGGGCACGTGCGGTTGATGGCCGACGACCCGACAGCGGCGCTCGAGCAGCGGATCGAGGCCGCGCGCCAGAGCGGCGTGCCGATGGCGTCGCTGGAGCGCTACCGCGAGTCGCGCGAAGAAGACGACGACAACGGCATCGCCGCGATCGTCGAGCCCGACCGCGAGCTGCTGCCGGGGGTCGAGGTGCAGACCGACCTCGGCGCCTGGCAGGTCTACGAGACGCCCGGGCACGCGCCCTCGCACGTCGTCCTGCACCAGCCCGAGCGCAAGCTGATGATCTCCGGCGACCATCTGCTCGGCCGCACCGTGCTCTTCTTCGACCACGGCCACAGCCCCGACCCGGTCGGCGAATTCCTCCGCAGCCTCGACGCGGTCGAGCCGCTCGCTGTGGAACTCGTCCTGCCCGGCCACGGCCGCACCTTCCGCGACCCCGAGGCGAAGATCGCCGAGGCGCGGCGCCAGGTCGCCGAGCTGCTCGGCAAGGTGCGGGAGGCGCTGGCCGAGGGCGAGCGCACCGGCTTCGAGATCGTCGGGGAGATCATCGGCGCCGACAACCTCAACACCCCGGTCAGCGCCTGGGTGCTGCAGATCGTCCTCTCCTGCCTCGACCACCTCGTCGTCCTCGGTGAGGTCGAGCCGGTCGATGGCAGCGACCCGAAACGCTGGAAGCTCGGGTAGGTAGGCTCCCCGACGTGGCCAGCTTCACTCTCTTCCGCGAGGTCAAGGCGGCGCCCGACGTCGTCTTCGACGTGCTCACCGACCACCGCGGCTACGCCGCGATCACCCGCCTGCGTCGCTCCGAGCTCGAGCGCGAGGGCGATCCGGCCCCGAACGGGGTCGGCGCGATCCGGGCGCTGATCGCGGTCGGGCCGCCGATTCGCGAGGAGGTCGTCGCCTACCGCCGGCCCGACCGCTTCTCCTACAAGGTGCTCTCCGGGCTGCCCGTGCGCGACCACCTCGGCACCGTCTCGCTCGTGCCCGACGGCGACGGCACCAAGGTCACCTACGCGTTGAAGGCGATCCCGACCGTCCCGCTCGCCGGCGCGATCGTGATGCTCGTGCTCAAGCGCGCCGTGACCGAACTGCTCGACGGCGTCGTCTCCGAGGCCGAGCGCCGCGCCGCGGCGGCCTAGCCGCGGGTGGGCCGGCCGCGACGAGCCTGGCGCGAGGCGAAGCGCCTGGGCCGCCACCCGGTCTGGTTCTGGCGCGAGCACCGCTGGGCCTCAGTGGCGCTGTTGGCCGCGATCGTCGTCGTGGTCGCCGGCGTCGCCGGGATCGCCTACGACGCGCTCAAGCGGCCCGCCGACATCCACAACGAAGCGGCCGGCTTCCAGCCGCAGCAAGAGCCGAAGCGGCAGCGGCGCCGGACGGTCAGCTGGCCCTTCTTCGGCTACGACCGGGCGCGCAGCCGCTATCTGCCGGTCAAGGGCGTGCGCCCGCCCTTCCAAAAGAGCTGGCGCTACACGGCCAGGCCGCTGCTCGAGTTCCCGCCGGTGATACGCCCGCGGCAGGCTCTTCTTCGTCGACAACAGCGGCCACGCTGTCGCGCTCGACGCCGACACCGGCAAGCAGCTCTGGAAGCGGCGGATCGGCCGCCTCAACGCCTCCTCGCCGGCCTATTACAAAGACCGCCTCTACATCGTCAACCTCGTCCCCGGCCACGTCGTCAAGCTCGACGCCCGCACCGGCAGGGTGCTGTGGAAGCGCCCGCTGCCCGACCGCGCCGAGTCCTCGCCGCGTGGTCGTCGGCCGCAGCCTCTACTTCGGCTGCGAAGACGGCAACCTCTACTCGCTCAGCACCGTCAACGGCAACGTGCGCTGGTCGACCGGGCTGGGCGGCCCGGTCAAGGCGGCGCCCGCCTACTACGGCGGCGTCCTCTACGTCGGCGACTACGGCGGCTACATGAACGCGGTCAAGGCCGCCGAGCGGCAAGCTGCTCTGGCAGAGCGACTCGCTCGGCCAGGGCTTCGGCACCTCGGGCGCCTTCTACTCGACCCCGGCGGTCGCCTTCGGCCGCGTCTACGCCGGCAACAACGACACCCGCGTGTACAGCTTCGACCGCAAGGACGGCACGATCGCCTGGACCTACTCGACCGGCGGCTACGTCTACTCCGGCCCGGCCGTCGCCCAGACCGCCCACACCGGCCCGACCGTCTACATCGGCTCCTTCGACGGCAACGTCTACGCGCTCAACGCGCGCAACGGCGTACCGCGTTGGATCCGCTCCGCCGGCGGCTCGGTGATCGGCTCGCTGACCGCGGTCGGTGGGATCGTCTACGCCGCCGAGTTCGACGACACCTCGACCACCGGCTACGCGATGAAGGGCGGCCGCACCGTCTTCCGCTACCCGCGCGGCACCTACACCGCGGTCGTCTCCGACGGCCACCGCCTCTATCTGGTCGGCTACTCGAGCATCACCGCCCTGCAGCCGTTCAGGTACAGGCGCGGCCTGGCGAAGGCGATCGTCGCCCGCTGACGGTTACCGCTTCGGCGCCACGCCACCCGGCGGAGGAGGCGGGGGCTTGGGCGGGAAGGGGGCGTAGGAAGGGAAGCGGCCGTTGTGGATCTTGCTGCGCAGCACGCCGAGGCTGGACGGCCAGTTCTGGATCCGGTAGGAGCTGGTTGAGCCGAAGTCCTGGTAGTAGATGAGCATCTTCGCCCGCCGGTGGCGCTTGACCCAGGCCATCAGCTTGCGCACGTAGGCCGGGTCGTCACCGCTGGACACGCCCCACTCGGTGATCGCGAAGGGCTTGCCCGAGAAGCGGTTGTAGAGGCCGTTGAGCGCTTTCCAGTCCTGGTTGTCGGAGTAGAAGTCGGTGCCGGCCCAGTCGACCCAGCGGCTGCCGGGGTAGTAGTGGCGCGGCCGGTTGTGGGGGACCGTCGGCGAGCCCGCGGGCAGCGGGCTCCAGACGATTTCGACCGGCGCCCGCGGCAACCCGCCGACGTCGCTGCGCAGCGGCGGCAGGCCGGCCTGCCGCAGGCGGGCGTCGATTTCGCGCCGCTTGCCGCCGCCGTGGACGATCACGTAGATGCGGCGGAAGGCGCGTTTGTACCAGAGGGTGCTGTGGGCGGAGTCGCGCGCCTTGCCGGCGCAGTCGTAGGTGGCGTAGACGTTGAGGCAGCGGTTGGGCTCGCCCAGCGGGCGGATGTAGGCGCGCATCTTCTTCGCCCAGAAGAGCTTGTTGAGCCGGATCAGGTAGTCGTCGCCGCCACCGCCGGCGATCCCGCGCGGGCTGATCAGCTCGTGGCCGTCGTGGTTGTCGGCGGTGGTGATGTGCAGCAGCGGCCGCGCCCGCGCCGCCTGCCAGCGTTCGATCGACTCGGGGAAGTCCGAGCCCCAGGTGCGGAAGGTCTCGATCACCGCGGGGTGCTTGTGCAGCGAGCTCGAGAACTGGCCGAAGTCGGCGCTGTCGCCGGTGTCGCTGATCCCGAAGAAGACGTTGTGCCCGCGCGGCACCAGCGAGCCGGCCCCGGCCGGGGCGGCGAGCAGCAGGCAGAGCGCGGCCACGGCGCAGAGCGCGCCGGCGATCCTCGATTTTTTGCCCTCGCGGTGGTTCATCGCGCGAACCGGACATGGTGGCAAGCAGCGCCCTCCGGCCGGTCCCGAGGTGGACCGGTGCAAGCGCTCTGGCGCTTTTCCCGTCAGATAGACGGGAAAAGCGCCAACCCGTGGCAGACTGCGAGGCCAAAGACGACAGCGGAGGGGTGACTCGGATGGCGCTTGATCAGAGCAAAGTGGGCCAGCACATCGCATCGCAGATGGAAGCGATCGAAGCCGATTACGGCGACGACTGCGAGATCGGCGACATCTGCACGATCGTCGAGATCCGGGGGCCGCACGGCTCGCACGTGCGCATGCGCAGCACCGCCTCCTCGCCGCACTCGACCCTGGGCCTGCTGAAGCTGGCCGAACAGGTCGCGCTGGCGAACTTCGGCCGCGACGACGTCTGAGCCTAGGTGCCGGCGGGACGCTCGGCGGCCGCGACGATCGCCAGCACCTCGGCGGCGAACTTGGCGACGAAGCTGGGGCCGATGCCTTTGATCGCCTGCAGCGAGGCCTCGTCGGCCGGGCGGGTGGCGGCGATCGCTTCCAGGGTCGAGTTGTGGGCGACGGTGAAGGCCGGTTTGCCTCGGCGGCGCGTAGGCGCCACTCCTTGAGGCGCTCGAAGAGCGCGACGTCGGCCGCGGTCAGGTCGGCCGGCGGGGCGGCGGCCTTCTTGGCGCTCGGCTTGCGCCGCACCGCGATCGTCTCGGGGTCGGGCAGCCAGTCCTGCGGGTCGCAGACGTCGCAGCAGCGGCCCAGCGGCCGGCCGACCTGGCTGTCGCCGAAGTGATCGAGGACGCTGCGCCGGCGGCAGCGATCGGAGTAGATGAAGGATTTGATCGTCTGGTAGTCGCGCCAGCCGCGCTCGTGGGCGATCGCCAGGTCGGGGTTGCCGGCGCGCTGCTGGTTGAAGCGGACGAGGCGGCCGAGGTCGGCCTTCATCGCCAGCAGCACCGCGCGTGCCGGCTCGCCGTCGCGCCCGGCGCGGCCGGCCTCCTGGTAGTAGGCCTCGAGGCTGGTCGGGATCGCCATGTGCCAGACCGAGCGCACGTCGGCTTTGTCGACGCCCATGCCGAAGGCGTTGGTGGCGACGATCACCTCGACCTCGCCGTCCATGAAGCGGGCCTGGGTCTCGCCGCGCCGTTCGGCCTCCATGCCGGCGTGGTAGGGCAGCGCCCGCAGGCCCGCCTCGCGCAGCTCCGCCGCGACCTCGTCGGTGTCGCGGCGGGTGCCGCAGTAGACGATCGCCGGTCGGTTGGCCGGGTCGGCGAGGCCGGCCTCGAGCAGCGCGCCGCGCCGCGCCTTCGACCCCTTGCCCTCGAGCCGGACGACGTCGAAGGAGATGCTGGGCCGGTCGAAGCCGGAGCGGACCTGCAGCGGGTCGCGCATCTCGAAGCGGGCGGCGATCTCGCGCGCGACCGCCTCGGTCGCGGTCGCCGTGCAGGCCATCACGGTCGGCCGCCCGAGCCGGGCCGCGATCTCCGGCAGGCGCAGGTAGTCGGGCCGGAAGTCGTGTCCCCACTCCGAGACGCAATGCGCCTCGTCGACCGCGAGCAGGTCGATCCGCCGCTGTTCGATCGCGCCCAGGAATACGCCGGAGCCGAAGCGCTCCGGCGAGCAGTAGACGATCCGCGCCGCGCCGCCGCGCACCTGGGCGAGCGAGTCGCGCACCGCCTCGTCGCTCATCGCCGAGGTCACCATCGCGACCGGGTGCCCGGCCGCGGTCAGCCGCCGCCACTGGTCGTTCATCAGCGCGATCAGCGGGCTGACCACGATCGTCAGGTCCTCGCTCGCCAGCCCGGGCAGCTGGTAGCAGAGGCTCTTGCCGCCGCCGGTCGGCATCACGATCAGCGAGTCGCGCCCTTCCAGGCCCGCCTCGACCGCCTCGCGCTGCCCCGCCCGCCAGGCGCTGAACCCGAGCTTGCCGAGCAGTGCGTCGGCGCGGTTTTCCACCTGTAGCTCGGTCTGAACCGTCACCGGTCCAGCCTATGCGCTTCTCCGGCGGCGGCCGGCCCCTAGCCCGTGACGGTCAACGTCCCGCGCTCGTCTGACCCGCCGGGGCAGTAGAGCGTGTAGGTCCCCGCTTCCAGGTCGAGCCAGAAGTTGCCGGACAGGCCGTCGGAGAGGTTCTCCTTCTCGGCCAGGATCGTGTCGCCGTCGAGTAGCTCGAACTCGGTGACCTTGGTCGTGCCGGCATTTTCGACCTCGAACACAATCGGGCCCGCTGGGGCACTGGCGGAATTGGGCTCGCAGCCGGCGTCGGTCAACGTGAATGACATCCGCTTGGCGTTCGCGGGGGCGTCTTCGCTCGAGCCGCAGCCGGCGGCGAGCAGGGCGACGAGGCCGGCGAGGGCCGCGATCAGGGGGATTCGGAAAGCGTTGCGCTGCATTCGGGAAGTACTCCTATCGGTAGTGCGGGGACGAGAATTAGGGCACCCTAACAAAAACCGACAGATGTAGTCGGATTAACTCGGCCGAGCAGGGCTTTGCCTACGTAGCCGCCCCTGCCGATGGTCTCCGAGGCCAGCAGGCGGCGGCGGGTGATCGGGGTCATCGCTGGAGACGTGGCTTCCGGTGCGCCTTTCCCACCTCATGCGTGGGAAAGGCGCACCGGAACGGAGTTCGGGCATCAGGCGGGGCTCTCGGCCGGCGAGGCCGCGCCCTCGGCAGCAGTCGAGCGTTGGGCGCGGCGCGCCGGGGTTCGAGCGGGGCGACGCGGCCGCAGCCGGTCGGGCCAGAGCACGTAGAGCGCCATCGGCACCGCGTAGAGCAGGTAGACCAGCGCCTCGCCGACGGTCGGCTGCGGCTGCAGGCCCAGCATTCCGGTCAGCAGCGAGCCGGAGATCGTGCCCGGCTGGACCAGCCAGGAGAGATCGATCGCCTCGCCCTGCAGGCCGTTGAACCAGCCCGCCCCGTGGGCGGTGTGCAGCGAGGTCGCCAGCAGACCGGCGGCGACGAAGACGAGGATCAGGCCGGTGACGCGGAAGAAGCGCGAGAGGTTGATCCGCACGCCGCCGCGGTAGATGCCGAGCCCGATCGCGATCGCGGCGACGAGGCCGATCACTGCGCCGGCGCCGGCCGCGGTCGTGTCGGCGGCGTCCTGGAAGGCGGCGAGCAGGAAGACCGAGGTCTCGAAGCCCTCGCGCAGCACGGCGAGGAAGGCCATCGCGACCAGCGCCATGGTCGAGCCGGCCGCGAGCGCGCTCGCGGCGTGGCCCTCGAGCTCGGCCTTGATCCCGCGCGCGTGGCGGCGCATCCAGACGATCATGTAGGTGACGGCGCTGACCGCGATCAGCCCGATCACGGTCTCCAGCCCCTCCTGCCCGCGCTGCGGCAGCTGCTCGCCGACGAGGCGCAGCAGCACGGCGATGCCGACGCAGAGCGCGACCGCGATCGCGACGCCGAGCCACATCCGCCCGATCGCGTCGCGCCGCCCCTCTTTGACCAGGAAGGCGGCGATGATGCCGACGATCAGAGACGCCTCGACGCCCTCGCGCAGCGCTATTACCAGGGTGGGAATCATTCGTTAGGCCGCCCTGGAATTAGGCGGGCCAAAAACCTAGCACAGGAGTTGGGATTAGGACGCGGGGGGCGTGTCTGGCAACCAGGGCTCGTACCACTGGCACAAGCCGCGGGTGAGGTCGTTCGCCTGCTTCGGGCCCCAGGTGCCGGGCTCGTAGGGGTGGACCGGCCCGGGCTCTTCGAGCAGCGGCTCGACGATCCGCCAGGTCTCCTCGACCGCGTCCTCGCGGGTGAAGAGCTGGTTCCGGCCGGTCAGCGCGTCGCCGAGCAGGCGCTCGTAGGGCTCGGGGTCCTCACCGGGGACCTTCTCGAAGAGCACCTCGAGGTCGGCGGGCTCGAACGCCTCCTCGCCGGCCTTCTTCGCGTAGAGCCGGGTGCGGGCGCCCGGTGTCGGCTCGATCCGCACGGTCATCTGGTTCGGTTCCGGCCGCCTGCCGCCGCCGACGCCGAGCCGCGGCGGCCGCCTGAAGGTGACCGTCACCTCGCTCGCCTTGACCGGCATGTTCTTGCCGGCGCGGATGAAGAAGGGGACGCCGCTCCAGCGCCAGTTGTCGATCGCCAGCTCGACCGCGGCGAAGGTCTCGGTGGTCGAGTCGGGCTCGACGTCGGTTACGTCGAGGAAGCCGTCGTACTGGCCGCGCACGTAGCGCTCGGGGTCGGCGGTGCGCATCGCCCGGAACAGCTCGACCTTCTTGTCGCGGATCGAGTCCGGGTGGTTGCCGGCGGGCGGCTCCATCGCGACCAGCGAGAGCACCTGCAGGGCGTGGTTCTGGATCACGTCGCGCATCGCCCCGACCGCGTCGTAGAAGCGGCCGCGGTCCTCGACGCCGAAGTCCTCCGCGATCGTCACCTGCACGTGGGCGACGTGCTCGCGGTTCCAGACCGGCTCGAGCAGCGAGTTGGCGAAGCGCAGGTAGGTGATGTCCATCACCGGCTCCTTGCCGAGGTAATGGTCGATGCGCAGGATCTGCTCCTCGCGGAGCACCTCGTGCAGTTCGGCGTTGAGCGCCCGGGCCGAGGCGAGGTCGTGGCCGAAGGGCTTCTCGATCACGACCCGCGCGTTCTCGGTCAGCCCCGCCGCGCCGAGCCCCTTGACCACGGTCGAGAAGAGCACCGGCGGGATCTCCATATAGAAGACCGGCCGTTCGGCGTCGCCGAGCTCCTCGCCCAGCCTTTCGAAGGTGGCGGCGTCGGCGTAGTCGCCCTGGATGTAGGTCAGCCGTGCGGCGAGCCGGTCGAAGACGTCCTCGTCGGGGCTGCCGACGGTCGAGCCGATCGCGTCGTGGGCGTGGCGGCGCAGCTTCTCGGTGTCCCACTCGTCGATCGCGACGCCGACGATCGGGCAGTCGAGCAGGCCGCGGGCCTCGAGCCGGTAGAGCGCCCGGAAGGTCATCTTCTTCGCCAGGTCGCCGCTGATCCCGAAGATCGTCAGCACGTCGGCCGCCTCACCGTCATTGCCCCGCGTCATCGCCGCCCAGACTATCCAGTGATCGCCGCGAGTCGCGTAGGCTAGGCCGGTGAAGCCGGAGATCGCCACTGGGAGGAGTTGCTGATGGAGTTGGGAATCGTCGGACTTGGCCGCATGGGGGCCAACATGGCGCGCCGCCTGATGCGCGACGGCCACACGATCGTCGCCTACGACGTCAACGCCGACGCCGTGTCGGCGCTCGCGGGCGAGGGCGCCGAGGGCGTCTCCTCGCTGGCGGAGCTGGCCGCCAAGTTGAGCGCGCCGCGGGCGGTCTGGGTGATGGTCCCCTCCGGCGAGATCACCGAGAAGACGGTCGAGGACGTCGCCGCCGTGCTCGAGCCGGGCGACGCGATCGTCGACGGCGGCAACTCCTACTACCGCGACGACATCCGCCGCGCCGAGACGCTGCGCGAGAAGGGGGTCGACTTCGTCGACTGCGGCACCAGCGGCGGCGTCTTCGGGCTCGAGCGCGGCTACTGCCTGATGATCGGCGGCCCCGACGGCGCCGTCGAGCGACTCGACCCGATCTTCGCCACGCTCGCCCCCGGGGTCGCGTCGGCGGAGCGCACGCCGGGCCGCGACGGCGATCCCTCGGCGGCGGAGAACGGCTACCTGCACTGCGGGCCGAACGGCGCCGGGCACTTCGTGAAGATGGTCCACAACGGGATCGAGTACGGGATCATGGCCGCCTACGCCGAGGGGCTCAACATCCTCAAGAACGCCGACGCGGGCAAGGTGCGGCGCGAGGCCGACGCCGAGACGGCGCCGATGGAGCAGCCCGAGTACTACCAGTACGAGCTCGACCTGCCCGAGGTCGCCGAGGTCTGGCGGCGCGGCAGCGTGATCGGCTCCTGGCTGCTCGATCTGACCGCGGCCTCGATGCAGGAATCGCCCGACCTGGCCGAGTTCTCCGGTCGCGTCTCCGACTCGGGCGAGGGCCGCTGGACCTCGATCGCGGCGATCGAGGAGGGCGTGCCGGCGCCGGTGCTGACCACGGCCCTCTACGAGCGCTTCTTCTCGCGCGGGCTCGACGACTTCGGCGACAAGGTGCTCTCGGCGATGCGCAAACAGTTCGGCGGCCATGACGAGAAGGCTTCGTAGGGCGAGCGGGTTAGGCGACCACGATGGCGATCGAAACCAAGGTCTTCCCCGACGCCGCCGCGGCCTCGCGCTTCGCGGCCGAGACGGTCGCGGCGGCGGGCGCGCCCGCGGTCGAGGCGCGCGGCGCCTACGAGATCGCGCTCAGCGGCGGCAAGACGCCCTGGGCGATGATCGGCCTGCTCGGCGAAATGGAGCAGATGCCCTGGGAGGACGCGCACATCTACCAGGTTGACGAGCGGGTCGCGCCGCCCGGCGACGAGGTCCGCAACCTGACCCACCTGGTGCAGATGCTCTCGATCGACCACCAGTCGTCGCTGCGGCCGATGCCGGTGACCAGCCGCGACCTCGAACTCTCCGCCGCCGAGTACGAAGTGCACGTGCCCGAGCGGCTCGACCTCGTCCACCTCGGTCTCGGCCCCGACGGCCACACCGCCTCGCTTGTCCCCGGCGACTCGGTGCTCGAAGTCGAGGACCGGCGGGTGGCGATGACCTGGGACCCCTACGAAGGCCACAAGCGGATGACGCTCACCTACCCGGCGCTGGCCGCGGCGCGGAAGATCCTCTGGCTGGTGCTCGGCGAGAAGGGCCGCGAGCCGCTGGCCAGGCTGCTCGCCGGCGACACCTCGATCCCCGCCGGCCGGGTCGAGAACGAAAACATGCTGCTCGTCTGCGACGAGGCGGCGCTCGGGCGGTCTTAGAACTAGAACCTCAGGCCGCGTCCCCCGCCGGCGCCGACCGCAGCTCGGCGAGGCGTTTCAGGCGGGGATCCCGCTCGCCTACCATCCGGCTAAGCCGGCCCCCGTGAGACGGCGTGGTTGGCGACGATGCGGCCCTCGGGGTCCCACTTGCGCTTGACCTCTCCGAGGCGATCGCAGACGTCGGGGGGGAGGATCGCGTCGACCTCGCAGGGGCCTTCGCTGAAGTTGTAGTAGTGGCCGTCGGCGCGCCAGGGGCCCATCGTCTCGGCGATCTTGCCGAGGTAGGCGGGGATCGCCTCGCCCAGCTCCGGCGTCATCGGCATCCCGATGCTGTACATGACCCAGCCGGCGTCGAGGTGGGAGAGGGCGCCGCCGCTCTCGGCGGGGCGGCCGAGCGCACCGCCGAGCTGGCGCAGCTCGCTGAGCAGCAGCGGCGAGCCGGACTCGGGGCCGGCGATCGAGACGTAGGCCTCGATCGCCTCATCGGAGAGCTCGGTTATCGCCAAGCCTTCGCCGATCCCGGGCACCGGGCTCTCCGGGTCCATGTGGATCCGGCTGAGGCCGGCGGCCGGCATCCAGGCGAAGGTGTCCATGATCGTCTCGCCGATCTCGCGCAGTGGCGCGATCGTCGCTTCGCCCTCGGCCTGGCTGCCGATGCAGGCGCCGTCGATCGTCAGCAGCGGCCGGCCGCGGATCGGCTCGGGCACGTCGGGGATCGGCGGCGGGGTGACGAAGCGGACCACCGAGGTGACCTCGTCGGGCAGCCCGGCCGCCCAGTCGCGGTAGGCGCGCACCGCCTCGGCGCCGACCTCGGCGGGGAAGAGGAGCGCCCCGGCGTAGACCTCGGCGATCGGCAGCAGGGCCAGGTGCAGCGCCGTGACGACGGCGTAGCCGCCACCGCCGCCGCGCAGCGCCCAGAAAAGGTCGGGCTCGTTCTCGGCGTCGACCGTGCGCGGCTCGCCCGCCGCGTCGACCAGCTCGATCGCGGTCACCCGGTTGCAGGCGAAGCCGTAGCGGCGACCGAGCCAGCTGAGCCCGCCGCCGAGCGTGTAGCCGGTCACGCCGACGTCGGGCGAGGAGCCCGGCAGCGAGCACATGCCCTGCGCTCCCGCCGCCTCGCCCAACTCGAGCGAGAGCACGCCGGCCTCGACCCGGGCGCTGCGCGCCTCGGCGTCGATCTCGACCCCGCGCATGCGCTCGGTCTTGAGCAGGATCGTGCCGTCGAGCGGCGCCAGCGGGGCGGCGCCGTGGCCGGTCCCCTGGGCGGCGACCTTGAGGCCGTTCGCGGCGGCGAAGCCGACGGTGACGGCGACGTCGGCGGCGCTCTCGGCGAAGACGACCGCCTCGGGCCGCTGGTCGGCGGTGAGGTTCCAGGCGAGGCGCGCCTCGTCCCAGTCGGGGTCGTCGGGGGTGGCGATCCGGCCGGCGATCGCCAGCCCGCTGAACTCGGTCATCTCGGTCCTCCTCGAAGCTGTCAGTTGAGGGTGTTGTGGCTCACGGCGTCTCCCGTCCCGACCAGAACCTCGCTCACCATAGAGGGGGGGAAGAGGCCGTGCGAGGAAATTCCCGGGTCGGCCTCGAGCCGGGCGGCGAGCGCGGCCGGGTCGTCGAGCTCGCCGCGGTAATCGGCGATCACACCGCCGTCGGGGCTGTGGGGGACGTCGCGCAGTTCGACCGCGTCGCCGAGCCGGGCCAGGGTCGAGCGCAGGCCGAAGGCGATCAGCTCCAGCGGCACGGGCGGGCTGAGCGCCTCGACCGGCTTGCTCGAGTCGGCGATCACGACGAAGCGCGCGGCAGCCGCGGCGACGATCTTCTCGCGCTGGTGGGCGGCGCCACCGCCCTTGATCAGCCAGCCGTCGGGGGTGACCTGGTCGGTGCCGTCGATCGCGATCTCGAGTTGTCGCAGCGAGCTGAACTCCTCGACCGGGATGCCGAGCCCGCGGGCCTGTTCCTCGGTCGCGACCGAGGTGGCGACGCAGCGGATGTCCCTGAGGCCGCGCCGGGCGATCGCCGGCAGCAGGTGGGCGACGGTCGAGCCGGTGCCGAGGCCGACGGTCATCCCGTCCTCGACCAGCTCCGCCGCCGCCTCCGCGGCGATTCGCTTCTCGTCGTCGGCTCCCATCGGCCGGGACTCTATGCTCGCGCTCGTGGATGCGCGAGTCTGGTTGAGTGGCAAGGGCGGCGAGCCGCGCTCGGTCGCGCTGGGGGAGCGGACGACGGTTGGGCGCGACCCCGAGGCGGACGTCTGTCTCGACGACGAAGCCGTCTCCTGGCACCACCTCGAGATCGTGGCCCGCGGCGGCGTCCTGATGGCGACCGACCTCGACAGCCGCAACGGCACGGCGCTCAACGGCGAGCCGCTCGACCGGCCGCGGCGGCTGCGCGACGGCGACGTGCTGACCGTCGCCGAGCACCGGCTCGAAGTCTCCGACCCCGTCGCCGGCCGGGCCGGGGCGACGGTGGCGGCGAGCGAGCCGTCGGTCGCGCTCAGCGCCGAGGAGCGGGCGACGGCGACGGCGCTGGTCGCTCCCTACCGCAGCGAGGGCGCCTTCGCCGGCCGTCCCGCCACCCGGGCCGAGCTGGCCGGGGCGCTGCAGGTCAGCGAGCGCACCGCCCAGCGCCGCCTCGACGCGCTCGCCGCGAAGCTCGACGTGCCCGGCGACGCCGGCCGCGAGCGCCCGCGCCTGATCGCCGCGCGCGTGATCGAGCTCGGCCTCGACCGTAATTAAGCCACCCGGGCTGCATCGAGCCCCAAATAGGGGTCCGATGCAGTACGCGTGACCCGGACCGGGCCAGACGTGGCCCGATCGCGGTCGCGGCTGTCGTTGGCGCGTGCGCCCGTGCGGGGCAGGATCGGTGCTGCAAGTTCACCGACTGAAAGGAATCGCCATGCACCGTTCACTCTTCATCTCCATCGTCGCCCTCTTGGCGCTCGTGGTTTCCGCGTCCGCCGCGCAGGCGGCCAAGCCGCGCGCCGTCGTCTATTCCAAAACGACGACGATCGAAGGCGTCACCGAAGGCGGCCTCTTCGCCGTCCGCGGCGGGCGCCTCAACCAGCTGACCGAGAACCCCTCCGACAGCGAACCGGACTTCTCCGCCGATGGGCGCACGATCGCCTTCGTTCGCGGCGGTGACATCTGGGCGACCCGGGCCGACGGCTCGGGGCAGCATCCGCTCACGGCCGGGCCCGAGGTCGACGGGCGCCCGCTCGTCGCTCCCAATGGTCGCTACGTCGTCTTTGAGCGGCGGGCGGCGGTTGGAGCGCCTCGCGACCTCTACACCGTTCGTGTCGGCGGCGGCGACGCGCACGCGCTGGTCTCCTCGCCGGTCGATGAGCGCGAAGCGACCTTCACCCCGGATGGCTGCATGATCGCCTTCGTGCGCGGCATCGCCGTGGACGGGGGTGTCGAGGACGATGTCTTCTCGGTCCGGCCGGCGGGCATCCGCCTGCGCCGCCTCACCCGCACGGCGGGCCTCGACGAGTTCGCGCCGCGCTACTTCGCCGACGAGAAGGGCATCGTCTTCAGTCGCGGCAACAGCGGCGACGGACCGGGCGCCTACGCCGACATCTACACGATGCTCAGCAATGGCCGCAAGCTGCGGGCGCTGATCCGCGGCGCCGGCTCGGCCTACGTCGAAGACGTCTCGCCCGACGGCCGCACGCTGCTCTTCCGCCGCGACCAGGGCCTCTGGTCGAAGCGGATCGGCAGGGGTCGGGCGCGCAAGCTCGCCCAGTTGCCGGACAGCTCGCGCACCAACGGCGTCTTCTCCGCCGACGGGCGCAAGGTCGCCGCCTTCGTCGCCGTCGAAGACCAGCAGTCGCTGGTCGCGATCGACCTCGCCAGCCGCCGCCAGACCCAGCTTGCGGAAGGCTTCGAGGCCTCCGCCGAGGACGGCACCGCGATCGGTCCGGTGATCGCATGGCAGCCGGCGCCCCGTAGGGGCCGCTGATCGCGAGCCGACGGGGGACGCCACCCAGCGGTATATAACCGCTGGGTGGCTGAACCCGATATCGGCTCGACCCTGGCGGGCTACCGGCTCGACGCGCTGATCGCGCGCGGCGGGATGGGCGTCGTCTACCGGGCGACCCAGCTCGCCCTCGACCGGCCGGTGGCGCTGAAGGTGATCGCCCGCCAGTACGCGGGCAGCGCCTCGTTCCGGCGGCGCTTCGTCCGCGAGTCGCAGCTCGCCGCGCAGCTCGACCACCCGAACGTCGTGCCGGTCTACGACGCGCGCGAGGAGCACGGCGAGCTGTTCGTCGCGATGCGGCTCGTCAAGGGGGGCGACCTGCGGCGGCGAATCGACCGCGACGGGCCGCTGCCGGTGGCCGAGGCGATCGCGCTGCTCGGCCAGGTCGCCGGCGCGCTCGACGCCGCCCACGCCGCCGGGCATCGTCCACCGCGACGTCAAGCCGCACAACATCCTGCTCGAAGGCGAGCGCGCCTTCCTGACCGACTTCGGCCTCGCCAAGGCGCTCGGCGAGAGCGGCGCGCGCAGCGGCGCCTCGGTCGTCGGCACGGCCGAATACATGTCGCCCGAGCAGTGGCGCGCCGACCGCGTCGGCCCGGCCGCCGACGTCTACTCGCTCGGCTGCGTGCTCTACGAGACGGTGACCGGGATCGCCCCGTTCGCCCGCCGCGAAGGCGACGCCGAGCCGGAGATGCCGCGCGGCCTCGACGCGGTGATCGAGCGCGCCGTCGCCCCGGACCCGTCAGACCGCTACGCCTCCGCCGGCGAGCTGATCGCCGCCGCCCGCGAGTGTCAGGGCGCGACCCCGGCGGCGACCGCGGTCCTCTCCGAAGGCTCCGACCTGGCGACCCTGCGGTTCGGCGCCGCCGAGGACGATCGAGGTGGGCTCGGCGGCCTGCACCGATGGCGGCGCTGGTTCGCGGGCTTGTTCACGGTCTGGTTTGCGGTGCCGGCGCTGATCGTGATCGTCGGCGCCATCGTCGCCGGGCTTCTGCTGCGAGGTGGCGGCGTCTCTGTCTCGGACCCGATCGAGGTCGGGCGGCCGCCGCTGCGGCTCGCCGTCGGCGCGGGCTCGGTCTGGGTCACGAGCGCGCCCGACGGCACGCTCTCTCGGATCGACTCCGAAACCCGACGGATCGCCGGCCGGCCGCTGCGCCTCGGCGCCGGCGTCTCCGGTGTGGCCACCGGCCGCGGCTCGGTCTGGGTCTCCGACCCGCGCCGGGGGGAGGTGCTCCGCGTCGACCCCGGCACGGAACAGGTGAAGGCGCGAATCGACGTCGGCGGCCGCCCCGGCGCGATCGTCTTCGGCGGTGGCCGGGTCTGGGTCGCCGACGACGAAGGGGCGGGGGTGACCGCGATCAACCCGCACGGCGGGCGGGTCTTCAAGGCCGGGTTGGCGCCACACGTCGCCCCCCTGCGCCTCGCGTTCGGGGCGGGCGCCGTCTGGGTCAGCAGCGCCTCGACCGGCGCGGTCCGCCGCATCGACCTCGCCACCGCCGCCCCCGGCGCGCCGATTCCCGTCGGCCGCGGCCCCGCCGGCCTCACCGTCGGCGGCGGACTCGTCTGGGTAGCCAACAGCCGTTCCGACCGCGTAACCCGTGTCGATCCACCCACGCGCACCCTGTTCGGTGAACCGATCTACGTCGGCGAGCGCCCCGGCGGCATCGACGCCGGCACCACGACCGTCTGGGTCGCCAACGCGGCTGACGGCACCGTCAGCCGCATCGACATCGAGAGCGGCAAGCTCTTCGGCGACCCGATCGGCGTCGGCCCCCATCCAGGTGCTGTGGCCGTCGGGGGCGCAGCCGTCTGGGTCGCCGACAACGGCGACGGGACGATTGTGCGAGTTGAGCCATAGGGATGCTTCCGAGCGACGCCGCAATCGATAAGGTCTCGATCGGTGCCCAGGACATCGACCAGCTCTGCATCAACACGATCCGCACGCTGTCGATCGACGCGATCCAGAAGGCGAACTCGGGGCATCCCGGCACGCCGATGGCGATGGCGCCCGTCGCCTACACGCTCTGGCAGCGCTTCCTTCGCTTCGACCCCGCCGACCCGATCTGGCCGGGCCGCGACCGCTTCGTGCTCTCCGCCGGCCACGCCTCGATGCTGCTCTACGCGCTGCTCTATCTCGCCGAGGTGCAGGCGGTCGAACCCGACTACGAGGTCGTCGGCCGACCCGCCGTCTCCCTGCAGGACATCGAAAGCTTCCGCCAGCTCGACTCGCGCGCGCCCGGCCATCCCGAGTACCGCTGGACCTCGGGCGTCGAGACGACCACCGGGCCGCTCGGCCAGGGCATCGCCACCTCGGTCGGCATGGCGATCGCCTCGAAGTGGCAGGGCGCCCGCTACGGCGCCGAGCTGTTCGACTTCGACGTCTACGCGATCGCCGGCGACGGCTGCCTGATGGAGGGTGTCTCCAACGAAGCGGCCTCGATCGCCGGCCACCTGAGGCTCGACAACCTCTGCTGGATCTACGACAACAACCACATCACGATCGACGGCAAGACGCGGATCGCCTACGAGGACGACGTCGCCGCCCGCTTCATGGGCTACGGCTGGAACGTCATCCGGGTCGGCGACGCCAACGACGTCGAGCTGCTCGAGCCACGGCTTCGAGGAGTTCAAGGGCGAGCAGGGGCGGCCGACGCTGATGATCGTCGACTCGCACATCGGCTACGGATCGCCGCACAAGCAGGACACCGCGGCCGCCCACGGCGAGCCGCTCGGCGAGGAGGAGGTGCGCGAGACCAAGCGCGCCTACGGTTGGCCCGAGGACGCGCAGTTCCTCGTCCCCGACGGGGTCAAGGAGCACTTCGCCGCCGGGGTCGGCAGGCGCGGCGCCGAGGCGCGCGCCGGGTGGGAGGCGAGGCTCGCCGCCTACGCCGAGCGCGAGCCCGCCCTCGCCGCCGAGATCGACGCGACGCAGCGGCGCGCCCTGCCGGACGGCTGGGACGCCGAGATCCCGAGCTTCGAGCCCGACGAGAAGGGGCTCGCCACCCGCAAGGCCTCCAGCCAGGTCGAGAACGCGATCGCCGCCCGCGTCCCCTGGCTGCTCGCCGGCTCCGCCGACCTCACCGACTCGACCTCGGTCCGCCTCGACGTCGACGGCGCGGTCGACTTCGAGCCCGGCGCCTACGAGGGCCGCCAGCTGCACTTCGGCATCCGCGAGCACGAGGCGGCGGCGATCTCGAACGGCCTCTCGCTCTCCAAGCTGCGGCCGCTGTGGTCGACCTACCTGACCTTCTCCGACTACGCGCGGCCGGCGATCCGCCTCTCGGCGCTGATGGAGCTGCCGGTGATCCACGTCTTCACCCACGACTCGATCGGCCTCGGCGAGGACGGCCCGACCCACCAGCCGG
Source organism: uncultured Solirubrobacterales bacterium (assembly GCA_963789505.1). GTDB lineage: Bacteria > Actinomycetota > Thermoleophilia > Solirubrobacterales > 70-9 > VRUE01. The sequence continues at coordinate 76,575 of CAWBLE010000012.1, forward strand.
TCGAGCAGCTCGCCTCGCTGCGGGCGATCCCCGGCCTCGACGTGATCCGGCCGGCCGACGCGAACGAGGTCGCCGAGGCCTGGCGAGTCGCGGTCGACCGCACCCACCAGCCGGTCGCGCTCGTGCTCACCCGCCAGAACGTGCCGGTCCTCGACCGCTCGCAAGTACGCCTCGGCCGAGGGCCTGCAGCGCGGCGGCTACGTGCTCGCCGAGGCCGGCGACGGCGACGCCGGAGCTGATCCTGATCGGCACCGGCAGCGAGGTCGCGCTGGCGCTCGCCGCGCACGAGGAGCTCGCCGCCGAAGGCGTCCGCTCGCGCGTCGTCAGCCTGCCCTGCTGGGAGCTCTTCGACCGCCAGGAGCAGAGGCTACCGCGACGAGGTCCTGCCGCCGCAGGTGACGGCCCGGGTCTCGGTCGAGGAGGCCTCGACGCTCGGCTGGGATCACTACGTCGGCCCGGCGGGTAGGAGATAGGCATGCACACCTTCGGCAGCTCGGCGCCGCTGAAGGACGTGCAGACGAAGTTTGGATTCACTCCCGACAAGGTGGCCGAGGTGGCCAGGAAGGTTCTCGCATGAAGCCGACGCAGCAGTTGCACGACCTGGGCCAGAGCCTCTGGCTCGACAACATCACCCGCACGATGCTGGGCGACGGCACCCTGGCCGGCTACATCGAGGAGCTGTCGGTCACCGGCCTGACCTCGAACCCGACGATCTTCGACAAGGCGATCTCCGGCGGCGACGCCTACGACGCGCAGATCGCCGAGCTCAGCGCCGGCGCGATTCCCAGCCAGGGGATCGGCGCCACCCCGCCGGAGCGGATCTTCTTCGAGCTGGCGCTCGCCGATCTGCGCGACGCGACCGACCTCTTCGCCCCGGTCCACGAGCGCACGGCCGGCGTCGACGGCTTCTGCTCGCTCGAGGTCTCGCCGCTGATCGCCGACGACACCGAGGCGACGATCGAGGAGGCCGCCGCGCTGCACGCCAAGGCCGAGCGCGACAACCTCTACATCAAGATTCCCGGCACCCCGGCAGGCCTGCCGGCGATCGAGCAGTCGATCTTCGCCGGCATCCCGATCAACGTCACCCTGCTCTTCGACGACAAGCAGTACCTCGCCGCGGCCGACGCCTACCTGCGCGGGATCGAACGACGGATCGAGGCCGGGCTCAGCCCTGACGTCGCCTCGGTCGCCTCGATCTTCATGAGCCGCTGGGACGTCGCCGTCACCGGCAAGGTGTCCGACCAGCTGCACAACCGCCTCGGCCTGGCGATCGGCTACCGCGCCTATCGCGCCTACCGCGAGCTGCTCGACTCGCCGCGTATGCAGCGGCTGATGAACGAGGGGGCGCGGCCGCAGCGCTTGCTCTGGGCGAGCACCGGCACCAAGGATCCCAATGCCTCCGACGTCCTCTACATCGAGGGCTTCGCCTCACCCTTCACCGTCAACACGATGCCGGAGCCGACCCTGCACGCCTTTGCCGACCACGGCGAGGTGGGCGACCCGGTGCCGGCTGACGGCGGCGACTGCGAGCAGACGCTGGCCGAGTTCGCGCAGGCGGGGATCGACGTCGATGCGCTCGCCGAGCAGCTGCAGGAGGAGGGCAAGGAGGCCTTCGCCAAGTCGTGGGACGAGATGCTGAAGACGATCGAGTCGCAGGTGGGGGCGCGAGCGTGAGCGAAGCCTGGGCGGCGCTCGAGCGGCACCACGGGGAGATCGCGCCGAAGCACCTGCGCGACCTCTTCGCCGCCGACCCGGAACGCGGCGAGCGCCTGGTCGCCGACGGCGCCGGCCTGCACCTCGACTTCTCGAAGAACAGGATCAGCGACGAGACCGTGATGCTGCTCGGCGCGCTGGCCGCCGAGCGCGGCGTCGAGGCGCGGCGCGAAGCGATGTTCGCCGGCGAGCACATCAACGTCTCCGAGGACCGCGCGGTGCTGCACGTGGCGCTGCGGATGCCGCGCGAGCGCTCGCTGGTCGTCGACGGCGTCGACGTGGTCAAGCAGGTGCACGAGACGCTCGACCGGATGGCGGCCTTCGCCGAGCGGGTGCGCTCGGGCGAGTGGACCGGGCACACCGGCAGGCCGATCCGCAACGTCGTCAACGTCGGCATCGGCGGCTCGGACCTCGGCCCGGTGATGGCTTACGAGGCGCTGCGCCACTTCAGCCGCCGCGACCTCAGCTTCCGCTTCGTCTCCAACGTCGACGGCACCGACTTCGCCGAGTGCACGCGCGACCTCGACCCCGAGGAGACGCTGTTCGTCATCTCCTCGAAGACCTTCACCACGCTGGAGACGATGACCAACGCGCGGACCGCGCGCGAGTGGTCGCTGGCCGGCCTCGGCGGCGAGGAGGCTGCGGTCGCCAAGCACTTCGTCGCCGTCTCGACCAACGCCGACGAGGTGACGAAGTTCGGCATCGACACCGACAACATGTTCGGCTTCTGGGAGTGGGTCGGCGGCCGCTACTCGATGGACTCGGCGATCGGGCTCTCGACCATGCTGGCGATCGGCCCGGCCCGCTTCGAGGAGATGCTGGCCGGCTTCCACGCGATGGACGAGCACTTCCGCAGCGCCCGCCCGGCGGAAAACCTGCCGATGCTGATCGGGCTGCTCTCGGTCTGGTACGGCGACTTCTTCGGCGCCCAGACCTGCGGCGTCTTCCCCTACGACCAGTACCTGCGCCGCTTCCCCGCCTACCTGCAGCAGCTGACGATGGAGTCCAACGGCAAGCACGTGACCCTGGAGGGCGCCCACGTCGAGCGCGACACCGGGGCGATCTTCTGGGGCGAGCCGGGGACCAACGGCCAGCACTCCTTCTACCAGCTGATCCACCAGGGGACGCGGCTGATCCCCTGCGACTTCATCGGCTTCATGCGCTCCAACAACCCGCTCGGCGAGCACCACGATCTCTTGATGTCGAACGTCTTCGCGCAGACGCAGGCGCTCGCCTTCGGCAGGACCGAGGAGGAGGTGCGGGCCGAGGGCACGCCGGAGGCGGTCGTGCCGCACCGGGTGATGGAGGGCAACCGGCCGACCAACACGATCCTCGCCGAGCGGCTCGACCCGCACACGCTGGGCACGCTGGTCGCCCTGTACGAGCACAGCGTCTTCACCCAGGGGGCGATCTGGGGGATCGACTCCTTCGACCAGTGGGGGGTCGAGCTGGGCAAGCTGCTGGCGAAGCGGATCGTCCCCGAGCTGCGCGCCCCTGAGGAGCCGAAGCTCGAGCACGACAGCTCGACCAACGCGCTGATCCGCCGCTACCGCCAGGGGCGGGCCTGAGCGATGTCCAATCTGCTCGCAGCGCGCGAGCTGATGGCGTTCACGCTCGCCTTCCACATCGTCCTCGCCAGCCTCGGGGTCGCCCTGCCGGCGATGATCCTGACCGCCAACTGGCTGGGGCTGAAGCGCGGCGACGCCGACGCGATGCGGCTGGCGCGGCGCTGGTCGAAGGCGATGGCGGTGACGTTCGCCGTCGGCGCCGTCACCGGCACCGTGCTCAGCTTCGAGTTCGGCCTGCTCTGGCCGCACTTCATGGAACGCTTCGGAGACGCCTTCGGGATCGCCTTCGCGATCGAGGGGATCTTCTTCTTCACCGAGGCGATCTTCCTCGCGATCTACATCTACGGCTGGAAGCGGCTCGGCGGCTGGGCGCACTTCTGGAGCGGCGTGCCGATGGTGATCACCGGCATCGGCGGCGCCTTCTCGGTCGTCACGGCGAACTCGTGGATGAACACGCCGCAGGGCTTCACCCTCGACGCCGCCGGCAAGGTGGTCGAAACCGAGCCCTTCAAGGTGCTCTTCAACCCCGCCTGGGTCTACGAGGTGCCGCACATGATCCTCGCCGCCTACATGGTCGTCGGCTTCCTCCTCGCCTCGATCTACGCGGTCGGGATGCTGCGCGGGCGGCGCGACCGCCTGCACCGGCTGGGGCTCTTGATCCCGCTGACGATCGCCTGCGTCGCGACGCCGATCCAGCTCTTCGTCGGCGACACGGCGGCGCGCGAAGTCGCCGAGCACCAGCCGGCCAAGTTCGCCGGCATCGAGTGCATCCAGGAATCGGGGCCCGAACAGACGGAGTACGTCGGCGGCATCTGCACGAGCGACGGGGTGAAGGCGGCGATCCCGATCCCCGACCTCGACTCCTACCTCGTCGGCTTCAGCAAGGACACCGAGGTGACCGGGCTGAACGACATCCCCGCTGACGAACGGCCGCCCGCCAACACGCTGCTGCACCTCGCCTTCGACGCGATGGTCGGGATCGGCACGGCGCTGCTGCTGCTCGCCCTCTGGCTCGCCTGGTCCTGGTGGCGGCGGCGCGACATCCCGCGCTCGGTGTGGTTCCTGCGCGCGGTCGCCGTATCCGGCGCGGGGGCGATCCTGGCGCTGTGGTGCGGCTGGATCGTCACCGAGGTCGGTCGCCAGCCGTGGATCGTGCAGGGCTACATGCGGACCAGCGAAGCGGTAACCGGGGCACAGGGCATCTGGTTCGCCTTCGCCGGCGTGCTCGTCCTCTACACGGGCCTCGGGGTCGGCGCGGTGCTCGTGCTGCGCGCGATGTCGCGCCGCTGGCGCGCCGAGGGCGACGGCGACGAGTCGGAGACCCCGTACGCACCCGCGGAGGACCAAGCATGAGCTTCCGGTGCGCCTTTTGCTCCTATAGGCGTCAAAAGGCGCACCGGAAGGCGGTGGGGCGATGAGTCGCGCTGACGTCGCGGCGGCGATCCTCTGGACGGGGGCGACGCTCTACGCGCTGTTCGGCGGTGCCGACTTCGGCGGCGGCTTCTGGGACCTGCTGGCGGGCTTCGACGAGCGCAAGGGCGCTGCGCCGCGGGCGCGCATCCAGCGCTCGCTGACCCCCGTCTGGGAGGCCAACCACGTCTGGCTGATCTTCATCCTGGTCGTCCTCTGGACCGCCTTCCCCGAGGCCTTCGGCGCGATCATGACGACGCTCTACGTGCCGATCGCGCTGGCCGCGCTCGGCATCGTCCTGCGCGGCGCCGGCTTCGCCTTCCGCAAATCGGTGCAGCGGCTGGAGTACCGGCGGGCGATGGGCGCGACCTTCGCCCTCTCCTCGGTGCTGACCCCGTTCTTCATGGGCGCCGTGGTCGGCGCGATCGCCTCCGGCAACGTGCCCGCCGACGGCAACGGCGACGCGTTCTCCTCCTGGTTGCAGCCGCTGCCGCTGCTGACCGGGGCGCTGTTCGTGCTCGCCGGCGCCTACCTGGCGGCGGTCTTCCTCGTCGCCGACTCCGCGCGGGCGGGCGACAAGGAGATGGAGAGCTGGTTTGCCAGCCGTGCCCTGGCCGCCGGGCTCGCCGCGGGCGCGATCGCCCTGCTCGGGCTGATCGCTCTGCACGGCGAAGCGCGCTACGTCTACGACCGGCTGATCGTCGAGGGCCTGCCGCTGGTGATCGTCTCGATCCTCTGCGGCTTCGGCGTGCTCGTCCTGCTGCTGACTCGTCGCCGCCGCGGCCTGCGCCCGCTGGCCGCCGGCGCCGTCGTCGCCGTGATCTGGGGCTGGGGCGTCGCCCAGTTCCCCTACCTCTTGCCGACCTCGCTGCGGATCGACCAGGCCGCCGCTCCCGGCCCGACCCTCGATTCGGTCCTGATCGTCTTCGGCGTCGCCGCGGTCGTCGTCCTGCCCGCCCTCGGCCTGCTCTACTGGCTCAGCCAGCGCGAACTGCTGGGGGAGTGATCTATGGCGGCCGCCGGTCGCCCTAGACTCGGGCTTGATGATTGAGGAGCGTCAACGGGCGGTTGGGGCCGAGGCTCTCGGCGAGGGTGCCTGGATCTACTTGGTCGGGGACGTGGCCGAGCGAAGCGGCGAGGATCCGTTACGGGCGTGCATCGCTGAAACCTGCGAGGCAAGGGGATGGTCGACCGTCGGCCGCCCACTGGCTGACAAGATCGGCTCTCCCGACCCAGGCCATCTCTTCGAGGGCATCCGGCATGCGGTGGAGCATTCAGATTGCGTGATCGCGCTATTGGGAGACTCCGCTGAGGTGGTTGATGCAGAATTGGCGCTTGCATACAGCCACCGCCGCCCTATCGTCGGCATACGGATCTCCGGCGCAGGCGATCCGGCATCCCGAATTCAGGCGATGATCGAGGATTACGAGCGAGCTCGAGTAGTCGCCTGCGATGACCTGGACGAATGTGTCACCGGGCTGAATACGATTCTCGACGACCCGGAGTTTGCGGCGACCATGTGTTGTGCGGCTGGAGAACACGCCGAAAGCTCGTAGGCTGATCGGAGCCATGCGGATCTTCACCATCGGTCATTCGAATCATTCGGCAGAGCACTTTCAGGGTCTGTTGAAGCAGCATGGAGTCGAGGTGCTCGTCGACGTCCGATCGTGGCCCCATTCGCGCTACGTGGAATGGGTCGATCGATCGCGAATGGCCGACACCGCGCGGGAGGCAGGCGCCCGATATCTGTTCATGGGCAAGGAGTTGGGCGGTCGCCCCGATGCGGCCGAGTTCTATGACGCTGCTGGGCACGTCCTCTACGGGAAGGTTGCGGGAAGCGCGGAGTTCCGCACCGGGATCGAAAGGCTTCACCGGGGCGCCGAGGGTTATCGCGTCGCGATCATGTGCAGCGAGGAGGATCCGACCTCCTGTCACCGCCGCCTGCTCGTCGCCAAGGTATTGCTGGAAGAGGGCGTAACGATCGCCCACATTCGAGGCGATGGCCGCTGCGAGGTCGAGTCGGAGCCGATAACCCTCTCGGAAGGCTCGTTGTTCGACGATGAGGAAAGCCAGTGGAGATCTTCACTATCGGTTTCACGCAGACCACGGCCGAGGATTTCTTCGGCCGCCTGAAGTCGCACGGAATCGAGCGGCTGCTCGACGTGCGACTTCACAACAGGTCACAGCTGGCAGGGTTCGCCAAGCGAGACGATCTCGCCTACTTCCTGCGTGAGATCGTAGGCGCACGCTACGAGCATGCGCCGATCCTGGCGCCGAGTCAGGAGATCCTCGATGCGTACAAGAAGGCAAAAGAGATGGGTTGGGGGGAATACGAGGAGCGCTTCCTACGCCTGATGCGCGATCGCCGCGTCGAGGATGAGCTAAAGCCGGCTGAATTCGAACAACGCACCGTTCTGCTCTGCAGCGAGGCCACGCCCGAGCATTGCCATAGGCGGCTCGTGATCGAGTACCTCGCCGATCATTGGCCCGGCCTGGTTCCGGTGCACCTGTAGGGAGGGTTTCAGATGCCGGTCGAGGAGATGATTGTGCTTGCGTGCTCGAAGAAATGGGGCGGGAGGTGCGTTGCGGGCATCTCACGCCGAACCGGGGAGTGGGTGCGGCCAGTTTCGAATCACGCACACCGAGAGCTTTACCCGTATCACTATCGGATAGACGGTCGAGGGGTCGATCTACTCGACGTCGTCGGCTTCGAGCATGAGGGCCCAGTCGGCGATGTCTCTCAGCCCGAGAACGTCGAGGTGGGAGGCTCCCGCTGGTGGCGTATCGGAAAGATCGACCCGGGAAGCGCCGCTGGCATCTTGGCGCCCTATCTCACGCACGGATCGGTGCTACTCGGCAATCGCGGTGCGGCGGTGCCTGAAGAGGAGGCCATGCGTGGGGTCGACGCCTCTCTCGCCCTGGTGCGCCCACGCGACCTCCAGTTTCACCTGGAGCCTCCATATGAGGGAGCGAGCAGGATGCGTCCCCGCGTTTCCTTTGAGCTAGGGGAGCAGGGCTATGACCTCGCATTGACCGATCATCTGCTAGCACCGCGCCTGGTGAAGGCCGGTCCGGGCGCTCATGACTTCGATGATCTCGGCTTCGACGGGGACGCCGACACATACCTGACGGTCAGCCTCGCCGAAGCAAGAGATGAGTGGTGTACGAAGCTTGTTGCTGCTGCGATCTTCCTGCCGGGAGGAGCATGACAAGGCCAGGGGTGACGTCGCGCGCAATCCTTTTCGACATCGACGGGACCCTGCTGGTGACCGGCGGCGCCGGCGGAGTCGCCTGGCAGCGCGCCTTCGAGGAGCTGCACGGGGTCGAGGCCGACATCGCCGAGCACACCGACGCGGGGATGACCGACCCGGAGATCGTCAAGATCGTCTTCCGCGAGGTGATCGGCCGCGAGGGCACGGGCGAGGAGCGGGCGAGGGCGATCGGCTGCTACCTCAAGCACCTGCCCGACGCCGTCGCCGAGTCCGACGGCTACCGGGTGATGCCGGGAATCGAGCGGCTCTTGCCGGAGCTGATCGAGAGGGGTGTGCTGCTGGGCCTGGTCACCGGCAACGTCGAGGCGGCCGCCCACATCAAGCTCGCCCGCGGCCGGCTCAACCGCTTCTTCTCCTTCGGCGGCTACGGCTCGGACTCCGCCGACCGCACCGAGGTCACCGAAGCCGCCCTGCGCCGAGGCGAGCTCGTCTCCGGCGGCTCGCTGCAGGACAGCTCGTGCATTTCGGTGGGCGACACCCCCCGCGACGTCACCGCCGGCCATGGGGTCGGGGTCAAGGTCGTCGGCGTGGCACCGGGCGCTACAGCGTCGAACAGCTGAGTGACGCTGGTGCGGACTGGGCCCTGGAGTCGGTAGGTCACGGCTTTCCCGTATAGAGGCGATCCCGGTAGGGGTGGAACGTCTTGTACTTTTTCGTTGAGCGCGGTGGGCGTCAGCTAAAACCGATCCACCGAAACAAGTTAAGTGGAACCCCTACCGGGATCGCCTCTCAACCGAGCGAGCAACGGGCCTGGTAGATCGAGAGGAAGCCGTTTTCGAAGCCGTTCCTCGCGGCGCGCAGGTAGAGGCGCCAGACGCGGACGCGTTCGGGGCCGGCGAGCCGAATCGCCTCGTCGAGGTTGTCGTCCAGTCGCCGCGCCCAATGCCGAAGCGTCTCGGCGTAGTCGGCGCCGTGCTCGGAGACGTGCCGGGTGACGAAGCCGGCCCGTTCGAGCGCCAGCAGGACGCGCGAGAGGTGCAGCGGTTCGCCGTCCGGGAAGACGTAGCGCTCCGAGAAGGCGGCGGCGTCGGGATCGGTGTGGCGCAGGCGGGCGATGCCGTGGTTGAGCAGCCGCCCGCCCGGCTCCAGCAGCCCGGCGAGCGTGCGCGCGTAGACGTCGATCTGCACCTCGCCGACGTGCTCGACCATCCCGATCGAGGCGATCGCGTCGAAGCGCTCGCCGCTCGCGGCGAGGTCGCGGTAGTCCATCACGCGGATCTCGACCCGGTCGGCGACACCCGCCTCCTCGGCCCGCTGCCGCGCCCGCTCGGCCTGCGGCGGCGAGAGCGTGATCCCGACCACGCTCGCCCCGTACTTCGTCGCCGCGCGCAGCGGGAAGCTGCCCCAGCCGCAGCCGACGTCGAGCACCCGGTCGCCCTCCTTCAGCGCCAGCTTGCGGGCGACCGTGTCGAGCTTCTCTTCCTGGGCCTGCTCGAGCGTCTGCGCGCCCTCGGCGAAGAAGGCGCAGCTGTAGGTCGTCGACTCGTCGAGGAAGAGGGCGAAGAAATCGTTGGAGACGTCGTAGTGGTGGCGCACCGCCTTCGCGTCGCGCTCCTTGCTGTGGCGCCGGCCGCTCAGCACGAGCTCGGCGGCAGGGCGGCTGGGCGGACGCTGCAGGCCCGCGGCGCGCACGGCGCCGAGCAGCAGGCGGGCGACGTCGCCGCGCTCCAGCGGGGGCGGCTGCCAGGTGTCGAGCAGCGCGATCACCGCGTCCATGTCGTCGACCTCGATGTCGCCGCTGACGTATGCGCGGCCGAGCCCGAGCTGGCCGGGCGCCCGCAGCGCATGGGCCGCTGCGCGCGGCGAGCGGACGAAGAAGGTCGGCCCGTCGCCGTCGCTGGAGGGCAGTCTGGTCCCGTCCCAGAACTCGACCGTGAAGGGGCGCTGCGGGATCCGCGCATCGATCTCGCGGCGCAGCGGCTCGGTGCGGGCGAAGGGCATCGCGGCACCTTATATACGTCCCAACCGCCGCGGCGGCCAAACATTTGCGATTCCGGCGCCGGATGGGCGTATGATCCCGAGCCTTCCATGGCAGGCGCGGGCCCACTTCCCTCCGATATCCAGCCGGTTGCGAACGAGACCCGCGATCGGATCATCACCGGCCTCGTCACGCTGGTCCCCTTCGTCGCGCTCGGCCTCGCCGGCTGGCAGGTCTGGGGCAAAGCGCTGCACTGGAGCGACGTCTTCCTCTTCGTCGGCATGTACGTGTTCACCGGCATCGGGATCACGGTCGGCTTCCACCGCCATCTGACTCACCGCAGCTTCAAAGCCAAGCGCTGGCTGCACGGCCTGCTGGCGATCCTCGGCTCGGCGGCGATCGAGGGCCCGGTGATCTCCTGGGTCGCCGACCACCGCAAGCACCACGCCTTCTCCGACGAAGAAGGCGACCCGCACAGCCCCCACGTCGATCACGGCCACGGCTGGTCCGGCGCCATGCGCGGCCTCTTCCACGCCCACATGGGCTGGCTCTTCATCCACACCCAGCGCGGCAACAAGGAGCGCTTCGCGCCTGACCTGATCAAAGACCCGACGATCAACTGGGTCGATCGCACCTTCATCTACTGGGCGATCCTCGGCCTCCTCGTTCCCTTCGCGTTCGGCTGGGCGATCGGCGGCACCCTCTTCGCGGCGTTCACCGGCCTGCTCTGGGGCGGCCTGGTCCGGGTCTTCGTCCTGCACCACTTCACCTACAGCATCAACTCGCTCTGCCACGTCTTCGGCAACCGCGACTTCGAGACGACCGACGAGTCGCGCAACCTGGCGCTGATCGCGATCCCGACCCTCGGCGAGGCGTGGCACAACAACCACCACGCCTTCCCGACCTCCGCCGTTCACGGCCTCGGCCGCTGGCAGGTCGACCTCTCGGCGGTCGTCATCGACCTGTTCGAGAAGGCCGGCTGGGCCTGGGACGTGGTGCGAGTTTCACGACCGCCTCTCGGCTAAGGCGGTCTGACCAAGCAGGTCAAGGACGCAGGGAGCGCGGCGGCTCTGTACGCGAGCGACCGAGGACGCCGACATGCGCCGGTCAGGGTGCTTGGGCGATTCATAGGAGTCGATCCACTTGTTGCAGGCCGCGTGCAGGGGGCCCACCCGCCGCTTGCCGGCGCGGACGGCGACGAGGTTGCCGACGTAGGCGATGTCGTCGTAGCCGCTGAGGCGCTGGAGGAAGCTGGGATCGGCCGCGGCGACCGTGAAGCGGACCCGGCCGCCACGGCTCGCGTAGGCGCCGGCGGGCCAGAACTGGCCGTCGTTGGCGAGGCTGATCGTGTTCGGCCGCTGGCCGTCGAGCGCCGCCTTCAGATCCCGCTGGAAGCCCGGGGCGGAGAGGGTCAGCCCGAAGGGCGAGAAGTACTGCAGCGAGAGGCGCCAGCGGCCGCGCGGCAGCGAGATCGCCTGCGTGGTGCGCTGCCCGTTCTTCAGCCTGCTGCCGGCGCTCCAGCGCCCCTTCGGCGCGATCTCCACGCCCGGGTAGAGCGAGGCCCGGCCCGGGTTGGAGAGCAGGATGCGGATCTCCGGCGAGGCGCAGCCGGCGAAGGCGCCGGCGTTCGTCCCCTCGAGCAGCACGTGGCGGTCGTCCGGCACGTCGCCGCTCCGCTTCCAGAGGATGAAGGAGGGCGTGGCGGCGACGCGCCTGAAGCCCTGCGGGGCGCCGCTGTTCCAGGCGGCGCGGCCGCTGACCACGTAGGGGAAGCTGTCGAGCGTCCCGCGGGAGAAGGAGTCGAAGTCGATCGGGCTGTAGGCGTCGCCGGTGTCGAAGGGCTTCTCCGGGTTCTGGGCGACGGCCGGGTCGGGGAACTCGACCAGCGGCACGTGCGTGTCGGCGCCGAGCAGCTCGTAGGCGGCGTAGCGGTCCTGGCCGGCGTAGAGCACCGGCTGCCCGTGGAGGATCGGAAGGAACGCCTTCAGCTCGCCGCCGTGCCCGGCGGGAGCGACGGGCGCGTTGCGCAGCGCCAGGAAGCTCGAGTAGATCGCGCCGCCGACGAAGACCACCGCGAGGACGGTCCAGCCGGCGCGCGCCCCCCGACCGTCCCAACCCCCCCCGGGCGCCGTAGAGGTTTGATCCGCTATGCGATCGAAACCTCTACGGCGGGTGGGGAATTCGGCGAGCAGCGGGCGGACGATGACGAGCATCGCCAGCGGGGCGCCGATTATCAGCGCCTTGGCCTGCGAGTAGTCGCCGCTGGTCGGCAGCGCGGCGAGGTAGAGGAGGACGCAGGCGAGCAGGCCGAGCGGCACCGTGAGGTCGCGGCGGCGCACCCACCACCAGCTGCCGGCGAGCAGGGCGAGGACGCCGATCGCTCCGGCGAGTCCGGCCAGGTGGGGACCGCCCGGCGCTTCGAGGCGGTAGTTCGTCGCCGGCCAGACGCCCAGCGCCTCGAGCGGCGAGACCGGCCCGTAGGTGTTGGTGCCGGCTACTTTGCTGAAGCTGCCGCCGAAGCCGAAGGGACCGACCGTCGTCGCCGCCAGGCCCAAGGCCGCCAGGGCGACGATCGCCAGCAGCGTCGCCGGCCGGAAGAGGAAGCGCAGCAGCGCCCGCGGCGCCAGCGCCCGCCGCACGGCGGGCACGGTGAAGCTCCAGAGGACGACGACGAGGACCGGCCAGGCGAGCCCGGCGAAGCTGTAGGAGAAGAAGACCCCGCCGGCGATCGCCAGCCAGGGCAGCAACTGGAGCAGGCGCCGCCCGGACGGCTCGAGGTTGCGCAGGCCGACGGCGACGGCGAGCACGAAGAGAGCCTCGGCGAGCTCCTTGAAGGCGCCCTGGGCGAAGTAGGAGGCGGCGAGATAGGGGACGGCGACCAGCGTCGCCGCGACGATGCGGCGGGCCGGGCCGAAGCCCGGCAGCGCTCCGAGTGCGGTGAGGCCGGTGAGGACGCCGATCGCGAAGATCTCGCCGACGAAGGCCTGGCCGAGGCCGATTCCCGGCACCGCAGCGGTCGCCACGGCGAGCCCGTGCGGTCCCAGCGGGTAGCCGGCGTCGGGCATCGGCCCGAAGCCGCTGCGCAGCCACTCGGCCCAGGCGAGGTGCAGGCCGAGGTCGTTGTTCAGCCCCTCGCCGAGTACCCCCCAGCGCCCGCTGACCGCGAACGGAATCGAGAGCACGATCGCCACCGCGATCGCCACCGGCAGGCCCGACCGCCAAGCCTCTCCCCGCCCACGGGCCGAAAACGCAACTCGGAGTTGCCTTTTCGGCCCGTCGGCCCCGCTGGGGCGGGCGGCGAGGAGGACGATCGCGGCAGCGGCGAGAAGGAGGACGAGGCCTACGGACGCCGTCGTGCCGTGACCCGGGGCGCGGGCGAGCACGCCGGCGACGCTGAAGATCGCGCCGAGGCCCGTCGCCGGCTCCAGCCACGACCAGGACGCCCGCCCCGCCAAGAGCAGCAGGGCGCGGCCGACGAGCAGTGAGGCGGCGCAGATCAGCGCCGCCGCGACGTAGGTCCCGATCATCAGAGAGGGCAACCTATGCCAGCGGCGGCCGCGAGCGCGGCGAGCCTGGCGGCTCCGCCTAGTACTTCTCGGCCGCCCGTTCGAGCGTCTCGCGCAGGTTCTCGCCGCGCAGCGGCTCGGCGTGCCCGGCGGCGACCACCCGCGGTTCGAGCGCCGCCAGCCTGCGCACCGACTCCTTCGCCTTGGCGTGGTCCCAGGCCCAGGCGGGATGGGGCACGCTCGCCTCGCCCTCCGGCAGCGGTTTGAGCCGCGCCGAGTCGACGAAGTAGACGACGTCGCTGACCAGCGCGACGCGGTCGCTCTCGCGCCAGAGGCCGATCAGCCCAGGCGCGTGGCCGGGGAAATGGATCACCCGGAACCCCGCCACCTCGTCGCCCTCCGAGACGGTGCCGGCGATCTTCACCGCGCCGCCGTCCCAGCGCCGCAGCAGCGTCGGGTAGATCCAGCGCACCGGCGCGACCGGCAGCTGCGAGAGGTCCATATAGGGGGCGATCGCGGCGTCGCTTTCGGCGTCGGCGACTTCGTCCGGATGGCAGTGGACGGGCACGCCCATGTAGGGCGCCGTGCCGCGGTGGTCGGCGTGCGCGTGTCCGAGCACGACCCGCTTCAGGCCGCCGAGCCGCGCGGCTTCGGCGCGCGCCTTCTTCGTCATCGCCCTGCTGCCGGCGTCGAACTGGACGAGGCCGTCGCCGTCCTCGAGGAAGTAGATGTTCATTGCCTTGCGCAGGTCGCCCCGCAGCAGCCAGACCCCGTCGGCGATTCTCTCCATCGAGAAAGCGTAGCTCTAGGGTTCGAGGTCGTGCCCGGAATGTGGAAAGCCGCAATGGTCGTGCTGATCGCCTGCCTCCTCGCCGCGATGGCGATCGCGATCGTCCGCCTGGCGACGACGCCGACCGAAATCCTCGGCGGCGACTCGCGCGGATTGCCCGCCCACCGCGCGGCGCGTTAGCGTTAGTATCGCCGCGTGTTCAATCGCATTGTCGTCGGGACCGATGGATCGGAGACTGCGGGGGAAGCCGTCCGGCAGGCGGTTGACCTGGCGAAACTCGCGGGGGCGCAGCTCAGCATCGTCAGCGCCTACGCGCCGGTCTCCAAACGGCGCCTGCAGAGCGAGCAGGAGGGGGCGCCGGCCGACGTTCAGTACGAGATCGGCCCGCGCGAGGACGTCAACCTCGTGCTCGACGGCGCCGCGGCGAGCGCCAAGAAGGAGGGCCTGGACGTGCAGACCCACCCGGTCGAGGGCGACCCGGCCGAGGCCGTGCTCAACGTCGCCGAAGAAACCGAGGCGGACCTGATCGTCGTCGGCAACAAGGGGATGACCGGGGCGCGGCGCTTCCTGCTCGGCAGCGTCCCCAACAACGTCTCCCATCACGCGCCCTGTTCAGTTCTGATCGTTCGCACTACCTGAGGTTCAGCCGACCTCAGGGTCCGTCGCCACGCTTGCGTCGATCAGCCCGGCGCCCTCCTGCGCGCGGGGCTCGCCGATGTCGCGGGCGGTCTGGGACAGGCGGCGCAGCACGCGGTTGACGCGGCCCTCCGGGGAGACGCCCTTGGGGATGACGCCGCTCGCCAGGACCATCGCGGCGACGCCGGAGACGTGCGCCGCCGCCATCGAGGTGCCGATGTAGCTGCCGGGCTCGCCGAAGCGCCGGGTGTTGCCGCCCTTCAGCGTCACCTGGTAGATCGAGCGGTTGGAGACCGAGGGGCAGCCGGGGACCGGCGAGCCTCCGCCGGGCGCGAGCAGGTCCACGCCCTCGCCCGGCAGCAGCGAGTAGCTGCCGAGGCAACCCCCCTCGGTCGTGCCGCCGACGCCGATAACCCTCGGCCCGCCGGCAGGCGGCGAGACGCAGGTCTCGGAGCCGACGTTGCCGATCGAGGCCACGGTCACCACGCCGTGCCGGTAGGCGCTGCGCAGCGCCCGGTCGATGCCGGGCACGCTCTTGCCGCAGCCGAAGTTGAAGCTCATGTTGATCACGTCGGCGCCGTGGCGCACGGCGAAGCGGATGCCCTGGGCGATGTCGTCGGCGCGGCCGCTGCCGTTGCGGTCGAGCACCCGCACCGGCATCAGCTTGGCGTGGAAGGCGAGTCCCGTCAGCCCGATCCCGTTGTCCGTCTTCTCGGCGATCGTGCCGGCGACGTGGGTGCCGTGGCCGTTTTCGTCGAGCGGCAACCGGTCGTGGCCGATGAAGTCGTAGCCGGGGACGAACTGGTCGGCGCTGAAGTCGGGGCTGCGGCGGAAGCGGCGTCCGTCGTTACGGTAGGCGACCCCGGTGTCGAGCACGGCTACGACGATGCCGCGGGCCCCGCCGCGCCCCGCTTCGGCGAGGTGGCGCCAGGCGCCGACCGCGTCGATTCCGCCGGGTGAGACGGGAAGGGTCGCCGTCGCGGTTCCTTCCCAGGGCAGGAAGTTCCACTGCAGCGCGGTCCAGGCGCCGGGCGGGCCCGGTGGGGTGGAGAGCGCGCCCGGGTCGTCGGGGAGCACGGCTGCCGTGGCGACGGGGTTCGCGGTCGCCCCGAAGGCCGGGGCCGCGAGCAGCGCGGTTGCGAGCAGCGCGAGAGCAGCGGATATCGAAAGCCGTCGGATCGTCATCGGTTCGTCTGCTCGCGCGTCCCTGCCGAGGGCGAGCTATGGCTTCAACACCGGCCCGCCCGGGAAGTTGTCTGGACACATACTCTCCGATCGATGACCGACGCGGCGGCGAGCGACGCCCACGAGCGCCTGATGGCGCTGGCGCTCGAGCGCGCCCGCGAGGCGGAGGGCCACGGCGACGTGCCGATCGGCGCCGTCGTCGCCCGCGACGGCGAGCCGCTGGCGAGCGCCGGCAACGAGCGCGAGCTGCGGCGCGATCCCACCGCCCACGCCGAGATCCTCGCGATCCGCGCCGCCGCCGAGGCGCTCGGCGGTTGGCGCCTGCCCGGCACGACGCTCTACGTCACGCTCGAGCCCTGCGCGATGTGCGCCGGCGCGATCGTCCTCGCCCGCATCCCCACCGTTGTCTACGGCGCCCCCGACCCCAAGGCCGGCGCCGCCGGCAGCGTCCTGGACGTCCTGGCCGAGCCCGCCCTCAACCACCGCCCCCACGTGGTCGGCGGCGTGCTGGAGGACGAGTGCGCGGCGCTGCTGCGCGACTTCTTTTCTATGAGGCGTGACTCGCGCGTGGCGAGCGGAGAGGGTGGGATTCGAACCCACGAGACGGGTTAACCCCGTCCACGCGATTTCCAGTCGCGCTCCTTAAGCCACTCGGACACCTCTCCAGGGTGGGACAAGCCTAGAGGCTAGGCGGCTTCCGGAGCCTCGTTGAGCGCTGGCGCCGGCACCGGGCTCTCGCCGAGCGGTAGGACGATCTCCTCGGCCGACGCCGGGGCGGGAGCCGCCGGGCGGTGGCCGCGCAGGCGCTCGTGGCTGCAGACGACGTAGCACCACTCCATCAGGCGCATGCGGGAGGAGTCGTCGATCTCCTCGATCGTCGCGCCGACCAGGAAGCGGCCCTCGGTCTCGCGGCAGGTGCGCACTTCGACCTGGGCCGCGACCTCGTGGGTCTCACCGGCTGCGTCCTCGAGCTCCAGCAGGACGGCCGGGCGTTCGCCGGCAGTCACCGGGGCTTCGAGCACCAGTCCGACCCCGGCGGCGCTGGCGTCGACCAGATGGCCGCCGATGTGCCCGCCGGCGGCGAAGCAGTGGGCCGCCGCGTCGCCCTGGAAGCGGTAGACCTGGCGTCGCTGCCGGCGACGGCCGACCGCCACAAGCGTGCGCACGACGCGGCGCAGCTCGATCAGGCCGAGCAGCGGCACGATCCAGGCGGCGATCCCAGGCATGTCGGGCAGCGGGCCGACGCCGGCCAGGTCGAGCAGGCGCAGCACCGTGCCGCCGCCGACCACGACCGCGGCGACGATCACCAGGTGCAGCTTGCCCACCGAGTCCAGCCCGCCGCCGCCGTCGCCCTGCTTCGGCGTCACCTTGAAGGCGGTGCGGCCGGGGCGGAAGATGCAGCGCAGCGCCCGCGCGTAGATCTCCATCGTCAGCAGCTCGTAGTGCGCGGTCTCGCCGATCTTCATGTAGCCGCGGGTCAGCGCCGAGCCGGCGAGCAGGTTGAGGCTGACCGCCGGCAGCCAGAGCGCCGCCAGGGCGACGACGCTGATCTTCATCGGCAGCGCCCCGGTCCACAGCACCGCCGCCAGGGTCGCCAGCAGCAGCAGGCGCATCGGCGGCGCCAGGTAGGCGGCGAGGCTGGCGAAGTAGGAGAGCCGCTGCAGCGGGCGCAGCTCGCGGGCGCGCAGGGGGGACTCGGGGAGGCCGAAGACCGCGAGGTTGCCGCGCGCCCAGCGGTCGCGCTGCAGCAGGTAGCTGTCGAGGTCGTGCGGGGCGAGACCCTGGACGAGGACCTCGTCGTGGTAGCGGCTCGTCCAGCCGTGGCGCTGCATGCGGATCGTCGTGTGGAAGTCCTCGGCGATCGTCTCCGTCGCGACGCCGCCGATCTCGAGCAGCGCCTCGCGCCGCAGCACCGCCGCCGAGCCGCACCAGTAGGTGGCGCCGTGGCGGTTCTTGCCCGGGCAGACGACGCGGTAGAAGAGCGACTGCTCGTGCCGGCCGACGACGTAGTGCTGGACCGAGTCGTGGTTGAAGAAGTCGTGCGGGCTCTGCACCAGGCAGACGCGCTCGTCGTCGAAGTAGCCGACCATCGCGTCGAGCGCGTCGGGCATCGGCACGTGGTCGGCGTCGAGCATCAGCACCAGCTCGCCCTCGGTGCGCTCGAGCGCCGCGTTGATGTTGCCCGCCTTGGCGTGCGAGTTGTCGGGCCGGGTCAGGTACACGGCGCCGGCGGTGCGGGCCAGTTCCTCCATCTCCGGCCGTCGCCCGTCGTCGAGCAGGTAGGTCGTGTGCGGATAGGTCAGGGCGCGGCAGCCTGCGAGCGTCGCCGCCACCACCTCGAGCGGCTCGTCGTAGGTGCAGACGTAGACGTCGATCGCGCGCCCCCGGGTGGCCGGCGGCCGCACCGCGGGCGGCCGCGACCACGAGTACCAGGCGAGCGTGCCCAGCGCCCAGAGCCCGTAGACCTCGGTCAGCAGCAGCGTCGCGAAGAGCACCGGGTTGGCGCCTTCGCCGCTCCAGCCGAAGCGCCAGATCAGGTAGCCGACGCCCCAGGCCAGCGCGCAGAGCGCGAACAGGCGCAGGGGCAGCGGATGGCGGTCGAACCACCGCCCGATACGGGTCTGCTCACCGGTTTGCACCGTGCCTGCATCGGCGACAGGAAGCCTCGCCTTGAGCCGTGCATCGCCATGGAGCCGCCCTACGTAGAATCAGCCGCCGGACCGAAGTTCCCCGGAGGGGTGCCGGAGCGGTTGAACGGGGCGGTCTCGAAAACCGTTGGCGTCGCAAGGCGCTCGTGGGTTCGAATCCCACCCCCTCCGCTTTTTGAAGATCGTGCGCTTGGAGGAGCCCAGAATCCTTGGTAGCAAGCCACCGGAATCAGCTTGTCGGAATCGACTGGTAGCGTCGCCATGATGGGTGTCGCGACGAAATCAGGTTCACGCGAATCCATCGTGAAGCGCCATCACCCGGTCGGCGCATCGACGGGCTATATGCAGAGCCTCCGAGGGGACTGGAGCGCTCAGGTTGAGGAGGCTTGGCGTGTCTCGTCTTTTGCCATCGAGCTCTCGGCCCTCTCCGAGTCGGAGCTTCCGTCCCTTGCCGGGTACCTGCGGCAGACGCCGAGCCTGCCCTTCCGCTACGTCAGCATCCACGGACCGTCGAAGGGACGCGAGATGGACGAGGAGCAGCTCGTCGCTTCGCTTGCCCAGCTCTCCGGCCTGGCAGACGGGATCGTCATGCACCCCGACACGATGGACGAGCTGGCGCTGTATCGACCCCTTGGGCAAAAGCTGTTGCTGGAGAACATGGACTCGCGCAAGCCCGACGGGCGAACACCCGAGGAGCTTCACCGGGCCTTCGCGGAGCTTCCCGAGGCGGGCTTCTGCTTTGACATCGCCCATGCCTGGTCAATCGATCCGAGCATGGCGGTCGCCGGGGAGCTACTCGACAGCTTCCGCGCTCGCTTGCGCCACGTCCACCTCAGCTCGCTCTCCGACGACCTTCACCACGTTTCGCTGATCGACGAGGACGAAGAGCTGTTCAGCCCGGTCTTGAAGCGCTGCCTGGACGTGCCCTGGATCTTCGAGGCTCCACCGCAGACGGATTCGCCCTAGCGATGGAGGCAAGCCGCCAGAGCCCGCTGCGACGGCTGGCGGAGCTGGCCGACCGCGACTTCCCGAGCCTGTTTGCGGCGCGGGAGCGGAGTGCCACCGGCTTGAGCAAGCGACGGGAGGATCTCGGGAAGCTCCGGCACGATGGCGGGACCTCGATTGTGCTCATGGGGTCTTGGGGAAGGGCGGAGGTCACGAGCGGCAGCGACGACGACTTCATGGTCTTGGTCTACGGAGAGGAGCCATCCGAGGAGGAGCCATCCGATGTCAGGCCAGCCGTCGGTGAGGTCAACGCGGTTCTCGACAACCCTCCGGGATCGCAGGGCATCTTCGCCGCTCCCGTTTACAGCGAGAACGTCGTGCAGAACATCGGGCTGGACGACGATGACAACAAAAACCTGTCCCGACGCATGCTCTTCCTGCTTGAGTCAACGGCGGTCAGCGGCGACGACGTGTATCGCCTTGTTCGAGGCGAGGTCTTGGATCGCTACCTGGACGAATCGGTCAAGCCGTACCGGCCGCCTCGCTTCCTGCTCAACGACGTGGTGCGCTACTGGCGCACGATCTGCGTCGATTTCGCGGGTAAAGAGCGGGAAGGACCCGAGAAGTGGGGTCTTCGCAATGCGAAGCTGCGCACTTCGCGAAAGGTCTTGTTCGCGGGCGGTCTCATCCCGGTGCTCGAATGCTTTCGTTTCGACTGCAAGCCAATGCGCGAGTTCGTCGAAGGACAGCTCGACCTCCCGCCGACTGATCGGATCGCCCAGGCTTTTTTGGAGAACGGGGCGACCGACGAGGGCGGACGAACTCTGGGTGCCTACGACGAGTTCACGGGCCGGATGAACGACCAGGAGTTCCGTGAAGAGCTACAGGGCGTGAGTCGCGAGAATGCAGACGATTCCGCCGCATTCTCCGACGTGCGCCGGATCGGCAAGGAGCTCCAGGCCGGTCTGCTGGCGCTCCTGTACGAGCCGTCCCGGGAGCTCTCGAAGGTGACGCGGGACTACATGATCTTCTGAGATTTCGGGCGTTCCGCCCTCTCGCGGAAGAGGCCGGAACCTGAAAACCGTTGGCGTCGCAAGGCGCTCGTGGGTTCGAATCCCACCCCTCCGCTTTTTGAAGCCAGATTCGGCTTGATAGAGCCATTTGCGAGTGACCGGGTGAGCGACGGTCGGGCCGGTTGTGCCCGACTGAATCCGATTGCGAGCGGGTGCGACTGGCACCCGATTGGCACCCGAGACGCCCGGCAGCATCCGTGCCAAGTTTGCGGCCGGACGCGCACAAGAGGATGCGGCTACTGTCCGGCGGCCATGAGCGCCTATTACCGCCGGATTCTCGATCACGCCCTCGGGGTGTTGATGCGCGTGCAGTTCACGACGCAGGGCCGGGACGTCGTTGACTACGCAGTGGTTTTACTCCTCGACACCGAGAAGGGGCTTGAGACGATCCGGGTCTACGACAGCGCCCACGGACTGCCAGGGACGCCCTTCCACAGCGGTACTCTTGGAGAAGGAATGCGTACCGCAATCGAGGAGAGGTCGAGAGCGGATACCGTCAGATGATCGAAGGATGGGAAAGGCAATGAGCGCCGACAGCGACCGCTCTCCCGCCGCCAAGGTGATGAACGAAGCGATCGACCTCGCCATCGAGGGCCGCTCGCCCTACCCGGAGCGCGCCGCGTTCATCGACGCCGACACGCCTTCGGCTGGCCATGACATCGAGCGCGCCGCCGACGAAGGTCTTGCGGTCGTCCTCGTCTCAGCGGACGGCAGCACCCGGGTCCTCAAGCCCGATTTGGCCGCTCACTAAATCGGGCGTTCCGGCGGCTCGCCGGGTCGGCGACGGCTCAACCGTCCAAAGGCGGCAGGGCGATGTAGGCGTGGGTCGAGCCGTAACCCAGCTCGTTGAACTGCAGCTGTGGATTCGAGCGGCGGCGCGCGACTCCGGCCTGCGCCGACTCAGCGCCTGGGGCCCGCCTCGCATTCGTGCGACCTGCCCCATCCGGGCAGGCCGTCGCAGCGGTCGTAGCCCTCGCCGCCGTAGAGCTGGTCGCTGCTCGGCCCGCCGTAGAGCTCGTCATGGCCGCCTTCGCCGTGGCAGCCGTCGTGGCCCGGGCCCATGCGGCAGACGTCGTCGCCCGGCCCGCCCCAGCAGCCGTCGCTGCCGGCGCCGGTCTGGCAGTAGTCGTTGCCGGCGCCGCCGACGCAGTCGCTGTTCTGGTTGCCGGTGATGCAGACGTCGTCGCCGGCGCCGCCGAGGCAGCGGTTGCGGCGCGCCTCTTCCGAGTAGCAGGTGTCGGGCTCGCCGTTGCCGATGAACTTGTCCGAGCCGCCGCCGAGCCGCGCGGTGAGCGGCAGCGGCAGGTTGTCCTCGACCCTGACGAAATCGTTGTTCGGCCCCATGTCGACTTCGATGCCGCCGACTTCGCGCAGGCTACAGACGGCCAGCCGACGTCCGCGCACGAAGCGGCAGCCGGCGGGGTGCGAGCGGCTCATCCGACCGTGAACGATCAGGTGCGACCCGCGCACGCTCAGATGCAGGGTCGAGCCCGACGCGGCGCCGTGCACGACGATCCGGCCCTGCGGCGTTGCGTTCGCGCAGCAGAGCGTCAGCAGCAGCGCGCCGGCCAGCGCGCCGATCGTGGCTGTTCCCCTTGCCAGGAAGATCGTG
>CAWBLE010000013.1:0-96067 GCA_963789505.1 uncultured Solirubrobacterales bacterium
AGCAGAACGTGACCGCAGCGCAGTGGAGCTCCAACGGGGAGGCCCTCGGCGCGATCGACCTGACCCTGCCCGAGAACAACCCCTTCGGCGCCAACGTCTTCTCCGTCGCCGTACAGCGCGAACGGCTGCCGGGCGACGTCTTCGAGAAGCTGCAGGCGACCCTCGCCGACGGCGAGGCGCTCGACCCGAGCCTCGCCGACGCGGTCGCCGAGGCGATGAAGGAATGGGCGCTGGAGAACGGCGCGACCCACTACACGCACATGTTCCAGCCGCTGACCGGCTCCACTGCGGAGAAGCACGACTCCTTCTTCGAGCCCTCGAGCGAAGGCCAGGCGCTGGCCGGCTTCTCCGGCAAGGAGCTCGTCCAGGGCGAGCCCGACGCCTCCTCCTTCCCGACCGGCGGCGTCCGGGCGACCTTCGAGGCGCGCGGCTACACCGCCTGGGATCCGACCTCGCCCGCCTTCCTGCTGAGGAACCCGAACGGCGTCCTGCTCAGCATCCCGACCGCCTTCGCCTCCTGGACCGGCGAGGCGCTCGACGCGAAGATCCCGCTGCTGCGCTCGATGGACGCGCTCTCGCGCTCGGCGATCAAGGCGCTGCGACTGCTCGGAGACGAGCAGAGCAAGCGCGTCTTCACCACGGTCGGCCCCGAGCAGGAGTACTTCCTGATCGACGAGCAGTACTACTTCGAGCGTCCCGACCTGATCGCCACCGGGCGCACCCTGTTCGGCGCCAAGCCGCCGAAAGGCCACGAGCTCGACGACCACTACTTCGGCTCGATCCCCGAGCGCGTGCTCGCCTTCATGCTCGAGTCCGAGCTCGAGATGCGCGAACTGGGGATCCCGGTCAAGACCCGCCACAACGAGGTCGCGCCGGCCCAGTACGAGATCGCGCCGATGTTCGAGAACTCCAACGTCGGCTCCGACCACCAGCAGCTGCTGATGCAGACTCTGGAAAGCGTCGCCCGCCGCTACGGCTTCGTCTGCCTGCTGCATGAGAAGCCGTTCGCCGGCGTCAACGGCTCGGGCAAGCACAACAACTGGTCGATGGGGACCGACAGCGGCTCCAACCTGCTCAACCCGGGCGACACCCCGGCCGACAACATCCACTTCCTCTTCTTCTGCGCCGCCGTGATCCAGGCGGTGAACAAGCACCAGGGGCTGCTGCGGGCATCGGTCGCCAACATCGGCCAGGACCACCGGCTCGGCGCCAACGAGGCGCCGCCGGCGATCATCTCGATCTTCCTCGGCGCCGAGCTGGACAAAGTGTTCGAGGCGATCGCGACCGGCGAGGGCGACCCCAACACGCCGGCCTCGTTCCTCGAGCTCGGCGCGACGGTGCTGCCGAAACTGCCGATGCACGGCGGCGACCGCAACCGCACCTCGCCGTTCGCCTTCACCGGCAACAAATTCGAGTTCCGGGCGCTGGGGTCGAGCATGTCGCTCGCCTTCCCCAACACTGTGCTGAACACGATCGCCGCCGAGGCGATCGACGAGCTGGCCGGCAAGCTCGAGCAGAAGATCTCCGCCGGCACGGCGATGCCAGAGGCCGTGATCGAGATCGTCAAAGAGTCCTACCTGGCCAACAAGCAGGTCTGCTTCAGCGGCGACAACTACTCGGAGGAGTGGCACGCCGAGGCCGAGCAGCGCGGGCTGAAGAACCTGCGCACGACGCCCGACGCGCTGCCGGAAGTGATCTCCGAGCAGACCGTCGCGGCGTTCGAGAAGTACGACGTGCTCTCCAAGCGCGAGCTCGAGTCGCGCTTCGAGGTCTGGATCGAGCAGTACGCGATCCGCGCCAACATCGAGGCCGAGACGACGCACTCGATCGCCAAGACGATGATCCTGCCGGCGGCGCTGCGCTACATGGCGCTGATCCGCGAGTCGGGCCGCGCCGAAGGCGTCGCCGGAGAGGTCGAGGCCGGGCTCGACGCGCTCGGCCAGTCGCTGCTCGAGCTGGAGCAGGCGAACGCCTACCCGGACGAGCTCGAGGGCCTCGACCTGGCGGTCCACGCGCGCGACAAGCAGCTCGCGGCGATGGACAGGGTGCGCGAGGCGGCCGACACGCTGGAGAAGGTCGTCGCCGACGACCTCTGGCCGCTGCCCAAGTACGAGGAGATGCTGTTCATCAAGTAGTCCGCTTGGCGGTCTCGGCGGGCAGGCCCGGGCCGCCGTTGCGCGGATTCAGGTCGGCGAGGAGCTCGAGCAGGCGAGGCTCGGGCTCCGCGTCGTCGATCACGATGGCCGTGCCGGGCCAGGCGTAGCGCAGGTAGCGCTCGTAGGCCTGGCGCGAGCTGCGATCGGGCTCGTAGATCCACGAGCCGGTGTTCCAGTAGCGGGTTCGCGAGTCGGCGCTCGAGCGGACATCGGCGAGCGGCTGGTGGGTGTGGGCGAAGACGATGCGGTCGCTGCGCTCGCGCCAGCCGAGGTTGGCGACGACCTGGGCGAAGGCCTCGAGCGCGTGCTCGGAGGGGTCGCTCGGCGAGACGACGCTGGCCGAGGGGTAGAGCGGGCGGGGCTCGTCTTCGCCGGGGACGGGCCGTTCGCCCCTGAGGCGGTGCAGGCCACGCAGCGGCAGCTTCAGCGCCGACTCGATCTTCCCGGCGCGCCCGGCGGCGCGGAAGACGTTCTGCTGGGCGTGGGTGCCGTGCGGCATCTGGGCGGCGATGTAGAGCCACTCGGTGAGCAGGGTGATCACAGACTCGTAGTCCTCGATCGTCTTCGGCTGCTCCGGGCCGCCGGTCGCGATGCCCCACAGGGTGCGCGTCAGCAGCCGGCTGCCGCGCGAGCCGCTGAGCCGGGCGTGCGGGTCGAGGTAGTGGCCGTGCGTGCAGAGGACGCCGCCGAACTCGTAGGTCGGGTAGGCGATCTCGACCTCGACCCCCGGCAGGCGCCGGGCGAGAAAGGAGCGGAAGAAGCCGGGGCCGGCGCCGGCGGAGCCCTCGCCGGAGACCGCCAGCCCGTGGGCCTCGGCGAGGTCCGGCGGCACGGCGCCGCCGGCGAGCGCCGCCTCGAGCCGGTTCTCGGCGTCGCGGTGGACCAGGTGGTGGTCGTGGTTGCCGGCGAGGAAGACCAGCCGCTTGCCCGGCAGCCGCTCGGCGATCAGCCGCAGCAGCCCGTCGGATGCGTCGACCGCCTCGCCGACCGAGCCGAAGAGAAAGTCGAACAGGTCGCCGAGGAAGATCAGCTCGTCGACGCCCTCCAGCGCCGGCGCCAGCCCCTCCAGGAAGGCCTCCTCGCGCAGCAGGTCGCGTCCCGTCCAGGCGCCGAAGTGGGTGTCGGAGATGACCAGCGCGCGGCTCACGCGCGGGACAGTATCCGCATCTCCAGACCGCCCTTGGGCGAGAGGGTGGGCATCTGGCGCACGGTCATCGTGCGGCCGGGGAGCGCGTCGAGGCGCAGGCGCTGGAGCAGCATCGTCGCCACCAGCTTCACCTCCGTCTGGCCGAAGCGCTTGCCGATACAGATGCGGCTGCCGCCGCCGAAGGGGACGTAGGCGCCGCGCGGCAGCGCCGCCTTGCGCTGCGGCGTGAAGCGCTCGGGGATGAACGCCTCCGGCTCGGGAAAGACCTCGGGGATGCGGTGGCTGGCCCAGGAGCAGTAATTGACGTAGGCGTCGCGGGGCACCGTGTAGCCGCCGAACTCGAACTCGCGCACGGCGCGGCGCGGGCCGATCCAGGCCGGCGGGTAGAGGCGCAGCACCTCGTCGAGGACCATGTCGAGGTAGGGCATCCGCTCCAGGCTGTCGACGTCCGGCGGGTCGCCGCCGAGCACCTCGTCCTGCTCGGCGCAGAGCCTCTCGACCACGTCGGGGTGGCGGGCCAGCTCGTGCATCATGAAGCTCAGGGTCGAGGTCGAGGTGTCGTGGCCGGCGAACATCAGGGTCATCGCCTGGTCGCGCACCTCGCGGTCGGTGAAGGCCTCCCCCGCCTCGCCGCGGGCGCCGAGCAGCAGGCTGAGGATGTCCTGGCGCTCGGCGTCGGGAGCGGCGCGGCAGCGCTCGATCTCGCCGAAGACGATCTCGTCGAGCACCTTGCGCGAAGCGACCAGCTTGCGCCAGGGCGAGCCCGGGCCGCGCAGCAGGCGCAGCGGGTAGTCGATCCCGTAGAAGCCGAGCGCGCGCTCGAAGTGGTGCGCCGCGGCGGCGCCCTTGCCGGCCTCGTCGGGGTCGAGCCCGAGCAGCGCCCGCATCGCGATCCGCATCGCCAGGTTGCGCATCCAGTCGTAGACGTCGACGACGCTGCCGGGGCGCAGATCGGCGATCGCCGCGCCGGCCTCGGCGACCATCGCCTCGACCGAGGCGGTCAGCTGGCGGCGGTGGAAGGCGGGCATCATGATCGCCCGCGCGCGGTCGTGGTAGTCGTCGTCGATCGTCAAGAGGCCGTCGCCGAGCAGCGGGATCAGGTCGCCGAAGCTCGACTCGCGCCAGTGGAAGTTCTCCGGCTGGGCGACGGTGACGAAGTTGTTCGCCTCCGGGCCGAGCATGAAGATCACCTTGGTGTGGAGCAGGCGCATGCTGAAGATCGGCCCGTGCTCTTCGTAAGCGGCGAGCAGCAGCGGCAGCGGGTCGTGGGCGATCTGGTGGGTGCGGGCGAGGCTGAAGTCGTTCGGCCCGGGTGGGAACTTGCCCCTCCCCCGCCACTCGGCGAGCATGTCGGTTGCGACCCGGCGAACCGGATTGGGCGAGAGCTGCTGGGGCTTGGCGACGGGTGCGGCGGTCTCGACCGGCATCGTTTCGGATGCTAGCTGGCTGACCGGCCAGGGTGCGCCGTCGAGGTTTGAACCGCTATCCGGACGGAAGCTCGACGCGCGCCGGGTCAGGACGGGGCGGATGGCGGCAAGTTGGCCGCAGGCGGCCTCGATGTCGCGGCCGCGGGTGAGCCGCACGGTGGCGGCGAGGCCGTGCTCGGCGAGCACCGCGCGGAAGCGCTCGATCCGCTCCGGCGAGGAGCCGTCGTAGGCGCCGGTCGGGTTGTAGGGGATCAGGTTGACCTTGTAGGCGCGGCGGTCGAGCAGCTCGGCGAGCTCACGCGCGTGCTCGGGCAGGTCGTTGACCCCGTCGAGCATCACGTACTCGACGAAGACCTTGCGCCGGCGGCGGGCGCGCCAGCGCTCGCAGGCGGCGAGCACCTCGCGCAGGGGGTAGCGGTCGTTGACCGGCATCAGCTGCGAGCGCAGGCCGTCGTTCGGCGCGTGCAGGGAGAGCGCCAGGGCGATCGGCATCGCCGTTTCGGCCAGCCGGTCGATCCCCGGCACCCAGCCGACGGTCGAGATCGCCGTGCGGCGGTGGGTGACGCCGAGCTCGGGCAGCCGCTCGCAGGCCTCGAGCACCGCGTCGACGTTCATCGTCGGCTCCCCCATGCCCATGAAGACGACGTGGTCGATCGTCTTCGACGCGGCGGAAGTGCAGCGCCTGGTCGAGGATCTCGTCGGCGCTGAGGTTGCGGCCGAACCGCATCTGTCCGGTGGCGCAGAAGGTGCAGGTCAGCGGGCAGCCGGACTGCGAGGAGACGCAGACCGAGCGCCGCCCATCCCGATAGCGCATCAGCACCGCCTCCAGCGGCCGCCCGTCGGCGGTGTTGAAGAGCGCCTTGACCGTGCCGTCGTCGGACTTCGCCTCGGCCCGCAGCTCCAGGGTCGAGAGCGGCACGCCGCCGTCGAGCCGCTCGCGCAGCGCGGCCGGCAGGTTGGTCATCTCGCCATAGGAGCCCGCCCCGCGCGCCACCCACTCCCAGACCTGGGCGGCGCGATAGGACGGCTCGCCGGCCTCGGCGAGGGTCTGCTTCAAGAGGGCGCGGTCCACGCCCCCGAGTCTAGGGCGGGGCGGCGGCGGGTCCCCGGCCGGCGGCGTCTGCTGGTCGGCCGGGAGCGGCGGCGGCATCTCGCTCGGCGGGGCGGGCGGCAGCTCCTGGCCCGGCAGCGCCTCGGCTTCCTGGCGCCAGATGTCGTTGAGCGAGACCTGCATGTAGGCCCAGAGGGCCGGCGAGAGCAGCAGGTAGAGGACGATCGCGATCCAGCCGTTGAGCGGCTCCTTGCCGGCGAGGCCGGAGGCCTGCATGACCCGCTTGGTGCCGCGCCAGTAGGTGATCAGCGCCGGGACGATGATCAGCCCGCCGGGGAACAGCGCCAGCAGCGAGTTGGTCGGGTTCTGGCCGAGGTCGTAGCCCTTGGCCTTGCCGTAGTCGCTCAGCTCGCGGTTGATCCGGTACCACCAGACGAGGTGGTAGATGCCGAGCGTGATCAACGGCAGCAGCGCCGCCGCCCAGGGGCTGCGGACCTTCACCTCGGACTCGGTGCCGCGGATCTTCATCTCATAGGCCATGCGGGAACTCCGTTTCTGGGGGAGGAGCTGGGGCGACCATAACCCCGCTCGGCCGCTGGCCACCGGTTCCGCAGACCTCAACCGGCGACGCCACGGCCGCGACCGGCGTCGCCCGCCTCCAACACCCTCCACGCACGCACCAGATTGTCGCGCGATCTCTGCCGCCCAGCACGCTGACCGGCGGGCTCGCACAGGGCCGACCCGCAGGCGATCCAGCCGCCGGCGCCGAAGTTGGACGTCGGGCCGCCGCCGGACCACTCCTCTTCGGCCCAGGTCTGTTCCGTGTACTCAAACGACTCGGCGGCGCGCGGGCCGTAGAGGCGTTCGAAGCAGGCGAGCACGGGGGCGCGGCGCTCGGCCACGGGCATCGCCGCCAGCTCGCGCTGCCTCGGGGCCGCCGACGTAGCCGAGCAGGACGCCGGCCGAGCCGTCGCGCGGCGAGTCGTCGAAATTCAGGGTGACGGGCCCGGTATCGGCGACCACTCGCCGCTGACCCGTCGCCGCGCCAGAACGGCTCGGCGTAGAGCGCCAGGCACTTGCTCAGCGCCCCGGGGCGCAGGCGCTCGGCCAACTCGGGGCGCTCCGGCGGCAGCGGGTCGAACTCGATCCGGGCGGCGATCGCCGGCGGCACGGCGACGACCGCGCGCCCGGCCTCGACCTGGAGGCCACCGGCGTCGATCCGCACGCGGTCCTCGTTCTGGGCGATGCGCCCCACCGGCGCCGCCAAGCGCACCCGCTCGCCGAGCGACTCGGCGAGGCCGAGCGGCAGCAGCTGCGCGCCGCCGTCGAGGCGGTCCTGCTGCGCGCCTCGCTCGGTGTCGATCAGCTTGTCGAAGCTTCTCGCCGCGGCGACGTAGATGAGCACGTGAAGCATCGAGAGCTCCTCCGGGCCGGTCCGCCACACGGTGCGCCCGGTGAGCCTGATCGGCTCGCGCGCCAGCGGGCTGTGGACGTTGCGCTCGCACCACTCGGCGAGCGTCTCGCGGTCGAGCTCGGCCGCACGCGGCGCGGCCCAGGGCGACTCGACGCCGACTCGCGCGCAATCGGTCGATGCGGCGGCGGGCGACCATGACGTCAGAGCACGCGCGGCCCGATCCGCGGGATCGTGCCCTGGTGGCGCCGCCGCACGCCGGCGAGATCGAGAAGGTTGCGCTCGCCGCCGTGCTGGGGGAAGACCCCGACGCCCAGCTCGGCGGCGAGCCGCTGAACCCGCGCGTGGTCGGAGCCGACTCAATCGCCGGCGAGGTCGACCGCCACGCCGTCGCCCAGCGTCGCGTTCAGCAGCCGCCCCCCGACCCGCTCCCGGGCCTCGAGCACGCCACTCGCGCGCCGCGTCGGCAAGCGCCCGCGCCGCCGCCAGTCCCGAGAGCGCGGCGCCGACGATGCGACGTCGACGGAATGTGGTTGGCCTACAGCCCCGCGGCGTCGGCGAGCAGGTCTACTTGGGCGGGGTCGCTGGAGCTGGGGCAGAAGACGAGCTCGTCGCAGCCGAGGTCGGCGTAGGCGGCGACGTACTGCTTGACCGTGTCGGCGTCCTTGGCGGCGCCGCCGGCGATCATGCCGGCGATCTCCTCGCCCAGCCAGGCGTAGTAGTGCATCAGGTTCGTCCTGCACATCCTGCTCGGCCCGCTCGCCGAGCGAGAAGTAGGCGAGCGCCATGATGTGCGGGGCGCCCTCGCGGCCGGCGTCGCTCCAGGCGGCCTTCGCCTTCTCGGCGCCCTCCTGGGCCTGTTCGGGGCCGGAGCCGCTGGCGATCCAGCCGTCGCCGAAGCGCGCCGTGCGCGCGTAGGCGGCGTCGGCGTGGCCGCCGATGACCAGACGCGGCCGGCCGGCCGGCGAGGGGCCGACCTCGTCGCCGTCCCAGACTTCGCGAATCCGCTCGAGCATCGCGTCGAAGCGCTTGCCGCGACCCTTCAGCTCGACGCCGCTGACCTCGTAGTCGTCCTCGCGGGCGCCCAGCCCGACGCCGAGCGTCAGGCGTCCGCCGGAGAGCGCGTTGACGCTCAGCGCCTGCTTGGCCAGCTCGACCGTGTTGGTGCGCAGCGGCGCCAGCAGCACGGTCGTCGAGAGGCCGATCCGCTCGGTCACAGCAGCGGCCGCGGCGAGCGCGGTCAGCGGCTCGTAGTTGTCGTAGACGATCCGGTCGATCGTGCCGAGGGTGGAGAAGCCGCGCGCCTCGGCGCGGCGCGCCCACTCGGTCAGCTCGGCGCCGGTCGCGCCGGGGATCGCGTTCGGAAGTGCGATGCCGATGTCCATTGGCGGGCCTCCTCGTCGGGTCGGTTACCCGCCAAACCTACCCAACGACCTCGCCGGCAAATAACGGGCGGCTCAGCCGTAGCGCTCGCCGATGACCGCGCGCAGCTTGGCGCGGTCGTGGCGGGCGTGGACGCGCCGCACGGTGCCCGAGCGCGAGCGCATCACCAGCGACTCGGTGCTGGCGCCGGCGCCGCGGTAGCGCACGCCCTGCAGCACGTCGCCGTCGGTGACGCCGCTGGCGGAGAAGAAGACGTCGTCGCCGGAGCAGAGGTCGTCGGCTGTGAGGATCTGGTCGAGGTCGTAGCCGGCGTCGACGGCGGCGCTGCGCTCCTCGTCGTTGCGCGGCCACAGCCGGCCGAGCAGCTGGCCGCCCATCGACTTCAGCGCCGCCGCGGAGAGCACGCCCTCGGGCGTGCCGCCGATCCCCCAGAGCAGGTCGACCGGCGAGCGGTCGCTGACCGCCAGCAGGGCGGCGGAGACGTCGCCGTCGGTGATCAGGCGGATCCGCCCGCCCGCCTCGCGGACTTCCTTCATCGCCTCCTCGTGGCGCGGCCGGTCGAGCATCACCACGGTGACGTCGCCGACGCTGCCGCCCTTGCGCTCGGCGATCAGCTTCAGCGTCTCCGGCAGCGGCCGGTCGAGGTCGAGCAGGTCGGCGATCTCCTCGCTGCCCGCCATCTTCTCCATGTAGACGCAGGGGCCGGGGTCGAACATCGTGCCGCGCTCGGCCAGCGCGATCACCGCGAGCGCGCTGGGCATGCCGAGCGCGCAGAGCCGCGTCCCCTCCAGCGGGTCGACCGCGATGTCGACCA
The DNA here is from genome assembly GCA_963789505.1 of uncultured Solirubrobacterales bacterium. Taxonomy (GTDB): domain Bacteria; phylum Actinomycetota; class Thermoleophilia; order Solirubrobacterales; family 70-9; genus VRUE01. Next base: position 9,390 of record CAWBLE010000013.1, read on the forward strand.
CGGGCGGGCTGCCGTCGCCGATCTGCTCGCCGTTGTAGAGCATCGGCGCCTCGTCCTTCTCCCCCTCGCCGATCACGACCATGCCGTCCATCGAGACCGAGTCGAGCACGAAGCGCATCGCGTCGACCGCGGCCTGGTCGGCGGCGATCTTGTCGCCGCGCCCGACCCAGCGCGCCGCGGCCAGCGCCGCCGCCTCGGTGACGCGGACGAGCTCCAGCGCGAGGTTGCGATCCGGCTTCTGCGGCGAGGTTCCCCCATGCGCGCTGCACCCTATCCATGACGAACCGATCAGCGAGCGTCACGATCCGATTCCTCGCGAGCGGCGCCTATGGCGCATAGACGCCACCCCCGGACGCGAAGCGGAGAAGGTCGGCGAGGTGGCATGGCAACGCTGGGGACTGACGCTGCCGCTGCCGGGAACTCCGCTGCACGCGCACGAGGAGCTGGTCAAGCGGGCCGAGGCGGCCGGCTACACCGACTTCTGGAGCGGCGAGACCAACGGGCCGGACGGCTTCACGCCGCTGTCGCTGAGCGCCGCCTGGACCGAGCGGGCGCGCCTCGGGACCGGCATCGTCGGCGTCTTCCAGCGCGGGCCGGCGCTGCTGGCGCAGGAGGCGGCGGCGCTGGCCGACGCCTCGAACGGTCGCTTCGTGCTCGGCATCGGCTCCTCCTCGGACCGGATCGTCGAGGGCTGGAACGGGATCCCCTTCGAGCGGCCGCTGAGCCGGGTGCGCGAGACGCTCGAGTTCCTGCGCGTCGCGCTGGCCGGCGAGCGCACCGCGAGCGGCTTCAAGCTGGAGACGGCGCCGGCCGAGCGGGTGCCGATCGTGCTCGCGGCGCTGCGCGGCAAGATGCTCGAGCTGGCGATGGAGCGCGCCGAGGGCGCCTTCACCAACTTCCTGCCGCTCGGCGGCCTGCCCAAGGTGACGGCGCAGCTGGAGGGCGCGCCGCGGGGCTTCGAGCTGCTCTGCCGCTTCTTCTGCCTGCCGGGCGAGCGCGAGGCGGTCGAGCCGCTGGCCCGCTTCATGTTCTCCTCCTACATCACCGTGCCCGTGTACGCCGCCTTCTACCGCTGGCTCGGCTACGGCGAGCAGATCGGCGAGATGATCGCGGCCTGGGAGTCGGGCGACCGCCAGGCGGCGGCCGCGGCGGCGCCCTGGGAGCTGATCGAGGACATGTTCGTCTTCGGCACGCCCGAGCAGATGCGCGAGCGGCTCGACGCCTTCGTCGCCGGCGGCATCACGCTGCCGATCCTCACCCCGATCGTCACGCCGGACAAACTCGCCGAGACGATCGACGCTTTGGCTCCCTAGACCTCAGTACTCGACCTCGGCGCCCAGGCCGAACGAGCGGTCGGCGGCCAGTTCGACGATCTTGTCGACGATCGGCTCGTGCCAGCCCTCCTTCGCCGCCCGCGTGGCCACCGTCTCCACCGCCATGCCGACCCGGGTCGCCGTGGTCGAGGCGAGTCCGCGCATCACTTCGAAGTCGAACTCGCACTCTTCGCAGACTTCGGCCAGCTCGAGCAGGTAGGAGGTTTCCTGGTATTCCTCGGAGATCACCAGCCCGCGGTGGATCGGGTCGTCGTAGACGACGGTCGAGGTGAGGTCGGTGAGCGGCGCCAGCCGCCAGCGCACTTGCGGCCCCGAGCGCAGGGCCGTCTCGCGGTCGATCAGCGCGAAGTTGTCGCCGTGGGCGTCGCCGTTGCCGAGGATGTAGTTGCAGAAGGCCGCCGTGAGCAGGTTGACGATTTCGTCCGCGCGGCTGACGGCGCTGAGCAGGCCGCGCGCTTCCGCCCAGCCGGGCGTCTCCCCCTCCTTGTCCTCGTCGACGTATCGGGCGGGATGCCGAGCGCCTGCGAGAAGGACTCGCAGTGCAGGCGCTCGTCCGACTCGCCCTCGCCGCCCCTGCGGTCGTAGCGCGGTGAGACCAGGCAGCGGCGCCCGGCGATCTCCTCGACCGTCGCTTTCGCCACCGGCAGGCCGACCTGGCGGCAGACGGTCATGCAGAACATCTCGTTGGCGACGTAGTCGGGGTATTCGCCGGTTTCCGGCTTGACCACGTGGGTGCTCGGCAGGCCGGCCTGCGGCCAGGCCCAGCCGCCGTCCTCGTCGCGGACGAGGGCGAGCTTCGGGCGCCGGCCCGGAAGAGCCGCGCGCAGCCGCTGCCGCGACTCGTCGCCGAAAGGCGCGGCGGGGGCGATTTGACCAGCTCGGCGAGCTCGTCCTCAGCAGCGGAGGCGGGCTCGCCGGCGGGGCGGCCCGCGGGCCGTCCGCTGGGCGAGGAAGCTGACCGCGCCCGGGCAGTCCTCGCCGAGCGCCGCCAGCAGCAGGTAGCCGTCGGCCGGGTCGAGCTCGAGCTCGCGTCCGATCCGCTCGCGGCGCGGGCCCTGCGGCAGCAGGCCTTCGACGTATGCGCGGGTCGCCTCGGCGCTGTAGGGCTCGGGGCGCGCCGGCAACGAGCTGCTGAGCAGCGTGCGGCCGGGGCCCAGCCGCTCCACGACCTCCGGATCGTAGGCAAGCCGGTAGTCGTTGTCGCCGGCCGGGAACAGCATCCCCACGCGCTCCCCGTAAAGGTAGACGTCAAGGCTCAATTCAGGTCCTCCTCGATCTTCCTCCGGGTATCCAAGGTTGAGGACTTTAAACCGAAGCCAAGCTGAGCGCGTAGTCCTCCAGCGGCGTCGGTGAACCAGCCATCCGGTCGCAGCCCCGACTCACGGTAGACGGATTCGAGCCGCTCGCGGGTGAACTTCGAGGAGATCTCGGTCCGCATCTCCTCGCCGTCGGCGAAGCGGACCGTGAGGTCGAGCCCGTCGAGGCGCACCGTCTGCTCGGCGAGCGAGCGCAGGCGGATGTCCATGCGCTCCGCCTCCGCGTCGTAGCGGGCGACGTGCTCGAAGGCGTCGGGGTCGAAATCGGCGCCGAGCTCGCGGTTGAGCACGGCGAGGACGTTCTTGTTGAATTCGGCGGTGACCCCGGCCGAATCGTCGTAGGCCGCCTCAAGCCGGCTCGGCTCCTTGACCAGGTCGGTGCCGAGCAAGATCCGGTCGCCGGGCTCGAGCAGCGCGGCGATGCGGGCGAGGAAGTCGCGGCGGGCATCCGGGTAGAGGTTGCCGATCGTGCCGCCGAGGAAGGCGACGAGGCGACTGCCGCCGTCGCTGGGGATGCGCTCGAGGTCGTGCTCGAAGTCGCAGACGAGGCCGCGGATCGTCAGCCCCGGGTACTCCTCGACCAGCGAGTCGGCGGTTTCGTGGGTGATCTCCGCGGAGATGTCGACCGGCACGTAGGTGTTGAGGCAGCCGGCGTCGCGCATCGCGCTGAGCAGGTGGCGCGTCTTCGTCGCCGAGCCGGAGCCGAGCTCGACCAGGGTGCCCGGCTCGCCCGCCGCGGCGACGATCTCGGCCGAGCGGTCGGCGAGGATCTCGCGCTCGGCCCGGGTCGGGTAGTACTCGTCGAGCTCGGTTATCCGCTCGAACAGCTGCGAGCCGCGCTCGTCGTAGAAGTACTTGGGCGAGAGCTCCTTGGGCTTGGCGGTGAGGCCGAGGCGGATGTCGCGCGCCATCGCCAGGCCTCCGTCGGCGCGCAGGTGGACCTCGATCTCGATCGGCTCGGCGGCCGCGCCGGGGGTCATCGGGCGTCCCCCACCGATCGCGCGCAGCGGAAGCCGGAGAAGATCTGGCGGCGCTGGGGCAGGTCCCAGTTGCGGAAGCTCGGCCGCATCAGCTCGGGGTGGGTCGCCCAGGAGCCGCCGCGCAGGACCTTGTAGGCGTCGCCGAAGAAGACCTGCGAGTACTCCTCGTAGGGAAAGGCCTCGAAACCGCGGTAGGCGAGGAAGTCGGAGGAGGTCCACTCCCAGACCTGACCGACGGCGTCCAACTCAGGCCGGGCAACCTCCCACTCATGCTCGGTGGGCAACCGCTTGCCAGCCCAGCGGGCGCAGGCGTCAGCCTCCTGCCAGGAGACATGGATCACCGGCAGCTCCGGATCGAGCGGCTCGCGGCGGCCCATCGCGGCGTCTACCCAGTTGCCCTCGCCGTCGCGCTCCCAGTAGAGCGGCGGCTCGGTGCCGGTGTCCTCGACGAACTGCGCGTACTCGCCGTTCGCCACCGGCCGATTGTCGATCTCGAAGGGCGCCAGCTCCACCGCATGCCGCGGCCGCTCGTTGTCATAAGCGAAGCCCCGCGCTGGGGCGCCGACCTCGTGCTCGCCGCCGGGCACGGAAAGAGCGTGGGGTGCCTCTCGAACGGGCGGATACTCAAATTGCCGGTCCAACTGGACCGGCAACTGTCCGGGCGAGAGGCACCCCACGCTCTCCACCGCCTCGGGCAACCTGTAGCCGTCGACCATCTGCAGCAGCTGCAGCATCGTCTCGTTGTGCTGCAACTCATGCGCGATCAGCATCTCGTAGGCGAAGCCTTCGCGCAGCAGCGGGTCCGCGGCGCCGGCGTCGATCTCGACCTCGTCGAGAACCTCGAGCGTGCGCTCGCGCACGTCGGCGAGGTAGGCGCGCAGCTCGCCGTCACGCAGGATCGGCAGCTCGCCGCGGTCCTTGCGCGGGTTCTCGATCGCGTCGTAGAAGCGGCCGAGCTCGCCGTGCAGCGGCTCGCGCTCGCCGACTCGTCTGCACCAGCCAGAGCTCCTCGAAGTTGGCGATGTGGCCGAGATCCCATGCAAGCGGGCTGAGGATCGGCGAGTAGACACGGTTGAGCTGCTCGTCGTCGAGCGGCTCGATCAGCGCGTAGGTGCGCCTTCGGGCCTCCGCGAGCCGGTCCGCGATCGCTTCCTTCGAGTGGGGCTGTGCCGTCACCTCAGTGGCGATGCGAACACACTAACGGGGTCGGCGCGGAAGATGTGACAAAGCGATGAAACCCGCGGCCGTGCGCAGAGGAGGGCCCGGCGCTGGCCAGAGACTCGCCACCTCAGTCGGTGCCGCTCGCCTCGGGGTCACGCCAGACGCGCTTGCGCCAGGGCGGGCTGATCGCGAAGCGATAGGAGTCCCCCTCGGCGGCGGCGAGCGGCTCCAGCGGGACGAGGTGGACGCGGCGGCCGGGGACGACGCGGTCGATGTCGCCGAGAAAGCCGTTGGCGTTGCCCGCGTGGCTGCCGCCGGAGACGAGCAGCATGCGTGTCTCCGGCCCCCAGCCGTTCGCGGGCCGCGCGCCGACCGCTTCGGCTCCTTCCTTCAGCGGCGCGATCCCGGCGTCGGACCCGGCGTTGGCGATGCTCTGGGCGTGGTTGTAGCCGTGGTGGGACGAGGCGCGCTCGTCGATCCGCCCGTCGGCGCCGATGCGGACCTGCACCCCCTCCCAATCGTCTTTGTGAAAACCGGCATCCGCGGCGATCGGGACGCCGCGCAGCGTTGCCGAGTCGGTGTAATAGGTCCAGTACTGGATATAGAGGTTGCCGGCGCGCGAACCCGAGCAGTTGGACCCAGACGGCGATGGCGCTTCGGCGTCCCGGCAATCGACGACGTGGACGAAGGCGGTGACGTGTTCGCCGCGGTCGGTCAGGTGGACGAGCCCGCGCGGCGTCCCGTCGCCACACTCGACCGCGCGGCAGCGCCGGAAGTCGACCGGCAGGGCGCGCGAGCCGCGCTCGAAGAAGATCGTCGGCATGTGCCGGCGCACCAGCCTCCCCACATCGTCGCCGTAGGTCGCGATCAGCGCCGGCTCATCCCCGCAGCCATCTGCAAATCGCGGCTGCGCAGAGCAGCCGCGAAGCGAGCGCGCGCGCCAGCCCCGCTCCCGGCACCCGCACGCCGACAGCTACCAACCCAATGAGCAGCAGCGCGACGACCGCGATCAGGCCAACCCACTCGACGGTCGCCTGCCCCCGCTCCTTCATGCTCTACCAAGGGCTCAGCGCGTCAAACTCTCCCCCTTCGAGAAGGGGTATCCCGGTAGGAGTTAAGTGGAGTCCCTGCCGGGATACCCCTACAGGTTGCCGATCTCGGCCGCGATGTCCGCCGCGGCCTGCTTTGGCGTCGGCGAAGAGCATCGAGGTGTTCGGTTCGTAGAAGAGGTCGTTGTCGATGCCGGCGAAGCCGGGGCTGAGCGAGCGCTTGATCACGATCACCTGCTGGGCCTCGGAGACTTCGATGATCGGCATCCCGGCGATCGGGCTGTCGGGGTCGTTCTTGGCCGCCGGGTTGGTGACGTCGTTGGCGCCGACGACGACCGCGACGTCGGTGCGCGGCATCTCCGGGTTGATCTCCTCCATCTCCTTCAGCTGCTCGTAGGGCACGTCGGCCTCGGCGAGCAGCACGTTCATGTGGCCGGGCATGCGGCCGGCGACCGGGATGGATCGCGTAGTTGACGGTGACGCCGCGCTTCTCCAGCTCGTCGGCGACCTCCTTGATCGCGTGCTGGGCCTGGGCGACCGCGAGGCCGTAGCCGGGGACGATCACGACCGAGTCGGCGTAGGCGAGCTTGATCGCCGCGTCCTGGGCGCCGATCGAGGTGTGCGGGCGCTCCTCGCCGTCGCCGCCTCCGCCGCCCGCCGGGGCGCCGCCGAAGCCGGCGAAGAGGATGTTGCCGACCGAGCGGTTCATCGCCGTCGCCATCTCCATCGTCAGGATCGTTCCCGAGGAGCCGACCAGCGTGCCGGCGACGATCAGCGCGACGTTGTCGAGCGCGAAGCCCGCGGCCGCCGCGGAGAGGCCGGTGAAGGCGTTGAGCAGCGAGATCACGACCGGCATGTCGGCGCCGCCGATCGGCAGCACGACGAGGTTGCCGAGCAGCGCCGCGGCGATCAGGATCGCGATGAAGAGGCGCCTGCGAGGGATCGTCGTTGTTGATGGCGATGTCGACGCAGGCGGCGACGATGCCGATCAGCAGCACGACGTTGACCACCTGCTGGCCGGGGACGGCGAGCGGCCGCGTCGGGATCAGGTCCTGGAGCTTGGCGAAGGCGACGTTCGAGCCCCAGAAGGAGACCGAGCCGACCACCGCGGCGAAGAGGACCGGGATCAGCGTGTCGAGCGGGATGTCCTCGCCGAGCGAGATCCCGTGGCGGATCTCCGACCAGGCGATCAGCGCCACGGCGCCGCCGCCGACGCCGTTGTAGAGGGCGACCATCTGCGGCATCTCGGTCATCTGCACGCGGATCGAGGCGATCACGCCGACCGCCGCGCCGACCCCGAGGCCGATCGCGATCAGGCCCCAGTTGCCGATCCCGTCGAGCAGCAGCGTCGCGACGACCGCGATCGCCATGCCGCCGGCGGCGATCAGGTTGCCCTGCTTCGCGGTGGTCGGGTGGGTGCCGCGTTTGATCCCGATGATGAAGAGCGAGAAGGCGACGATGTAGAGCGCCGTGGCGGCGTCGCCGCCCGGCTTGAGCACGGCCTCGATCATCAGCCCGCCCCGCCCTTGCCGTCGCCCTCCGCCTTCGGTTTCGGCTTTTTCGAGAACATGCCGAGCATCCGGTCGGTGACCATGAAGCCGCCGACGATGTTGATCGTGCCGAAGGCGATCGCGATCGTGCCGATCATGTACTCGAGCGGGTCGTCGGCGTAGCCGACGACGATCAGCCCGCCGAGCATGACGATGCCGTGGATCGCGTTGGTCTGCGACATCAGCGGCGTGTGCAGCGTCGTCGGCACCTTCGAGATCACCTCGAAGCCGACGAAGGCGGCGAGCACGAAGATCGTGATCTCGGTGAACAGGCTCATCTACCTGGCCGCCCTCTCGTTGCGGATCTCGCCGCCGTGGGTGATGCAGGCGGCGGCGACGATGTCGTCCTCGAAGTCGACCTTGAGCCCACCCTCCTCGTCGATCAGCAGGCCGAGCAGGTTCTCGAGGTTCTTGGCGTAGAGCTGCGAGGCCGGGACCGGCATCTCGCTGGCGAGGTTGCGCGGGCCGATCACCTTGACGCCGCCCTCGACGACGGTCTGCCCCGCCTCGGTCAGCTCGCAGTTGCCGCCGCTCTCGGCGGCGAGGTCGACGATCACCGAGCCCGGTTCCATCGCCGCGCACCGCGTCGGCGGTGATCAGCAGCGGCGCCGGACGGCCGGGGATCGCGGCGGTGGTGACGATCACGTCCTGCTTGGCGGCGTTCTCGCCGATCGCCTCGACGCACCTTCTCGTTCTCCTCGTCGGTCAGCGGGCGGGCGTAGCCGCCCTCGCCTTCGGCGTCGGGGATGAAGTCGAGTTCGAGCGGGCGGCCGCCGAGCGAGGCGATCTGCTCCCAGGCGGCGCGGCGGATGTCGAAGCCGGTGACGATCGCGCCGAGCCGCTTCGCCGTGGCGACCGCCTGCAGCCCGGCGACGCCGGCGCCGAGGACGAGCACCTTGGCCGGGCGGCACGGTGCCGGCGGCGGTGGTCATCATCCCGAAGAAGCGGCCCGACTCGCGGGCGGCGATCAGCATCGCCGCGTAGCCGCCGGCGGCGGCCTGCGAGGAGAGCGCGTCCATCGCCTGCGCGCGCGTCGTCCGCGGGATCGCCTCCATCGCGAAGCTGGTGACGCCGGCGGCGGCGAGCGCCTTGTTGGTCTCGGCCGCGGTCCAGGGCGCGAGGTGGCCGATCAGGAGCTGGCTGGAGCTGAGCCTGCCGATCTCCTCGGCGGTCGGGGCGGCGACGCGGAGGACGACGTCGGCGCCCCAGGCGACGTCGGGGTCGACGACCTCGGCGCCGGCCTCCTCGTACTGGGAGTCGGGGTGGCCGGCGGCCTCGCCGGCGCCGCGCTCGACCAGCGACGTCGACGCTCTCGTTCTTCTTCAGCGACTTGACACGTCAGGGACGAGCGCGACCCGGCGCTCCCCCTCGGCGGTCTCTTTCGGCACTCCGATCTTCATCTGCGGCGGCGGACCTTATGACGACCGGTCTAGGCCGGTGCATTCGACGCCCGCCATCGACGCCAGGCGCTCGAGGGTGTGCAGCTGCTGGTCGCGCTCGACGTGGACCGGGGAGACGATCAGGCGGTCGATCCCGGCGCCGCGGAAGCGCTCGACCCGCTCCGCCACCTCGGCCTCGGTGCCGACCAGCGAGGTCGCCTCGACGATCTCGTCGGGCATCGCCTCGAAGGCGCCGCCGCGGTCGCCGTCCTGGTAGCGGCGCTGGACCTCGTCGGCGACCTCGCCGAAGCCGAAGCGGTGGGCGAGGTCGACGTAGAAGTTGGTCTTGCGGCTGCCCATGCCGCCGAAGTAGAGGACGAGCCCGGCCTTGACGACGCTCTTCGCCGCCTCCAGGTCGCCGTCGATCGCCACCTGCAGCGAGGGGCTGACCTCGAGGTCGGAGCGCTGCCGGCCGCCCTTGGCGAAGCCGGCCTCCAGGTGCTCGCCCCAGGTCTGCTCGAAGGCGTCGACCGAGAAGAAGATCGGGATCCAGCCGTCGCAGATCTCCGCCGCCATCTCGACCGATTTGCGTCCGATCGCGCCGACGAAGACGGGGATCCGGTTGCGCTCGGGGTGGAAGTTGAGCTTCAGCGGCTTGCCCTCGCCACCCGGCAGCGGCAGCTGGTAGTGCTCGCCCTGGTGGTCGAGCTTGCCCTCGCGGGCGACGATCTCGCGCACGACTTCGATGTACTCGCGGGTGCGGCCCCATGGCTTCGCGTAGGGGACGCCGTACCAGCCCTCGGAGACCTGCGGGCCGGAGGGGCCGAAGCCGAAGAGGAAGCGGCCGCCGGAGAGCTTGTCGATCGTCGCCCCGGCCATCGCGGCCGCGGCGGGGGGGCGGGCGGGCACCTGCAGGATCGCCGCGCCGAGCTTGATCGTCTTGGTCTGCGGCGCCAGCCAGGCGAGCACGCTGACCACGTCGGAGCCGTAGGACTCGGCCGCCCAGACCGACTCGAAGCCGGCCGCCTCGGCCGCGCTGCACGACCTCAAGGGCGTCCTCGCCCGCGGGGCCGATGCCCCAGTAGCCGAGGTTGAGTCCGAGCTTCAGCGCCATCCGCCGGGAACCCTATTGAATGTCGCCCTCATGGCCGCCGCCCCTGCCGACAACGCCGACGCCACCGCGCGCGGCCTCAGCAGCGCCGAGCCGCGGCCAAGCGCCTGCGCGAGCTCGGCCCGCCGCCGGACACCTCCTCGCGCTCGGTCTCGAGCATCGTCGCCGGCAACGTCTTCACCCTCTTCAACGCGATCATCGGCGTCTTCTTCGTGCTGATCCTCTCGCTCGGGCTGTTCGCCGACGCCGCCTTCGGCGTGATCGCGATCGTCAACTCCTACATCGGCATCCGCCAGGAGCTGAACGCGAAGAAGACGCTGGACGAGCTGGCCGTGCTGGTTGCCCCGCACGCCAAGGTCGTCCGCGACGGCGAGGTGATCAGCCTGCTCGCCGAGGAGATCGTGCCCGGCGACGTGATCGCGGTCGAGCCGGGCGACCAGCTCGTCGCCGACGGCGAGGCGATCGCCAGCCGCGGGATGACGCTCGACGAGTCGATGCTGACCGGCGAGGCCGACGGGATCCGCAAGGACGTCGGCGAGCGCGCGCTCTCGGGCTCGTTCTGCATCTCCGGCTCCGGCCATTACGTGGTCGACGCCGTGCGCGAGCAGAGCTACGCCGGCAGGCTGGCCGGCGAGGCGAGGGCATTCCGCCATCCGCCCTCGCCGCTGCAGTCCGAGGTCAACCGGGTGATCGTCGCCTGCACCTGGGTGATGGTGCCGCTCGCGGCGCTGCTGCTGCTCACCTTCCAGCTGCGCAGCGTCGACCTGGTCGAAGCGGCGCAGACGGCGACCGCGGGGCTGGTCACGCTGATCCCCGAGGGCATGGTGCTGCTGATGAGCGTCACCTTCGCCGTCGCCGCCGTGCGGCTGGCGCGCAAAGACACGCTGGTGCAGCAGATGAGCGCGACCGAGAGCCTCGCCGCGGTCGACACGATCTGCGTCGACAAGACCGGCACGCTGACCGACGGCAAGCTGCGCCTGCTCGGGGTCGAGGTTGCCGAGGGCGCCGACGCCGACGAGGCGTGCGCGGCGCTGGGACGGTTCGCGGCCAGCGCCGGCGAGCGCAACCGCACCCTGGAGACGGTCGCCGAGGCGCACCCGGCGACGCCGGGGCGGGTCGGCGGCGAAGTCCCGTTCTCCTCGAAGTGGAAGTGGAGCGGGCTGCGCCTCGGCGGGGTCAGCTACGTGCTCGGCGCCCCCGACGTCCTCGCCGACGAGCGGCGCGCTGGCGCTGGCGCCAGGCCTCGCCCGCAAGCTCGACCAGGAAACCGCGGCGGGTCGGCGGGTCGTCGCCTTCGGCTCCTCGCCCGAGGCGCTGCCCGACGACCCGGCCCACACGCCGCCGCCGCGGCTGACGCCACTCGCCCTGGTCGTGCTCGAGGAGACGCTGCGCGCCGACGCCGCCGAGACGATCGCGACGATGCGCGCCGCCGAAGTCGACCTGAAGCTGATCTCCGGCGACGCCCGGGCGACGGTGACCGCGGTCGCCTACGCGGTCGGCGTGCCCGCCGAGGCGGGCGTGATCGAGGGCGCCGAGCTGCCCGAGGACCCCGAGGGGCTCGCCGCCGCAGCCCAGGCCAACACGATCTTCTGCCGGATCGCGCCGGAGCAGAAGAAGGCGCTGGTCGAGGCGCTGCGCGGCGTCGGGTCGCTACACGGCGATGATCGGCGACGGCGTCAACGACGTGCCGGCGCTGAAGCAGGCCCGGCTCGCGGTCGCGATGGGCTCGGGCGCCCAGGTGACCAAGGGAATCGCCGACGTCGTCCTGCTCAAGGACCAGTTCGCCCGCCTGCCCGAAGCGGTCGCCGAGGGGCGGCGGATCGCCCGCAACATCCACCGCCTCGGCCGCCTCTACCTGACCAAGTCGGTCTACGCGGCGGCGTTGATCCTGCTCGTCGCCGTGCCCGGCTTCGCCTTCCCATTCCTCCCCCGCCATCTCACCCTGGCCGCCTTCCTGACGATCGGCGTGCCGTCCTTCGTGCTGGCGCTGGCGCCCTCCGACGGGCCGCTCTACCGCGGCCGCCTGCTGCGTGCCCTGGCCGCCTTCGCCGTGCCGGCGGGGCTGGCGACGGCGCTCGGCTCGATCCTCTGCTTCTTCCTTGTCGACACCGTCTTCGGCGGCAGCCTGGAGGAGGGACGGACGGCGGCGACGACGACGCTGATCGTGCTCGGACTCGCCTTCGTGCTGCTGCTCGAGCGCGGCCCCGGCCGCGAGCACATCGCGATCCAGAGCTACATGCTGGCGATGGTCGCCGGGCTGGGCGCGCTCTTCGCCCTGATCCTCGCCGCCGCCCCGGTGCGCGAGTTCTTCGAGATGAGCCTGCTGACCGCGAGCCAGTGGTTCCTCGCCCTGCTCTGCGCGGCCATCGGCCTCACGATCGCCAGCCTGCTCTGGCGCCTGCCCTACATAGAAGGGCTCGAAGCGCCGGGCTACGAACCGGTCGCCGACCACGATTGAACGTTTGATGCCCCCGTGGGGGCATCAACTGTCCAACATGCGAGGCGTGGTCGGTCACCCCGGGGGAAGTACGAACTGACTGACTATGAGGTTGGCGGCGAGGCGCGGCTCGGCGCCCTCGCGGCGGCGCTCCATGCGGACCTCGATCACGACCGTGCTCTTGCCGGCGTGCAGCGGCTCGGCGACGGCGACGATCTCGTCACCGAGCACGCCGGCGGCGAATACGTTCAGCTTCAGCTCGATCGTCGTGAAGTTGTGCCCGGCGGGGATGTTGCGGAAGGTCGACCAGGCGGCGACGGTGTCGCCGAGCGCGGTCCAGACCCCACCGTGGACGAAGCCGCCGGGATGGAGGTGCCGCTCGTCGACGACGATCCGCCCCCGCGCGTGCGTGTCCTCGACCTCCAGCGGCTCGATCCCCAGATCCCCGGGGAAGCTCCCAGGCAGGAAGTTCCGCACCGAGTCCGGCGTGATCAGCGAGCTGGGATGAGCGTCGGTCACAGCGGATGACCATACCGAGAGGGTCGTCTGACCAAGCAGATCAAGGACGCAGTGCGTGTGGCGGGTTTCCGGTCATATCGACCCATAACCCGCCACAGGCGGTCTCAGTTCATCCGCTCGACGATCATCGCGTTGCCCTGTCCCCCGGCGACGCACATGGTCTCGATCCCGACCTGGTGGTCATCGGTCTCCATCACGTTGAGCAGGGTGCCCATGATGCGGGCGCCGGTCATCCCGAAGGGGTGGCCGAGGGCGATCGCGCCGCCGTGCGTGTTCATTTTCTCCAGCGGGATGTCGCACTCGTCCATGATCGGGATCACCTGGGCGGCGAAGGCCTCGTTGAGCTCGACCACGTCGACGTCGTCGATCGTCATCCCGGCCCGGTCGAGCACCTTCTTGACCGCGCCGATCGGGGCGACGCCCATGTACTCGGGCTCGTTGCCGTAGGTGGCGGCGGTGACGATGCGGGCGCGCGGCGTCAGGCCCAGCTCCTTGGCCTTGGTGTCGCTCATCAGCAGCACCGCGGCGGCGCCGTCGTTGAGCGGGCAGGAGTTGCCGGCGGTGACGCCGCCGCCGCCGAAGGCCTCCGGCAGTTCGGAGAGCTTCTCCAGGGTCGAGCTGGCGCGCGGGCCGTCGTCCTTGGCGACCTCACTGCCGTCGGGCAGCTTGACCGGCACGATCTCGCGGTCGAAGAAGCCGTCCTCCTGGGACTGCACGGCCAGTTCCTGGGAGCGCTGCGCGTACTTGTCCATGTCGGCGCGGCTGACCTCGTATTTCTTCGCCACGTTGACCGCGGTCAGGCCCATGTCGATGTAGGCGTTGGGCTGGCCGTCGGCGCCATGCAGGTTGGGTTCGGTCATCAGCGCCGGCGGGCTCGGTGCGCTCGTTGTAGCGGCTGACCCACTCGACCCCGGCGGCGACGTAGACGTCGCCCTGGCCGGCCACGATCGCGTTGCCGGCGTGGCGGATCGCGTCGAGGCTGGAGGAGCAGTAGCGGGAGACGGTGACCCCGTTGACCTCCTGCGGCAGCTTCTCGCTGAGCAGGCTGATGATGCGGCCGATGTTGAACGCCTGCAGGCCCTGCGGCATGCCGCAGCCGCAGATCAGGTCTTCGATCTCGTTCGGGTCGACCTCGGGGTTGCGCTCGAGCAGCCGGTCGACGACGTAGGCGCCCATCTCGTCGGGGCGCAGCTGGGCCAGCGAGCCCTTGAAGGCACGGCCGATCGGCGTGCGGATGGTGTCGACGATGACTGCCTCGGGCATGCGGTTCTCTCCTTGAAGTCTGGGAATGGGAAGTGCGGCCCGCAGGCGTATTCGACCCTGCGCCCCGGCGCGGTTCTCGACTAAGTTAGAGCGATGTCGCTGGAGGGGCTGCGAGCATGGATCGGCGAGGTCGAGCGCAAGCTCGGCAAACGCACGCGCGTCTTCCTCGCGCTGACCGTGATCGCGATCGGGATCGCCGGCGCCGCTGTCTACCTGGCGATCGACGCGCGCGAAAGCTCGGTCAGCGAGAGCGACGTGCAGGCGCTGCAGGAAAAACTCGAAACCCGGATCGACGAAGTCAGCGGCTGGCGGCACGGCGCTGCCCGGCGGGCCTGGAAGCCGAACCGGAAACCGCGCCCCGGCGGAAAACGAAGCCCAAGCCACGATGGCAAGAAGCAGGGCGGCGGCAGCGGCGACGGGACGAGCGGCGACGCCACCGGCGGCGCCGCGGGCAGCGCCAAATTGCAGGAACTGCTCCAGCGGGCGAAGGAACGCGCGGACGCAAACAAGTAGACGTTTGTGCCAATTGGCACATTTGTGCCTGGTAGCCGTCCCCAGCCTGCGTTACATTCGGCTCAATCCACCTCGCGCACCGACGCGAGTCTTGCCCGAAGCGGCAACGAAAGGAGACCCATGCCTGAGGGTTACTGCGTCAAAGAGCGCAAGAAGGTCGAGATCAAGGACGCCAAACAGGTGACCATGAAAAACGGTCGCCCCGCGATTCAGGGCACCTGCCCCGACTGCGGCACGAAAATCTTCAAGATCGGCAAACTCGAGTAGGCGCGAGGCGGCGCTCTATCAAGGGCGCCGCCCCCGTTATCGTCCCCCCCGTGAAGCGAGACATCGTCACGCCGCTCCCGCCGGAGGGCGACCCGTGGCGCGACAACGAGCTCGTCCGCCGCGCGAGGATTCGCGAAGACGCCGAGCGACCGATCGGCGAGAACCTGGCGGAGACGATCGCCCTGAGCGAGTTCCTCTGCAACCTCGCCGGCGCTGATCTGGACAAGTGACCCCACGGGTCTTTCGCCCCCTCGCGCTACTCGAACGCCTCAACAAATCCGGTGTGCGCTACGTCGTCGTCGGTGGCCTCGCCGTGGGGGCCTGGGGGTACGTGCGAGGGACCGACGACCTCGACATCGTTCCGGATCCCTCAGCCGACAACCTGAAGCGACTCGCGGAGGTTCTCGAAGCCTTGGACGGACGTGTCGTCGTGGGCGACCAGGTCCTTACGACGTCGGCGATCAAGACGTTCCTGCGGGTCGGCGACAAGACGTTGGTGAGGACGAGCTTGGGCGAGGTAGACGTTCTGCAAGGCCTGCCGCAGATCCCCAGGTACGACGAACTAGCTCCCAAAGCGGCCAGCTCCGAACTCGAGGGAATACAGATCGAAGTCTGCTCTCTGGAGCATCTGAGGGCGATGAAGCGAGCGGCCGACCGACCACTCGACCGTCTTGATCTGGAGGCGCTGGAGCTAGCCCATCCCGAGGATCGCGAAGACAGATAGTCGCCGTCACTTCGCCTGGCGACGCACTGTAGCCGCCGCGGGGCGAACTCCTCGCGCTTGAGGGATACAGCGTCTGCGGGTCGGGCATTCCTGCTCCGGCAAGGGGCCCTTCGAGAGCCACGCCAGCGGCACGATGCTGATGAAGGAGCTCAAGATCCCCTGGAACAACTGGAGCTCCTTCGAACGGGAAACGCCGGCGAGCGTGTTCCCGCCCGGCGACGCTCGAGCAGGTCATCCTGGTTCACCGGCAAGCTCGCCACGCAGGACGGGCTCGACGACTTGATTCTACGCTGTCCCCCCGCGCTCGGACCCGTTCCCGGGCTCAGCGCTATTCCAGCCTGGGGCGCACCAGAAGTCGGCCGCCTCACGGCCATAGACGAATCCGTCTAGACGAGGGGGCGCCACGCCCCTCCCCGGCCTCGAGCGCCGCCTGATCGGTGCCGCCCTGGCGATGGTCGCGACCCGCGCCGCAAGCGGCGACCCCCGCCGCCCGCGCGAGCTCGAGCCTGAGCTGACTGAGCTCCTCCTCGCCTCGCTCTGACCTACGTCGCGATTCCGGTGACGATCACGCCGAGCAGCGTGACGATGACCCCGCCGCCGGTGATCATGATCACCCGCATCAGGTCATAGAAGCGATCCTCAAGCTTGTCAAAACGCTTATCGACGTCATCGAAGCGCTTGCCGACGTCATCGAAGCGCTTGCCGACGTCATCGAAGCGCTTGCCGACGTCATCGAAGCGCCGGTCGACCTCGTTGAAGCGCGCGTCGGTGCGTCGCGCGGCTTCGTCGAAGCGCCGATTCACTTCGCCGCGAAAGTCGTCCAGCCGCTCGTCGGTCCAGTTCTCTCTCATCGTCACCGCCATGGTAGCGCCATCGTAGACAGAACAACTCGCGCGAGTGGCGCGCGAAATCAAAATCTTCTGTGACGGCTTGCGCCGGAAACGGCTACGCCCGCTTGCGCCAGGAGACGGTCGGGGCCACCTCGGCACGGATCTCCGTGACCAATCTGGTGGCTATTTCGCCGGGCTCTTCGCCGGGCTTCGCCTGACCGCCCGCCGGCTCGAAGAAGCGGGTGCGCAGGCGCGGGCGACGGGGGAAGCCGGTCAGCTCCGAGGTGCCCTCGATCGCGACGCAGACGAGCTTCGCCTCGGGCACCTCGAGCGCCAGGCGGCCGACGCCACTGCGCGGCCGCAGCACCTTGCCGCGCGAGCGGGTGCCTTCCGGGAAGACGCCGATACAGGCGCCCCTGCGCAGCTCCTCGATCGCCCGCGCCAGGGCCCCGGCGTCGCCGGCGCCGCGCTCGATCGGGATCTGGCCCATGCCGTTGAGCACCGGCGCCAGGCCGCGCACGTCCCAGAGCGTCGATTTCGCCAGCGCCCGGATCTGCCGCCGCCGGATCGCCGCGACTCCGACCGCGACCGGGTCCCAGTGGCTGTCGTGGTTGCCGATGACCAGCACCGGCCCCTCGGCGGGCAACGCCTCGAGCCCCTCGACCTCAAGTCGTCCCCAGGCCGAGACGACCGGGCGAGAGACGGACATCGCGAACCTGTACATGGTGCTGGGCTCGTTCACGGCGGTGGAGTTCTACCCGACCCCGGCGCTCCCCGGCCCGCCGGTGGCGATCCCCTCGCGCTGTAAATTGTCTAAGTGACGAAAGTCACAGCCCTGGTACACATCCGCATTCGAGGGTAGGCGCTTACGCATGGAGACTGAGACGGTGACCCAAAAGCCCCTTGAGTTGATCCTCGCCCGCAACCTGATGTCGGCGCTCTCGACCCCGGCCTTCCTCGTCGACGAGGGCGGCATCCTGGTCTTCTACAACGAGGCGGCCGGGATGCTGCTCGGTAAGTCGTGGGAGGAACTGGGCACGGTCGGAGCACAGGAGTGGGGTCGCCTATTCGGCCCCTTCGACCAGAGCGGCGAGCCGATCCCGTATGAGGACCTGCCGCTGGTCAGCGCCGTCCGCGACGACCGTCCCGCCCATGGCGAATTCGAGATCCGCTCGACTGACGGCACGCGCCACCAGGTCGAGGTCTCCGCATTCCCGATCCAGACCACGCATGGCTCGCGCGGCGCGATCGCCGTCTTCTGGCCCGCGGCGACAAACGGATCGGCCGCCTGAGATGAAGGCCAAGCTCTGGGGCACGCGCGGCTCGGTCCCCTCCCCAGGGCCGGAGACGATCCGCTACGGCGGCAACACCTCCTGTGTCGGCGTCACCCTCTCCGACGGCTCGCTGCTGGCGCTCGACGCCGGCACCGGGATCCGCAACCTCGGCCTCGCCCTGCCCGACGAGCCGACCCGGTTGCACATCCTGCTCACCCACCTGCACCTCGACCACATCCAGGGCCTCGTCTTCTTCGCCCCCTGCTTCCGCCCCCAGACCGAGATCGTGATCTGGGGGCCGGCCTCGCCCGAGGCCTCGCTGCGCGACCGCATCTCGCGCTACATCTCGGCCCCGCTGAGCCCGATCGAGGTGCGCGAGCTGCCCTGCGACGTCTCCTTCCGCAGCACCCCCGAGACCGAGTGGAAGATCGGCCCGGCGCGGATCCGCGCCGCCTCCGTCGCCCACCGCGGACCGACGCTCGGCTACCGGATCGACGACGGCCCCGATTCGCTCGCCTACATCCCCGACCACGAGCCCGCGCTCGGCGCCGACCTCGAGACGATGGAGCGGGAGTGGATCTCCGGCTTCGGCCTCGCCGAGGACGCCTCGCTGCTGATCCACGACGGCCAATATGCCGACGAGGAGTACGGGGAGCACCTCGGCTGGGGTCACTCCTCGCTCTCGCACGCACTCAGCTTCGCCCGCCGCACCCGCGCCGGGCGCACCATCCTCTTCCACCACGATCCGCTCCATTCCGACGACCAGCTCGACCTCCTTGCAGCCGAGGCGGAGCGCGACTGGGTCGCTTCGGGGGGCGAGCCGGGGGCGGTCGAGATCGGCGCCGAGGGCGCCGAAATAGATGTGGGAAGGGTGCCAGCGGGCGCGATTCAGCCGGCCTAGCAATACATCCGTCCCTATTTCGGTACGAATAGAGTACTTTTCTCGTTTGGTCCGCTACCCTGGGCTTTGGATGTCTTCTCCCGCCAGTCGGATCGACTCCAAGTCCGAGCGCTCGGCGCTCGTCCGGGGCGCGCTCTCCGTCGCCCGCCGCGCCCACGCCGGCCAGTTCCGACAGACCGGCTGCGACGAGATCCCCTTCATCGAGCACCTGCTCGCCGTGTCCGAGCCGATGGCCGAAGACACCTACCCCGAAGAGGTGCTCGCCGCGGCGCTCCTGCACGACGTCGCCGAGCACGCCGAAATCGAGCCCGAGTCGCTGCGCGGCCGCTTCGGCGACCGCGTGGTCGAGCTGGTCGAGGCGCTGACCGAAGACACCTCGATCGAGGACTATGAGGAGCGCAAGCAGGAGCACCGCGAGCGGGTCGCCGCCGCCGGGTCCGACGCGCGGGCGATCTTCACGGCCGACAAGGCCGCCAATGTCGCTGTCCTGCGCGAGGCCTACGCAATCCTCGGCGAGAGCGTCGACGAGGATCTGCCGGTCAACCTCGACGTCAAGATCCGCGTCTGGGAGTTCGACCTCGAAATGCTCTTCACCGAGTCGCCGGACGTCCCCCTGGTCGACCGCTTCGCCGACGAGATGGTCGGCCTCTGGGGCCAGCGCGCCGAAGGCGAACAGGCTTCGCTCTGCTGAACGGCCGGCGCCCCGGAGAAGCAGATCGCGCGCCGTGGGACGCCTCGCGGTCATCCTCGGCAGCGGCGCCGCCGGCCCGGGCGGGGCCGAGGTAGTGGCGACGGCCGAGCGGGATGCGGTCGTCCTGCAACGGCACGGCCCCGCCGACGCCTATGTCCTCCCCCACCGGATCGACCACGAGGGCAACCTGCGCTCGCTGCTCGCGGCCGGCTGCGACCGCGTGCTGGCGATCTGCTCGGTCGGGTCGCTCGACGCCGCGATCGCGGTCGGCGGCTTCGTCTGCCCGCACGACTTCATCGCCCTGCAGACGACCGTGACCGTCCACGACGACCCGCGCGGCCACGCGACGGCCGGCTTCGACGGCGCCTGGCGCGGCGAGGTGCTCGCCGCCTGGAGGGGATGCGGCGCCGGGCCGCTGCGCGACGGCGGCGTCTACTGGCAGACCAACGGGCCGCGCTTCGAGACGCCGGCCGAGATCGGCCTGATCGCCGCACACGCCGACCTGGTCGGGATGACCCTGGCCTCGGAGTGCGTCGTCGCCGGCGAGCTCGGCCTGCCGTACGCGGCGGTCTGCGTCGTCGACAACCTCGCCAACGGCGTCGCCGCCCGTCCCCTCTCCCCGACCGAGCTCGAAGCCGACCGCGAGCGCAACACGGTGCGACTGCGCGACGACCTCGCCGCCGCCCTGCCCACCCTTGCCGGACGTTCCGGTGCGTAGCGGTCCATATGGGCGCTGATCCACCGGCACGTCCGTTGGTGGTCGTCGATGCGCTCCGCGACGGGGAAAGCGTCGGCGTGCGTTGCGTGGACGGGACGATCGCGGCGATCGGGCCCGCGGTCGTCGCCGAGCGCGGCGACGACGTGGTCGACGCGGGCGGGATGCCGCTCGTCCCGGCGCTGGTCAACGGCCACACGCACGCGGCGATGACGCTGTTCCGCGGCTACGGCGGCGACCTGCCGCTGATGCGCTGGCTGGAGGAGAAGATCTGGCCGGTCGAGGCGAGGCTCGAGGCCGAGGACGTCTACTGGGGCGTGCGGCTCGCCTGCGCCGAGATGATCCGCACCGGCACCGCCCGCTTCTGGGACATGTACTGGCACCCGGAGGCGACCGCGCGGGCGGTCGAGGACGCCGGCCTGCGCGCCCACGTCGGCGGGCCGCTGTTCGACGCCGACGGGCGCACCGCCGAGATGCGGGCCCAGGCGACCGCGGACCTCGAGGCGCTCGCCGGGTTCGGCCCGGCGATCGCGGCCTCGGTCGCGCCGCACTCGATCTACACGGTCAGCGAAAAGCTGCTGCGCTGGGCCGGAGAGCAGGCCGCGGAGCGCGGGCTCGTCCTCCACACGCACCTATCCGAGACGGGGAAGGAGGTCGCCGACTGCATCGCAGCGCACGGCGAGCGCCCGGCCTTCTACCTCGACCGGCTCGGCCTGCTCGGCGAGCGCACCGTGCTCGCCCACGGCGTCTGGCTCGACCAGGCTGAGTTGGAGCTGATCGCGGCCCGCGGCGCCACCGTCATCGCCAACCCGGTCGCCAACATGAAGCTCGCCGTCGGCGGCTTCATGCCCTACCCGGCGGCGCGCGACGCCGGGGTCGCGGTCGGGCTGGGCACCGACGGCGCCGGCTCCAACGACTCGCTCGACCTGCTCGCCGACCTCAAGCTCTTCGCCCTGACCCAGCGCCACGCCAGTGGCGACGCCGAAGTCATCCCCGCCGCCGAGGCGCTCGAGATCGCCGGCGGAACCCGCGCGCCGCTGCTGCGCGACGGCGAGGCGGGCGTGCCGGCCGACCCGCTCACGCCCGGCGCCCCGGCCGACTTCCTGCTGCTGCGCGGCGAGGGGGCCGAGCTCGGCCTCGGCGAGCTCGCCTCCGACCTCGTCTACGCCGCGAGCGGCGCCGTCGTCGACACCACCGTCGTCGCCGGCCGCGTGCTGATGCGCGGCGGCGCGGTCGCCGGCCTCGAGGAGATCGTCGCCCGCGCCGCCGAGCGTGCCGATCGGCTGGGAATCAAGTGACCGCGGATGTGCTGAGCGAAATCGGCAAGGGGCTCGAACAGTCGTTCCTGATGGCCTACGAGGTCTGGTGGGCGCTGGTGCTCGGCTTCGCGATCTCGGCCGCGGTCCAGGCGCTGGTGCCGAGCGAGCGGATCCAGGCCAGCCTCGCCGGGCGCGGGCCGAAGCCGGTGGCGCTGGCGACCGGGCTCGGCGCCGCCTCCTCCTCCTGCTCCTACGCGGCGATCTCGATCGCCAAGACGCTGATCCAGAAGGGCGCCTCGGCGACGACCGCGCTCGCCTTCCAGTTCGCCTCGACCAACCTCGTCTGGGAGCTCGGGCTCGTCCTCTGGGTGCTGATCGGGTGGCAGTTCGCCCTCGCCGAGTACGTCGGCGGGATCATTCTGATCGTGCTGATGGCGCTGCTGCTGCGCGTCTTCGTCTCGCCGCAGCTCGAAGAGCAGGCGCGGGTGCACGCCCAGGAGGCCCAAGAGGGCCACGAACACGACCACGGCGGCGACGGCGGCGGCAAATGGACGGCGGTCGCCGAGAACTTCCGCGGCGACTGGACGATGCTCTGGAAGGAGATCACGATCGGCTTCCTGCTCGCCGGCTTCATCGGCCTGCTCGGCAACGACTTCTTCAACTTCCTCTTCATCACCGACGCGCCGCCGGCGATCCAGACGATCGAGAACGTCCTGGTCGGGCCGCTGATCGCGATCCTCAGCTTCGTCTGCTCGGTCGGCAACGTGCCGCTGGCGGCGGTGCTCTGGTCGGGCGGGATCAGCTTCGCCGGCGTGATCGCCTTCATCTTCGCCGACCTGATCGTGCTCACGATCGTCGCCGCCTACCGCAAGTACTACGGGACGAAGTTCGCGCTGCGGATCACGGCGCTGATGTTCGTGACGATGGTGATCGCGGCGCTGATCGTCGACCTGCTCTTCGGCCTCGCCGGGCTGATCCCGGACGCCCGCCCCACCCGCGCCGACGTCTTCGGCTCGGTCGAGCTCGACTACAAGCTCGTCCTCAACGTCCTCGCTTCGGGAATCTTCGCGGTCCTGATGTGGATGACGCGGCGCCGGCGGGTATAGGCTCGCCGTGAGTGCCCGTCCCTGAGGTCACCGAGCAAGCCTCGTCCGACGCTTCGGCGGTCCGCTACGAGAACGCGACCAAGCGCTACGGCGACTCCGCCGAGGCCGCCGTCGACGGCCTCACCCTCGAGGTTCCGGCGGGCGAGGTCTGCGTCCTGGTCGGCCCTTCGGGCTGCGGCAAGACGACCGCGATGCGGCTGGTCAACCGCATGGTCGAGCTGAGCGAGGGCGACGTCACGATCGGCGGCGAGTCGGTGCGCGACCGCGAGCCGGCGCGGCTGCGCCGCGAGACCGGCTATGTGATCCAACAGATCGGCCTCTTCCCGCACCGCACGGTCAGCGAGAACATCGGCGCCGTGCCACAGCTGCTCGGCTGGAAGAAGGACCGGATCCGCGCCCGCGCCACCGAACTGCTCGAGCTGATCGGGCTCGACCCGGCGCTCGGCGAGCGCTACCCGGCGCAGCTCTCGGGTGGCCAGCAGCAGCGCGTCGGCGTCGCCCGAGCGCTCGCCGCCGACCCCTTGGTGATGCTGATGGACGAGCCCTTCGGCGCGATCGACCCGATCAACCGCGAGCGGCTGCAGAACGAGTTCCTGCGCCTGCAGGCGGAGATCCGCAAGACCGTCCTCTTCGTCACCCACGACATCGACGAGGCGATCAAGATGGGCGACCGGATCGCGGTCATGCGCGAGGGCGGCCACGTCGCCCAGTACGCGACCCCGGCCGAGCTGCTGATGGCCCCCGCCGACGAGTTCGTCGAGGACTTCGTCGGCGCCGACCGGGCGCTGAAGCGGCTGGCGCTGATGAGGGTCGCCGACATCGACCTCTGGGAGGCGCCGCTCGCCCACATCGGCCAGGCGACCGCCGAGGTGCGGGCGAAGCTCGCGGGCGCCGAGGTCCCGTACCCGCTGCTGGTCGACTCCGAGCGGCGCCCGCTGGGCTGGCTCTCCGAGCGCGACCTCGCGGCCGAGACGGTGCCGGCCAAGCCCGATTCGCCGCTCGGACCGCTGCTCGACCGCGACGACGTGATGCGCGACGCGCTCGCCGACCTGTTGCAGGGCGAGGCCCAGTACGCCGCCGTCGCCGACCGCTCCGGCCGCATCGACGGCGTGCTCTCGGTCGAGATCATCTCCGAGTTCCTCGGCTCGCCGGCGGCGAAGGCCGAGGAGCACAGCGCCGCGGAGCGCCCCCAGTGAACGCCGCGGCGCTGGCGCTGCCGTTGGCCAGCGTCGGCGAAGTCGGCGAGGGCTTCTTCCAGGAACGAAGCTCCGAGACGCTGCCCTGCCAGGCGACCGACAAGCTCTTCTGCTTCGGCTGGGCGGAGGAAAACATCGGCCGCTTCGGCACGCCGACCGTGCAGCACCTCGAACTGGTCGCGATCTCGGTCGTGATCGGGTTCGCGATCGCCTTCGCCTTCGCCCTGCTCGCCCACCGCCGCCCCTGGCTGCGCCCGCCGCTGCTGGCCGGCACCGGCGTCCTCTACACGATCCCCAGCATCGCCTTCTTCTTCCTGCTGCTGCCGCTCACCGGGCGCAGCCGCGAGACGGCGATCATCGCGCTCAGCGCCTACACGCTGCAGATCATCTACCGCAACACGATGACCGGCCTCGCCAACGTGCCGTCCGCGGTCAAGGACGCCGCCCGTGGCATGGGCCTGACCGAGCGCCAGGTGCTCTGGAAGGTCGAGTTGCCGCTGGCGACGCCGGAGATCGTCGCCGGGCTGCGCATCGCGACGGTCAGCACGGTCGCGATCGCGACCCTCGCCGTCTTCGCCGGCGGCGGCGGCCTCGGCACCCAGATCTACGGCGGCGGCAACATCGACTTCGCGACCAGCATCATCATCGCCGGCGGGATCGCGATCCTGATCGCGCTCAGCTTCGACGCGGCGCTGCTGCTGACCCAGCGACGGATCACGCGCTGGCGCAGGGCGGCACAGTGACGGGGCCCCTCCCGCTCGCCTCCTTCGGCGGCGCGATCGAATTCATCTTCACGCCGCAGAGCTCGAACGTGACCGGCGGCAAGACCGTCGGCGGCCTCTCGCAGGTGATCGAACTGACCCTGACCCAGCTCGAGGTGACGCTGCTGGCGCTGGCGCTCTCGCTGGTCGTGGCGCTGCCGATCGGGCTCTACCTCGGCCACAGGGGCAGCGGCGAGTTCTTCGCGATCGGGATCGGCAACGCCGGCCGCGCGGTGCCCGAGCTGGCGCTGATCGCGCTGATGGCGGCGGCGATCGGGGTCGGCGTGCTCAACCTGACGATCGCCCTCGCCGTGCTCGGCGTGCCGCCGATCCTGACCAACGCCTACGTCGGCATCAGCCAGGTCGACCGGGCCAGCGTCGACGCGGCGCGCGGGATGGGGATGAGCGAGCTGGGGATCCTGCGCCGGGTCGAGGTTCCGCTGGCGATCCCGACGATCTTCAGCGGCATCCGCGGAGCCACGATCGCGATAGTGGCGACGGCGACGATCGCGCCGCTGGCGGGGGTTCTGACCCTCGGCGATTTCATCATCAACCAGAACGTCTACGGCGACGACGGCGTGATCGCGGGGGCGATGCTGGTTGCGCTGCTGGCGCTCGCGCTCGAGCTCTCGCTCGCCGCGCTGCAACGGGCGCTCACCTCGCAGGGCTTGAAGGTGAGCGCCGCCTGACCGGGTATGAGTTTGACCGCATCAACACACCGAAAAGAGAGGAACCACCAGTGAGAACCACGACCAGAGGCGCCCGGGCAGCGGTAGCGGTGCTGCTTGCGCTCCTCCTCAGTCTCGGCGTCGCCGCCTGCGGCTCGAGCAGCGACGACAGCGGCAGCGAAGGCGACGGGGGCGGCGGCGCGATCGTCTCCAACCCCGAAAACGGGAGCGTCAGCCTGACGATCGGCTCGAAGAACTTCCCCGAACAGGAAATCCTCGGGGAAATCTACGCGCAGGCGCTCAAGGCGGCCGGCTACAAGGTCAAGAGCGACCTCAACCTCGGCTCCGAAACCGTCGCCCACCAGGCCGTCAAGTCCGGCGCGATCTCCGGCTACCCGGAGTACGCGAGCACGGCGCTGACCTCGTTCTTCGGAGTCGAACCCGAAGAAGTCCCGGCCGAAGCAGGCCCCGCTGCGGAAAAGGCCAACGAAGAATTCGAAGCCGAAGGGCTGACCTCGTTCCCGCCGACGCCGTTCGCCAGCGCCAACGCCGTCGGCACGCTGAAGACGACCGCCGAAGAACGGGATCTGAAGACGATCTCCGACCTCGAAGGCCAGTCCGAAGAAATGACGCTCGACGGCTCGCCCGAGTGCCGCCAGCGGATCGACTGCCTGGCCGGGCTCGAAAAGTACTACGGGCTCAAGTTCAAGAAGTTCACCCCGGTCGACATCGGTCTGCGCTACACCGTGCTCGAAAAGGGCCAGGCCGACCTCTCGATCCTGTTCACGACCGATCCGCAGCTGGCCGCGGAGAAGGACAAGTTCGTGATCCTCGAAGACGACAAGGAAGTCTTCCCCGCGGGCAACGTCATCTTCGTGACCAAGCAGTCGACCGCCGAAAAGGCCGGTCCGGACTACGAAAGCACGATCGTCGAAGTCCAGAAGGGCCTGACCCTGCCGGTGATGCAGGAGCTCGACGCCCGGGTCGAACTCGAAAAGCAGTCGCCCGCCAAGGCGGCCGCCTCCTACCTGAAGGAAGCCGGCTACACCGGCTGAGCCTCAGCCGGCCAGAGCGCGTTCGCTGTTTGTTGCCCTGTGCGTAACAAGCGGCGAACGCGCCTCGATCCTGGCGAAGGCGACGCGGGCGGCCCAGGCCGCCGAGAGGCCGGCGACCGCCGCCAGCAGCAGCGCCACGCGCGGGTCGTAGGCCTGTGAGAGCCAGCCGGTCAGCGGGCCGCCGATCGGGGTCGAGCCGAGGAAGACGACCGAGTAGAGCGCCATCACGCGCCCCCGCATCGCCGGCTCGACCGCGAGCTGCAGGGTCGAGTTGATGCTGGCCGCGAAGGTGACGGCGGCGGCGCCGAGCAGGGCCAGCATCGGGATCTCGAAGGCGAGCGTCGGCATCGCCGCGGCGAGCAGCGCGGTGGCGCCGAAGGCGAGGGCCGCGGCGGCGATCAGGCGCGGGCCGGTGCGACCGTGGGCGCCGGTTACGAGGGCGCCGGCGACCGAGCCGACCCCCATCGCGCTGACCAGCGCCGCGTAGGCGCCGGCGCCGCCGTCGAAGCTGAACGTGGCGAGCAGCGGGATCACGACCTGGAAGTTGAAGCCGAAGGTGCCGACCAACGCCATCAGCGCCAGCGGAACCGCCAGTTCGGGAGTGCGGCGCACGTAGCGCAGCCCGGCCCGGATCGCGCCGGGCTCGCGGCCGCTGGTCGGGGGCGCGGAGAGCCGCCTCGTGTCCATCCCCCAGAGCGCGACGACCATCACCGCGAAGCTGGCGACGTTGACGGCGAAGCAGGGCACGACGCCGAGCGTGGCGATCATCACGCCGGCCAGCGCCGGGCCGAGGATCCGCGCCGACTGAACGAGGACGCTGTTGAGGCTAACCGCGTTGACGACCCGGTCGGGGCCGACCATCTCGATCACGAAGCTCTGCCGAGTCGGGTTGTCGACCGCGTTGACGGCGCCGCGGCTGAGCGCCGCGAGGTAGACCATCGCGGGGGTGACGATGCCGGCGGCGCTGACCGCGAGCAGGCCGATCGCCGGCAGCGCCATCAGCACCTGGGTGGCGATCAGCAGCTTGCGCTTGTCAAAGCGGTCGGCGAGCAGCCCGCCCCAGGCGCCGAAGAGCAGCATCGGCAGGAACTGCAGCGCCGTGGTCAGGCCGACGGCGAAGCCGCTGCCGGTGAGGCTGAGCACGAGCCAGACCGAGGCAACCATCTGCGCCCAGTTGCCCGAGAGCGAGACGAGTTGGCCGAAGAAGTAACGGCGGTAGTTGGGGACGGAGAGGGAGCCGAAGCTGCGCCGGACCGCGGCGCTCACCGGCGCTCGTCCTCGAGGATCCGCTCGAGGATCCCCGCGGCGCGGTCGAGCGTCTCCAGATCCGCGGCGGGCAAGTCGCGCATGCGTCGCGCCAGGTAGGCGTTCTTGCGCCCGCGCAGGCGGCGCAGCCGCTCGCGGCCCTCGGCGGTGATGCTGACCAGAGCGCTGCGCCCGTCCTCGGGGTCGGGTGCGCGCTCGACCAGGCCGGCGTCGCCGAGCACGCCGAGCGTGCGCGTCGCCGTCGGCCGCTTGACCCGCTCGATCTTCGCCAGCTCGCTCGGCGTCAAGGGCCCGTGCCGCTCGACCGTCGCCAGCGCCGCCGCCGCGGTCGGGGTCAGCTGCCCGACCGTCCCGGCCGCCTCCTGGCGCAGCCGTCGCGAGGTCCGCACGATTGCCATCCGCAGGCGCGAAGCCGAGTCGGTGAGCGTCGTGTCGGTGTCAACCAAAGTCATTAGCCTTGATAATTAGCTTAGCAAACCACCTTCCGGTGCGCCTTTCCTACCGATGCGGTGGGAAAGGCGCACCGGAACAGGTAGGCACGCGGCGGGCGGCGTCGAAGTAGGCGCGGATGAGCTACGAGCCGGGGATGGACGCGCGCAGCACGCGCGTGGCGGAAGTTCTCAACACGCCGATGCTGATCGCCTCGGCGCTGACGATCCCGGCGGTGGCGATCAACGAGTCGCACCCGGGCGGCGCTGCTGGAGGACGGTCGCGCGGACGCTCAACTGGGTGATCTGGCTCGCCTTCCTGCGTCGAGCTGGTCGTGATGCTCGCCGTCGTGCCGCGGCGCTGGGCTGGCTCAGGCACCACCCGCTCGACCTGATCATCGTCGTCTTCACCCCGCCGGTGCTGCCGCCCCGGCCTGCAGAGCCTGCGCGTGCTGCGCCTGCTGCGACTGCTGCGACTGCTCCGCCTCGCCCAGCTCTCGCGCCAGGTCTTCTCGCTGCGTGGCCTGCACTACGCGGCGCTGCTCGCGATCCTGACCGCGGTCGCCGGCGGCGCCCTCTTCGTCGGCTTCGAGAAGCAAAACCAGCATCTCAACGCCTGGGACGGGATCTACTGGGCGATCACGACGATGACCACGGTCGGGTCGGACATCTACCCGACGACGACCGGCGGCGAGGTCGTCCGGTGACCGTCGCCCTCGTCGGCATCTCCTTCCTCGCCCTGCTGACCGGCGCGATCGCCCAGCGCTTCCTAGCCGGCGAACCGGATCCCGACTGACGCTCAGCCTTCCGAGTCGCGCCGCTCGGCGATCTTGGCCTCGAGCTCCTCCATCACGTCGGGGTCGCGCAGGGTCGTGACATCGCCCAGCGCACGGCCCTCGGCGATGTCGCGCAGCAGGCGGCGCATGATCTTGCCCGAGCGCGTCTTCGGCAGGTCGCCGGCCCAGATCACCCGTTTCGGCCGCGCCAGTTTGCCGATCCGCTCGGCGACGTGCTCGGCAAGCTCGGCGACCATCTCCTCGTCGCCGTCGAGGTCGCCCTCGAGCGTGACGAAGGCGCAGATCGCCTGCCCGGTGTCGTCGTCGCTCTGTCCGATCACCGCCGCCTCGGCGACCTTCGGGTGCGAGACGATCGCCGACTCGACCTCGGCGGTGGAGAGGCGGTGGCCGGAGACGTTGACCACGTCGTCGATCCGCCCCAGCACCCAGAAGTAGCCGTCCTCGTCGACGCCGCGCGGCGTCGCCGACCAGGTAGGTCTCGCGGCCGAAACGCGAGAAGTAGGTCTCGACGAAGCGCTCCTGCTCGCGGTAGAGCGTGCGCAGCATCCCCGGCCAGGGGCGGCGCAGGACCAGCAGCCCCTCGGCGCCGGGCTCGACCGGCTCGCCGTCTTCGTCGAAGACCGCGGCGTCGATCCCCGGCAGCGGCAACGTCGCCGAGCCCGGCTTGGTCGCGACGATCCCCGGCAGCGGCGTGATCATGATCTGGCCGGTCTCCGTCTGCCACCAGGTGTCGACGATCGGGCAGCGCTCGCCGCCGATCGACCTTGTGGTACCAGAGCCAGGCCTTCGGGTTGATCGGCTCGCCGACCGAGCCGAGCAGCCGCAGCGAGCTCGAGATCGTGCCGCGCCGGGTACTCGGCGCCCCATTTCATGCAGGCGCGGATCGCCGTCGGCGCGGTGTAGAGGATCGTCACCCCGTAGCGCTCGATCAGTCTCCCACCAGATGTCCTTGTCCGGGGTAGTCGGGCGCGCCCTCGAACATCACGCTGGTCGCCGCGTTGGCGAGCGGGCCGTAGACGATGTAGGAGTGGCCGGTGACCCAGCCGACGTCGGCCGCGCACCAGTAGACGTCCTGCTCGGGCTTGAGGTCGAAGACGTAGCGGTGGGTGAAGGCGGCGCCCGTCAGGTAGCCGCCGGTGGTGTGCAGGATGCCCTTCGGCTTCGCGGTCGAGCCCGAGGTGTAGAGGATGAAGAGCGGGTCCTCGGCGTTCATCGGCTCGGCCGGGCACTCGGCCTCGGCGGCCTCCATCGCCTGCCTCGAACCAGACGTCGCGGCCCGCGCTGCATCTCGCACGGCTCGCCGCGTGTGCCTGACGACGAAGATCGTCTCGATCGAGCCGACCTCGCCCATGACCTCGTCGACCCGCGCCTTGACCGGCGCGGTCTTGCCCTTGCGGCGCGCGCCGTCGACGGTGATCAGCGCCTTCGCTTCGGAGAACTCCATCCGCTCGCGCACCGCCTCGGCTGAGAAGCCGCCGAAGACGACGTTGTGGACGGCGCCGATCCGCGCGCAGGCGAGCATCGCGACGACCACCTGGGGGATCATCGGCAGGTAGATCCCGACCACGTCGCCCTTGCGCACGCCGTGGTCGCGCAGCGCGTTGGCGAAGCGCTGCGTGTCGGCGAGCAGCTCGGCGTAGGTGAGGTCGCGCTCCTCCCCCTCCTCGCCGCGCCAGTGGTAGGCGACGCGATCGCCGAGCCCGGCGGCGACGTGCCGGTCGAGGCAGTTGGCGGAGACGTTCAGCTCGCCGTCGGCGAACCACTTGAAGAACGGCGGGTCGGACTCGTCGAGCGCCTCGCTCGGCTCGCTGTCCCAGTCGAGCAGCTCCTTCGCCTGGCGCAGCCACCAGGCCTCGGGGTCGGCCGCCGCCTGCTCGTACACCGCCGGGTCGGCGAGCAGCGCCCTGGCCGCGAACTCGCGCGGCGGCTCGAAGCGCTCGACCTCGAGCAGCTCGGTCAGCTCCCGCTCCAGCGACGTTTCCTCCTCGACTCCCATCGCGCTCCTTCCGTGGCCGCTACGCTTGACGGGGAACGCTACCCCTTCAACGTTCCACAGCAAACTGAGACGCCATGCTCTTTCGCCAGATCATCCACGAGGACCTCGGCTGCGCCTCCTACCTGGTCGGCGACTCGGGGGCCGGCGTCGCCGCGGTGGTCGACCCGCAGTGGGACATCGACCCCTACCTCAACCTCGCCCGCCTGCACGGGGTGCGGATCGAGCACGTGCTGGAGACGCACAACCACGCCGACCACGTCTCCGGCCACGGCCGGCTGGCGCGGGCGACCGGGGCGACGATCCACGTCAGCGAGCTGGCCGAGGCCGAGTACGAGCACGACCCGATCGCCGACGGCTGGACGCTGGCGCTCGGCGAGGGCGTGACGATCGAGGCGATCCACACGCCGGGCCACCGGCCCGAGCACACCTCCTTCCTGCTGCGCGACGCCGAGCGCGGCGGCGACCCGGTCGCGGTGCTGAGCGGCGACTCGCTGTTCGTCGGCGACGTCGCCCGCCCCGACCTCGCGGTCGAGCCGCGCGAGGGCGCCGCCGGGATCTTCCGCTCGCTGCACGAGCGGCTGCTCTCGCTGCCCGACGAGGTCGAGGTCTGGCCGGGGCACCTCGGCGGCTCGCTCTGCGGCAGCTCCGGGATCGACCTCAAGACCTCCTCGACGATCGGCTTCGAGCGCCGCCACAACCGGGCGCTGGCGATCGCCGACGAAGCCGACTTCATCGAGGACGCGGTGGCCAGCATCGGCGAGCGGCCGCCCAACGTCGAGCACATCGTCGCGCTCAACCGCGGCCCGCTGGTCGAGTCGATCGGCGCGCCGGCGCGGCTCACCCCGCGGCGCTTCGAGGCGGCGATCGCCGCCGGCGCCTACGCGGTCGACTCGCGCACCAACGAGCAGTTCGACGAGGCCCACATCCCCGGCGCGATCAGCGCCTCCGGCTACGACACCGGCTTCGCGACCAAGGTCGCCCAGGTCGTGCCGCCCGACGGCGAGGTGGTCGTCGTCGCCGCCTCGGACGGCAACGAGCTCGAGGCGGCGGAGCTGCTCGCCGCGGTCGGGCTGGCGGTGCGCGGCTTCCTCGGCGGCGGGATGAGCGCCTGGCGGGCCGAGGAACGGCCGGTCGAGCGGATCGAGCCGATCGGGCCGGGCGACCTGGCGGGGCTGCTGGAGGGCGAGGAGCCGCCGCTGGTGCTCGACGTGCGCGGCGCGAGCGAGTACGAGGACGGCCACATCGAGGGCTCGCTGCACATCCCCTACGGCGAGCTGGCGCGGCGGCTCGACGAGCTGCCGCGCGACCGCGCCGCTGGCGACGATCTGCAAGGGCGGCAAACGCAGCGGGCTGGCGGCGTCGGTGCTGCAGCGCGAGGGGTTCGAGACGATCCACGTCGCCTACGGCGGGGTCGGGACTTGGCAGGACGAAGGGCGGCCGGTGGAGACGGCGTGCCGCCGTCGCTTGGGTCGGCGCGCGGGAGGCGATCCCGGTAGGGGTTCCACTTAACTTTTTTGATGGGTCGGGGTTGGGCTGACGCCCGTTTCGCTCGACAAAAAAGTACAAGACGTTCCACCCCTACCGGGATCGCCTCCATCGGGTGCGACGCGATGGGACTAGGCGGAGCGCGTGCGCGGGACGGCTCGAGACGTCGGCTGCGAATGAGGCTGCGAGGGACCCCGCGTCGGCTTGCTCTAGGGAGCTTATGGTGACTCGGATCGCTGGATCGGCTTCGAGGCGGAAGGGGGCGCCGGGCATTACCGCCCAGCCGTCGCCTGCAGGGCTTGCACGGTGCTCGGTCTCGTCTGGGACCGGGATCCAGACGTTCAGGCCGCTTCGGGAGTCGGCCTCGATGCCGCGGTCGGCGAGGGCTGCGACGAAGGACTCGCGGCGTTTGGCGTAGGTCTCGGTCGGCGCGCGTCGAGCTGGCGGTCGACGTCGTTGTCGGCCAGCAGCTCCGCCGCGGTGCGCTGGAGCAGGTGGCTCACCCAGCCGGGGCCGACCGTCTGGCGGCCGCGGACCCGGTTGATCGTGTGGGGGTCGCCGGCGAGGACGGCGAGGCGGAGGTCGGGGCCGAGCGACTTGGCGAGCGAGCGGGCGGCCGCCCAGCGGCGGCGGCCGGCGGTGAGGGTGACGCGGGGCGTGCCGGCGATCGGGCCGAGGTGGTCGTCCTCGAGCAGCATCGACGTCGGGGTGGCGGTCGAGGACGGCGCGCAGCGCCGCCGCCCGCTCCTCGTCCAGCGAGGCGCCGGTGGGGTTCTGGCCGCGCGGGTTGACGACGACCGCGGCGACGCCTTCGTCGAGCGCCCGGCGAGCGCCGCCGGCGAGTCATCCCCCGGCCGTCGATCGCCACCGGGCGCAGCGCGTAGCCGTTGGCGCGCAGCAGGTGGAGCAGGCCGGCGAAGCCCGGGTCCTCGACCGCGATCGCGTCGCCGGGGCGCAGCCGCGCCGCGAGCGCCCGCTCGATCCCGTCGAGCGCGCCGCTGACCACCGCCAGGCTCGGCGGCCTCGATCCCGTCGCGCTCGAGCTCGGCGCCGCACCAGCTCGAGCAGGCGCGGGTCCGCCGGGTCGCCGCCGTAGAGCTGGCGCGGCGGCTCGATCCGCCGCAGGACCGGCGCCAGGTCGGGCAGCAGGCCGCGGATCGGGGTTGCCGCTCGCCAGGTCGCGCGCGCCCTCGAGCGCCCCCGAGGCCCGACCAGGCGCCGGCGACCGGCGGGCGCCAGCTGACCTGGGCGCCGCTGCGCGCCTGGGTGACGACGAGCCCGCGCGAGCGCAGCTCCTTGAAGGCGGCGGCGACCGTGGTCGGGCTGACCCCGAGCTCGGCGGCGAGCGTGCGCACCGGCGGGCAGCGGCGACCCCGGCCCCAGCTCGCCGCTCTCGATCCCGCGCTCGACGCTGGCGGCGATCTCCGCTGCGCTGTCCCCCTCGATCCGATACTGTGTCAGTTCAGAGGTAATATTTGTACTGTAACAGTTTGAGAGAGAGCGAGAGAAGGAGCCGCGGTGGCGAGCAGGGCGAGAGACCGGGTGACGAGGATGCCGAGCCGCGCCGATTACGAGCGCGAGACGATCGCGGCGATCCTCGATGCGGCGCTCGTCTCCCACGTCGGCACCGTCGCCCCGGCCGGCCATCCCGTCGTCATCCCCACCCTGCATGCCCGGGCGGGCAAGTGGCTCTACATCCACGGTTCGTCCGCGAGCCCGACCCTGCGCCGCGCCGGGCAGGCCGAGATCTGCTTGACCGCGACCCTGCTCGACGGCCTCGTCCTCGCCCGCTCAGCGGTCCACCACTCGGTCAACTACCGTTCAGTGGTCGTCTTCGGCCGGCCCGTGCCGGTCGAAGACGATGAAGCCAAGCTGCGGGCGCTCGAGGCCTTCACCGAGAAGCTCGTCCCGGGCCGCTGGGGCGACGCCCGCCTACCGACCGGACAGGAGCTGAAGGCGACCGCGGTGCTGCGGATGCCGCTCGACGAGGCCTCGGCAAAGATCCGCGCCGGCGGGCCGCTGGACGACGAGGAGGACTACGAGCTGCCGGTCTGGGCGGGAACCGTCGGCCTGCGCCTCGCCGCCGGCCGGCCCGAGCCCGACGAGCGCCTCCTGCCCGGCGTCGAGTGCCCGGCCTACGTCAGCGAGCTCGCCCGCCCTCAGTAGCCGCTCGGGTGCCGCGCGATGAAGCCTTCGGTGCTGCTGACCGGAGCGGAGTGCCAGCGTGGGCCGGGGCCGCCGACGGTGTCGAAGGCGAGGCCGGCGATGATCACCCAGGCGTGGCCCGAGTTGGCGTAGACGGTGATCCACTGGCCGGGCCCAGGGTCGCCCCAGGTCTCGAGGCCGGTCGAGTCGAGCGGGCTCGAGAGGAAGCCACCGCCGTTGAGGGCAAAGCTGACCGCGCCCGAGCAGTCGTAGCCCGAAGAGCTGAAGGAGCCGTGACCGCCGCCCCAGACATAGGGCGTGGTGGCGATCGAGTTGGCGGCTTCGATCGCGGCCTGCACGGCGGGCGGGGCGCCGCTGGGCACGCTCGCCTGGCTTTCGGATATGTAGCCGGCGCTCTGCCCCGGGGTCAGCGGGGCCGGCGTGCCGGCCGGCGCCGGGGCGCCGGAGGCGGCGAGCTGTTCGGTGATCGAGGCGAGGTTGTCGCTGAGCGCCGATTCGCGCGACTGCAGTTCGTCGAGCTGCGCCTGGCGCTGCGCCTGCGCCTGCTTGAGCTCGGCGAAGCGCGCCGCGGCCGCGGCGCTGGCGTCGGCGGCTTCGCGCTCCTTGGCGGCGATTTCGTCCCGCGCGCCCTTCAGTTGTAGGCGGATCTCGGCCATCCGCTTGACCGCCGCCTTGGCCTCGTCGCGCAGCCCCTTGACCCGGTCGGCGACCGAGTCGTCGTAGTCCTGGACGCGGCTGAGGTATTCGGCGCGGACGCTGGCCTGCGACCACGTCTCCGACTCGAGCACGACGCTGACCACGTCCGGGCTGCCGACCTCGTAGATCGCGACCAGCCGCTCGCGCAGCACGGCGAGCGCCCGTTGCAGGCGCTCGCGGATCCGCTCGAGGCGGCGCTGCTCGGCTTCGAGCTCGGCCGTGGCGCCGTCGAGCTCATTCTGCTTGCTCGTCAGTTCGGCTTCCAGCGCTTCTTGTTCCTGGCGCAGCTTCGAGACTTCGCCGAGCATCGTGTCGATCGCCTTGTTCTGGGCGGCGATCGTGTCGGCGAGGGCGCTCTGGTTTTCGCGCACTTCGCTGAGCTTGCCCTGCGTCGCGTCGAGCTTTTCGCGCAGGGTCTTCGCCGGCGCGCTCGCCGCGAGGCAGAGCACGAGCAAAAGCAGGGCGGCTGGAAGCAGCAGCCGACGGGGGGAGCCAGCACGGGCGCGCATTCGCGCCCACGCTAGCGAGTCCTCCGCCGATTGTTAGGAGTTGCTAATAACCTGCAACTCCGGTTGCATCAGGCGAGCAGCTTGGCCTTCGCCTTGTCGAACTCCTCGCCCGAGAGCGCGCCCTTTTCCTTCAGCTCGTTGAGCTTGTGCAGTTCGTCCGCCGCCGAGCCACCGCCGCCCGTGTGCGCCTGTTCGCGCACGTAGGCGTCGAAATGCTGTTTGGCGTCGGTCTGCGCCTTGATCGCCCTGTCGCGCATGCCGTTGCCACGGGCGATCAGGTAGATCAGCGCCGTCACGAAGGGGATGACGACGAGAAAGAGGACCCATGCCGCCTTGGACCAGCCGGAGATCTCGTGATCGCGGAAGAGGTCGGTGAGGATCGTGATCAGGATCCAGATCCAGACGACGAAGAAGAAGACCTCGAAGGCGACGAGGAGTGCTTCGCCCAGGTTGATGTCTGCGAACGGCACGGGGGTTCCTTTCGATGGGTGGAGAGAGTGACGCGATCTTAGAGGCGCTGAGCAAAAAGGACAGCGGAAACCGCGGTGGCGAGGTTGAGGCTGGAGACGCCGGGGCGCATCGGGATGCCGAGGCGGGCGTCGGCGCGCCTGAGCAGCGCCTCGCTGAGGCCGTCGCGCTCGGTGCCGAAAGCGAGGATCGCCCGTGCCGGAAGCTCCGCCGCGCGCAGCTCCTCCCCCTCCGGGTCGATCGCGACCAACGGCCGGTCGCAGGGCGGCAAATCCTCGACCGCGGCCACCGGCAGCGCGAAGTGGAGGCCGGCGGCGCCGCGCACCGCGTCGGGGTGCCAGGGGTCGTTGCCGCCGGTGGTCAGCACGCCGGCCGCCCCGGCGGCGGCGGCCACCCGCACGCAGGCGCCCATGTTGCCCATCGTGCGCGGATCCTCGAGCAGGACCAGGGGCTCGGGTCGCGATTCGGCGAGCAGGGCGGGGACGTCGGCCTCCGGCCGGCGGGCGATCGAGACGACGCCGGTGCGCGGAGCCCGCGGAACCAGCTCAGCGACGACGGCGGCGGGCACCGGCGTCGTGCGCGCGGAGAGCGCGTCCGCTAGGTCCGGCGCCAGCCGTCCCGCCAGCTCGTCCAGCTGGCCGGGGTCCGAAGCGACCGCCTCGCGCACCTCGGCGCCGAAGCGCAGGGCGTGCTTGAGGGCGTGAAAGCCCTCGAGCACGGCGAGTGCCCGGTCGCGCCGGGCCTCGCGGTAGCGGCGAATCAGCGCCTCTGCCTCGGCATCGTTCACCGCCGCATCATGACCCGATCTCTCAGCCGGCGGCGAGAACGCGGTACTCGGCCACGGGCGTCGCGACAAGGAATGGGCCCAGGTGGAGGCCGGCGACACCGTCCACGGGCTCAGGCCAGCGCAGGGCCGGCTCGAAGGGACTGGGCTCGAGCGCACAACCGGTCGCTGCCGCGATCGCCGCGGCGGCGACGTCCGCCTGTCGAGCCGCGACGCCGGCGTGCTTGATGGCGAAATCGGTCACGTCGCCGGCGGCGAAGACGCGCTCGGTGCCGATCGCCCGGCAGTGCGCATCGACCGCGATGAAGCCGGCCCCGTCGGCCTCGAGGCCGTCGATCGCACGGCCTTCGAGGCGCGGCAGGCTGACCACGGCTTCGGTCTCGATCGCGTCGCCGGGCGCGACCTGGAGCCGGCCGTCACGGAACTCGATCGGGCGCGTGGCGGTGACCAGGCCGATGCGGCGCTCGCCGAGCGCCTCCTGGGCCCGCTCCACCACGGCGGGGCCGAAGAGCGCCAGCGGCGCCGCTTCGGGCGTGACGACGGTCAGCCGCGCGTCCTCGATCCCCGACCTGGCCAGAACCGACGACGCGAGCAGGGCAAGTTCGTAGAGAGGCGTCGCCCAGCCCTTCCCGGCCGGCGCGGTGAAGACGACGTCGCGCAACACCCCCGCCCGCAGGCCGCGCAGCACCGAGCTGAATCCGCCTTCATCGACTACGCCCCAGAAGGTGCTGGCGCCCGGAACCGCCCATAGCGCCCGTGCCCCCGGTGCGACCAGGAGATAGTCATACGAGGCCCGTCCGCCGCCGCGAACGGCGGCGAGGCGATCGGCGACGTCGACCGAGGCGACGCCGCCGGGCCTAAACGACACTCCGATCCTCGCCGCGAGTTCACCGAGGTCGCCACGAACGGCGGCGGGAAGGCGCAGCTCGCCGAGCGCGAAAGGCCGGTAGGTGAAGTCCCCGCGCGGGGCGCAGATCTCGATCTCGAGCCGCTCGCCGGCGAGCGCGCGCAGGGCCAGGGCCGCCTCGAGCGCCGCGATCCCGCCGCCCGCGATCAGCACTCGCGGACGGTCCGATCGAGATCGCACTGCACTCATTCCTTGAGCCTACGACCGCCCGCCCCGATCTCCATCGGCAGAGGCCCGCATCTGTCCTGCGGCTTTCCCCGGACGGCCGCTGCTGTCCGCCAATGCTCAGCGGCGCGGGGCGATCCCGCCGGCGGCGACTCCGCCACCCGAGGAGGGCGCCGGGGCCTGGACGGGGGCCGGCGGGGGCGTCGGGGTGGGCGTCGGGTCGGCGGCTTCGGCCTTGCCGCCGCCGCCCTTTTCCGCTTCTCCTTCTTCTTCGTCTTCTTCTTCTTCTCCTTCTTCTTCGCCTTCGAGTTCTTCGTAGTCGTTCGAGGAGCTCGATGAGCCGCTGGTGTGGCCGCCGTGGAGACTGGAGAGCTCCGGCAGGCTCGCGGGTTCGGCGAATTCCCCGCAGTCGCCGGCATTCGCCGATTCCATGAAGGAACGCCAGATCGGGCCGGCGGTCGGGCCGCCGTATCCGGTCGCTTCGCGCGACTGCGGGTGGCCGACCCAGACGGCGGTCGAGTAGCGCGGCGTGTAGCCGACGAACCAGGCGTCGGAGAGTTCCTC
Organism: uncultured Solirubrobacterales bacterium; assembly: GCA_963789505.1. Taxonomy (GTDB): domain Bacteria; phylum Actinomycetota; class Thermoleophilia; order Solirubrobacterales; family 70-9; genus VRUE01. The sequence continues at coordinate 47,680 of CAWBLE010000013.1, forward strand.
CGAGGTGCCGGTCTTGCCGGCCTCGGCTGAACAACCGATCGACGTGTAGCCGGCGCCGGTTCCCTGCGTGATCACGCCCTCGAGCAGCTTGGTCACTTCGTAGGCCTCGCCCTCGGTCAGCACCCGGTCGCCGGAGTCGGGATCGGGCTCGTCGACCTTGTCGGTCGGGAACTCGACCCGGGCGATCGCGGTCGGGTCGTGATGAATGCCGCCGCTCGCCAGGGTCGCGTAGGCATCGGCCATTTCGAGCGGCGTGACGCCGATGCTGAGCCCGCCGATCGCCTCCGCCGGCACCGATTCGAGCGGCGCTTCGATCCCCATCTGATGGGCCGTGTGGGTGACGTTTTCGGGGCCGACGTCGAGGTCGAGCTGGGCGAAGACGACGTTGACCGAGCCCCAGGTCGCCGAGGCGAGCGACTCCGTCCCACCGCCGGGCTCGGCGTTGTTGACCGTCCAGTCGCCTCCGCCCGGCACCTGCAGCGTCTTCGGCGAGGTGCCGTCGTAGTAGGTGCTGTCCGGGTCGACCCCCTGTTTGATCGCGGTCGTCAACACGAAGGTCTTGAACGACGAGCCGGGCTGGCGGTGTGCCTGCCAGGCATAGTTGAATTCGCTTTCGCCTTCGCCGCCCTCGGTCGAGGCGAGGGCGACGATCTCACCGGTGTCGGGGTCGATCGAGGCGAGCGCCGCCGCCGGGCCGCCGCCGGCGTAACAGACCCCGCAGGAGTCGACCGCTTCCTGCGCCCGTTCCTGCAGCGCGGGGTCGATCGTCGTGTAGGCCTTGAGGCCGCCGTAACGCACGGTGTTGAGCCCGTACTGGTCGATCAGCTCCTGCTGGACGAGGTCGAAGAGGAAGGGGTCGCGGATCACCCGGTACTTGTGGCCCGGGTTCAGCTTCAGCCCTTCGCCGATCGCCTCGTGGTATTCGTCGGCGCTGATGTAGCCCTGGTCCTCCATCGCCGTGAGCACCTGGTTGCGGCGCTCGAGCGCGGCGCGCGGGTCGAGGAAGGGGTTGTATTCGGACGGCGCCTGCGGCAGGCCGGCGATCATCGCCGCTTCGGTCAGGCCGAGCTCGCGGGCGGGCTTGCCGTAATAGGTCTGCGCCGCCGCCTCGGCGCCGACCGCGGTCTCGCCTTCGACCGTGCCGTACGGCGCCGTGTTGAGGTAGGCGGTGAGGATCCACTCCTTGGAGTGCGCTTCCTCCTCCTCGAAGGCGAGGTGGGCTTCGACCAGCTTGCGCTCGATCGTCTCTTCGGGGTCGCGGATGTAGAGGTTGCGAACCAGCTGCTGGGTGATCGTCGAGGCGCCCTGGACCGGCTTGCCGCCGGCCAGCAGGTCCTTCCAGGCGGCGCGGGCGATCCCGGCCGGGTCGATCGCGCCGTGGTTGAAGTAGTTGCGGTCCTCGATCGCGACCGTCGCGTATTTGAGGCTCTGCGGCAGCGCCTGCGAGGACACCGGCTGGCGGATACTGCTGGCACGGATGAAACCGATCAGGCTGCCGTCGGCGGCGTAGATCGCCGAGGAGCGGCCCTTCTGCACGGGTTGCAGGCTGGACAGCGGCGGCGCCGAGTTGTAGACGTCGACCGCCCAGCTCGCCCCCACACCGACCGCGACCGCGCCGGCGACGAAGAGCCCGCCGACCAGGACCAGGAGCTTGCTCTTCCAGCCCGCATGGCGCAGGCGGCGCCGGCGGCGTCGTTCACGATTCGACATCGGGAAAATTCTATTGAGGCGACGACGCCGGCCCTTTTCGCTCTGGCAAGCGCAATATCGCGTGCGTAGCCGGTCCGGCCGCGCTCAGGCGGCGGCCCGGATCCGCGCCCGCCACTGCTCGGCGTCGAACTGAGCCGGCTCGGTCTCGCGCAGAAAGCGTTCGAGCCCGGCGATGAAGCGGCCCGGCGCCTCGAGCTGGGGCATATGCCCGACGCCCTCGAAGACCTCCAGGCGACTGCCGGGGATCGCCCGCACGGCGTCTTCGCCGTGGCGCACGGGGATGATCGAGTCGCGGGCGCCCCAGACGATCAGCACCGGCACGGCCTCGGCCAGGTAGAGGCGGTCGCCCGCGGCGACCCGCTGGCCGCCGGTGCCGACGACCGAGCGCAGGGTGGCGAGGAAGGCCGCCCGACGAGCGGGGTCCTCGAGCGACGCGTAGCCGCGCGCGACCTCGGCGACGTCGGCGTTGGGACGCAGGCCGACCGAGGCGAGGCCGCGGCCGAGCAGCGAACCGACCTTCTGGCCGGCTCCGGCGGTGACCGAGATGAAGATCTCCGCGCCGGGCAGCGCGGCGGCGCGCAGAACCGGGCTCACCTCGGGCCCGAGCCCGCCGCTGGAAACCAGCACCAGTCGCTCGATCATCTCCGGATGCTGGTAGGCGAACTGCATCGCGACGCCGCCGCCGAGCGAGTGCCCGACCAGCGTCGCCCGCTCGTGGCCGAGCGCCAGCAGCAGGTCGCGCAGGCCACCGGCGAGCGCGCCCAGCGAGTAGTCGCCGCCGCCCGCCTCCGAGGAGCCGTGACCGGGGAAGTCAGGGGCGATCACGGTGTGGTGGCGGGCCAGCGGCTCGATCACCTCGCGCCAGTTCTCGCACTGGCCGGCGATGCCGTGGATCAGCAGCAGCACCGGGCCCTTGCCGGCCTCCACATAGGAGACCGAGCGGCCATGCACGTTCGCGGTCTTGATCCGCTGCTCGGCCATCGGGGTAAACAGTAGCCTTCCGTGGAGACCGGATGCCCAGCTTCCTCCACACCTGCTACCGGATCGGCGAGATCGAGCGCTCGGTCGACTTCTACGAGAAGCTCGGCTTCGAGGAGGTCGCACGGATGCCGATCGGCGACGAGGCGATCAACGTCTTCATGGGCATGCCGGGCGAAGACCCCCGCCTCGAGCTGACCTACAACCACGGCGTCGAGTCCTACGAGCACGGCAGCGGCTACAACCACATCGCCCTCGCCGTCGACGACCTCGACGGTGTCCTCAAGGAACTGGCCGGACACGGCATCGAGCCCGAAAAGCCCCCCTACCGCCCCGGCAACCGCACCGCCGGCCACCGCATCTGCTTCGTCCGCGACCCGGACGGGTACCGCATCGAGCTGATCGGCGAGTAGCGCCTCAGGCCGCGGCGATCACGATTGCGTCGTATTCATGCCCGCTCGAGTTCCTGGCGGCGCGCACTCTCCCCCCTCACCACCACCACGCCCCGCGCCGAGCGCGCAAATTGCGACGCCGAACTGTCCGCCGCGGCCGTCGTTAGGGTCGGCCAAACGCCGCCCGGAGGAGAGACCGGGCGCGATCGAGGAGAGGGAGGATCGTGAAGCTCGTGATCGGGATCGTGCGGCCTGAGAAGGCCAACGACGTGCTGGAGGCGCTCTACCGGGCGGAGGTGCGTGGGGTTTCGATGAGCCACGTGCAGGGCCACGGCGGGGAGCTCGACCGGGTCGAGACCTACCGCGGCACGACCGTCAAGGTCGGCCTCTCGGACAAGATGCGCTTCGAGATCGCCGTCTCCGACGACTACGTCGATCCGGCGGTCGAGGCGCTGCGCGAAGGGGCGCGGACCGGCGAAGTCGGCGACGGCAAGATCTTCGTCGTGCCGCTCGAGCAAGCGGTGCGGATCCGCACCGGCGAGTCCGACAAGGCGGCCGTGACGCCGCTGGGCAAGTGAGCTCCGCACTGCCGGCGGCTGCCGCCGGGATCGACACCGGCGACACCGCCTGGATGCTGGTCGCGACCGCGCTGGTGCTGATGATGACCCCGGCCCTGGGCCTCTTCTACGCCGGCCTGGTGCGCTCGAAGAACACCCTCAACACCTTCATGATGTGCGTCGGCGCAATCGCCGTCGCCGGCGTCGTCTGGGCGCTCGTCGGCTACTCGCTCGCCTTCGACGGCGACGGCTCGCTGATTGGCGGGCTCGGCTACGTCGGCCTCAACGACGTCACCTTCCTGCCGCGCGAAGGGACGACGATCCCGCACCTGCTGTTCATGGCCTTCCAGGCGACCTTCTGCATCATCACCGCGGCGCTCGTCTCCGGCGCCGTGGTCGAGCGGATGCGCTTCGGCCCGTTCCTGATCTTCGTTGCGCTCTGGTCGCTGCTGGTCTACTCGGTGCTCGCCCACTGGTCCTTCGGCGGCGGCTGGCTCGCCGCGGGCGGCACGCTCGACTTCGCCGGCGGCATCCCGGTCGAGATGGGCTCGGGCTTCTCCGCCCTGGCCGCCGCGGTGGTGGTCGGGCAGCGCAAAGACTACGGCCGCCAGGCGCTGCTGCCGCACAACGCGATGTACGTGCTGCTCGGCGCCGGCCTGCTCTGGTTCGGCTGGTTCGGCTTCAACGGCGGCAGCGGCTTCTCGACCGGGGACCCGAGCGTGCTCGCCTTCGTCAACACGCTGTTGACGCCCGCCTGCACGCTGGTCGTCTGGTTCGCCCTCGACCTGATCCGCGGCCGCCGCGTGACCGCGATCGGCGCCGCCACCGCGATCATCGTCGGCTGCGTGCTGATCACCCCGGCGGGGGCCTTCATCAGCCCCGGCTGGGCGATGGTGCTCGGCGCGGTCGGCGCCCTGCCCTGCTACTTCATGATCCTCTGGCGCCCCCGCACCCGGGTCGACGAGACGCTCGACGTGCTCGCCGCCCACGGCGTCGCCGGCTTCACCGGGATCCTCTTCATCGGCCTCTTCGCCTCGCTGGCCTGGAACGGCGTCGCCGACGGGCTCTTCTTCGGCAACGCCGCGCAGCTCGGCGACCAGGCGCTGGCGGCGCTGGTCACCCCCGCCTACGCCTTCGCCATGACCTACCTGCTGCTGCGGGCGATGAGCCTGTTCGGCTCGCTGCGCACCAGCGAGCACGAGGAGGCGGTCGGCATGGACATCGTCCAGCACGGCGAGGAGGCCTACGCCTCAGGCGAGGGCGCGATCCTCGTCCTCCCCGACGGCGACAAGGACCCGCTCGTCGCCGAGGCACGCTGACCGACGACGACTGACGCCGAAAACCAAGCAGGTCGGGGGATGCAGGGAGGGCGACGAGGGGAGCGCACGAATAGTGCGTGACCCGAGGAGACCGACCGAAGACCCCGAGATGCGCCGGTTAGCGGCGTCAGACCACGGCGAACTGGCTCATCAGGCCATGGTCCTCGTGGTCGAGCATGTGGCAGTGGACGATGAACTTGCCGGTGTAGTCGGCGAAGTGGCCGGCGACGAGGATCCGTTCGCCGGGGTAGAGGAAGAAGGTCTCCTTGAGGCAGTCTTCCCAGGGCGGCGGCGGCTTGCCGTCGCGCGCCAGCAGGTACCAGTCGGTGTGGTGCAGGTGCATCAGGTGGGCGACGCCGGTGCGGTTGACCAGTTCCCAGGTGACGGTCGAGCCGAGCTTGACCTCGGTGTCGACGCGGGCCGGGTTGAAGGTGCGGCCGTTGATCAACCAGGTCGGGTTGAAGAGCCCGCCGATCGAGATCTCCCAGCGGTGGTCGGGCTCGCGCGAGGCGTGCCGGGTCCAGGCCGGCAGCGGGCGCAGCCGGCGCGGCACGCGGGTGCGGTCCGGGTGCCGGCGGGAGCCGACCCGGAACTGCATCAGCGCGCCGACGTAGGTCTTCGCGCCGGCGCCGTTGTGGCCGTCGCGGCGGCGGGCGCTGCGCAGCTCGACCGTCTCGCCGCGGGCGGCGGCGAAGTCGACGATCACCTCGGCCCGCTCCGCCGGGCCGAGCAGCACGTGGCCGCGGCGGACCGGCTTCGGCATCAAGCCGCTGTCGGTGCCGATCTGGATCATCGGCGCGCCGTTGGAGAGGTGGATGTCGTAGGAGCGGAAGCCGGAGACGTTGAGCAGGCGCAGCCGGTAGCGCTGCGGCGTCACGTCGTGGTGCGGCATGTAAGCGCCGTTGACGAGCACGCGGTGGCCGACGACGCCGTCGCCCGGCGGGCGCAGGCCGGTGAACGGGTCGGTGAGCTGGTTATGGCGGTCGAAGCTGCGGTCGGCGATCATCAGCGGGATGTCGCGCGCGCCCCGCGGCAGCGGCAGCGAGGCGTCGAGCTCGTCATCGATCAGGAACATCCCGGCGAGCCCGTTCCAGACGTTGCGGCCGGTGTGGTCGAGGCGGTGGTCGTGGTACCACTGGGTCGCCGCCCGCTCGGGGCGGCCGTCCTCGTGCAGGTCGTAGACGTAGGTTTTCCGCGCCCCGGGCTCGATCAATAGGTCGTTGCCTGACTTGCGCGGCGAGAGCCCGCTGGGGATCTGGCAGTAGAAGGACCGCGGCTGCGAAGCCGTCAGGCCGCCGGGCTGGCCGTCGAACTGGGTGCGGTTGTGGCCCCCGTGCAGATGGACGGTCAGCTCGCCGACCGAGCGCGGCAGCTGGTGGTGGAAGGTGACCTCGGTGCGATGGCCCGCCGGGCGGCTGATCGTCGGGCCCGGGAAGCTGCCGCCGTAGGTCCACATCCGGGTCGGCGCGCCGGGCAGGATCTCGACCTCGGCCTCGCGGATCGGGATCTGCAGCTTCGCGCCGCGCAGCTCCTCCGGGACCGGCAGCGGCGAGCGGAACGGCGGGGGCGCGGGCGGGCTGCGCCCCCGCGCGGCGGCGGGCGCCGCGCCGTCCGGCGCAGGCCGGCCGGCAGCAGCGCGGCCAGCGCGCCGCCGCCCAGGGCGCCGAGGAATGCTCGGCGCCCCAGGCGCGGCGCGGACTGCGAGGGTCCAGCCGTCGCTAGCCTTCCGGCAGGACGTTGATCGTGCCGTGCATCCAGGGATGGATCGCGCAGACGAAGTAGATCCTGCTCGCTCCGGCCGAGGTGTCGACGTTGACCTTCTGTACGATCGAGGTGCCGGGCTTTTCGCCGGTGAACCAGGAGTCGCCCTTCTTGCTGAGGCTGCCCATCGTGCTCCAGCCTTCGGGCCCGGCGTCGACCGGGTTGACCTTCACCGGCCCGTTGCCCTTGACCCCGTGCCATGCGGCGATCGCTTTGCAGATGTGGTGCGGGGTGAAGCAGAGCTGGCGCTGCTTCGGGGTCTTCGGCAGCGACCCTTTGGTGACCAGCGAGAACGTGTGCGGACCGACTTTGCTCGGGTTGGTCGTGTTGACCACGGCGAGGTCTTCGCCGTCGGCGATCGTCTTCGGTGCTTCAAAGCGGAGGCCGCCCTTCCCGTCTTTGATGAAGACGGTCGGGTCGGTGCCGGCCGAGGCCGTCGAGGCCAGGGCGCAGAACGCGACGAGTGCGGCAGCAGCGACAGCGATGATCTTGCTCAATCGAAATTCCTTTCAGTCAACGGTTTCAGGCCCGCAAGCGGTAGCCCTTCGAGAAGAGTCGCAGATTGACCGCGAATAGAACAGCCGTCGCCGCGGTCAGGGCCAGCAGCGAGAGCGCGACGCTGACTTCGCTGAAGCCGACGAAGCCGTAGCGGACCAGGTTGATCATGTAGAAGATCGGGTTGAAGTGGGTCAGCGTCTGGAACGGCTGCGGCAGCAGCGTCGCCGAGTAGAAGACGCCACCGAGGAAGATCAGCGGCTGCAGGACGAAGGTCTGGGCGAAGGCGACGTCGTCGAACTGTTCGGCGCGGACGCCGATCAGCACGCCGAGCTGGGCGAAGAAAAAGCCGACCAGGGCCAGTGAGGGGACCAGCACGAGGATGTGGTCGACCGGCAGGTCGACGAGCAGCGAGGCGACGGTGAAGGTGAGCAGGGCGACGATCAGGCCGCGCATGAAGCCGCCGAGCGAGAAGGCGAGCAGCAGCTCCAGCGGCGAGGCCGGCGAGGAGAGCTGGTCCTGGATCGCCCCCTGGAATTTCTGCTGCAGGATCGAGGACGAGTTGTTGGCGAAGGCGTTGATCGAGAACGACATCATGATCAGGCCGGGGATGACGAAGACGACGTATTCGATCCCGTGCAGGTCGCCGACGCGCGAGCCGAGCGCCGCGCCGAAGACCGAGATGTAGAGGAAGGTTTCCAGCAGCGGCGCGCCGATCGTCTGTTTCTTGATCTTCATGAAGCGGTTGACCTCGCGCCGCCAGAGCGTCGCGAAGCGGATCTGGGCGGGACTCATACGACCGGCTCCTCGATCTTCGAGCGCGAGAGCTCCTTGCGGCCGACCAGGGCCAGGTAGGCATCCTCGAGGTTGGCCACGCCGTATTTCGCCGCCAGCTCGCCGCTCGTCCCCTCGCCGACGATCTGGCCGTCGTTGATGAAGGCGATCCGGTCGCAGAGCTGCTCGGCCTCCTCCAGATAATGGGTGGTGAGCAGGATCGTCGTCCCCTCCTGGTTGATCCGCTGCACGTAGTGCCAGAGCTCGAGCCGCAGCTCGATGTCGACACCGGCGGTCGGCTCGTCGAGGATCAGGAGGCGCGGCCTGTGCATCAGCGCCCGGGCGAGGATCAGCCGCCGCTTCATCCCGCCCGAGAGCGTGCGCGTGCGTTCGTCGCGCTTCTCGGTCAGCGAGAAGGTCTCGAGCAGCTCCTTGGTCCGCTCGCGCCGCTCGCGCTTGGGCATGCCGAAGTAGCCGGCGTGGTAGTCGAGCGTCTCCTCGGCGGTCAGGAACCAGTCGAGGTTGGCCTCCTGCGGCGCGAGCCCGACCGCCTGCCGGGCGGGGCCGTAGTCCTCGATCGCGTCGTGGCCGAAGACGCTGATCGCTCCGCCGGTCGGCTGCACGAGCCCGGTCGTGCAGTGGATCAGGGTCGACTTGCCGGCGCCGTTGGGCCCGAGCAGGCCGAACAGCTCGCCGGGCTCGATCTGCAGCGAGACGCCGCGCAGCGCCTCGACCCCGGTCGGGTAGCGCTTCTTCAGTCCGTCGACGTCGAGTGCTCTCACCGGCCGCAATCTACGCGACGGCCTCCCCCGGCCTCTGGATCTAGAGAGTGCGCAGGGCCGAGAGCGCCGCGTTGTAGCCGCTCATCCCGCTGGCGCCGGGGCCGGGCGGGGTCGCGGCCGAGCAGATGAAGACGCCGGGGATGCCGGTCGCGTAGGGATCGAGCGCGACCCGCGGGCGGACGACCGTCTGCAGCGGCGTGTTGGCGCCGGTGATGATGTCGCCACCGATGTAGTTGGGGTTGTAGGAGGCGAGATCGGCGGGCGAGCGCACGTGGCGGGCGAGGATGCGCTCGCGCAGGCCGGGTGCGAAGCGTTCGATCTGGTCGAGCAGCGCCTCGGTCGCGTCGCCCTCGTAGCCGTGCGGGACGTGCGCGTAGCTCCAGACCGGGTGGACGTCGCCGCGCGAGCGCGAGGGGTCGGCGAGGTACTGCTGGCCGACGAGGACGAAGGGCCGCTCGGGCATGCGACCTCGATTGACTTCGCGTTCGCCGAGGGCGGTTTCCTCGAAGGAGCCGATTACGTGCACGGTCCCCGCCCGGCCCGAGGCATCGTCGGCCCAGGGCACGCCGCCCTCGACCGCGAGGTCGACCTTGAAAGCGCCGGGGCCGTGCTTGTAGCGGCGGTAGGCGCGGGCGACCCGGGACGGCAGGCGCTCGCCGGCGAGCTCGGCGACGGCGCGCGGCGCGAGGTCGAGCAGCACCGCGTCGGCGGCGGGCAGCTCGGCGAGCGAGCGCACCGGCCGGCCGGTCTCGATCTTGCCGCCGTGCTCGCGCACGACTGCGGCCAGCGCCGCGGCGATCGCCTGCGAGCCACCGCGCGCGACCGGCCAGCCGTTGTGGTGACAGGCGGCCGTCAGCACGACGCCGGCGGCGGCGCTGAACGGGCGCGAGAAGGGGCTGAAGGAGTGCGCGGCGGTGCCGCCGAAGAGCGCCCGCGCCTCGGCGGTCGGCAGGCGACGGGCGAGCAGCGAGACCGACGCCGCCGCCCGCGGGCCGAGGGCGGCGAGGCGCAGCGGGTGCCGCGGCAGGTGCGCGACCGGGCGCATGACGTCCTCCCTGAGTTCCTCGAAGTGCTCCGCCGGCGAGCCGAAGAGGCGCTTCCAGGCGGGACCGGCCGGTCCCAGCCCCGCGGCGGTGCGCTCGATCGAGCGCTCCATCGTCGCCACGCGGCCGCCGTCGAAGGGGTGCGCGGCGTCGATCTCCGCCCAGGCCCACTCGAGCCCGTGGCGCTCGAGCCCGAGCGGCTCCAGCGCCGCCGAGCCGACCGCGAAGGGGTGCGAGGCCGAGCAGTCGTCATGCAGCAGGCCGGGCAGGGTCAGTTCGCTGGTGCGGGTGCCGCCGCCGATCGTCGGCGCCGCCTCGATCACCGTCACCGCCACCCCGCGCACGGCCAGATGCGCGGCGGCGGCGAGCCCGTTCGGCCCCGCGCCGACGACGATCGCCTCACTCATCGCCGGTCCCTCCGTTCCGGTGCGCCTTTCCTACCTCTGACGTGGGAAAGGCGCACCGGAAGCTCACAGCGTCGTGACGGGGAACGGGCCCTCGTCGAGCCAGGGTTGGCGCTTGACCATGTCGGCGACGTTGACCCAGCCCTCCTCGAGGAGGCCGTCGGCGGCGTCGAAGATCCGGTAGCGCTGGCGCTGCACGTGGGCGGCCTGCGACTCGAGCACGACGATGCGCAACTCCCCGGGCTCGAAGTGGCACCGCTCCTGGACCGCGGCGAGCAGGCGCTGGTCGTGGAAGTGGCCGTCGCCGAAGTTGTAGCCGAGCACGACCCCGGCGACCAGCTCGCCCTCGCGCACGTCGTACTGCTCGATGTCCTCGACGGCACGCGGCGTAAGCCCGTTCAGCGCCCGCCCATGCGAGTGCATCGAGCGGAAGGCGAGGCCTTTGTGGACCAGCACGTCGATCATCTCCGGGTCGTAGGTCTTGGCGAGCTGCTCGGTGACGATCGCCGCCGGCTTGACCAGATGCTGGTCGAGCTTCGCCTCGCTGCCCTTGCGGAAGAGCCACTGGCTGGTCGCCCAGTTGCCGGCGTAGTAGCGCATCGAGGGCAGGAAGGAGACGAGGTCGGGACGGAAGTTGCCGAGCAGCGGCAGGCCGATGCAGGTGCAGGCGAGGATGACGAGCAGCAGCGGGTCGTCGAGGGTCGAGAACGAGGTCGCGCCGTAGTGGCCGAAGAGGAAGAGGACGCCGAAGATCATGAAGATGTTCCACTCCAGCGGCACCGCCAGCGGGAAGGTCGAGAGGATGTGGAGGTGGAAGATCACCATCCCGGCGACCGCGATCGTGCCGATCCAGCCGCCCTGGGAGACGAGCAGGATCGCCGGCAGGGTGAACTCGACCACGGTGCCCATGTGGGCGGTCATCGCGCCGATCCGCGACGGGCGCAGATCCTCGGGGTGGTCGCGGTAGAGCTTCTTCTTCGCCGCCCGCCAGCGGTTCCACGGCGTGTTGCTGATCATCACCGTGACGACGAAGGGGAAGTGGCGGTTGAGCTTCGACGACGCCGCCCCCCACCAGATGCAGACGAAGACGAGCTGCGCGGCGACGATCATGTTGGTCAGCGGGAAGAGGAAAATCAGCGAGAGCGTGCCGTAGATCTCCGCCCGGGCGGCGAGGAAGGGCACCTTGTCGCGCAGGCCGAGGGCGGCCAGCAGGGCGAGCATGACGCCGACCGCGACCGGGTCGAGCCGGCCGGCGGCGCCGGCGGCCGCGTCGATCCCGCCCGAGAGCAGCAGGTTGAGCGCGGCAGCGAGCAGCCCGGCGTAGAGAGCGACGTCGAGCAGGGTGCGGCGGGTGCCGCGGGTCAGCGGGACGCGCGCGGGCCAGGGCGGCAGCCGCGTCGTCCCCGGCCGCAGCCAGTAGAGCACCCCGCCGATCATCGGCGAGAAGCGCAGGGTCAGCGGCAGCGAGCCGGCGCCGAGCCCGAGCACCTCCCAGAGCAGGGTCCAGATCACCGCCTTCTGGAAGGCGATCGGTTCGGTCCACCAGGAGCCGAGCTCGCCGAGCCCGCCGAGCCCGGGCGTCGTCGCCGAGATAAGCAGCAGGCCGCCGCCCGCGTAGAGGATCAGCTTGACGATGTAGAGCAGGTAGACGAAGTAGGGCGTGCCGAACCCGTTCAGCGCCCAGTCCTGGGCCAAAGGCTTGATCCGCTCCAGGTGGGGGCGCTGTCTCCACTCGTCGTACTCGAACGGCGGTGGGGTTGGGTCGATGAAGCCCATGCGTGCTTGAGAGCCTATCCGGGCAGGGCTTTCACTCAGAGTCCATCCGAGCACCCCCGCGCACACCTGGCGGCGGCGGACGCTGCGCGGTGCGGCGTCCTCGGTCGGCCAAATAGCGCTGCTATTCGGCCTCCCTGCGTCCTTGCCCCGCTTGGTCCGGCGCTCGCCAGTCGCACACACGGGTTCTCGGATGGACTCTAACTTGTTTCGGTGGATCGCCTGTGGGCTGGCGCCCGGAGCCCACACCGAAAAAGTACAAGACGTTTCAGCCCTGCCCGGATAGGCTCTCTCGGTGAGCATCAGTGGACGCCCCTTGCTCGTCGTCGACACGCCCTCGATGCTGTTTCGGGCGTTCTACGCCTTGCCCGACTCGATCGTGGGGCCGGACGGAAAGCCGGTTAATGCTCTGCTGGGGACGGCGAATCTTGTCTTGCGGGAGGTGGAAGTTCACACGCCGCGGGCGGTGGTGCTCTGCTTCGGGCCGGATGCGGCGTCTTACCGGACCGAGCTGTATCCGGCGTATCACGCGGAGCGGGAGGCGGCTATGCCGGATGACCTGGCGCCGCAGTTCGTCGCCGCGCGGGAGTTCTTCGAAGCGTTTGGGTGGGTCGTGGCGACCAGCGATGCGCTCGAGGCGGACGATTTGCTCGGCACCTATGCGAGTCGCGAGGCGGAAGCGGGTGGACGGGCACTGCTATTGACCGGGGACCGCGACATGTATCAGTGCGCCGCCGAGCGGGTCACGGTGCTCTACGTCAAAACGGGCGGCGGCAAAGGCGCCGAAGAGGTCGGGCCGGCGCAGGTGCGCGAGCGCTACGGCGTCGACCCCGAGCAGGTGCCCGACTTCATCGCCCTGCGCGGCGACCCCGCCGACGGCCTGCCCGGCGCCAGGGGCGTCGGGCCGAAGACCGCCGCCGACCTGCTGCGCAAGCACGGCTCGCTCGAGGCGACGCTCGAGGGCGCGATGCGCGAGCAGCGCCCCAAACTGCGCGCCGCCCTGCTCGACGCCCGCGAGGATCTGCTCGCCTTCAAGGACATCGCCACCCTGCGCGACGCCGGCGTCGACCCCCCGCCCGACCGCCCGACCGAGTGGCCCGGCGCGGCGGCCGCCGCCCGCGAGCGCGGCATGAACCGCCTCGCCGAGCGGCTCGAGGCGAACGCCACCTGAGCGCAGCCGACATTCACCCCACCGTAGGTGGGTCAATGTCGGCTGCGCTGCTCAGCGGTAGTCGGGATTCGGGAAGTCGGTGCGGCATCCGGCGTCCCAGGCGGGGCGCTGGTTGCCGTGGGCGGGGATGCCGCCGGCGTCCTTCAGCATCCGCGCCAGGTGCAGCATGTTCCAGGCGGCGAAGGTGGTGTTGCGGTTGGTGAAGTCGTTCTCCGGCCCGCCCGAGCCCTCGTCGAGGTAGGACGGCCCCGGCCCGGCCGTCGCCGATCCAGCCCGAGTCGGCCTGCGGCGGGATCGTGTAGCCGAGGTGCTGCAGCGAGTAGAGCGTGTTCATCGCGCAGTGCTTGACCCCGTCCTCGTTGCCGGTCACCAGACAGCCGCCGACGCGGCCGTAATAGGCGTACTGGCCGGCCTCGTTGAGCAGGTGCGAGTTGCCGTAGAGGCGCTCGACGATGTGGGTCGCGACCGAGGACTTCTCCCCAAGCCAGATCGGCATGCCGAGCACGAGGATGTCGGCCGCCATCACCCGCTCGAAGATCGCCGGCCACTCGTCGCGCTCCCAGCCGTGCTCGGTCATGTCCGGCCAGACGCCGGTGGCGATCTCGTGGTCGACGGCGCGGATGCAATCGACGGCGACGTCGTTGCGGCGCATGATCTCCATCGAGATATCGATCAGGCCCTGGGTGTTGGACACCTCGGGGCTGCGCTTCAGCGTGCAGTTGACGAAGAGCGCGCGCAGGTCCGAGTAGTCGGTCTCGCTGCTCTCGCACAGCTCGGCCTGCTTCGCGCTCAGTTCGGTCATCGTCTATTCGGCCGCGACGACTTCGATCGTGCCGTGCATGGTCGGGTGGATCGAGCAGATGTACTCGTAGGTGCCCGCTTCCTTGAAGGTCTCCGACTTGATCTTGCCTTCCTCGATCGTGCCGGTGTCGAAGCTCCCGTCTTCAGCCGTGGCGGTGTGCGCGACCGAGTCTTCGTTGTGCCAGATCACCTTGCCGCCTTCCTCGATCGTGACCGGATCGGGGTCGTAGGCGTAGTCGACGATCTCGACCTTCTGCGCGCGCACGGCATCGCCGCTCGGCGCCGCGGCATTGGCGCCGGATTCGGCTTCGGCGCCGGCTTTGCCTTCCGCCTCGGTGACCGTTTCCGTGCTCGTCGACGAGCTGGAATCGCTGCCGCCACCACAGCCGGCGACCCCGACCACCGCCAGCGCTACGAGGAGACAGAGGACGGGGAACGCGAGGAACCGTTTGGCTTGCATCCGTCATTCATACCCTCTATCGCCGATCCGAAGCGCATCGCGCCGTCGTCGATCGCGCCGCGGCGGATCGTGCGGATGTCGAGCACGTAGTTCTGGCGCAGCTTCCAGGGCTCGCGCGAGCCCTGTTTTGGGAAGTGCTCGAGCGAGCGCTGCACATAGCCGGAGGTGAAGTCGAGCAACGGCTGCTCGGTCACCGATGGGTCGACCTCGGGCACGCAGCGGCGGTAGCCGTGCGCATCCATGTGGTCGAGCAGGCGGCAGACGTACTCCGAGGTAAGGTCGGCCTTGAGCGTCCAGGAGGCGTTGGTGTAGCCGACCGTGAAGACCATGTTCGGGACACCGCTCAGCATCATCCCCTTGTAGGCCATCGCCGCCGGCACGTCGACCGCCTCGCCGTCGACGGACAGCTTGATCCCGCCGAGGAAGAGCAGGTTGAGGCCGGTCGCGGTGACGATCACGTCGGCCTCCAGTTCCTCACCGGAGGCGAGCGCGATGCCGCGCTCGGTGAAGCTCGCGATCCGATCGGTGACGACCTCGGCTTCGCCCTCGCGGATCGCCTTGAAGAGGTCGCCGTCGGGGACCAGGCACATGCGCTCGTCCCAGGGGTTGTACTTCGGCTTGAAGTGCTTGTCGATGTCGTAGCCGGGCGGCAGCGAGCGCTCGACCCCTTTGCGGATCAGCCGCCTGACCAGGCCCGGGCGGCGGCGGCTGAGCTGGTAGAAGAGCGACTGCACGATCACGTTTTTCCAGCGCACCGCGGCGTAAGCGGCGCGCTCGGGCAGGCGCCGGCGCAGCGCCGCGGCGATCCCGTCCTCGGCCGGCATCGAGGCGACGTAGGTCGGCGAGCGCTGCAGCATCGTCACCATCGCGGCTTCCTCGGCCATCGCCGGAACCAGCGTCACCGCCGTGGCGCCACTGCCGATCACGACCACGCGCTTGCCGCTGTAATCGAGGTCCTCGGGCCAGTGCTGGGGATGGACGATCGGCCCCGCGAAGCGCTCCGCCCCTTCGAACTCGGGGGTGTAGCCCTCGTCGTAGCGGTAGTAACCGCTGCAGTTCCAGAGGAGGTCGCAGGTCAGGGTGACCGTCGCGCCCCCGCCACACTCGGCCTCGACCGTCCAGCGCGCCTGCTCGCTCGACCACTCAGCCGCGACGACGCGATGGCCGAAGCGGATCTTCCCGTCGATCCCGTTCTCGCGCGCGGTCTCGCGAACGTAGGCGAGGATCGAGGGGCCATCGGTGATCGACTTGTCCGCGGTCCACGGCTTGAAGCGGTAGCCGAGGGTGTGCATGTCGGAGTCCGAGCGGATTCCTGGATAGCGGAAGAGGTCCCAGGTGCCGCCGAGGTCCTCACGCGCCTCGAAGATCGCGTAGCTCTTGCCGGGGCAGCGGTCCTGCAGGTGCCAGGCGGCCCCGATCCCTGAGAGGCCGGCGCCGACGATCAGCACATCGCGATGTTCGGGCGACCCCGTCCCCACGGCCGTCGATTCTCGCAGACTGGCTGGTCAGCCAGTGTGACGTCGCGCATAAGGCAGACGCGGGGTCGTCCGATTACGCTCACGCGATGGCTGCCTTCGCCGACTACTACCGGGAGATCTACCTGCGCGGACTGGGCGGGGACACGCCCTCGATCCCGGTCGCGGTCGAGGAGCTGGAGCGCCGCGCGCACGAGGCGATGGACGAGCGCGCCGCCAACTACGTCTTCGCCGGGGCGGGCGCCGAGCACACGATGCGCGCCAACCGCGCCGCCTTCGAGCGCTACGGATCGTGCCGCGGATGTTGCGCGACGTTGCCGAGCGCGACCTCTCGCTCGAGCTGCTCGGCACGGCGATGCCGGCGCCGCTGCTGCTGGCGCCGATCGGCGTGCAGCGGGTCGTCGAGGAGGAGGGCGAGCTCGCGACTGCCCACGCGGCGGCAGCGCTCGGCGTGCCGATGATCGCCAGCACCAACTCGCACTTCCCGCTCGAGCAGATCGCCGCGGCGGGCGGCGACGCGCCGCGCTGGTTCCAGCTCTACTGCCCGAACGACCGCGAGCTGGCGCGCAGCTTCGTCAAGCGCGCAGAGGCGGCCGGCTACGGCGCGATCGTGCTCACCGTCGACACCTTCATCCCCGGCTGGAAGCCGCGCGACCTGCAGCAGGCCTGGCTGCCCTTCCTCAACGGGATGGGCGTCGCCAACTACTTCCAGGATCCGGTCTTCCGCGCCGGTCTGGAGAAGACGCCGGAGGAGGATCCGGGCGCCGCGACCGGGCATTTCCTCGGTGTCCAGGCCAACCCCTCGCTGAGCTGGGACGACCTCGAGTGGCTGCGCGAGGCGACCTCGCTGCCGATCGTCGTCAAGGGCATCCAGCACGTCGACGACGCCCGCGAGGCGGCGCGCCGCGGAGCCGACGGGATCGTCGTCTCCAACCACGGCGGCCGCCAGGTCGACGGCGCGATCGGCTCACTCGACGCGCTGCCGCCGATCGCCGACGCGGTCGGCGGTGAGATGACGGTCCTCTTCGACAGCGGCGTCCGCGGCGGCGCCGACGTCTTCAAGGCGCTCGCACTCGGCGCCGACGCCGTCTGCCTCGGCCGCCCCTACGTCTGGGGCCTGGCCCTCGGCGGCCAGGCAGGCGTCGAAACCGTGCTCAAGATGGTCCTCGCCGAGCTCGACCTGACGATGGCCCTGAGCGGCTACACCAGCCCGGATCAGCTCAGCGGTGACGCCCTGCGAGCGGCCTGAGGTCGCGTGGGGGTGGCTGGCAAGGACGCAGGAAAGTGAGGTGAGGGGAGCGCACTCTGGTGCGTGACCCGAACCGAACGACTGAGGACGCCGCCAGGCGCGTCCACGCGACCTCAGGCCGGGGCCTCGATCTTCGGGAAGAGGGGTGGAACCCGTTCTACCTTTTGGCCGCCAGGTCGGGCTCCTAGCTCGGTTAGCTGGCGTGAGGATTCGCCCAATGCCACGAGAAGCCGCTCGCTGCTGCGTGGCAGGTAGGGGACGAGCAGCAGGGTGACGACGCGCAGGCCCTCGCAGAGGTTGTAGAGGACTTCGTCCAGGCGCGCCGGGTCGGCCTCGTCCTTGGCCAGCTCCCAGGGGCGGGTTTCCTCGACGTAGCGGTTGAGGCGTCGGACCAGGGCCCAGGCCAACTCCAGCGCCTGGCTCAGCTCGGCCCGGTCGAGCAGCTCGCTGAAGCGGCCGACGGCGCCTTCGAAGTCCTCATCGAGGACGGCGTCGACCCGCGCCTCTGGGACCACCCCGTCGCGGTAGCGCTCGACCATCGCCAGCACGCGGCTGGCGAGGTTGCCGAAGTCATTGGCGAGCTCGGTCTCGTAGCGCGCCTCGAAGCCGGCGGTCGAGATCGAGCCGTCCTGGCCAAAGCTGACCTCGCGGAAGCAGTAGAAGCGCAGCGCGTCGGCGCCGAAGCGCTCGATCGCCTCGAACGGGTCGAGCACGTTGCCGAGCGACTTCGACATCTTTTTCTCCCCCATCAGCAGGAAGCCGTGGATCGCCATCCGCTTCGGCGGCTCGAGGTCGGCGGCCCAGAGCAGCGCCGGCCAGATCACGGCGTGGAACTTGAGGATGTCCTTCGCCATCACGTGCAGGTCGGCGGGCCAGTAGCGCGCGGTCAGGTCCTCGCCCTCACGGGCGAAGCCGAGCGCGGTGACGTAGTTGAGCAGCGCGTCGAACCAGACGTACATGCGCTGCTCGGGGTCCCAGGGCAGGCGCATCCCCCACTTCAGCTTCGGCCGCGAGAGCGAGACGTCCTCGAGCCCCTGCTTGATGAAGGAGACGGCCTCGTTGCGGCGGAAATCGGGCACGACGAAATCCGGCCGCTCCTCATAGAGCGCTTCGAGTCGCTCCTGGAAGGCGGAGAGGCGGAAGAACCAGTTCTCCTCGCGCACCTTCTCGAGCGGGATCTCGTGGATCGCGCAGGTCTGCCCGGGGCCGAGCTCACGCTCGGTCTTGAAGTCGGCGCAGCGCGGGCAGTACCAGCCTTCGTAGACCCCCTTGTCGACCCAGCCGTTGTCGTAGACGCGCTGGATGATCTCGGCGACGCGCTCGGCGTGGCGCGGGTCGGAGGTGCGGATGAAGAAGTCGTTGGTCGCGTCGATGATCGGCATCAGCGCTTCGAACTTGGCCGCGTTGCGGTCGGCCAGCTCCTGCGGCGTCACCCCTTCGCGCTCGGCCGCGTTCTCGATCGGCTCGCCGTGCTCGTCGGTGCCGGTGAGGAAGAAGACGTCCTCGCCGCGCTGGCGCATATGGCGGGCCAGCACGTCGGCAGCCATCGTCGAGTACGCATGCCCGAGGTGCGGCTCGGCGTTGACGTAATAGATCGGAGTGGTGACGTAGTAGCTCATTTTCTCGGCTCCCTTCCGGTCAGCGCACGGTAGAGGTCGTTGGCGCGGGTGCCGGTGAGGGCGGCGACGACGCTGGCGGCGGCGCGCGGGCGGGCGCCGGACTGGACCAGGTGGCGCAGGGCGTCGACGGCGAAGCCGACGTCCTTGTCGTGGTCGTCGGCGGAGGCGGGGGCGATCACCAGCACGATCTCGCCTTTGACCTCGCCGCGGAAGCGTCGGGCGAGCTCGGAGAGGGTGCCGCGCGAGACCTCCTCGTGCATCTTGGTCAGCTCGCGGCAGACGGCGGCCGGGCGGTCGGCGGCGATCGCCGCGAGGGCGGCGAGCGAGTCGCCGATCCGGCGCGGCGACTCGAAGGCGATGACCGTCTCGGTCGAGCGCAGCACGCGCTCCATCTCACCGGAGCGCTTCGGCAGGAAGCCCTCGAAGCGCCAGCGGTCGGTTGGCAGCCCGGAGGCGACGAGCGCGACCGGCACGACCGAGGGCCCCGGCAGCACGGTCACCTCGAGGTTGCGATCGATGCAGCGTCGGATCAGGCGGAAACCGGGGTCGGAGATGCCCGGCATGCCGGCGTCGGAGACGAGCGCGACGATCTCGCCGCGTTCGATCCGCTGCGCCAGCTCGATCGCCCGTGGCGCTT
Organism: uncultured Solirubrobacterales bacterium; assembly: GCA_963789505.1. GTDB lineage: Bacteria > Actinomycetota > Thermoleophilia > Solirubrobacterales > 70-9 > VRUE01. The sequence goes on from CAWBLE010000013.1 coordinate 67,080, forward strand.
CGTTGCCCTCGTGCATCGAGATCAGCCGCGGCGCCGGGCGGATGCCGAGCTTGTCGAGCAGACCGCCGGTGCGGCGGGTGTCCTCGCAGGCGATGAAGTCGGCGGCGACGAGCGCGTCGCGGACGCGGATCGTGATGTCGTCGAGGTTGCCGATCGGGGTCGGGCAGACGAGCAGCGACCCCGGCATCAGCTCGCCTTCTCGAGTTCGATCCGCGCCATCGCGGCGGCGCCGATCATGCCGGCGTCTTCGCCAAGCTCAGCCGCGACCACAGGGGTCTTGTTCATCGGCCGCAGCGCCCGCGACTCGAGCTCGCGGCGGGCCGGGTCGAGCAGTAGGTCGCCGGCGGCGATCACGCCGCCGCCGATCACGATCACTTCCGGCTCGAAGATGTTGGCGTAGCTGGCGAGGGCGACGCCGAGGCGACCGCCGACCAGCTCGAAGACCTCGATCGCGGTCTCGTCGCCGTTCTGGGCGGCGACGGTGACCGCCCTGCCGTCGACCTCCTCGCCTGCCGCGAGCAGCTTGCCGAGGGCGGAATCGGGGTTGCTCCCGGCCGCGGCCAGCCCTTCGCGGCCGAGCGCGGTGCCGGAGGCGAAGGCCTCGACGCAACCGCGGTTGGGGCAGTTGCCCTGGCAGCCGGGGCCGTCCATCTGGATCGCCATGTGGCCGAGCTCGGCGCCGGCGCCGGTCGAACCGCGGTAGATCTCGCCGCCGAGGATCAGGCCGCCGCCGATCCCGGTGCCGATCGTCAGCATCACCGCGTTGCGGGTGCCGCGGGCAGCGCCGAAGTGGTGCTCGGCCAGCGCCGCGACGTTGGCGTCGTTGTCGACGAAGGCCGGCAGGCCGGTGCGCTCGACAACGAGGTCGCGGATCGGCAGGTCCTCGATCGGCAGGTTGACCGCAGCGACCGCCAGCCCCTTCTCGTGGTCGATCGTCGCCGGAATTCCCATCCCGATCGCCCTCACGCCCGGCCGCTCCTTGCGAGCCTCGCCGATCTCACGCACGAGCAACTCGACCAGCTCGTCCTCGCCCTCCCCGGCGGAGCGCTCGCGGCTCTCCCAGACCGTCTCCGAGCCGGCGTCGAGGACGCCGAGCAGCATCTTCGTGCCGCCCAGATCGACGCCTATCGCTTCGGCCTCGCTCATCGCGTGCTGGGGTTGGTATCGCGGGCGACCGCGCGCATCGGCATGATTCCGGAGTCTTTCATGGGCAACGATGACGAGCAGCGGCCGCAAGGACCGCCCGACTACAAGGTCTACCGAGCCCGCCGGGGGCCCTTCTCGCGCTTCCGCAAGCCCGATCTCTCCGGGCTGCGCGAGCGCGAGTGGCGGGCGCCGAAGCTGCCCGGGCGGCCCGGCGGCCCCGGCCGCGAGCACGGCCCCCATGCCCCCCGCCCCGGCCTGCGCCGGGCGCTGAAATGGGTCGGCATCGCCGCGCTCGGCTGGATCTTCCTCAGCTTCGTCGCCTTCGCCGTCTCCGCCCAGCTGCAGGCTTTCAAGCTCTCGGGCGAAGCGAAGTCGAAGCTGCACGGCAACCCCTTCCTGCTGCCCAGCGCGCAGACGATCCTCGTGCTCGGAACCGACGCCCGCCCGCCCGACACCAAGGAGCCCGGCGCGGCGCCCTCGCGGGAGTGCTTCGACCAGCAGGCACACGGCGACTCCCCGCACGGCCAGTGCTCGCAGGGTGAATTCCGCGCCGACACGCTGATGCTGATCCGCGCCGGCGGTGGCGCCTTCCGCAAACTCTCGATCCCGCGCGACAGCTACGCCGAAGTCCCTGGCCAGAGCCCGCAGAAGATCAACGCCGCCTACGCCTACGGCGGCGCCGCGGCCGAGATCGAAGCGGTCGAGGACTTCCTCGAAATCGAAGTGGACCACGTCGCGATCGTCGACTTCACCGGCTTCGAAGACCTGATCGACGCGGTCGGCGGGGTCACGGTCGACGTCCCGCACAAGCTCTGCGCCAACATCGCCGGCGGCGCCGGCGGCGGCCAGGGCGGCTTCACGCTGCGGCTCGGCAAGGGCGCGAACACGCTCGACGGCGAAGGGGCGCTGATCTACTCGCGCATCCGCGAGCCCAGCGAATGCCCCGGCCCGGGCAAGAGCGCCTACACGCTCGGCTACGACGACTTCGACCGCGCCGCCGCCCAGCAGGCTGTAATCGCCGGCATCAAGGACCGCCTCACCGACCCCCTGCGCGTCCCCTACAACTTCCTCCACGGCCCGATCATCGGCTGGGACGCGCCGAAGGCGTTCGTCAGCGACATGGGCTTCTTCACGATGCCGCAGCTGATCCTCTCGGCGGCGATCGGCGGCGACAGCAAGGCCGACGTGCTCTGCCAGGGCGCCAACTCGGGCTGCTCGCCCGGGCCCGGCAAGCTCGATCGAAGTGCCGGACTCGGAGCGGCGGCGGGCGGTTAAGAAGCTGCTCGGTGGATAGAGCCGGTCGGGGTTGCCTCGCCGGTGCCCACCACCGCCTTCGGCGGTGGAATTGTCTGCCGCTTCGCGGCTGGAATCACTCTGCGGAGCCGCTTCGCGAGGCACCGTCGAAGCAACCCCGACCGCCTTCTGAAGCGTTAGTCGGACTTCGTCGCGGTCTTCGGCTTGTCTGATTTCGAGTCGGAGGACTTGCTCTCGGAGAGGAGCTGGAGCTGTCCGTGGAGCTGTTCTCGGACGCGCTCGTTCGGAGCTGGCGTTGGCGCCGGTCTTCTTCTTCGCGTAGTCGGTGTTGTGGAAGCCGGAGCCCTTGAAGTGGATCGCAACGGGGTGCAGGACGCGCTCGGCGGGGGCGCCGCACTCCTGGCACTCGCTGAGCGGCTCGTCGACCATCTTCTGGATCACGTCGAAGACGTGGCCGTTGGCGCATTTGTACTCGTAGATGGGCATCGGGGTGGGCGATTATCGCAGCCGATACGGTTCCGCCATGGCAGAGGCCGGGAAGGAGACCGCAACCGAGGGCACTTCGATGGAGGAGATCGTCGCGCTGTGCAAGCGCCGCGGCTTCGTCTTTCCCTCCTCGGAGATCTACGGCGGGCTCGGCTCGACCTACGACTACGGCCACTACGGCGTGCTGCTGAAGAACAACGTCAAGGCCGAGTGGTGGCGGGCGATGCTGCAGGAGCGCGACGACATCGTCGCGCTCGACTCGGCGATCCTCCAGCACCCGCGGGTCTGGGAGGCCTCGGGCCACCTCGAGGGCTTTACCGACCCGCTCGTGCAATGCCTCGGCAAGTGCAAGCGGCGCTGGCGCGAGGACCATCTGCGCGAGGCGGTCGAAGCCGAGGGCGGCGATCCCGAGGCTGAGCTGCGTTGTCCAGAGTGCGGCGGTGAGCTCTCCGAGCCACGCCAGTTCAACCTGATGTTCGAGACCCACGTCGGCCCGGTCGCCGGCGAGGGCTCGGAGGTCTACCTGCGGCCGGAGACCGCGCAGGGCATCTTCATCAACTTCAAGAACGTGCTCGGCTTCGCCCGCAAGAAGCCGCCCTTCGGGATCGCCCAGATCGGCAAGTCCTTCCGCAACGAGATCACCCCCGGCAACTTCATCTTCCGCACGCGCGAGTTCGAGCAGATGGAGATGGAGTTCTTCGTCCCTCCCGCCGAAGCCGAAAAGTGGCACAACACCTGGATGGAGGAGCGCGAGCGCTGGTACACCGACCTCGGCATCCGCCCCGACCTGCTGCGGGTGCGCGCCCACGGCGCCGACGAGCTCTCGCACTACTCCGCGGCGACGAGCGACATCGAGTACCTCTTCCCGATCGGCTGGTCGGAGCTGGAGGGGATCGCCAACCGCGGCGACTTCGACCTCACCCAGCACGCCAAGTTCAGCGGCGAGAAGCTCGAGTACTTCGACCAGCAGACGAAAGAGCGCTACGTCCCGCACGTGATCGAGCCCGCGGCGGGCGCCGACCGGGCGACGCTCGCCTTCCTCGTCGACTCCTACGAGGTCGAGGAGGTCGAGGGGCGCGAGCGCACGGTGCTGCGCCTCCACCCCCGGCTGGCGCCGGTCAAGGCCGCGGTGCTGCCGCTCGTCTCCAAGGACGGCCTCTCGGAGAAGGCGCGCGCTCTCTTCGAGCAGATCCGCCGCCGCGTCCCGGCCGAGTTCGACGAGGGCGGCTCGATCGGCAAGCGCTACCGCCGCCAGGACGAGATCGGCACCCCCTGGGGCATCACCGTCGACCACCAGACGATGGAAGACGACACCGTCACCCTCCGCGACCGCGACTCGCTCGAGCAGACCCGCGTCCCGATCGACGGCCTCGCCGACGACCTCGCGACCCGCCTCGCCCAGCCCTGGCAGAGCCCGAAGCTGAGCTGAGCCTGAGGAGACGCGCTGCGCTTCCGCGACAAAAACTCTTCCCCTTGAGCCAGAAAAGCACGGTAGCTCCGCGGAACGCGTGACAGCTCGGCTCAGTCGGGTTTCTCGACGGGCGTCTGCTGGTGGACGACCAGTTGCCAGCTGCCGTCGTCTTCCCTGACGTAGGTGCTGCACATCTCGGCGCGGTACTCGAGATCGCCCCGGCGGCCGTGGAAACGGTAGACGATCGCCGCGGCGTCGGGGCCGAGCGGCAGCAGGCGCTCGTCGTCGATCGAGAAGTGCTCCCAGCCGGGCGAGGCGTCGATCGCAGCGGCCGCGCCCTCGCGGTCGAGCACATGTCCGGGCACGATCACGATCGCGTCCGCGCGCAGCCATCGCCGGTAGGCGGCGCCATCCCCCGCCGCCAGCTCGCTCTCTATCTCCAGCAGGACATCCAAACTCGACATCTCCCCCTGCTACCCGAACCCCGCCGGTCGCAAATCACTCAATACGTTGAGTAAATTTACTCAACGTATTGAGCAATTCGTAGGCGAGCGAGGCCGCCATATGCTTGGCGTATGAAGGCCGGTCTTTTTCGGGATCGTGACTTCCGGCTGGTGGCGGGCTCGGTCGGGCTCTCGGCGCTCGGCGACTGGGTCGCGATCGTCGCGCTCGGCTTGCACATCAAGGACGTGACCGACTCCGGCTTCGCCGTCGCGGCGCTCTGGATCTGCCTCTTCGGGCCTTCGGTGCTGGTCGCCGGCTGGGCCGGGCTGCTCGTCGACAGGATCGAGGCGACGCGGCTGCTCGCCGGGGTATCGGCGGTCGGGACCGTGGCCGCGGTCGCCGTCGCCTTCTCCGGCGCGGTGGCGCCGGTGCTCATCCTCACCGTGGCGATCGGCGTCGTCTTCGCCACCTCCTCCCCCGCCGAGTTCTCGCTGGTGCCGCTGCTGGCCGGCGAGGGCCGGATCCAGGAGGCCAACGGGCACATCGAGACGAGCCGCTACATCGGCTTCGGCATCGGCCCCATACTGGGCGGGCTGCTCTTCGCCGCCGGCGGCCTCGAGCTGGCGATGCTGGTCGACGCGGCGACCTTCGCCGCCGTCGCGGTCGCGGCGCTGGCCCTGCGCGTGCGCAGGCGGCCCGCGGAGCTGAGCGAGGCCGAGCAGGCGCCCCGCGCCCGCGACGGCATCGCCTTCCTCTTCGGCGACCGGCTGCTATCGCTGGCGATGACCGTCGCCTTCGTCTCGCTGCTCTTCATGTCGGCGGTCTGGGTCGGCGAGCTCTTCTTCGTCGGGGACGTGCTCGGCCGCGGCGATGTCGCCTACGGCGCCTGGCTCTCGATCTGGACCGCCGGGATGGCGGCCGGGGCGATGCTGATCTCGCGCCGCGTCGCGGCGGCCGCCGTCGCCGCCGTCGGGCTCGGCGCGGTCGCGATCCAGGGCGCGGGCCTGGCCCTGCCGGCGCTCTGGCTCAACTTCCCCTTCCTGCTCTTCTGCGGCCTGCTCGGCGGCACCGCGCACGGGGTCAAGAACGTGATGTTCCGCAGCCTGATCCACGTCCGCGTCCCCGACAGCCTGCACGGCCGCGCCTTCGCCGCCTACAACGGCATCCGCAACACGGCCGAGCTCGGCGCCTTCGCCGCCGGCGGCCTGCTCGTCGCCACGATCGGCGCCCGTGGCACGCTCGCCTACGCCGGCGGCCTCTCGGCCCTGGCCGGGATCGCCGGCGTCCTCGCCCTGCTGCGCATGTATCGCGGCTGGGTTCCGACCGGCCCGGTCGGCGCGCCCGAGGGATAGGCCCTAAAGGCCCTAAGGCAGCAGGAAGCGGGTGACCGCGGCGGCGTCGACCTCGAGCGCGGCGGCGACAGCCTGCGGCAGGCGCTCGAGCGGCTCCAGCTTCACCTTGCCGGCCGGGAAGCCCCACTTGGCGACGGCGCGGCCGCCGGCCATCGCGAACGGGTGGAAGATCCCGTTGCGGGTGACGAGCTGGGTGTGCTTGCCGAGCACGTCCTCGCGCGAGGTCCAGCCGAGCAGCACCGGGTCGAAAGCGCCGAGCAGGCGCGGCGGCGGGATCGGCTCCGGCGGCTTCCGCTTCTTCAAACGCAGCAGGCCGTCCCCGCCCTGCTCCAGCTCGGCGGCGATCGCGGCGAGGCCGGCGCGGGCGTCGCGCAGCGGCAGGCCGGCCCACTTGGCGAGATCGCGGTCGCTCGCCGGCTGGTGGCCGGTGAGGTAGCGGCGGGCGAGCTCGGCGAGCGCCAGGTCGCGATCGACCGGCTGGGGCTCGCCGAGCCAATCGCGGACCAGCACGTAGGCATGCTGCTTGCCGACCGTCGGGCCGCGCACGACGAGTCCGCGGACGGCGGCGAGGAAGAGCAGGTGCGGCATCGCCTGGCCCTCGGTGGCGACCCCGGCGGCGTCGACCCGCTCGCGCAGCTCGAGCCGCGTCTGCGGCCCCTCCTCGGCGAGCGCCAACTCGATCGCGGCCAACGCGCGCTCGGCCGCGGCCTCGCTGACGCCCTCCTGGCGCAGGCGCCGGGCGCTCGAGCTGAACAGCGGCGGCGTGGTCAGCGCCTGCAGCAGCGGATAATCATCGGCGCTGACGAGGTGCAGGGTGCCGCGGTTGAGCCAGGTGACGAGCAGCTCGCGCCCGGCCAGCGCCCGCTCGACGTCGGCCGCGCTCAGCCCCTCGGTCCGCGCCCGCACGGCGAGCCGAAAGCCGCGGGGATCCTGCCCCTGGACGGCGAGCAGCCGCCCGGCGACGGCGGCGGGGTCGGTCAGCGGCGGCCCGGCGAGGCCCTGCGCCGTGAGGCGCTCGGCGAGGACGGTCGGGCTAGTTGACCGCAAGCAGGTCGATCACGAACACGAGCGTTTCGTTCGGAGCGATCGCGGGCGGGGCGCCGGCTTCGCCGTACGCCAGTTCGGGCGGGATGATCAGCTCGCGGCGACCGCCGACCTTCATCCCTTCGACGCCCTGGTCCCAGCCGGGGATCACTTCGCCGGCGCCGAGCGTGAACGGGAAGGGTTCGTTGCGGCTCCAGGAGGAGTCGAATTCTTCGCCGTTCTTGTAGTTGACGCCGACGTACTGGACGCTGACTTCGTCGCCCGATTTCGCTTCGGCGCCGTCGCCCGGCACGAGTTCCTTGCTTTCCAGCTGCTTCGGCGGCGCCCCCTTGGGCACGCTCACCACCGGCTTCTTGCTGGTGTCTTCCGCGGCGGCTCCGGCCGTCGTCGCGCTCGATTCGCTCGAAGAGTCGCTGCTCCCACTGCAGCCGGCGACAAGCAGGCCCGCGCACACCGCGATCGTCAGCATCAGCGCCCTCATTGCGATCGGGACCCTACCGAACTATGCTCGCTGCGGGCGGGGTCACACGTGAACAAGGAGGAAAGCATGGCCATAGGTTTGCGCTTGAAATTCGCAGGAGGGACCCAGGAGCAGTATGAGGCCGTCCACGCCGAGGTCGACGTCGACGCCAACCCGCCCGAGGGGCTGATCTTCCACATGGCCGGGCCGGTCGAGGGAGGCTGGGGCATCATCGACGCCTGGGAGTCGAGGAGTCATTTCGACACTTTCCAAGCCGATCGACTGATGCCCGCGATCCAGTCGCTCGGGGATCGCGCGCCGCAGGGACCGCCTGACATCAAGGAGTTTCCGATCCACCACTACACGAAGCCGTAGCGAGCCCGGTGACCCTCAACCTCGCATCGCTGCTGACCGAGAGCGCCGGGCGGACGCCCGGCGCGCCGGCGATCCGCCTCGGCGAGGCGGAGCTGAGCTACGCCGAGCTCGACCAGCGCAGCGCCAGGCTCGCAACCCTGCTGGGCGAAAAGGGTGTCGAGCCCGGGGCCAGGGTCGGCGTGATGCTGCCCAACGTGCCCGACTTCCCGGTCGCCTACTACGGCGTGCTGCGCGCCGGGGCGACCGTCGTGCCGATGAACGTGCTGCTCAAGCAGCGCGAGATCGCCTTCTACCTCGAGGACTCCGGCACCGAGCTGCTGCTTGCCTGGCACGGCTTCGCCGCGGAGGCCCGCACCGGCGCCGCCGAGGCCGGCGCCGAGCTGATCGAGATCGAGCCGGCCGCCTTCGCGGCGACGCTGGCCGGGCTCGAGCCGACGCCGGGGCTGGTCGACACCGCCGAGGACGACACCGCGGTGATCCTCTACACCTCGGGCACGACCGGCAAGCCGAAGGGCGCCGAGCTGACCCACGCGAACCTCTGGCGCAACGCCGACGTCACCCGCCGCACGACCTGCGAAATCGGGGCCGGCGACGTCGTGCTCGGCTCGCTGCCGCTCTTTCACTCCTTCGGCCAGACGGTGGCGATGAACGCCTCGCTGGCGGCCGGCGGCTGCCTCACCCTGGTGCCGAAATTCGAGCCCGGCGAGGCGCTGGCGACGATGCAGCGCGACCGGGTCACCCACTTCTACGGCGTGCCGACGATGTTCGGCGCCCTGCTCCACCATCCCGAGCGGGAGCGCTTCGACACCGCGGCGCTGCGCACCTGCATCACCGGCGGCGCCTCGATGCCGGTCGAGGTCCTGCGCGGCTTCGAAGACGCCTTCGGCGCGGTCGTGCTCGAGGGCTACGGGCTCTCGGAGACCTCGCCCGTCGCCTGCTCCAACCACCCCGAGAAGGGCGCCAAGCCGGGGTCGATCGGCGCCCCGATCGAAGGCGTCGAGATGAAGGTCGTCGACGAGAACGACGCCGAGGTCGCGCAGGGCGAGGTCGGCGAGATCGTGATCCGCGGCCACAACATCATGAAGGGCTACTGGCGGCGCCCCGACGCGACCGCGGAGGCGATGCGCGGCGGCTGGTTCCACAGCGGCGACATGGCCCGCGTCGACGAGGACGGCGACTTCTTCATCGTCGACCGCAAGAAGGACCTGATCATCCGCGGCGGCTACAACGTCTACCCGCGCGAGGTCGAGGAAGTCCTCTACGAGCACCCGAAGATCCGCGAAGCCGCCGTCGTCGGCGTCCCCCACGACGAGTGGGGCGAGGAGATCGGCGCCGCGGTCGTGCTGATGGAGGGCGAGGAGCTCGGCCCCGAGGAGGTCAGCGCCTACGTCAAGGACCGGATCGCCGCCTACAAGTACCCGCGCCTGGTCTGGTTCGTCGACGAGCTGCCCAAGGGCCCGACCGGCAAGATCCTCAAGCGCGAGATCGAGACCCCGGCGTCGACGCCCCGCTGACCCACCCGTCATGCATCCGCCCCCGAATAGGGGCTCGATGCATGACGGGTCCCTCAAACTGGCTGACTGGCCAGGATCGCGCTAGTCTGCGCCCTACGAAGCCCCGCAGGCGCCGTCGGCGCCCGAACGAAGGAGAGAGATGAGCGTCGCATCCCAGAGCCTGATGGACAACGTCACCTACATCGATCTCTACCAGCGCTGGGAGCACGGCAACTGGAGCGCCTACGACATCGACTTCTCCGAGGACCGCAAGGGCTGGGATGCGCTGAGCGAGATCCAGCGGCGCTCGGCGATGTGGATCTACTCGATGTTCTATTACGGCGAGGACCGGGTGGCCGACACGCTCGCTCCCTACATCACCGCCGCGCCGACCGAGGAGCAGTCCTACTTCCTCGCCACCCAGCAGGTCGACGAGGTCCGCCACTCGATCTTCTTCCACCGCTTCTTCAAGGAGGTGATCGGGGTCGGCGGCGACTCGATCGAGCAGACCCTCTCCGCGACCATGCCGCAGCTCAACTGGGGCTACCGCGGCATCTTCGACCGGCTCGATGTGATGGCCGAGGAACTGCGCAAGGACCGCTCGCTGCCCAAGTACGCGCAGGCGATCACCCTCTACCACCTGATCGTCGAGGGCAGCCTCGCCCAGCCCGGCCAGCACTTCATCGAGGACTTCTTCGCCTCGAAAGAAACCATGCCGGGCTTCAGCGACGGGATGGGCAACGTCTCACGCGACGAGCAGCGCCACATCGGCTTCGGCGTCAAGGTGCTCTCCGAACTGCTCGGCGAGGGCAACCCCGGCTGGGAAGAGAACCGCGCCGCGGTGACCGACCTGCTGCGCGAAGTGCTGCCCTACGGCCCGGCCGTCTTCTACCCGCCCAACTTCGACCGCGAGTACACCGAGTGCTACGGCTTCTCGCTCGAGGACATCTTCGGCTTCGGGCTCAAACTGATCCGCCAGCGCTGGCGCACGATCGGCTACCCGACCGAGGAGATGCCGCCCGGCGTCTTCCCCTTCGACCCCGAGGCCCCGGCCGAGGAGGTCGCGGCGCGCCAGGTGAAGCTGATGGAGGCCGGCGTGCTCGGCCCGCCCGGCGCTCCCGCGCCCGACGCCTCGCCGGATACCCAGCGGCTCTACTTCGACATCGTCCAGCGCGTCGCCAACCCGGCCGCCGCCAACGGCTCGCCGCTCGTCTACCAGTACCGCTTCGACGACGCCGACCCCTGGCACCTGACGATCGACAACGGCTCGACCCGGGCCGAGCCGGGCGAGGCGCCCAACCCGACGCTGACGATCGAGGCGAGCTGGGCCGACTTCGTCGGCGCCTCCAAGCCCGACGCCAACCCGCTGAAGATGATCCTGCAGCGCCGCATCCGCCCGCGCGGCAAGATCCGCGAGATCGCCCGCATGCGCAAGGTCTTCGGCTAAGAGATCGGCGGCCGGCGGTCCGCCCAGGGCCGCTCGGCCTCGAGCTGGGCGGCGAGCGAGAGCAGGGTCGCCTCGTCGCCGGGGCGGCCGACGATCTGCACCGCCAGCGGCATGCCCTCGGCGGAGAAGCCGGCGGGCACCGACATCGCCGGGTTGCCGAGGTGGTTCCAGGGGATGCAGTAGGGGTAGAAGCGGCTCATCCCGAGCAGCGTCCAGAGCGCGCCGCGGCCCTCCCAGCGCCGCACCGGCAGCGCCGTGCCGCCCATCACCGGGGTCATCAGCACGTCGTGGCGCTCGAAAATCCCGTTGACGCGGGCGGCGTCGGCCGCCTCGGCGCGGCGGGCCGCCTCGAAAGCCTTGGCGGGCATCGAGCGCCCGAGTCGGGCCATCGCGCGGGTGCGCCGTTCGAGCCGCTCCGGGCGCGCGACCTTGGCGAAGTCTTCGGCGATCCCGCGCAGATAGCGCGGCACGCTGTTGTTGCCGATGCCACCCCACTCGGGGTCGCGCTGCTCGACCTCATGGCCGAGCGAGCCGAGCAGCTCGGCCGTCTCGGCGACCGCGCCCTTGGCGATCCCGTCGACTTTGACCGGCGCCACCGCGCGCGGCGCCGCGGTCGACCAGGCGACCCGCAGCCTGCCGGGCGGCGTCGCCGCCGACTCGACGAAGGGCCGCTCGGGCGCGGACGGCGCAGCGGCGCCGTCGTCGCGGCTGACGTCGAGCCAGAGCGCCGTGTCGAGCACCGAGCGGCTGACGCAGCCGAAGGCCGACATGCCGTTCCAGCGCTCCCCGTCGGGCGCGACCGAGACCCGGCCGCGCTGCGGTTTGAGCCCGAATAGCCCGCACGAGGCGGCCGGGATGCGGATCGAGCCGGCGCCGTCGGAGGCGAAGGCGATCGGCACCAGGCCGGCCGCCACGGCGGCGGCGCTGCCGCCGCTCGAGCCGCCCGGGGTGCGCTGCGGGTCCCAGGGGTTGCGCGTCACCCCCCAGGTCGCCGACTCGGTGAAGCCACAGATCGCGAGCTCGGGCAGCAGCGTCTTGCCGACCACGATCGCGCCGGCCTCGCGCAGCTTGCGCACCGCCTCGGAGTCGGCCGCGGCCGGATCGGTGAAGCCGTCGGTGCCGTAGGTGGTGACGTCGCCGACGACGTCGACCTCGTCCTTGATCGCGACCGGGACCCCCAGCAGCGGCCGCTCATCGCCCCCCTTCAGCCGCGCCTCTGCCTGCTCGGCCTCGAGCAGGGCGCGCTCGGCGAAGACGACACGGAAGGCGTTCAGCTGCGGGTCGAGCCGGGCGATCCGGTCGAGGCAGAGCCGCACCAACTCGCTCGGTGAGGCCTCTCCGGCCCGCACCATCCGCGCTTGCTTCGCCGCCCCGGCGAAGGCAATCTCCTCGCTCATGGCGGTAAGGGTATTAGGCCTTCGCCGGCTCGGGCTCGCCCGCGCCGCTCTCGAAGGAGAAATCGGGCAGCAGGCGGTCGAGCCAGGAGGGCATCCACCAATTCCAGTCGCCGAGCAGCTTCATCGCCGCGGGGACGAGGATCAGCCGGACGAGCGTCGCGTCGAGGGCGATCGCGACGGCGCAGCCGAGGCCCAGCTCCTTGATCGAGGGGACCCCGGTGAGCACGAAGACGGCGAAGACGCTGGTCATGATCAGCGCCGCCGAGGAGATCGTGCGGGCGCTGGTCGAGAGGCCTTCGGCGACGGCGCGCTCGTTGTCGCCGTGCTCCATGTAGTGCTCGCGGATCCGCGACATCAGGAAGACCTCGTAGTCCATCGAGAGGCCGAAGACGACGGCGAAGATCAGCGGCACGTTGATCGTGTCGAGCGCACCTTGGCTCTCGAAGCCGAGCAGGCTGTCGAACCAGCCCCACTGGAAGATCGCGACGAGGACGCCGAAGGCGGCCCCGATCGAGAGCAGGTTCATCAGCACCGCCTTCAACGGCAGCAGCAGTGAGCGCAGCATCGCCATCAGGACGAGGAAGCTCAGCGCGAGCACGAAGAGCACGATCTTCCACATCGAGCCGCTGATCAGCGCCCGCACATCGTGGCTGCGGGCGGTCTCGCCGCCGACGTCAACGGTGGCTACCCGGCCGAGCCGGGTCGAGGCGGCGATCGGGTCGCGCAGGCGCTCGACCAGGGCGACCGCGGCGTCGGACTCGCTCGGCGCGGTCGGCGTCGCCTGGATCAGCACGCTGTGGGCGGCAAAGACCGGTGACGCGACCGAGGCCACGCCCGGAGTCGCCTCGAGCCGCCGCACGAAGGCCACGGTTGCGCCGCGCTCCTCGCCGGCACTCGTGCCCGGGTCGAACGCGGCGACGACCTGGACCGGGTCGGTGCCGCCGCCGAGCTGCTCCGAGGCGAGTTCGTTGCCGACACGGACGTCGCTTCCGCTGGGGAACTGGGTCAGCGCCTGGGTGCCGGTGGTCAACGAGAGCACCGGGATCGCGAGGAAGAGCAGCAGGCCGCTGACGCCGATCACGGCAACCCAGGGGCGGGCCATGATGCTCTCGGTCCAGCGTGCCCAGAAGGGAGAACCAATTCCGCCATCTCCTCTGCTCCCGTGAGGGCCAGAAGAATCAGATATGGACTGGCCCTCACTCCCGCGTCCGGGGATGGCGGGAGTTCTCTTGAACGGCCGGCGAATCAGAGCAAGTCCCTTCGCGACGATGCCGCCGGGGAGGACGCGGTCGCCGAGCATCGCGATCAGCGCCGGCAGCAACGTCGTCGCGGCGAGGATCGAGACGGCGACGACGGTCATCGCGCCGAGCGCCATCGAGCGCAGCGCCTGGTTGTCGACCATCCAGAGGCCCGCCAGGGAGACGATCACGGCGAGGCCGGAGAAGCTGACCGCGAGGCCCGAGGTCGAGAGCGCCTCGGCGCGGGCGTCGTCGCAACTGCGGCCCGCGGCGCGCTCCTCGCGGTAGCGGGCAAGGATGAAGAGTGAGTAGTCGATCGCCACCCCGATCCCGATCATCGAGGCCATGTTGGTGACGAAGACCGAGGTGCTCATCTGCAGCGAGATGAAGTAGATCAGCGCGCCGGTGACGATCACGCTGACAAAGCCGAGCGTCAGCGGCAGCGCCGCCGCGGCGAGCGAGCCGAAGACGACGAGCAGGATCAGGGCGACGATCGGGAAGCCGCCCGCCTCGGCCTTGGAGAGGTCTTCCTTGGACAGCTCCTGCATCCCCGCCCAGATCGTCGGCTGGCCGGCGAGATAGGTGGTGACGCCGCCCCGAGCCGCGCCGGGGTCGAGCTCTTCGCGCAGGGTCCCGGCAGGGTCGATCAGTTCGTCGGAGCTGAGGTTGCTGCGCAGGGGCAGCATCGCGACACCTTTGGCGCCGAGCTGAGCGGCGCCCCGGCGCGCCGCCGACGGGGGCAGCGTCAGGCCGTCGACCGCGGCGACCGTGCGGCGGACCCGGCCGATCGCGGCGGATCGCTCGGAGCGACCGGCATCGGGGGCGGCGCGCAGCAGCACGACGATCCCGTTGGCGTCGCCGCCGAACTCGCCTTCGAGCGCATTGCCGACCGCCTTCGACTGGCTGCCCGGGACATCGAAACCGCCACCGGTGAGGTGGTCGGTCTGCTTCGCTGCGAGCGGCAGGGCGAGGGCGAGAACGAGGATCCAGGCGGCGAGCACCCAGCGGCGGCGGCGTCCCAGGAATCCCGCCAGTCTGTTCATCGGCTCCCGCATTGGCTGGTTAGCCAGTTTGTCGACCGGGGCGCCGCGGACTGTGAGGACGGTCACTCCCCGGCGAGCAGGAACCGCGCCGACGCGGCGCCGGCCGCCAAGGCCGCGCTGATGTCGCGGCTTGGCTCTGAGAGCGCCTGCAGGGCAAAGCCATCGGCGACGGCGAAGAGGTAGGCGACGATCGCCTCGGCGTCGTAGCGCAGCTTCAACACGCCCTCGCGGTTCTTCGCCTCGAGCACCTCGGCGACGTGGGAGCGGGTGCGGTCAAAGAGCTGGCCGACCTCGTGCTGGATCTCGGGGTTGCGCCGCCCGGCGCTGAACAGCTCGTAGAGCAGCAGGAAGAAGGCCGGTTCGTTCTCGATCAGATCGTTGAGGCTGGCGACCAGGACCTCGATCACGTCATCGGCCGTCTCCGCCTTGGCCAGCGGCTCGTCGAGCCGGGCGACGCGGATCTCGGCGTCGCGACGGACGACCTCGACCAGCAACCGCTCCTTGGTGCCGAAGTAATAGTGCAGCAGGCCACGACTGACCCCGGCCTCGCCGGCGACGTGCTCGAAGGTGGAGCCGGCGGCGCCGCGCTTGGCGACGCTGTCGCGCATCGCGTCGACGATGCGCTGCGCCTTTTCCCCGCTCAGCTCGCGCTCTTTGGTCGCTGCCTCCAAGAGCAGTCTAGAGCCGAGCGGACGACTAAGAAGCCGTTGATACTCGTCGTCGAGGTGTACTCGAACTCCTCCTCGGCGCCGAAGAGGGCGTCGAGCACGGCCTTGCGGGCGTCCTCGCTGACCACCAGCGCGATCACGCCGCCGATCAGGGCGAGCAGGATCAGGCGACCGAGACGGCCCTTGCGGCGCTTGCGGGGGCCTTTCAGCTGCTCGGAGGCCTCGCGCAGGCTCTCGGCGGCGTTGCGCAGGTCCTTCTGGACCTTCTTGTCGCTGGTCACGGCCTTGACCGCGCCCTTGCCGTTGCCGGTCGCCCGCCCGTAGGCGCCACGCGCCGCTTCGAAGGCCTCGCGCAGGTTATCGCGCAACTCTTCGTCCTCGATCAAGCGCTGCACGTACGGATTTTCGCGCGCGGTCGAGTAGAGGTCCGCAGCCTGGTCCGCCTTCGTCTTCGTCATGCCATCTCCTCGCTGGATGAATCGTGGTTCCCGCTGAGGATAGACCCTAAGGGGCGCGGTGGATGCGCGCCATGGGCTTCGGGTTTACCTTCGTGGTCCTGGCCGCTGAGGACGCGTGGCCGAACGCGGTCACGGAGGACCGATGCCGTCAAGGAGAACGGCGTTGCTGCCGAAGTTGAGCTCGGCGTTGCGGATGCGGCGCAGGCGCAGGTGGGCGAGGTCGGGGCCCGGCAGGGCATAACGCCGCACGTAGAGGCGGCCGATCTTTTCGTAACCCGTCTGGCGGAAGCGCGGCCCGAGCAGGCGGGTGGGCGGCGGCGGGGCGGGACCGTCGGAGACGAACTCGGCTTCGTGGATGCTCCAGGAGAAGCCGTCGGACGCCTGCACCTGGAAGGAGCCGGTCGAGAGGTACCAGCGCATCGAGGCGGCGCCCAGGGTCCAGAGCACGATCGCCCGCGGCGCTTGCGGCTCGCCGAGGCGGGCGGCGACCGCGTCCCAATCGGGGCGCTGCAGGGCCGGCGAGGCGCTGACCCAGATACAGAAGCCGAGCGAGTAGGCGACGAGGATCGCGGCGAGGGCGGCGCCGAGCCGGCGCGCCGCCGGCAGCGTCGCCCCGATCGCCACCGCGACCAGCAACGGCACCAGCGCCGGCAGCAGGTTGCGGGCGAGCACGTAGTCCTTGCCAGGGGCGAGCAGCGCCAGCGCCAGGGGCGCGAGGGTGGTGGTGGCGGCGAGCGCGAGCATCGTCCCACCCGCCCGCCGTTCCCGGGCGCGGCCGCGCCCGGCCAGCAGCGCCAGGGCCGCGATCAACGCGAGCAGCGGCACGGCGGCCTGCGGCACCGTCTCGGGACGGGCGACGATGTCCCCCGTCTCGCCGGCGACGAAGGTGACCCCGACCTCCCAGAGCCGGTGGCCGAGGCTGCGGTCGCCGATCCACTCGGCGTGGCCGAGCGACATCTGGTGGACGAGCAGGGGCGTCAGCGCCAGCCCGGCAACGGCGACGATCGCGACCCCGGCGAGGGCCGCGCGGCCACGCCGCCACAGCAGCCAGGCCGCCTCGAGCGCGATCGGGAAGATCGCGAAGTAGTGCGTCGCCAGCGCCAGCGCCGAGAACAGCCCCCAGAGCACGATGTTTCTCCTCGGCGCCTCCAGGGCGCGTACGAAGTAGAGGGCGGCGAGCGCGGTGAGCAGGACGAGCAGGGCATAGCCGCGCGCCTCCTGGGAGTACCAGAGCAGCATCGGGTTGACGGCGACCAGGGCGGCGACGACGAGACCGACACGGCGGCCGCGCAGCTCGACGCCGAGCAGGTAGCCGACCGGCACCGTCGCCACGCCGGCGAGAGCGGAGAGTGAGCGCAGGCCGACCTCGCCTGTCCCGGTCAGCTGCGTCCAGGCCCAGGCGAGGGCGTAGTAGAGCGGCGGCGCCGACTCGCTGAAGCCGACCGCTTCGATCGCGTGGACGAAGTCGGCGCGCAGGACGCGGCTGGCGGTGACGACCTCGTCGTGGTGGTAGGCCTGCCCACCGAGCGTGGCGAAGCGCAGGGCAGCCGCGCCGAGGGTCAGCCCGGCGAGGATCCAGAAGGCCCGCGACCTAGGCAAGCGCCGCGTCGACTGCGGCAGAGACATCGTCGACATAGACGAACTCCAGCCCGCCGAGCTCGTGCTCGGGGATCTCGGTGACGTCGCCCTCGTTGCGCGCCGGCACGATCACCCGCTTGATCCCGGCCCGCTGCGCCGCCAGCGACTTCTCCTTCAGCCCGCCGATCGGCAGCACCTGCCCGGTCAGGGTCACCTCGCCGGTCATCGCGACGTCGTTGCGCACCAGCCGGGCCGAGATCAGCGAGGACAACGCCACCGTCATCGCGACGCCGGCCGAGGGCCCGTCCTTGGGCACCGCGCCGGCGGGAACGTGGATGTGGATGTCGCGCTCGGCGAACCAGTCCTCGCCGAGCTCCGGCGCCAACTCGCGCCAGTGGCCGCGCACGTAGGAGAGCGCCGCCTGCGCCGACTCCTTCATCACGTCGCCGAGCTGGCCGGTGATCGTCAGCTTGCCCGCCCCGGGCATCGCCGTCGCCTCGATGAAGAGCACGTCGCCGCCGGCCGGCGTCCAGGCGAGGCCGGTGGCGACGCCGGGAACCTTGGTGCGGCGGCGCTGCTCGGAGAAGTAGCGGCGGCGACCGAGCAGCTCGCGCGCTCGCTTGCCCGAGACCTTGACCTTGCGCCCGCCCCTGCCCTCGGCGACGTCGCGCGCGACCTTGCGGCAGATCGCGCCGATCTGGCGCTCGAGGTTGCGCACCCCGGCCTCGCGCGTGTACTCCTCGATGATCGCGGTCAGGGCCGGTTCGCCGAACTCGATTTGGGATGGCTTCAAGCCGTTGGCCTCGATCTGGCGCGGGACGAGGTAGCGGCGGGCGATGTGGCGCTTCTCCTCGAGCGTGTATCCGGCCAGCTCGATCGTCTCCATGCGGTCCTGGAGCGGGCCTGGGATCGTGTCGAGCACGTTCGCGGTGGCGATGAAGAGCACCTCGGAGAGGTCGAACTCGAGGTCGAGGTAGTGGTCGCGGAAGCTGTCGTTCTGGGCCGGGTCGAGCACCTCGAGCATCGCCGAGGAGGGGTCGCCGCGGAAGTCGGCGCCCATCTTGTCGATCTCGTCGATCATGAAGACGGGGTTGCGCGAGCCGGCGTCGCGCAGGGCGCGCACGATCGTCCCCGGCATCGCCCCGATGTAGGTGCGACGGTGGCCGCGGATCTCGGCCTCGTCACGCACGCCGCCGACCGAGATGCGCTCGAACTCCCGGCCCAGGGCCTTGGCGATCGAGCGGCCGAGACTGGTCTTGCCGACCCCGGGCGGGCCGGCGAAGCAGAGGATCGGCCCGGGCGAGTCGGGCTTCAGCTTGCGCACCGCGAGGTACTCGAGGATGCGGTCCTTGACCTGTTCTAGGTCGTAGTGGTCGGCGTCGAGCACCTTGCGAGCGTGGGCGATGTCGAGGTTGTCCTCGCTCCACTGCGACCAGGGCAGCTCGACCAGCCACTCGAGGTAGGTGCGGATGACGCCGTGCTCGGCGGCCGCCGGCGGCAGCTTCTCCAGTCGGGAGAGCTCGCGCTCGGCCGCTTTCAGCGCCGCCTCGGGCAGCTTCGCCGCCTCGATCCGCTCGCGCAGCTCGTTGACCTCGGCCTGCTGCTCGTCCTCCTCCCCGAGCTCTTCCTGGATCGCCTTCAGCTGTTGGCGCAGGAAGAACTCGCGCTGGCCCTTGTCGATCTCGGACTCGACCTGTGACTGGATCTGGCTGCCGAGCTGGACCACCTCGAGCTCGCGGGCGAGGATCTCCGAGAGCCGGCGCAGGCGGGCGGCGACGTCGACCTGCTCGAGCAGCGCCTGCTTCTCCCCGGTCGGGATCCGCAGCGCGCCGGCGATCAGGTGCCCGAGCGCGGCCGGGTCCTCGATGTTGGCGACCGCCATCTGCAGCTCCTCGGGCAGGTAGGGAATGTGCTCGACGATCGCCGAGAAGGTGCGCTGCACGTTGCGGGTCAGCGCCTCGAGCTCGGGGCCCTCGTCGACCACGTCGGGCAGCTCGGCGATGCGGGCGACGAGGTAGGGCTCCTCGGCCACGTACTCGCCGAGGCTGACCCGCTGCGTGCCCTGGACGAGGATGCGCAGCGTCCCGTCGGGCACTTTCAGCATGCGCGCGACGACGCCGACCACGCCGACCTCGTGGAGCCCCTCCGGCCCCGGCTCCTCGTCCTCGGGGTCGCGGGCGGCGACCATGACCAGCATCCGGTTGGCGCCGAGCACGTCATCGATCAGCGTGATCGAGCGCTCCTGGCCGACGGCGAGTGGGGTCAGCGTCTCGGGGAAGGTGACCGTGTCGCGCAGCGGCAGCACCGGCAGCGCGTCGGGCAGCGGCTGGTCGGCGCGGATCGCTTCCTCGGCGTCGAGCTCGGACTCGACGACCTCGAGGACCGGCGAGTTCTCCATCATCACTCGCGCCCGATCGGCACCCGGCGGGTCGACTGCGCCGGGTCGCGCAGCGGCAGGTCGATCCGCAGGATGCCGTCCTCGTAGGTCGCCTTGGCCTGGTCTGGGTCGACGTCGACCTGAAGCTCCACAACCCGCCGGAACGGCCCCGAGGGGATCTCGACCTGCTGGTAGACCCGCCCCTCCGTCTCCTGCACCGGCCGTTCCCCGACTATGGCCAGCTGCCGGCCGCTGACCTCGATGCCCACCTGCTCAAGATCCACCCCAGCCAAGTCCACCTTCACAACAGCCCGCTGCGGATCCCCGCAGTAGTAGACATCCACATTCGGCGAGAACCCGGTGCTGCGGCGGCTCACATACGTAGTGCGGCCCCAAGCCCCACCCAACATCTGATCCATCTCCCGCCGCATGCGGGCGAAGTTCGCAAATACGTCCCGTTCAGGCATGGCGCAAAACATAACCGCCATGAGGGACTAGGCAGCGGTGGACTGGGCCGCCCAGCGCGGCGGGCGCATCAAGAGGACCGGCTGGCGCGGGGGAACGAGGCCCTCGGGACGATTTTCGCGGAACGTGGCGCAAGCCTCGTCCAGCTGGAGAGCGCAGAGGTGGTTCTTGCGGAAGTAGCACTGCTCGCAGGTGGGGGCTTTGGGCTTGCGCGGCACGGCGGCCATATTGGCAAGGCCGTTGCACTTCCGTGACGCCTGATTCCGCAAAGCGCAACGTTCTTGACACAGAGATGTCACATCTTCCCCGCGTCTTGCGGGCGTCGGCATCCGCCGTCGCTACCATTGGGCGCGAATGGAAGCTCACAACCGCAGCGAGAAGCTCTCGGCCTCACCGCAGCTGTTCGAGAGCGAATTCCTCAACTTCTTCTCCCGCGTCCACCCGGCGATCCCGGCGATCATCTTCGTGCCCGTGATCGTCGCGATGGAGTGGCTCGGCGCCGACCAGGGCAAGGCCGCCTGGCAGCTGATCCTGCTCAGCCTCGGCGGCGTCGGCATCTGGACGCTGACGGAGTACTGGCTGCACCGCCTGTTCTTCCACTGGGAGCCCGACAACGCCTTCGGGCGCCGCATGCACTTCATCATCCACGGCATCCACCACGACCACCCGAACGACAAGATGCGGCTGGTCATGCCCCCCGCCGTCTCGATCCCGCTCGCGGCGCTCTTCTTCTTCGCCTTCACGCTGATCTTCGGCACGCCGGCCGCCTACCCGCTCTTCGGCGGCTTCATCCTCGGCTACCTCCTCTACGACTACACGCACTACTACGTGCACCACTTCGTCCCCAAGTCCGACCTCGGCAAGGGCCTGCGCGAGCAGCACATGCGCCACCACTTCCAGGACCACCGCTTTGGCTACGGCGTCTCCTCGCCGCTCTGGGACGTCGTCTTTCGAACGTTGCCGCGTAAGCGGCGTCGCTGAGCGTAGTCCTGAGCCCAGCGGCCATCGCAAGCGCCGCGCCCACACCGTTTGAGGGCGGCGATACTCATATCAGTAGGTATGTCCAAGTAGTCAGTGTGTAGTTGGCCATTGCGGCTGGACGGAAATCCATACCTGTGAAAATCGGCGCAAAACGGGCTTTGAACTGTGCAACACTGCGGTACGCAATCCCTAGCTTGCTTACCAGTATCCGGTGTGCGAACAGCGACCGGACGAAAGGAACGAGATGCCAAGCACCACTCACGTACTCGACGAGGCCCGCGATCTGGTCAAGAAGCGCCTCGCCGAGCTGGACGACGAGCGCAAGCGCCTCGAGCGCGCCCTCGTCGAGTTGGGCGGGAAGGTCACCGGGCGCGCCGGCGGCCGTGGGCCCGGCCGTCCGCCGGGCTCGGCCACCAAATCCACCGGCCCGAAAAAACGACGCAAACGACGCAGCGGCACCCGCGCGGACCAGGCCGTCAAACTCGTTGAGGGCAGCCCCGGCATCAGCGCCTCGGACATCGCCAAGCAGATGAAGATCAAGCCCAACTACCTCTACCGCGTCCTCGGAGACATGGAGAAAGAGGGTCGGGTCAAGAAGAAAGGGCGTCAGTACTACCCGTCGAAGTAACGCCCCGACGATGAATTGCTCGAGAGAGGCCGGCCCGGGGGGCCGGCCTCTCTCGTTCCGGCCTAGACCAGGCCGAGGTTGCTGACCGCGTCGCGCTCCTCGCGCAGCTCGGCGATGCGTGGCGTCGATGCGGGGGCGCGAGAACTCCGGCACCTCGAGGCCCTCGACGATCTTCCACTCGCCGTCGGAGCAGCTGCAGGGGTGGCCGGCCACCACACCCTCCTCGATGCCGTAAGCCCCATTCGAGGGGACGCCCATCGAGACCCAGTCACCCTGCGGGGTGCCGAGCACCCAGTCGTGGACATGGTCGATCGCGGCGTTGGCCGCCGAGGCGGCGCTGGAGGCGCCGCGGGCGTCGATGATCTCGGCGCCGCGCTTGGCGACGCGGGGGATGAACTCATCGCCGATCCAGGCCTCGTCGTCGACCGTGTCCCAGGCGCTCGCGCCGTCGACCCTGGCGTTGACCAGGTCCGGGTACTGGGTGGTCGAGTGGTTGCCCCAGACGGTCATGTTGGTGGCGCTGGAAACCGGCTTGCCGAGCTTGTTGGCGAGCTGTGCGATCGCCCGGTTGTGATCGAGCCGCATCATCGCGGTGAAGCGCTCGCGCGGAACCCCGTCGGCGTTGGACATCGCGATCAGGCAGTTGGTGTTGGCCGGGTTGCCGACGACCAGCACGCGCACGTCGGCGGCGGCGCCGGCGGCGATCGCTTCGCCCTGGGGCTTGAAGATGCCGCCGTTGGCCTCGAGCAGGTCGGCGCGCTCCATGCCGGGCCCACGCGGGCGGGCGCCGACCAGGAGGCCGACGTTGCAGCCGTCAAATGCGGCCTTGGCGTCGTCGAAGATGTCGATCCTGCTCAGCAGCGGGAAGGCGCAGTCGTCGAGCTCCATCGCGGTGCCCTCGGCGGCCTTGACCGCGTCGGGGATCTCGAGCAGGCTGAGCTCGACCGGGGTGTCGGGGCCGAGCATCTGGCCGCTGGCGATGCGGAATAGCAGCGCGTAGCCGATCTGGCCGGCGGCGCCGGTTACGGTGACTTTGACGGGGGTGCTCAAGTGGTTGCCTCCTGCAGTCGGGATTTGATCGCGGCGAGGAACTCTTGCGTGGTCAGGTACTGCTGCTCCGGACCAACCAGGAGCGCCAGGTCTTTGGTCATCCTGCCGCTCTCGACCGTCTCAATGCAGACCCGCTCGAGCGTCGCGGCGAACCGTGACACCTCTGGAGTCTCGTCGAGGCGGCCGCGGGCGGCGAGGCCGCGGGTCCAGGCGAAGATCGAGGCGATCGGGTTGGTCGACGTCGGCTTGCCCTGCTGGTGCTGGCGGTAGTGGCGGGTGACGGTGCCGTGCGCGGCCTCAGCCTCGACCGTCTTGCCATCGGGGCTCATCAGCACGCTGGTCATCAGACCGAGCGAGCCGAAGCCCTGGGCGACGGTGTCGGACTGCACGTCGCCGTCGTAGTTCTTGCAGGCCCACACGTACCCGCCCTCCCACTTCATCGCGGCGGCGACCATGTCGTCGATCAGGCGGTGTTCGTAGGTGATCCCCTTGGCCTCGAACTCGGCCTTGAACTCGCTCTCGTAGACCTCGGCGAAGAGATCCTTGAAGCGGCCGTCGTACTTCTTCAGGATCGTGTTCTTGGTCGAGAGGTAGACCGGGTACTCGCGATCGAGCCCGTAGCGCATCGAGGCGCGGGCGAAGTCGCGGATCGAGTCGTCGAGGTTGTACATCGCCATCGCGATGCCGCCCGAGGGGAAGTCGTAGACGTCGAGCTCGACCGGCTCGGAGCCGTCCTTCGGGGTGTAGGTGAGGGTCAGCGTGCCCTCGCCGGGGACGACCATGTCGGTGGCGCGGTACTGGTCGCCGAAGGCGTGGCGGCCGATCACGATCGGCTTGGTCCAGCCCGGCACCAGGCGCGGGATGTTGGCGATCACGATCGGCTCGCGGAAGATCACACCGCCGAGGATGTTGCGGATCGTCCCGTTCGGCGAGCGGTACATCTGCTTGAGGCCGAACTCGTCGACGCGCGCCTCATCGGGGGTGATCGTCGCGCACTTGACGCCGACCCCGTGGCGCTTGATCGCTTCCGCCGCTTCGACCGTGATCCGGTCCTCGCTCGCGTCGCGGCTCTCGATCCCGAGGTCGAAGTACTCGATCTCCAGGTCGAGGTAGGGCAGGATCAGCTCGTCCTTGATGAACGACCAGATGATCCTGGTCATCTCGTCGCCGTCGAGCTCGACCACCGGGTTCTTGACTTGGATCTTCTCGGGCATCGGCGCGGCGATGCTATCGATGCGACAATCCCGTCGATGGCTACGGTCGAGCGGCGCACTGCCCAGACGCACGAGGTCTTCAACCAGCCGGCCCCCCTCGGCGACTACAACGTCCTTCGAGGCCGACCGCCCGCTGCGCGAGGCCGTGCGGCGCGAGGGCGCCGAGTGGGCCGAGGAGCGGATCGCCGCGGTCGGCGCGCTGGCCGGCTCGGTCCGGGCCGCGACGCTGGGGCGCTGGCCGAACGAGAACCCAGCCGCGCCTGCG
Source organism: uncultured Solirubrobacterales bacterium (assembly GCA_963789505.1). Classification (GTDB taxonomy): domain Bacteria; phylum Actinomycetota; class Thermoleophilia; order Solirubrobacterales; family 70-9; genus VRUE01. Next base: position 91,354 of record CAWBLE010000013.1, read on the forward strand.
CACCCACGACCGCTTCGGCCACCGGGTCGACGAGGTCGAGTTCCACCCGGCCTGGGACGAGCTGCTCGGAGCGGCGGTCGGGCACGGACTGCACTCCGCCCCCTGGAAGGAGCCCGCGCCCCGGCGCCCATGTGGCCCGCGGCGCCGCCTTCGACCTGCATGGGGCAGGCCGAGGCGGGGTCGGCTGCCCGATCTCGATGACCTACTCGGTCGATTCCGGCGCTGCGCACCCAGCCCGACCTCGCCGCGGAGTGGGAGCCGCGCTTCCTCTCCGACCGCTACGACGGCCACCGCCCCGCCCCGGAGAAGCCCGGCGCGCCTGGCCGGGATGGGGATGACCGAGAAGCAGGGCGGCACCGATGTGCGCGCCAACACGACGCTCGCCGCCGGTGAACGGCGGCGGCCCCGGCGCCGAGTACGAGCTCGACCGGCCACAAGTGGTTCATGTCGGCGCCGATGTGCGACGCCTTCCTCGTCCTCGCCCAGGCCGACGGGGGCATCTCCTGCTTCCTCTTCCCGCGCTGGACTCCCGACGGCAAGCGCAACCGCTTCCGGCTCCAGCGGCTGAAGGACAAGCTCGGCAACCGCTCCAACGCCTCCAGCGAGATCGAGTTCGACTCCGCCTCGGCCTGGCTCGTCGGCGAGGAGGGCGCCGGGGTGCGGACGATCATCGAGATGGTCAACCACACGCGGCTCGACTGCGTGATCGGCGGCAGCGACCGGGATGCGGGCGGGGGTCGCGCAGAGCGCTGCAACCACACCGCGCAGCGCTCGGTCTTCGGCGAGGACCTGATCGATCAGCCGCTGATGCGCAACGTGCTCGCCGACCTCAGCGTCGAGTCGGAGGCGGCGACGATCTCGGCGATGCGCCTCGCCCGCGCCTACGACGAGGCGCTCGCCGGCGACGAGGAGGCCGCAGAGTTCAAGCCGCGTCGCCAACGCCGTGCTCAAGTACTGGATCTGCAAGCGCGCCCCGGCCCATGCGGTCGAGTGCCTCGAGTGCCTCGGCGGCAACGGATTACGTCGAGGAGTCGGGGATGCCGCGACTCTTACCGCGAGAGTCCGCTGGACTCGATCTGGGAGGGCTCGGGCAACGTGCAGTGCCTCGACGTGCTGCGGGCGATGGTCAAGAGCCCGACTCCGTCGAGGCCTTCTTCGCCGAGGTGCTCGAGGGCGCCGGCGCCGAACCGCGGCTCGACGGCTACGTCGCCGCGCTGCGCGCAGCAGATCCCCGGCGACATCGAGACGATCCAGGCGCGCGCCCGCAGCGTGGTCGAGCGCATGGCGCTCGCCCTGCAGGCCTCCCTGCTGGTCCGCTACGGCGACCCGGCGAGCGCCGACGCCTTCTGCGCCTCACGCCTTGGCGGCGACTGGGGCAACGCCTTCGGCACGCTGCCGGCGGGCACCGATTTCGGCCGCATCATCGAGCGCCACCAGCCAGTCTCCTAAGAGCCCGCGCCTACTTCGAGCGTTCCAGCACCTCGCCGAACGCCCGCTCGATCTCGGCCGTGAGGTCGAGCCGGAACATCGCGTTGAGCGCCTCGACCCCGAGCGGGCGCAGGCGCTGCACCGAGTCGGTGATCTCCGCCCACTCCTCGTCGGGGCGGCCGGCCTCGTCGAAGGGCTTCCAGAGCTCGGTGAGGAAGAGCTCGACGAAGGCGCGGGCCGAGGACCTCGAGTTGCGCTGCAGCTTGCCCATCACCGAGACCGCCGCGCTCCAGCGGAATCCCCATCCCCTGCACCTCGTCGGCGGCGCGCAGCAGGGTCGGGCTCGGCGCTTCGAAGCGGTCGTCGCCGAGGTCGACCAGGATCCCCAGCTTTTCCGCCTTGGCAATCAGCTTCGGATCGTCGACCTCGAAGCGCTCAATCAGCTCAGTGCGGCTCAGGACTTCCGGCGACTCGGCCGGCAGCGGCGTCTTCAGCGCGACGAGCAGATCGGCGAAGCGCTCGGCATTGGCGCCGTACTCGCCGACCAGCCGCTTGATCGCGCTCAGCTTCAGGCCCTCGGCCTGCATCTCCTGGATCAGCCGCAGCCGTTCGACGTGCTGGCGGCCGTAGTAGCCGACCCGCGAGCGCACCTCGGGCGGCGGCAGCAGGCCGCGCGACTGGTGGTTGCGGATGTTGCGCACCGACATTCCGGCCTCGAGCGCGAGCTGCTCGACGGTTAGGCTCGCCTCGCCGTCCTCAGGGGCATGCCCGTCGCGGCTGCTCTGCTCGGCGCCCGCCATCCGGCCAATCGTATCTCAATCTATGTAACCTCGAATGAGGTAACGTTTAGCGAGGTAACGATGGCAGAGACCGGCGCGCCTCCCCTTGTCCACCCCTATCGCCGCCGTGCCCTGCGCGCGGTGCGCTCGCTCTTCGTCCCGCTCCTGCCCGACGACTACCTGGAGTTGATCGACCCGCTGCTCTCGACCCGCGAACTGCGCGGCCGGATCGAGCGGATCGAGCCGGAGACCGAGAACGCGGCGAGGGTGCTGATCCGCCCCGGCCACCGTTGGCCCGGCCACCGTGCCGGCCAGTACCTGCGGATCGGCGTCATCGTCGATGGCGTCCACCACTGGCGCGCCTACTCACTGACCACCGACCCCGAGCGCGAGGACGGCTGCATCGAGATCACGCCGAAGCTGGTCGAGGACGGAGTCGTCTCGCCGTACCTTGTGCGCCACGCCCGTCCCGGCGACCTGGTCCGGCTCGGCGGCGTCGAAGGCACCTTCGTCCTGCCCGACCCGGCGCCGGCACGGATCCTCTTCCTCACCGCCGGCTCCGGGATCACGCCGATCGTCGCGATGCTGCGCAGCCTCGAGCGCGCCGGCGCGGTGGCGGACGTGGTCCACGTGCACTCGGCTCGGCACGAGGGCGAGGTTATCTTCGGCCGCGAGCTGCGCGGCGATCGCCTCACGCAATCCAGGCCTGCGCCTGCAGATCCGGATCACCGGCGAGCAGGGCCGCCTCGCCCCGGCCGAGCTCGACCGGGTCTGCCCGGACTGGCGCGAGCGTTCCGCCTTCGCCTGCGGGCCCGGCGAGATGCTCGACGCGCTGCGCGGGCACTGGGACGCCGCGGGCGATCCCGCGCTGCTCGCGATGGAGCGCTTCCAGCCGGTCGTCAACGGCGCCGACGTCGGCGGCAGCGGCGGCTCGGTGCGTTTCCGCGGCCGGCGATGCGACGGTCGCCTGCCCGCCCGGGACGCCGATCCTGGAGGCCGGCGAGGATGCCGGCCTCGAGCTGCCCCACGGCTGCCGGATGGGGATCTGCCACACCTGCGTCGGCCGGCTGCGCTCGGGACGGGTCCGCGACCTGCGCAGCGGCGAGATCCACGGCAGCGAGAACGAGACCGTGCGGACCTGCGTCAACGCCCCCGAGGGCGAAATCGAAATCGACCTCTGAGCGAAGGAGAACCGAGATGAGCACCGCAACCGTCACCGCAGAGCCAACCGAGCAGGCGCCCGCCAGCCCGCTGGCCCGCCTCTCCGAGCAGCAGCTGGAGCAGATCGCGCGCGAGTTCGACGCGATCCGCGACCAGGTGATGTCGGACCTCGGCGAGCGCGACCGCCGCTACATCGAGAAAGTGATCGCGGCGCACCGCAGCCTCGCCGTGCTGGGCAGGGTGGTGCTGCTCGGCGCCCGCCACCGCCCCGCCTGGATCGCGGGAACGGCCGTGCTCTCCGCCGCCAAGGTGCTGGAGAACATGGAGATCGGCCACAACGTGATGCACGGGCAGTGGGACTGGATGAACGACCCTCGCATCCACTCGACCACCTGGGACTGGGACAACGTCTCCCCGGCCGACGCCTGGAAGCACTCGCACAACTACGAGCACCACACCTTCACCAACATCCGCGGCAAGGACCGCGACCTGGGCTACGAGATCATGCGGATCGACCCCGAGCAGAAGTGGCACCCGGTCTACCTGATGCAGCCCTTCTACAACCTCCTGCTCGCCGCCTTCTTCGAGTGGGGCGTCGCCGTGCACGACCTCAACTTCGAGGCGATCCGGCGCGGCGAGAAGCCCACCGAGAAGGTGCGCGAGGAGCTGCGGGCGATCGGTGGCAAGGTGGTGAGCCAGGCGCGCAAGGACTACGTCGCCTGGCCGCTGCTGGGCGCGCTTGCGATGGCCGGGGTCGGCGCTGCGCTGGAGCTGCGCGACGGACGCCGGGGCGGCCGCCTGCGCCGTCGCCGCCGTCGCCGCGGCGGGCTCGACCGGGTGCTGCGGCGAGCGCTGCGCGACGGCGTCGACGGCTTCCGCGGGACGCTCGGGGCCGACGCGGCCGCCAACGCGATCCGCAACGTCTGGGCCTACGCGATCATCTTCTGCGGCCACTTCCCCGACGGCACCTACAGCTTCAGCGAGAAGGAGGTCGAGGGCGAGACGGCGGGCGGCTGGTACGTGCGCCAGCTGCTCGGCTCGGCCAACATCGAGGGCGGCGCGCTCTTCCACGTCGCCGCGGGCAACCTCGGATACCAGGTCGAGCACCACCTCTTCCCCGACATGCCGAGCAGCCGCTACGGTGAGGTCGCGCCGCAGGTCCGCGAGGTCTGCGAGCGCCATGGCCTCCCCTACAACAGCGGCCGCCTCGGCCGCCAGCTGGGCAGCGTCCAGCGGACGATCGTCCGGCTCGCCTTCCCGGGGGGGCGGCGCAAGGGGTGAGCCGGCGGCGGGGCCTCGCTGCGCGCCCGGTGCTGCTCAGGCGACGCCGTCGCGCAGCGCCCGGC
>CAWBLE010000014.1:0-338494 GCA_963789505.1 uncultured Solirubrobacterales bacterium
GACGGCGATCGACCAGCTGTTGGCCGGCGAGGAGGTGCTGCCCGAGAAGGCCCTGGAGCGGCGGCCGCTGGCGGGTGACGCGAATGCCTGAGACGCGCGTCCTGCTCGAGCACGCCGAGGACCCGAAGCTGCGCACGCTCGAGGGCTACAGGGGCTACGGCGGCTACGCGACCCTGGAGAAGGCCTACCGCGAGATGGAGGCCGAGGAGATCCTCAAGCAGCTCGAAGACTCCGGCCTGCGCGGGCGCGGCGGCGCCGGCTTCTCGATGGGCAAAAAGGCCTCCTTCCTGCCGCGCGGCGAGATGGCCAAGTACCTCTGCTGCAACGCCGACGAGTCCGAGCCCGGCGCCTTCAAGGACCGCGAGCTGATGCAGCGCAATCCGCACCAGCTGATCGAGGGGATCGCGATCGCCGCGATCGCCGCCGACGCCGGCCACGCCTTCATCTTCATCCGCGGCGAGTACGACGCCCAGGCCGACATCCTCGACGCCGCGGTCGCCGAAGCCTACGAGGCCGGCTACCTCGGCGAGGACATCCTCGGCAGCCGCCGCGACCTCGAGCTGGTCGTCCACCGCGGCGCCGGCGCCTACATCTGCGGCGAGGAGACGGCGCTGCTCGACGCGCTCGAGGGCAAGCGCGGCAACCCGCGCCTGAAGCCGCCCTTCCCGGCCGTGCAGGGCCTCTACGGCGGGCCGACGCTGATCAACAACGTCGAGACGCTCTCCAACGTGCCGCGGATCGTCGCCCACGGCGCCGAGTGGTTCCGGGGCTACGGCACCGAGCAGTCGCCGGGCACCAAGGTCGTCTCGGTCTCCGGCGGCGTGCGCCGGCCCGGCAACTACGAGGTCGAGCTGGGAATCCCGACCCGCGAGCTGATCTACGACCTCGCCGGCGGCCCGCTGCCGGGCGCGAGATCAAGGCCTTCTACCCCGGCGGCTCCTCCTCGCCGGTGCTGACCGCGGACGAAGGCTCGACCTGCCCTACTCGTTCGAGGCGATGGCCGAGGCCGGCTCGATGCTCGGCTCGGGCTCGATCATCGTCGCCGACGACACGGTCTCGATTCCGCACATGGCGCTGCGCACGGCGCGCTTCTACCACCACGAGTCCTGCGGCAAGTGCACCCCCTGCCGCGAGGGCACGAACTGGACGGTGAAGATGCTCGAAAGGGTCGTGCGCGGCGAGGCGACGCCGATGGACCTCGACATCATCAGCTCGGTCCAGGACAACATCATGGGCCACTGCCTCTGCGTGCTCGGCGACTCGATGGCGATGCCGGTGAGCGCGATGGTGAAGAAGTTCCGCGCCCGAGTTCGAGCGGGTCATCGCGGCCGCCGCCCAGCCGAGCCGGATCGACGGTCGTGCAGGCGCGCGGCGGAGACCCAGGGGGCGGCGGCGTGAGCGGGCGCGAGATCACGATCGTCGATCGACGGCCGCGAGGTCGCCGCGAGCGAGGGCGAGATGCTGCACGACGCCGCCAAGCGCGGCGACGTCGAGATCCCGGTCTTCTGTTACGAGCCGAAGCTCGGCGACCCGGTCGGCGCCTGCCGCATGTGCCTGGTCGAGATCGAGGGGATCCCGAAACTGCAGACCTCCTGCTCGACCCCGGTGCGCGACGGGATGGTCGTCCACACCCGCACCGACCAGGTCAAGCACGCGCAGAGCGCCGTGGTCGAGTTCCTGCTCGTCAACCACCCGCTCGACTGCCCCGTCTGCGACAAAGGCGGCGAGTGCCCGCTGCAGGACATCTCGATGGGCTGGGGCCCGGGCAAGAGCCGGATGACCGACGAAAAGCGGCACTTCGAGAAGCCGGTCGAGCTCTCGCCGCTGGTCGCGATCGACCGCGAGCGCTGCATCCTCTGCTACCGCTGCGTGCGCTTCAGCCAGGAGGTCTCCGAGGACTCGCAGCTGCAGCTGCTGGAGCGCGGCGACCGCACCTTCGTCGGCACCTTCGACGACCGCCCCTACGTCGACCCCTTCCACGGCAACATCACCGACCTCTGCCCGGTCGGGGCGCTGACCAGCTACACCTACCGCTTCCGCGCCCGGCCCTGGGACATCGAGCAGGCCGGCTCGGTCTGCACGCTCTGCCCGAGCCAGTGCAACGTCAGCTTCACCGTCCGCGACGAGCAGGTGAAACGGGTGATCGCCCGCGACAACCCCGACGTCGACGACGGCTGGCTCTGCGACCGCGGCCGCTACGGCTTCGAGATGTTCGCCGCCGAGCAGCGGGTGACCGGCCCGCGCCTGCGCGGCGGCCCGACCAGTGGGACGACGCGATCGCGAAGGCGGCCGCGGCGCTGCAAGCGCAGCCGACATTGACCACACTGGGTGGGTCAAAGTCGGATGCGCGGGTGGCGGCGATCGTCGGCGACGCCTCCAACGAGGAGGGCTACCTGGTGCAGCGCATCCTGCGCGAGGCGCTCGGCTCGCCGCACGTCGAGTCGCGCGTCTTCGCGCGGCCCGGCCGCGACACGCTGCTGCGCCTCGCCCAGCCCGAGCTCTCGGCCAAGGTGCGCGACATCGACGACGCCGACGCGATCCTCGTCGTCGGCTCCGACCCCCTGCACAGCCTCGCCGATCCTCGACCTGCGCATCCGCAAGGCGATGCGCCGCAACGGCGCCAAGCTCGCCATCGCCACCGACCGGCCGACGACGCTGGACGGCGGCGCAGCCGCGGTCACCCGCTACGCCCCCGGCGCCGCCACCCGGTTCCTCTCCGATCTCTCCGCCCAGTCGGCCGCCCGCGACACGCCCTGACCCGCAACGGCAGGCGAGGTGTCGGGGGTCGCCGAGGTGCTGCGCAGCGCCGAGCGCGTCGTGGTCATCTGGGGAGAGCGCATCGGCCGCGAGGGCGAGGCGGCGACCGGCGCCCTGCTCGACGTCGCCGCCGCCCTCGACCTCGCCGGCAAGGACGGCAGCGGCCTGCTCGAGATCCCCGAGCTGGCCAACGCCCGCGGCCTGCGCGAGGCCGGCTGCCTCCCCGACGCCGGCCCCGGCCTGACCGAACCTGCATCGAGCCCCCATTTGGGGTCGGATGCAGGTCGCGTGGGAATGGCGACGGAGGAGATCCGGGCCGCGCTGGAGTCCGGCGAGCTCAAGACCCTGATCCTCTTCGGCGTCGACCCGCTGCGCGACTTCCCGGACACCGAGGCCTGGAGGCGAGCCCTCGCCGCGGCCGACAGCCTGATCGTCTTCTCGACCTTCGAGAACGCGACGACCGCGATGGCCGACGTCGTCTTCCCGCTCGAGACCCACGCCGAGAAAGACGGCACCGTCACCCACCCCGACGGCCGCCTGCAGCGCGTCCGCCCAAGCGCCGGCCGCCCCGGCGACATCCGCCCCAACTGGGGCGTCCTCGCCGAGCTCTCGCTTGCGCTCGGCCACGACACCGGGATCGACTCCCAACCCTCAGCCTTCGCCGCGCTCACCGAGGCGGTCCCCTTCTACGCCGGCATCACCGACGCCGAGATCGGCGGCCGCGGTGTCCGCTGGCAGGATCGCGATGCAGCTTCGAGTCTCTCGCGGGCCACGGGTGACGACTCCCCAGGCTCGCGTTCGCGAGGAGTTCCTGGGGAGTCGTCCCCGCGTCCCGCCAGCATGCCCAAGGGACGAGCGATCCGGGGTCGGTCGGAACTCCTCGCGAACGCGAGCCGAGCGACCCCGGATCGCTCGCCCTCGGGACTTACCGGGACCTGTGGGCCGGGCCCGATCACCGAGCTGAATCCCCCGCTGAGGTTCCTTCAGCCACAGCAGCGGGTCGAGCTTTCGCTGGCCGATGCCGAGGCGCTCGGGGCTGAGCGGTGGAGACGAGGTCAAGGTGGCCCAGAACGGGACCAGCGTGCTCGCCGGGGTCAGATCCGGGAGCGGATCGAGCAGGGGGTCTGCTTCCTGATCGAGGGCACGAGCCGAGGGCAACGCGAACGGCCTGCTCAACGGCTGGCCGGTCAGCGTCACGATCGAGAAGGTGGATGCGTGATCCCGCTCGCCGACACGCAGTTCGTCGAAGCGACCTGGATCATGGTCGTCAAGTCGCTGGTCATCTTCGCCGTGATCTTCGGCATCCTGCCGCTGATGACGGTCCTCGAGCGCAAGCTGATCGGCCGCTTCCAGCACCGCTACGGGCCCAACCGGGTCGGCCCATTCGGCATCCTGCAGCCGCTTGCCGACGTCGGCAAGCTGCTCGGCAAGGAGGCCTTCCGGCCGGCCAACGCGATCCCGACCCTGTTCGTGCTCGGGCCGCTGCTGCCGGTGCTCTCCGGCGTCCTCGCCCTCGCGATCATCCCCTGGGGCGACGTCCAGGACGGCGTCGGGCTCTACGGGATCGACGTGCCGATCGGGATCCTCTACTTCTTCGCCGTCGGCTCGATCGCCTTCTACGGCGTCCTGCTCGGCGGCTGGTCCTCGGGCTCCAAATACAGCCTGCTCGGCGCGATGCGCGGCGCCGCGCAGCTGATCTCCTACGAGGTAGCGATGGGCCTGGCGCTGCTCGGCGCGATCATCATGGGCGGCTCGCTCTCGCTGGTCGACCTCGTCCACGCCCAGGGCGCGCTGTGGTTCGTCTTCCCCCAGTTCGTCGGCTTCCTGATCTTCATGCTGGCCGGCTTCGCCGAGACCAACCGCACCCCGTTCGACATGCCCGAGGCCGACGCCGAACTCGTCCAGGGCTTCATGACCGAGTACGGCGGCATGCGCTTCGGCAGCTTCCTGCTGGTCGAATACATGGAGATCCTCGTCGTCTCCGGCGTCGCCGCGGCGGTCTTCCTCGGCGGCTGGATGGGCCCCGGCCCGGGCTGGCTCGACCCGATTTGGATGCTGGCCAAGATCATGGGCCTGATCCTCGTCTTCATCTGGGTGCGGGCGACGCTGCCGCGGCTGCGCTACGACCAGCTGATGAGCCTCGGCTGGAAGGTGCTCTTGCCGCTGGCGACGCTCAACGTCCTCGTCACCGCGGTACTGGTGGTGGTCACGTGAGCCAGGAGTTCCCCTACCTGAAGGACGACAGCGTGGTCGAGGTCCAGCGCGGGCCCGAGCCGGGCGGGGTCGGCGGCGCCTACCGCACCTTCGGCGAGACCCTGCGCGGGCTGAAGACGACGATGGCGCGGCTGATCGAGGGCCCGCTGACGATCGAGTACCCCGAGGAGAAGACGCCGGTCTACCCGCGCTTCCGCGGCCGCCACAAACTGCACCGCTTCGAGCCGACCGAGACCGGCGAGGTCGGGCTGGAGAAGTGCGTCGGCTGCTCGCTCTGCGCCGCCGCCTGCCCGGCCGACTGCATCCGCGTCGTCGCCGCCGAGAACATCCCCGGCGACCGGGTCTCGGCCGGCGAGCGCTACGCCGCCGTCTACGAGATCAACCTCTCGCGCTGCATCTTCTGCGGCTACTGCGAGATCGCTTGCCCGTTCGACGCGATCACGATGGGCCACGACTACGAGATGGCCGATTACAACCGCGAGGATCTGATCTTCACCAAGGAGATGCTGCTCGCCGAGCCGCTCGACCGCACGCCGCTGAAAGCCGAGGGCGAGTAAGTGGAAGCGGTGCTGTTCTTCGTCGCGGCGATCGGCGCCCTCGGCGGCGCGATCGGGGTCGTCGCGATGCGCAACCCCTTCTACAGCGTGCTGGCGCTGATCGCCCACCTGTTCTCGCTGGCGGTGCTCTTCCTGCTGCTCAGCTCGGCCTTCGTCGCCGCCGCCCAGGTCGTCGTCTACGCCGGCGCGGTGATGGTCCTCTACGTCTTCGTCGTCGCCTACGTCGGCGGCGGCGAGGAGTCGGCCTGGGAGCCGATCCCCGGCCAGCAGTTCCTCGCCCCGCTGCTCGGCGCCGCGATCTTCATCGAGCTCGCCGTCGCCGTCCTCTCCTCCTCCCTGCTCGCCCTGGGCACCGACGGACCTGATGTCAATGCGGGCTTCGGCAACCCGGCGGCAATCGGCTACCTCCTGCTGGAAAAGTTCCTCATCCCCTTCGAGGCCTCCTCGATGCTCTTGATGCTCGCCGCAGTGGGAGCGATCGTCCTCGCCGGCCGACGCCCGACGGGTGCGGCCTCGGCGGGAACTCCTCGCGAACGCGAGCCCGCCGAGGCCGCACCCGTCGGGCCCACTGGAGACCCCGCATGAGCATCGAGTGGTACATCGTGCTCTCCGCGCTGCTCTTCGCCACCGGCGCGATCGGCATCCTGATTCGCAGGAGCCCGGTGGTCATCCTGCTCTGCCTCGAGCTGATGCTCAACGCCGGCAACCTCGCCCTGGTCGCCTTCAGCCGCATGGTCGGCAACCAGCAGGGCCAGGTGTTCGCCCTCGTCGTGATGGTCGTCGCCGCCTGCGAGGTCGTCGTCGGACTCGGCCTGATCGTGGCGATCTTCCGCCGCAAGCTGCCGCTCGACGTCGATGAGCTGCGGGAGCTGCGCGGATGACGGCGACCTCGTGGGCCTGGCTGGTCCTCCTGCTGCCGCTGCTCGGCTCGGTCGCGATCGGGCTCGGCTTCCGCGCGGTCCCGGCGCGGGTCGCCGGCATCGCCGGCACGGCAGCCGTCGGGCTCGCCTTCCTCTGCGCGCTCGCGGTGCTGGTCAACCTGCTCGGCGAGGACGCCGGGGCGCGCCACCACGCCTCCTCGCTGTGGACCTACGCCGGCGCCGCCGGGCTCGAGATCAAGCTCGGCATCTACGTCGACCAGCTCTCCGCCTTCATGATCCTGGTCGTCACCGGGGTCTCGACCCTGATCCACCTCTACTCGTTCGGCTACATGAAGTCCGACGAGGGCTACCACCGCTTCTTCAGCTACCTCAACTTCTTCGTCTTCTCGATGCTGCTGCTGGTCCTCGCCGGCAACTTCGTCCTGCTGATCGTCGGCTGGGCCTTCGTCGGCTTCGCCTCCTACGCGCTGATCAGCTTCTGGTACCGGCGCACGACCGCGACCAGGGCGGGGATGAAGGCCTTCGTGATCAACGTCGTCGGCGACATCGGCCTCGTCCTCGCCGCCTTCCTGATCTTCCGCGAGCTGGGCACGTTCGAATACGACTCCGTCTTCGCCCAGGCGCCGCACGTATTCGCCCGCGGCGAGTGGACGGTGACGGCGATCTGCCTGCTGCTGCTCGTCGGCGCCTTCGCCAAGTCGGCGCAGATCCCCTTCCACACCTGGCTGCCCGACGCGATGGAGGGCCCGACCCCGGTCTCCTCGCTGATCCACGCGGCGACGATGGTCACCGCCGGCGTCTACCTGATCGCCCGCACCCACGTGCTCTTCTACCTCGCCCCGACCGCCGCCGACATCGCCGCCTTCGTCGGCCTCGCGACGCTGCTCGTCGCCGGCACGATCGCGATCGCGCAGACCGACCTCAAGCGGGCGATCGCCTACTCGACGATGAGCCAGATCGGCTACATGATCATGGGCGTCTCGATCGGCGCCTACGCGCAGGGGCTCTTCCACCTGATGACCCACGCCTTCTTCAAGGCGCTGCTCTTCATGACCGCCGGCTCGATCATCTCGGCGATGGCCAACCGCCAGGACATCGACCGGATGAGCGGCTTCTGGCGGGCGATGCGCTTCACCTCGCTGATGCTGGTGATCGGCGGCCTGGCGCTGGCCGCCTTCCCGCTCACCTCGGGCTTCTTCTCCAAGGACTCGATCCTCGCCTACGCCGAGGCGCGCGGGGGGATCTACACCTGGATGGCGATCGGCGGATACGTCGGCGCCTTCCTCACCGCGATCTACACCTTCCGGCTGGTCTTCCGCGTGCTGCCGGGGGAGCCCTGCAAGGAGGCGCAGCACCTGATCGACACGGGCGAGCTGTACCACGGGCCGCCGATCAACCCGGCGACCGAAGAGGAAGAGGACACCGACGTCGGCTTCCCCGGCGCCCACCACCACATCGCCGAGCAGTCCTGGCCGATGGCGGTGGCGATGGGCGTGCTCGCGGTCGGGGCGCTCTTCGCCGGCCTGATCCAGGTGCCGGGCGTCGACAACGTCCTCTTCGGCTTCCTCGACCCGGCCTTCGCCGACTCGCCGCTGAGCGAGATCCACCCCGCGGTCGGCGCCGAGTGGCGCGGGCTGGCGATCGGCGCATTGATCTCGGTGCTCGGGATCGGCCTCGCCTGGGTGCTCTGGGTGGCGCGGCCGCAGCTGCCGGCGCTGTTCCGGGCCCGGCTGCGCCCCGTCTACCTGCTCTGCCTCAACAAGTGGTACTTCGACGAGGCGATCGAGCTGCTGATCGTGCGGCCGGCGCTCGCGATCGGCCGCTTCGCCGACTCGACCTTCGAGCGGCTCGTCGTCGACGGCCTGGTCAGCGGCACCAAGGAGACCGTCTCCGGCGCCGGCGGCATCGTCCGCGTCGTCCAGAGCGGCTTCGTGCGCAGCTACGCGCTGCTGCTGATCGCCGGCTTCGCCGGGCTCGCCCTCTACTTCCTGCTCTCGAGCTCATGATCAACTCGCTGCTCTGGACCCCGCTCGCCTTCGGCCTGATCGGCCTGCTGCTGCCCAAGCGCTACACGGGCTGGTGGGCGGCGCTGGGCGCGGCGGTGACGCTCGGCATCGCGATCGCGCTGCTGGCCGGCTTCGACTCCGGCGCCACCGGCCTGCAGGACACCGTCGACGTCAACTGGATCCCCGGGCTCGGGGTCGACTACAGCCTCGGCATCGACGGGCTCAACGTCTTCCTCATCGTCCTGACCGCGCTGCTCTGGCTCGGCGGCACGGCGTTCGCGGCCTTCCGCGAGCAGGAGCGGCCGCACCTCTTCTTCCTCATGCTGCTGCTCGGCGAGACCGCGACGCTGGGCGCCTTCGTCGCTCAAGACCTGCTGCTCTTCGTCCTCTTCTTCGACCTGATGCTGGTCCCGTTCTACTTCCTCTTCGGCGCCTGGGGGACCGACCGCGAGGGCGGCCCGACGGCGGCCGCGGCGACGCTGAAGATGCTCGTCTACACGCTGATCGGCTCGCTCTTGATGCTGGTCGCGGCGATCGCGACGGCGATCATCGCCGCCGACGGCGGCCACCTCACCTTCTCGATCGCGGCCCTGGCCGAACATCCCGTCGCCGCGGGCAGCCAGCGCTGGATCTTCTGGTTCTTCGCCGCCGCCTTCCTGGTCAAGATGCCGGCCTTCCTGCTGCACGGCTGGATGCCCGACGCCTACCGCGCGGCGCCGCTGCCGGTGCTTGCGATCTTCTCCGGCGTCCTGGCCAAGGTCGGCGCCTACGGCTTCCTCCGCGTCGTGCTGCCGCTCTTCCCCGACGCGACCGTGCAGTTCCAGGAGGTCGTCCTGATCATCGCCCTGGCCTCGATCCTCTACGGCTCGGTGATGGCCTTCACCCAGACCAACGTGCGCCTGATCGGCGGCTACTCCTCGGTCGCCCAGCTCGGCTTCATCACCGCCGGGATCTTCGCCCTGCGCGCCGACGGGGCCGACGGCGCGGTGCTGCAGATGGTCAACCACGGGCTCGTCGTCGCGCCGCTGTTCATCATCGTCGCGATCCTCGCCGAGCGCAGCGGCAGCGAGGATCTGCGTGAGATGGGCGGCCTGGCGATGCGCGCCCCGGTGCTGGCCGCCCTCTTCCTGATCGTCACCCTGGCGACCCTGGCGATGCCGGGCTCGGCCAACTTCATCGGCGAGTTCTACATCCTCAACGGCCTCTTCCAGGCCAAGATCGTCTTCGCCTTCGTCGCGATCAGCGGCGTCGCGATGTCGGCTTACTACGCCCTGCGGCTCTACCAGCGGACGATGCACAACAGAAAGCCACAGACGTTCGAGAGCCGCGAGATCGGGCTGCGCGACGGACTTGTTCTCGTGCCCTTGGTCCTCTGCATTCTCGGCTTGGCGCTGTACCCGCAGCTGATCCTCGAGCGGACGAATGTGTCGGTGCAGGCCTCCGTGACCCGAGCTCAGGCCACGGAAGGGCCGCCGGGGGCGTTTGCCAAAACACTCAAGCGAGGCTCCCGCCGAGCGTTTTGGCAGACGCCCCCGGCGGCTCGCCCCCGCCAGGAGTCGACGCAGTGACCTTCAACGCCCCCCACATCGACTACACGGCGCTCGCGCCGGTCATCGCCCTGACGATCGGCATCTGCCTCGTCCTCTTCAGCGCCGTGATCCGGCCCTTGCGCCGCGGCGCGCCGCTGATGACGACGACCACGCTGGGCATCACGGCGCTGCTGCTGATCGCCCGCTGGGACGACCCGGAGACGCTCGTCGCCGGCGCCCTGCGGCTCGACGACCTGGCGATCTCGATCTCGCTGATCGCGATCGCCGCCGCGGCCTTCGCCGTCCTGCTCTCGATCCGCGAGCCGGCGGCCGAGCAGGCCGGCTCGGGCGAGTACCACGCGCTGCTGCTCGGCTCGGTGCTCGGCATGGTGCTGCTCGCGCAGGCGCAGAACCTGGTCAGCTTCTTCGTCGCGATCGAGACGCTCTCGATCCCGCTCTACGTCCTCTGCGCGACCGACATGATCCGCGAGCGCTCGCTCGAGTCCGGGCTCAAGTACCTGATCGTCGGCTCGCTCGGCTCGGCGACGCTGCTCTACGGGATGGCCTTCCTCTACGGCGGCTCGGGCTCGACCGACTTCCTCGGCATCGCCGCCGGAGTCGGCCACGCCGGGCTGCTCGGCGACCCGCTGGTCCTGGTCGGCATCGGCATGGTCGCCGTCGGGCTCGCCTTCAAGACCTCGATCGCCCCCTTCCACCAGTGGACGCCGGACGTCTACGAGGGCGCGCCGACGCCGATCACGTCGTTCATGGCGGTGGCGACCAAGGCGGCCGCGTTCGCCGTCTTCGTCCGCTTCTTCGACGTCGCTCTGGCGCCCGAGACGGGCGACTGGCAGCCGGCGCTGGCGGCGCTCGCCGCGGTCTCGATCGTCGTCGGCAACGTCGGCGCGCTCGGCCAGGACTCGCTCAAGCGCCTGCTCGGCTACTCCGGCGTCGCCCAGGCCGGCTACATCCTCGGCGGCCTCGTCGTCGCCAGCGAGGCGGGCGTCAGCGCGATCGTCTTCTACCTCGCCGGCTACCTGTTGATGAACCTCGCCGCCTTCAGCGTGATCGTCGCCCGCGAGCGCGAGACCTGCTTCGGCGACGAGATCCGCGCCGTGCGCGGGCTCGGCGCCGAGCGGCCACTGCTCGCCTGGCCGCTGACGATCTCGATGCTGGCCCTGGCCGGGCTGCCGGCGACGGTCGGCTTCATCGGCAAGCTCTACCTGATCGAGGCCCTGGTCGAAGGCGACTACACCTGGCTCGCCGTCTTCATCGCGGTCGGCTCGATGATCTCGCTCGCCTACTACCTGCGCGTCGTCGCGGCGATGTGGATGCGGCCCGGCACTGAAGCTGTAGCTAGACCGATGATCGCTGGCGCCTCTCCTGAAGCAGACCCGATTGATCCCAAGGCCGGCACCCGTCTCTACCTGGTTGTGCCCGCACTTCTCGCTGCGGCTGGCGCAGTGTTCTTCGGCATCGTTCCCCAGCCGCTCGTGGATTTTGCCCAACACGCCGGAGCCTCTCTGTTCTGAGCAGCGGCGTCTCGCGGGGGGTGGCACGGATTTGGGGGACCGCCCGAGGACGCTTTAACGACCGCAGGGCGGTGGTTCCAAATCCGTGACAGGACCCGCCGCGCCACTACGGTCACAGCCTGAAAGGGTCCCGGCATGGGTGTCCTCTTCATCGCCGGGGTAATTGCCATTTCCGTGGCAATCGGCGTCGGCGCCGAGCGGCGCAGGCCGAAGGCGGCGGCGCTGGCGGCGCGGCGCTCGCTGACGCTGATGCTCTACGTGCTGCTGCCGCCGGTGATCTTCTTCAACATCGCCGCCAGCCAGATCGATGTCAGCCACGGCGTCGGCCTGCTGCTCGGCCTGATCGCCTCGACCCTCGGCGCCGTGACCGCCTACCTGCTGGCCAGCCGCGTGCTGAAGCTCTCGCGGGCGCAGACCGGCGCCGTCGTCTGCACCGTGCTCAGCGTCAACACCGGCTACCTCGGCTACCCCCTGACCGTGGCGCTGCTCGGCCGCGACCAGCTCTCGACCGCGGTCCTCTACGACGTGCTCGTCACCGGCCCCTGCCTGCTGCTCGGCGCCTTCGCCGTCGGCGCCGCGCTGGGGACGAAAGCGGGCGAAGGGACGCGCCAGCGGGTGCGCGCCTTCTTCACCCGCAACCCGCCGCTCTACGCCGCGATCGCCGGGCTGCTCGCGCCCGACGCGCTCGCGCCCCATGTCCTCGTCGACCTCTCGCAGGCGCTGCTGGTCGCGATCCTGCCGATCGGCTTCTTCGCCGTCGGCGCGACCCTGGCCGAGAACGCCGAGCACGGCAACCTGCCGATGCCGCCGCCGCTGACCAGGCCGGTCCTGGTCGCGCTCGGCTCGCGCCTGATCCTCGTCCCGGCGCTGCTGATGCTGCTCGCCGCGCCGCTGATCGACCTCCCCGGGCCCTACCGCCTGCTCGCCGCGATGCCCTCCGGAGTCAACTCGATGGTCGTCGCCCACGCCTACGGCCTCGACATGGAGATCACCGCCGAGGCCGTCACCTGGTCGACCGCGATAGTCGTCGCCGCCGCCCTCGCCTCGCTGCTGCTCTGACAAACCGCCACCTCCTCCGCTTCGCGTCCGGGGGTGGCGGCTACGCGCCATATCTACGCCGCTCGCAAAGAATCAGATCGTGATGCTCGCTAATTTGGCGACCTTGGCGCTGCAACACGTCACGCTCGAGGTTCAGCCGGGGGAGATCGATCGGTCGGTCGCCTTCTGGGAGTTGCTCGGCTTTGTGCGGGTCGAGCCGCCCGCGGCGCTGGCCGAGACCTTCGTCTGGATGGAACACGGGGGCACGCAGATCCACCTCGAACGCAACCCGTCCCCGATCGTCCCGCCCCACGGCCACACCGCGGTCGTGGTTGAGGACTTCGGCGGGACGGTCGAGCGGCTGCGGGGCGCCGGCTTCGAAGTCGCTCCGGGACGCAAGCACTGGGGGGCGCCGCGGGCCAAGGCGGCGGCGCCCGGCGGCCACACGGTCGAGCTGATGGCGGCGCCACCGCTGCCGGCGAGCTAATCGATACTCGGCCGGCGACCCCTGCTGTCCGGGAGGACGACGACGTCGATTCCCATCTTGCGGGCGACCTTTGCAAGCGACCCATCTGAGGTCGCGATCCGATCGCCGGACTGAGCGGTAGCCAAGAGGAGGCAATCGACCTGCGAGAGATCGTCCCCGGCGCGCTCGTAATGCTGGGCGCGAAGCTCGCCGGCCCGCCAGCCGATCGTCGCGTCGATCCGCGGCATCGCGACGACTTCGTCGATCAGCGGAGCGAGCTTCGCCGCGACGCTCGCCTGTGAGGCGCCCTCGCCACGGACCAGCTTGTCGACCGCCTCGCTCAAGCATGCTGGCGAGATCGCACAGTCGCCGCCGCGCAGGAGCTCGGCCACTTCATCCGCACCCGGCTCGGCCCAGAGGAGGCTCAGCAGGGCGTTCGTGTCGAGAAGCGTCAAGTCGGGCCCGGGCCGAACTTGCGTTCTTCGGCCCTTCGCTCCTCTTCGCGGGCTATCTGCCGCCATTCGTCTGCGTTGTGACCCGAGGTGTTCTTGAATGCACCGCGCAACGCCTCGATCGGGTCCTCGGGCGCCGGGCGCAGGATCAGGTGATCGCCGCGATCGTCGGCGACGACGACCTTGGTCTGCCAGCGGTTGCGTACGGCGGCAGGCACGGAAACTTGCCCTCCAGCCGAGATCTTGAGACGCTTCATGGCCATGAGGATAGACCATGACACTATCCGAGTGGCTCCAGCGCGAGAGCCTCATACCCCCGCCCGGCCGCGCCGCGGCAGGCGTAATCGCCCGGCGGACTCACGTAATGGAGGGCGATGCAGGCGCCGAGGGCGGGCTGGCCGAGCGCGTTCGGGTGCAGCGACTCGCGCTGCCTGGTCGGACCGAAGCCGAGCGGGCGCACCCACTCGGCGCGCGCCGGGCCGGCGGCGGCGGGATCGGCGCGGCGGTCGCAGAGCTGGTGGCCCTCAAGCGCGTGCTGGGGGTCGAGGTACTCGGCCCCGGCGCCGCGCGCGACGGCCCGCATCGCCACGTCGATCTCCGCCGTCGCCCGCAGTGCCGCCCAGTCGGCGTCGGCGTTCCAGAGTGGGCAGCCGCCGCGGCGCAGGCGGCTCCAACCGTCCTCTGGGTAGCGGATCCAGCGCCCGGGCGGGAACGGTGACGCGTAGCCCATCACGACCAGCCGGTACTCGGCAGCGCCGTGGGACGCGGCGGCCATCGTCGCCCGGATCCCACGCAGCGCCTTCGCCAGGCCGCGCCGCATCGCCGGCAGGGCGGCGGCTACGTCGGCCTGCGCGCGCCCGCGACAGAGGCGCGGGTCGGCGGGGTCGCTGCGCGCCCAGTCGAGCGCGCAGCGGGCGACGACGCCACCGAAGCCGACGTCGTTGGCGCCGGCGGTGACGACGATCAGGCGCACCGCGTAGGCCCGCGCCGCCGCCGCGAGACGGTCAGCCTGGGGCGGCTCGCCACGCGACCACTCGCCGCCGCGCGAGGACGGCCAGAGGTTGCGGGTGCGCGCTCCGGTGCAGGCGAGGTTGATCGCCATCGCCGCGACCGGGGCGCTGCGGATCGGCGCGATCGGCGAGCGGTGGCAGCCGCCGCCGCCGGAATCGCCGTAGCCACCCCCGCCCTCGCCGGAGACGAAGCTGTCGCCGAGCGAGACGATCGCCGCCCGCGGCGATCCGGCGCTCGCGCTCGCCGCGGCCGCGGCCTCGAGCGACCCGGCTCCCATCCCCACCGCCACCGCGATCGCGATCGCAGCGGCACCCACAGACCTGATTCGCATCGCACCCTCCCCGCTCGGGCCGGCCGAGTCGCCGGCTTTCGAGGACAGATAGCCGCCATGCGAGCGGCGATCAAGCGGTTGCGCGCAAGAATTCACACAGCGCAAGCGAAAAGTACGACTTTGGGCACAGCTCGCCCTCGAGCCCTGTCGGCCCGGCCCTCTACGATGCGCCGGTGCGCTACCCGGTCGAGGAATTCACCCCCGCTGAGCGGGAGCTCCTGGCTCCCCACTTCACCAACCTCGACCGCCCCGTGTTCGCGCTCGTCAACTTGCCGGAGACCGTGAAGGGCGCGCTTTTTGCCCGCTATTCGCGCTATTCGGGGACCGTCCGGCGGCTCTTCCTCGATGAGTTCGCGGGCGACCTGCCGGGCGGCGAGCGGCCCTTCGACGGGGCCGAGGGCACGCGCGCGGCGGAACTCTACGAGCGCATCTTCGCCGGCTACGGCGACGACTCGATCGCCCAGCTCGGCGGCGCCCACATCGCCTGCGAGTGGGTCTCGAACGTGCTGACCAAGGTGCTGCAGCGCGGCCGGCTCGCCGCCTACCTCGAGCAGTCGACCCGCTACATCCCCTACGACAAGCCGCTGCCCGAGAGCGCCGGAGGCGGCTACCGCTATTACCGCGGCGAGGACATGGGGCCGCGCTTCGCGGCGGCGATGGACGAGATTTTCGCGATCTATTCGCGCTCGCTGGAGAGCGTCGAGGCCTGGGCGGCGGAGCGCTGGCCGCGCGGCGACGGCGAGCCCGAGGGCGCCTGGCGGCGCTCGATCCGGGCCAAGGCGCTCGACCTGCTGCGCGGCCTGCTGCCGGCGGCGACGCTGAGCCACGTCGGCATCTACGCGACCGGCCAGGCCTACGAGCAGCTGCTGCTGCGGCTGATGTCCTCGCCGCTGCCCGAGTCGCGCGAGTACGGCGCGATGATTCTCGCCGAGCTGAAGCAGACGATGCCGAGCTTCGTCTCCCGGGTCGAGCGGCCCGAGCGCGGCGGCGAGTGGATCTCCTACCTCGAGCAGCGCCGCGAGGCGACCGAGGGCTGGGTCGCGCGGCTCGGGCTCGACCGCCGCGGCGCCGGCGCCGACGCGCCCTCGGTCGAGCTCGTCCACGTCGACGGCAGCGAAGAGGACCTGCTCGCCTCCTGCCTGTTCGAGGCCTCCTCTACCCCCGAGACCGAGATCCGCAACCGCGTCGACCTGCTCGACCGGGAGGAGCGGGCGGCGCTACTCGGCGCCCTCGTCGGCGAGCGGCCCAACCGCCGCCACCGCCCCGGCCGCGGCTTCGAGGCGCTGCGCTACCGCTTCGAGATCGTCTCCGACTACGGCGCCTTCCGCGACCTGCAGCGCCACCGCATGCTGACCTGCCAGTGGCAACGGCTCGGCCCCGACCTCGGCGCCGGCGTGCCCGACGAGGTGCGCGAGGCCGGCGCCGGCGGCGAGTTCGAGCGCGCGCTCGAGATCTCACGCGGGGAGTACGAGCGGCTACGCGAGGCCGGGCTCGCCGAGCAGGCCCCCTACGCGCTCAGCCTCGCCTACCGGATCCGCTACGCGCTCGACCTCAACGCGCGCGAGGCGATGCACCTGATCGAGCTGCGCTCCGGCCGCGAGGGCCACCCCACCTACCGCGCCGTCGCCCAGGCGATGCATGAGCGGATCGCCGCGATCCACCCCGCCGTGGCGGCGGCGATGACGCACGTCGACAGCTCCCAGGAAGCCCGCCTCGAGCGCATCCTCAGTGAGATCCGCACGCACCGCAAGCGCGCCGACGCCGACGTCGAGGCGCCAACCGGCCTCAACCCGCTGGGTTAGCCGCCCTCGGGCTCGTCGTCGGAGCCGGCCAGCTTTTCGCCGGGGCTCGGCCAGGGCTCGGCTTCGCCGCTCTCCCAGGCGGGCGGTTTGCCGCCCGGCACCCAGCCGGCGAGCAGCAGGCCGAGGTAGATGAACCAGAGCAGGGTGAACTGGAAGAAGATGAAGGAGACGGCGCCGAGCGCCATCCCCAACGAGCCCCAGAAGCGGGTCAGCAGGCCGGTCCGCATCGCGTGCAGGGAGGTGTAGACCATCGCGACCAGGAAGCCGAGCTGGCCGCCGAGGCCGAAGCCGGCGGCGAGCGGCCGCAGCGGCGCGTCTTCGATCGTTTCCTTGGCGACGTCGTTGGCGCGGTCGCTGCCCAGCGCCACGCCTTTCGCGATCAGCCGCGGAACTTCGTCGTTGACGAATTCCGAGGCCGCGTGGAGGGTCGAGAGGCCGCTGAAGATCGCCAGCGCGGCGAGGAAGAGCGGCGCCGCGACGACGACTCCGACCAGCTGCCCGCGCATCGTCTCACTGCGCGCGTTGGCGGCGCGAAAGAGGTAGTAGAGCGGCGCCGCGAGCAGGCCGACGCCGATCGCCTGCAGGATGCTGGAGAGCATCTGGGCGCCGCGGTGGGCGTCGACGTTGCGCAACAGCTCGGAGTTGCCATCGCCGCCGCCGACGCCCTGGGCGACGATGATCGCGGCGACGATCAGCAGGATCGAGGCCAGGGTCGCGACCGCAACCGGCCGTGCCCAGCGCCGCTCCCAGGAGAGGATCGCCGCGTTGTCGCGCAAGCCGCTCAGCCCCGCTCGTGGAAGTAGAACTGCGGCAGGGCGCCCTCGATCACCTCGGCGGTCATCCGCTGGGCGACCTCGAGGTTGCCGGTGCGCACAGCGATGTCATCGAGCGTGACGATGCCCGCGAGGCTATCGCCATCGACCACGGGCAGGCGCCGCACGCGGTGCTGGACCATCAGCGCCGCCGCCTCGTCCAGCTCCATCGCCGGCTCGCCGCAGATCAGCGGCCGCGAGGCGTGCTCGCCAACCGGGGCCTCCGGATCGGCCCCGCCGGCGAACGCCCGCACCGCCAGGTCGCGGTCGGTGACCATCGCCACGGGCGCGCCCGCCGGGTCGACGATCACGACCGAGCCGACGCGGCTGTCGCGCATCTGGCGGGCAACCGAGACCGCGCTGTCATCGGGCGCCGCGGTCACCACGCCGGCGGTCATGATCTCGCTCAGCTTCATGCCCGTACGCTACCGCGCTATGACTACCGAGCGAGACGCTCGCCCGACCCCCGTCGTCCCGCTCGAGGCGGGCGCCGGGCCCGCCAACCCGCCCTGCCCGGCCTGCGGCGAGCCGCTGTTCGGCTGGATCGACAAGCGCCCCGGTCTCGCCGGGCCGGTCAGCCGCTGCGAGAGCTGCGGGCTGGGTGTGGTGGGTGGGGGCGGCGACGCGGAAGAGGCGCTGCGCGAGCTCGACCGGCTCGGCGCCGGGCAGGCCGCGACGATCGCCGACCGCGGTGGCTTCTCGGCTTGGATCGGCGGCGCCGGCTGGGCCGGGCTGGCGCCCGGCGCCCGCTACCTGTTCACGGTCGAGGCCGTGCGCCGCCTCGTCGCCCGCCGCGACCAGGTCGTCAAGTCGGCGCGCTGGGCGCCGGGCCGAGGCATCGCCCTGATGTGGCAAACCCTGCTCAACAGCGCGACGTTCGGCCACAACCTCGTCGTGGGAACTCCGGGCAAGACCGCAAGGCGCTGGCAGAGGAGAATTGACTGGCTGGTCATTGTGATCCTGGCTATCCCTGCGCTCGTCTTTGCCCTGGTGTTCGAGCTGGCCGGCGCATTATTCCGCAGGGGCAGCGCGATTTCTCTGAAAACGGAGTTGCTGTAGCGAGCTACCTGAGATCACCGGGGCAAGCAGTTCAAGGACGCAGGAAGGCCGAATAGCAGCGCTATTTGGCCGACCGAGGACGCCGAAATGCGCCGCCCCGGTGATCTCAGGAGAGACCTTCGCGCGCCTCGCGCACGAGGGTCACGGCCTCTGGAAAGAGGACGCGGATCGCGTCGCGGACCTGCATTGCCTGCTCGTCGCTTGAGCCGGTCAGCTCGATCCGTTCGATCGAGGCGACGGTCAGGTCGGCGGCGAGCCGGATCGCGTTGTCGGCCCAGGCGACGCGCTGGGAGGATTGCATCTGCTCGCTGAGCTCCTCCATCCGGGAACGGAACTCGTCGGGGTCGCCAAAGAGGTTGAAGCCCTCCACAGGGGGAATGTAAGCAGACCGCGCGCTCCCCGGCACGAAGTCCTTGCATTTCGCGCGCCACCCGCGCGAACGGGCCGCCTAGCGTCGCGCCGATGCAGAGCGAGAAAGGAACGGCGAGTGTCGAGCAGGCCGGCCTGGCGGCGCTGATCGCGCTGCTCGTCGTCGCAACGATCGCCGTGCTCGCCTCCGGCGGTGAGATCGACCCCCGCAACGCCCTCGGCGGCACGATCGCGCGCCGGCTGGTCTGCGCGCCGCGCCTCCCCGGAGCCTGCCGCCACCATCCACTGGTGCCCGCCTACGGCTGGCCACTGGCGCGCCTCGCGCGCGCCCTGGCGCCGTCGCCCCGCGGCCGTCCGGGCCCCTCCGGAGTCCCCCTGATGCCGGTCGACTTCCGGCGTTGCCGGCAAGAGAGCTGCGCCGTCGCCGCCGGGCCACACCTCACCGGATCGGGGCGTCGCACCACAGCTTTCACCGCGATCGAGGACCGGCGCCGCTCGCTCGGCTGGGTCGAGCTGACCTACTGGCTCTACCGGCCCGGCCTCGGCTGGGAGCGGATCGCCCGCCGCGCGACGCAGGCGCAGGTCGAGGCCGCGAGCCACGTCCGCGTCCTGCTCAAGGACGACCCCGCCCTGGTCCCCCTGGAGACCCTGCCCGGCCGCGACCACTACGACTTCCCGCCCGGCGAGGAGCCGCCCTGGCGCTGGAGGATCCAGAGCCGCTACCCAGGCTGGTCGAGCTAGGCAGGCAATCCCGCAGCGAAGAA
This sequence comes from uncultured Solirubrobacterales bacterium, assembly GCA_963789505.1. GTDB lineage: Bacteria > Actinomycetota > Thermoleophilia > Solirubrobacterales > 70-9 > VRUE01. Next base: position 19,581 of record CAWBLE010000014.1, read on the forward strand.
AGAACGCGCAGTACTTTTATTGACACAGGCTCGTAGCGCTGAAAGGATGCCGACCGTAAGCGGTGGGCGCTCCTGGCTCCCTCCGTCTCGTTCGACAGGGAGGGGAGTTGCGGGGATGAAGTCACGACTGATGCTCACGCTGTGCGCTGTGCTGGCCGCGGGATTGGTGCTCGCCGCGCCGAGTATTGCCCACACGCTCAAGATCTCGCGCGCCGCGAGCGCCAACAAGACCTTCGCGAAGCTGCTCTGCAACGCCGTCACCGAAGAAGGCGACGAAGGCAGCGCCTGCGCGACGTCCCGTCCCGGCGGCTGCCATCGCCTCTCCGAACACCGCGTGCGCTGCGATTTCTTCCTCACCTTGGATTTCGAAGACGGGTCACGGGCCCGCTGCCTCAACGTGATCGACTGGTCGATCCGCGGCCGCAGCGCCAGTCTGCACCCGAACTACCGGGGCATCCGCTCCTGCCTCACCTTGAGGCCGCCCAAAGTCGAAGAACCGGCGCCCTGATCTGAAGCGGCCTCGTCTTCGGCCTGCTTGATCAGACCGCGCCAGTCGGTGGTGCGGAAGACGAGCAGGATCGCGGCGAAGCCGAGCACGACCGACCAGGCCGCCATCGCGATCTGGGTGCCGACCGAGAAGGAGAGCACGGCGGTGCGCGAGGGGCCGGTCAGCGTCGCCACCAGCAGCGCCTGCTGGGCGCCGGCGCCGCCCGGCGTGAAGGGGACGATGTTGGCGATCGCCTGCACGCTCATCACCAGCATCACGTTGCCGACCGAGCCGCCGATCCCGAAGGCCTCGAGGAAGAACCAGAAGGCGGCGAAGCGGAAGAGCCAGCCGACCCCCTGCCAGGCGGCGACCTCGCGCAGGTAGCGCCGCGGTGTGGCGAGGATCACGACACCCTGCCGGACCCGCTGCCAGAAGGCGCCGCACGCGGTGGGCCAGGAAGTAGATCGCGATCGCGATTGCCAGCAGCAGGACGCCGTTGACGATCAGGAAGACCTGGGGATGCTCCGCCCAGTAGGAGATCTCGAACGCGGGCAGGTTGGGCAGCTGTGGCGGCTTGGGCAGGAGGCCCTGGGAGATCGCGTAGAGCAGGACGAGCAGGCCCGCGGTCGTGTCGAAGACCGTCTGCACGAGGAAGGAGGAGGTGACCGCCGGGTAGGAGGAGTGCGGGATCTGGCGTTTGACCAGGAAGACTTTGGTCGCGTCGCCGGCATGGGCCGGGAGGATCGCGTTGATCCCGGCACCCGCCAGGTAGGCGGCACTGAGCCGCAGGAATGAGATCCGGGTGCCCGGATAGGCGGCGCGCAGGACGTTGCGCCAGGCCCAGGCGCGGGCCAGCTGCATCGCCGCCAGGCAGGCCAGCGCCAGCGCGAACGGGGTCCACTCGATGTCCGAGAGGTGGTCGAAGAACTGCGCCGCGGCGTGGCCGAAGGCTTCCGCGCTCGATGCGAAGTCGGCGAAGGGCATCGCAGCTACACTAGCCCGCTCGTGTCAGACCCCGAGACGACCGAGGCCGTGCCGACGGCGCCCCACGATCCCGCCGACGCGGCGATGTGCGATCGCGCCCGCGAGCGCTTCGCCGGCGACCGCGGCAGCCGCTTCCGGCGGCGCCGCAAGCGCCACGCCGAACTGCCCAACCTGATCATCGTCGGCGGGCTCAAGTGCGGCACGACGAGCATCCACCACTACCTCGGCCTGCATCCCGAAATCCACATGTCGAAGCCGAAGGAGCTCAACTTCTTCGTCTCCGAGCTCAACTGGGACCTCGGCCTCGACTGGTACGCGAGCCGCTTCGACGGCCGCTTCAAGGTGCGCGGCGAGTCCTCCCCGCACTACACCAACATGCCCCGCTTCCAGGGCGTGCCGGAGCGGATCAAGGAGCACTGCCCCGACCCCCGCCTGCTCTACATGGTGCGCGACCCGATCAAGCGGATCCTCTCGCACTGGGTCCACGCGACCGGCGCCGGTTACGAGACGCGCGAGCTCGTCCCGACGCTGTCGGCGCCCGACTCCTCCTACATCCAGCGCTCGCTGTACTGGATGCAGCTGCAGCCCTACCTGGAGCTGTTCGAGCGCGAGCAGATCGAGCTGATCACCCAGGAGGAGCTGCAGCGCGAACGCGAGCAGACGATGCGCAAGGCCTTCCGCTTCGCCGGCGTCGACGAGAGCTTCACCTCCGAGCAGTTCGACCGCGAGTGGGAGAAGTCGAGCGCCAAGCAGGGCGACAAATACCAGGTGATGGAGAAGCTGGTCAAACTGCCGGGGCTGCGCTCCTTCGACCGCAACTTCGACCGCCTGCCCGAGTCGCTGCGCTGGATCGTCGAGAAGGTCGTCCACGACCCGGAGAAGCCGCCGGCGCCGAAGCCCGAGCTGCCCGACGACCTCTTCGAGACGATCCGCGGCCGCTTCGGCGCCGACGTCGCCGCCCTGCAGGAGTTCGCCGGCCGCGAGTTCGCCGGCTGGCACGACTACTGATCGGTTGCGTGTGAGGTTAGGGTCGCAATGCGATCTGAAACTCACACGCAAAGTACGCTGCGGACGATGCGACGGCTACTGCCCGATCCCGGCGAGACGACCATCGCGGAGCAGCTCGGCTCCTACCTTCCTGGAGAGGATGCTCGCGAGGACCGCCCGTTTGTCGCGATGAACTTCGCCGCCACGGTCGACGGGCGGGCGACGATCGAGGGCGTGTCAGGGCCGATCGGATCGGAAGCCGACACGGCGATGCTCGTGGGGCTTCGCAAGCGCTTCGACGCCGTGATGATCGGGGCCGGCACGAAACGCGCGGAGGGTTACGACCGGATCGAGAAGCCTTTGATCGTGGTCGAGAGCGGCCCCGATGGCCGCGTCGACCTTGCCGCCCTTTTGCGTTTGCAGCGCGAGCAAGGCGTGCGCTCTCTTCTATGTGAGGGCGGGCCGACGCTGCACGGCTCACTGCAGGCGCTGGGCCTGGTCGACGAGCTGTTCCTGACGATCAGCCCGAAGCTGGCGGGCGGCGGCGGTCCCAACCTACTGAGCGGACAGTTACCCGAGGAGATCGGACTGGAACTGGCCTGGTTACTGGAAGAGGACGGCGAGCTCTTCGCCCGCTACCGCCGCCGCTGAGCTAGCTTTCCCCCTCCGGACCCGAGGAGAGGACGCAGCAGCATGGACTTCAAGCCCAGCCCCCAGGTCGAGACCCTGCGCGAGCGCATCCTCGACTTCATGGACGAGCAGCTCTACCCGAACGAGCGCGAGATCATGGCGGCGCTCGACGCCGAGGTCGCGCCGGGCGTCCCCTACCCGAAGATCCTCGTCGAGGTGCGTGAGCGGGCCAAGGCCGAGGGGCTGTGGAACCTCTTCATGCCCGACGAGCGCTTCGGCCCGGGGCTCTCCAACTGGGAGTACGGGCTGCTCTGCGAGGAGATGGGGCGCAGCCCGGCGGCGGCGCCGATGGCCTTCAACTGCGCCGCGCCCGACACCGGCAACATGGAGATCCTCGCCGAGCACGGCACGCCGGAGCAGCGCGAGCGCTGGCTCGAGCCGCTGCTCGAGGGACGGATCCGCTCCTGCTTCTCGATGACCGAGCCCGAGGTGTCGGGCTCGGACCCGACCCTGCTGCAGGCGCGCGCGGTGCGCGATGGCGAGGAGTGGGTGATCGACGGCCACAAGTGGTTCACCTCGGGCGCGATGGGGGCCGAGCTGGCGATCGCGATGGTCGTCACCGACCCCGAGGCGCCGCCCTACTCCCGCGCCTCGATGATCTGCGTGCCGACCGACAACCCCGGCTTCGAGCTGGTCCGGCCGATCCCGGTGATGGGCCACGACAAGGGCCCGGGCCACTGCGAGATCCGCTACACCGAGTGCCGCGTGCCGGCAGCCAACCTGCTCGGCGAGGAGGGCAAGGGCTTCGCGATCGCCCAGGACCGGCTCGGGCCGGGGCGGATCCACCACTGCATGCGGGCGATCGGGACCGCCGAGCGTGCCCACGAGATGATGTGCCGCCGCGCCAACGAGCGCCAGGCCTTCGGCGGCCCGCTGGCCGACAAGCAGTTCGTGCAGGAGGCGATCGCGACCTCGCGGATGGAAATCGACCAGGCCCGCCTGCTGACGATGTACGCGGCCTGGAAGATGGACACCGAGGGCAAGCGCGCCGCCCGCCAGTCGATCTCGGCGATCAAGATCGTCGCCGCCAACATGGTCATGGAGGTGCTCGACCGGGCGATCCAGATCCACGGCTCGCTGGGGATGACCGATGACACCCCGCTCGCCGCCCTGTGGCGCTTCTCCCGCATGCTGCGCCTCGCCGACGGCCCCGACGAGGTCCACAAGATGGTCCTCGCCCGCCGCGAGCTCAACCGCTGGTCAAAGCGAGCCGAGGCCGAAGCGGCCGGCGAGGCGCCCGAGCCCAAGCACGCCCCGCGGCCGATCTGAACCCTGGCCTCAGTCCTCGAGGCAGATCACGCGGACCGTCAGATCCTGCGCCGTGGCGTCTTCGTTGAAGCCGCGCACGCGCCACGCATTCGTGCCTTCGCTCATCGAGGAGACGAGGCGGAGTTTGTCTGCGGTGAGCTCGACGTCGAAACCGCCGCCGCCGGCCAGCATCAGCTCGCCGGCCTCGCACGATTTCTCGACCGTGCCCGGTTTGCTGGGTTCGACCTCCTCGGTCGCGGTGCGGATCGCGATCGGGCCGAGCTTCGACGCCCGTACCGCGAGGTTCCCCAGCGTCGGGTTGGTCACGGCGCCGTCGGCGAGCTTGCCGGTGTCGACCGCGCCGGGGGCGATCTTTTCGCCGGTCACGGCGATGCCCCTGATCTTTTCCGTGGTCACATTGGAGTTGCGCAGCTTGTCGGACGTGACCGCGGAGTTGGCGATCTTCGCCGTCGCCACGGCGTTGTTGCGCAGCCGGTCGGTCGGCACGGCGTTCTTCGCCAGTTTGCCGGCCTTGACCGCTTCCAGACCGATTTTGCCGACCCTGACCGCGTTGCGGTCAATGAAGCCGGTCCCGACCGCGCGCGGCTGCAATTGCCGCGGGCCGACGCTGTTGGCCGGCAGGCTGGTCGCCGCAAACGCGGCGCCGCCGCCGAGGACGAGGAAGACGGCGATGGAAGACATCACGTTCGCGTACGTGAGTCGCCTGCGTATCTGTTTCAAGAGTGCGCTCCCTTCGGTTGCGGGCCGGATGGCCCGATCTCGATTTCCGTTCGTTGATCTGTCCTTCCCGACGCCTACCCGCCCTCCTGCCGGGTATTCCTGCACATGTATGCGCATATGACCTGCTAAGGTCTGCACATGCTCAATCGACGCCTGCAGGTGCTCGTCGACGACGAGCGTTACGAGCGGCTGGCGCGGGAATCGGAGCGGATCGGCGCGCCGGTCGGGGAGCTCGTCCGCCGCGCGATCGACCACGAGTTCCCACGAGCGGGGGCCCAAGATGAACGCGAACGAGCCGGCGAGGCGCTGCTCGCCATGCCCCCTCCCCCCGGCGACGGCCCGGAGCCTGACTGGGAGGATCAGAAGCGGGAGTTGCTCGACGCGCAGCTGCGCAGGTGGCCCGGGGCGTGAGGCGCTTCCTCTACGACACCTCGATCTTCGTCTACGCCCTCGGTGTAGAGCACCCCTACAGGGAGCCGTGCCGCGAGATCGTGCGCAAGGCGGCGGTCGGCGATCTGCAGGGCGAGGCGAGCGCAGATCTTCTTCAGGAGCTCACTCACCAGAGAGCGCGGCGCACGGGGGATCGCCTCGGCGCGGCCAAGGCCGCCCAAAGCGTCGCCGCGCTCGCCTGGTGGCATCCCGTAGAGCCCAATGACGTTCAGCGCGGCATCGACCTCTTCGAGATGCACAAGGAGCTCAACACCCGCGACGCCGTCTTCGCAGCCCTCGCGATCAACCGCGGGATCGACGCCATCCTCGCCACGGATCGCGCATTCGACGAGATCGAGGGCCTCGAGCGCATCGACCCCGCGGACAAGCGAGCGGTCGCGACGCTGAGCGGGTGACCACAACGGCGCCGAGTCCAAGGGCGCCCTCGCGGCCGAACTGAGCCTGAAATCCCAGGTTGCCGAGCCCCAAGTCCCAATCTGTCGGGATTTAAATCACAGATTGTCACCAATTAAATTCACAGATTGTCCTTGTTATAATTCACGATCTGCCCATGTTCATCCAACGTCAGATCCGCCCTCGGGTTCTCGAACTGCTAGCCGCGAGTCGTGCGGTTGCCATTCTGGGAGCGAGGCAGGTCGGCAAGAGCACCTTGCTGCAGGAGCTGACCCAAGATGACTACCCAGCGGAAGTGCTCACGCTCGACAATGACATCACCCGCAAAGCGGCTGCCGAGGATCCGGCCGAATTCGTCGCTCGACTCGATACGCCGGTCGCAATCGACGAGGTCCAGCGGGTACCCGACCTCCTACTCGCGATCAAGCAACGCCTCGATCGCGACAATACGCGGGGGCAGTTCCTGCTCACGGGCTCGGCGAACATCCTTGCTCTACCCACCGTCAAGGATGCGCTCCCGGGCCGAGTCGACTACGTCAATATCTGGCCCCTTTCCGCGGCGGAGCTGGCCGCAACCAAAACCGAAAACTTCGTCGACGGGCTACTGAGAGGAGCACCGCCCGAACTCAATGACGTCCCGCTTGGGCGCCGCGCCTATTCCGAACGCATTCAGCGAGGAGGGTATCCGGAAGCCCAGGAGCGCGGGCCTCGTACGCTGGGCAGCTTCTTCTCCAGCTATGTCTCTTCGATCATCGAGCGTGACCTGGGCGACGTAGCCAACCTGCGCGCCCCTGACGCCCTGGAGCGCCTCCTCTACGTGATCGCGGCTCGCGCCGGCGGGCTCACGAGCTTCCAGGGGATGGGCAGAGACCTGGGGTTGGACAAGAACACCATCCACTCCTACACGCGAGCTCTCGAAAACCTCTTCCTGGTGCGGTCGTTGAAGCCGTGGCATGTGAACCTTGGCGCGCGGCAAATCAAGAGCCCGAAGCTCTACGTCGTTGACAGCGGCCTCCTCTGCTGGCTGCTCAAAGTAAACGAGCGGAGGATCGAGATTGACGGCGCGGTAGCCGGGGCGGTCTTCGAGAACTTCGTCGCGATGGAGCTGCTGCGACTTGCGGACGTATCCGAAGCCGAAGCCTCGCTCTTCCACTACCGGGACAAGATGGGCCGCGAGGTCGACATCGTGCTCGAGTCCGCCTCCGGCGAGATCGCCGGCGTCGAGGTCAAGGCGGGAGCGACGGTCGGCGGCAGCGACTTCGCGGGCCTCCGACAGCTTCGCGAAAAGCTCGGCGAGCGCTTCGCCTGCGGCGTTGTACTCTATACGGGCGAGCGGACGCTTCCTTTCGGCGACCGGCTCTGGGTAGTTCCGCTCGCAGCGCTATGGAGTTGACAACCCCGCCCCGACCTGGAACGACCCCCGCCTTGGATTATCGGATCTGATAATCTGGCGCGGTGCCTGACGTAGAAGATAGAGATCCACAGTTCATCTCCCTGCTGGAGTCGGCCGCGCACCTACAACACCTTGTGCCGGGGGCGGTCCTGGTCGGCGGCTCGGCGGCGATTCTCTATGCCGACCACCGCGAATCGCGCGGCCACGATCACGTCGTCTCCGACCTTGCCGATCGCTTCGAGATGGTGCTGGAAGCGGTCGAGCAAGACGAGGGCTGGGCGACCAACCGCGTAGCGCCCGGGAAGGTGATCCTCGGCAACCTCGACGGGATCGAAGCCGGTGTGCGGCAGATGCTCCGCAAGACTCCCTTGGAGGTCACCGCCGTCACTGTCCCCTCGGGAGGCGAGGTGACCGTACCGACGGTCGAGGAGACCATGCGAATCAAGGCCTTCCTGATCGTGCGCCGCAATCAGACTCGCGACTACCTCGACCTCGCCGCTCTCTCTGACCAAATCGGCGTCGACCGCGCGGCCGCGGTCCTATCGGACATCGACGCCTACTACGCCGACCAGAACGGCGACGGCGACGGCGTCGCCTCTCAGCTCGTGCGCCAGCTCGCGGAGCCGCGCCCGGCCGATCGCTCGGTCATCGAGCAACTTCCGTCCTACCGCCGGCTGCGCAAACGCTGGAGTGACTGGAGCGCGGTGACCGACGTCCTCGGCGATGTCGCAGCGGGGATGGCCGAGCAATGAGGGCGCTGGCCTTCCGCAACGTCAGCGCATCCCCGGACGACCCGGTCGCCCAGTGGCCGCAGGAGGCGATCCAGGCAGCGCTCGAGCGCGGCAGTCTCTCTCATTGGCGACGACTGGCCGGGGCGATCCGCGCCGAACCGTGGGGCCCGGTTGCCCGCCGAGTCGAGGAGGTGCTCACCTACAGCCGCCCCTATGGCGTGGCGAAGGCGATGGAGCGAATCGTCTCCCGGGCTCGCGAAGCGGCCGAGGCGGGTGAGCGGCAAGCCGTCGCCGCCGAGATCGCCCAGCTGGTGGATCAATCCGGCCTCACCCGCTCCCAGTTCGCCTCCCGGATCGGCACCTCAGCCTCGCGACTATCTACCTACGTCAACGGCAAGGTGACCCCGTCCGCATCGCTGCTGCTGCGGATGAAGGAGATTGCTCAGCGCGAGCGCGCCGGCCGGGAACTGCTTGCGATGCCTCGAGCGCGCGGGCGCGACGCTGAGCGGGTGATCTGACGGCCCGATGCGTCGCGCCCGGGTCATTCGGAAATGGCTCAGCGGTATTTCCGCGAGCGCCAGACTCCACGCCGGTGCAGAACCAGACGCGCCACTGCCCACAGCGTTTTCAGCCCGTAGACCGATGCGGGTCCGAAGCGAATCGAAGACGCGTCCGCGAAATACCTGCTCTTCGCCGGGACCTCGGCGAGCCGATAGCCGAGCGAGGAGGCCTGCAGCAGCATCTCCGAGTCGAAGCTGAAATCCGTCGCGTTGCGCAGGAACGGCACCCCCAACAGCAGACCTCGGGAGTAGGCGCGGTAGCCCGTGTGGAGGTCGGTCAGCTCGGTGCCCATCACCCGGTTCTCGATCGCGGTGAGGGCCCGGTTGGCGACTCTCTTATATAGGGGCATGCCGTTCTCTCTCGCGGCGCCGGGAACAAGCATGCGCGAACCGAGCACGAGATCCGCCTCTCCGGCGAGGATCGGCTGGACCAGATCGGGGATCAGTCGCGGCTCGTACTGTCCATCTGGATGCAGCATCACGACCACCTCGGCATCACGCTGGAGCACATCGAGGTAACAGGTCTTCTGGTTCGCGCCGTAGCCCGCGTTGTGGGGATGCCAGACAACCCGCACGCCCAGTCGCCGGGCCACCGCGGCGGTCTCGTCGGTGGAGCCGTCGTCGACGACGACGACCTCGTCGACCCAGTCACGGGGAATCGCGGCAATCGTCTCCTCGATCGTGGTCGCCGCGTTGAGCGCCGGCATCACGACCGCCACCTGCAGCCCGGCGCGCTCAGACATTGCGTGCCTCGACGTATACGGACCCGCCCCGCCTCAAGGCCAGCTCGAACATGGCGGCAAGCCATGCAACAGGCAGCAGCAACACAGCGGCCGCAAGCGTGGCGATCCGTCGAGAGCGGCTGATCGAGCTCCGTCGCGCTTCCGGCCGACGGATCGCGTCATAGAGATCGGGCTGTCCCGGCAGGCCGCCGACCAAGTCCGTGCAGCCAGCCGAAGACCACCTGGCCACCACGCAGGTAGCTGACCCGGTCGACCTTCAGGCCGAGCCCGCGAAGACGGGCCAGCAACGACGCTCGCCGGAACGTGGACGAGGTGGCGGGGGTAGTCGATCGCGAACCAGCGGTCGCCGAACAGCGGCTGCCTGCAGGCTGGCGGGATTCGGCATCGCGATCACGACCACTCCCTGAGGCTCCAGCGACGAGACAGCCCGGTCGAGCGAATCACCCGCGCAGGGTAGATGCTCGAGGCTGTGCCAGAAGACCACCCCCGCCCACGGCCCGCCGGCTCGATCCAGCCCCTCTTCCCTTACCTCGGGATGGGGGGAGCGCCGGTCGATGCCGACGACTGGCCGGCCGAGTGCCTGCAGAGCATCGAGCAGGGCGCCGTCACCCGCGCCGACGTCGAGGATCGGGCCAGGCGCGGCGATCCGGTCGAGACGGCGGGCAAGGCGGCCGCGCAGTCGCCGAAACAACCAGTCGCCAAAGCCCGCGAACCGCCCGCCGTCCGGGCGATACCAACCCTGGTACGCCCGCTCGAGCGCCTCCTCGTCCGGCATCGGCTCGGCCGACCAGGCGCCGCACCGCTCGCAGCGAACCCGGTGCTCGCGCCGTGGCGCGTCGGCTGGAATCGCCGCGCCGCACCAGCCGCAATCGCTCACCGGCAAACCGCGGCGTCCATGCCCCTACTCGTCCCCGACCCAGATCGCGCCCGGGCCTTCCGCGGTCTTGCCGACCTCGGCGTCCTCGGCGCCGACGAGCAGCGAGATCTTGCCGATGTGCCGGTTCGACTCCATCAACCGGTGCGCCTCGGGCAGCTGCTCGAAGGCAAACGCCCGCCACATCACCGGGCGGACCTTGCCCTCGACGATCAACTCGTTCGCGCGCCAGCACTCGTAGGCGTTGAAGGCGTGCGAGCCGATGATCTGCTTCTGGCGCATCCACAGATAGCGCACATCGAAGTCGAGCTGGTAGCCGGTGGTGGCGCCGCAGGTGACCACCTTGCCGAAGGGCTTGACGGTGAAGACCGAGGTCGGGAAGACCTCCTTGCCGACGTGTTCGAAGACGATGTCGGGGGCGTCGCCGAGGATCTCCTTGACCCGCTTGGCGAATCGCGCGCATCGCCGCCACCCGCTCGCTCTCCTCGGCGGCGCTCTCTCCCCCGCGGCGGACCATGCCGGCGAACTCGTTGCGGTCGATGTGACCGACCGCGCCGAGCTCCTCGACCAACCGTCCCTTCTCTGCCGAGGAGACGACACCGACCGCATTGGCCCCGGCGGCGCGGCAGAGCTGCGTCGCGAACACGCCCGAGACCCCCGGCCGCCCCCCAAATCAACACGTTCTGGCCAGCCTGGAGCTTGCACTGGTCGATCAGCATCCGGTAAGAGGTGAAGTGGGTGACGCCGTAGGCGGATGCGTCGACCCAGGACAGGCTTGGCGGCTTCGGCAGCAGCTGCTGGGCCTGCAGCTTGCAGAACTGCGCGAACGTGCCCCAGGTCGTCTGATAGCCGTAGCTGAGCTGGCTCGGCGCCGCCAGCGGATCGAGGCCGTGGACCTCGGGATCCTCGTAGGACGCTTGGTTGGCATGGATTACGACCTCGTCGCCGGGCTTCCAGCGTTCGACACCGACACCCACCTTCCAGACGATCCCGGACGCGTCCGAGCCGCCGATGTGGTGACCCCACTCGGGATGATCGCCATAGGGGAAGACAGAGATCGGGTCGGCCAGCGCGGCCCAAATGCTGTTGAAGTTGAGGCCCGCAGCCATCACCCGCACGATCACCTCGAACGGCCCGGGCTCGGGGACCTCGACCTCCTCGACCTCGTAGGCGGTGGCGAGGTCGCCCTCCCGCTCCGGGCGGAGCATCCAGGCGGCCATCGTCTTCGGCAGCTCGCCGGGCTCGACCCCGAGGGTCGTCAGTGCAAGCCCGGCGGGAGCCACGACGGTGCCGGTGGGAGCTGCCTCAGCCATGACATGACCCCGCACTCGTCATCTGCCTACCGCTGTGCTTCGATCGCTTCTTCCACAGCTTTGCACTGCTCGCGCGAGTGGACCTTGAGGCATTCCTTGGGCTCAAACGACGGGGGTGGATCCTCCTGCGTCGATTGTGAGCCGACCAACTCCGCGCATTCTTCACGCGACATCACATCGAGACAGTCGCGAGGATCGGAAACCTCCTGCGACGGCCGACTGATTCGTTGCTGCTTCGACCTGGCCGAAGCACTGCTTCCGATTGACCCCCGCAGGGCATCTGCGCTTGGCCTTTTGCGGGCCAGCTTGAGTATCCGCACCGGGACCTGAAGCGGCCGGCTTCCGCACGCGTAGCTCGGGTGAGAGGTCCGCGTCTTATGTGAAGCCCGGGGCTCCGCCGGCTTGGCCCACACCCCCGCCTTTTCAGTCGACCCGTACTGCTGGGCGCCGCCGCGACAGGCGCGCCTCCGGGTTGCGACGAATTCCGCGCGGGGGCCTGATCGACCCCGGACTCGGAGGTTGACGCGGTGGGCCCGTGGGAACCGCACGCGCTCAATCCGGTGGCCAGGGCCACGATCAAAAATGCGCTCCCACTCGCCGCACGCCAGCTTCGACGCTCTCTCTCGACAATCATCATCACTCAATGTAGCTCACGGTCACATAAGCGCCGCTGATAGGTTCCGGCGCGTGCATTGCCCTCGCTGCGGGACGCCAAACGCACCCGACGATCGGTTCTGTAGCTCTTGCGGGGCAAGCTTGCAACGCGCCTCATCGACGCGGGCAAAGCGCTCCCCCCGCGAACGGATCACGGGCGTGCTGGGGGGCGATCGCCGCGCCAAGCTGCTCACCGGCGCAACCGTGATCGCATTGATCATTGCTGTCGGGGCGTTCATCGCCCTCGAACCGGCCTCTGAAGACGCGATTCCCCGCGACGCGTACACCGTCGCGGCCGACCGGCTTTGCGTCAAAGCCAAGCGGCATATCGTCGCTGCCGAGCGCGAATCCTTCCGCCGGGATGACCCCGGCGGACTCGCTCGATCGCTGGTGTCGATCATCGACGATTGGCGAACGAAGTTCCAATCCCTCGCAGAGCCGGAGGACCGGCTTGAACAGACCCAAAACCTTGGCGTTGCCCTCCTCGACGTCGAGCTCCGGATAGCCACCCTGGCACGCATCGCGGATGAGGGACAGCGGCCTCGGACCGTCGCACAGGCCAGACGCGTCGATGCCGCGTCGGCCGAAGTGGAAGCTGCGATCGCCGCGCTCGGCCTCACCAAGTGCGCGGCCCTAACCATCGGCTTCGGGGATCCGTCGAAATAACCCGTCTCCGGACACTCGGGCCGAATACTTGCGCGACCCACCTCGATGTGATCCAATGGCGTCAGTTACATCTCGGATCCGACCATAAAGACGAAGGGGAGCGACGATGAGCAAGCGATACGTGGTTTTGGGATTGAGTCTGGTTCTTGCTTTGGCGCTCGCCGTCCCTGCCTTTGGAGGTCCGTCGAATCCGATCGCGAGCATCTCCGCGAATGTCAAGAAGACGGCCAACAAGGCCCTGAAGCGAGCGAATCAGGCCAAGTCCCAGGCTAAAAATGCCATCGGCAAGGCCAATGGGGCACAGAACAGCGCAAACGGCGCGCAAAGCAGCGCCGACGGCGCCAGTGAGGCCGCCAAAAAAGCGCAGGAAAGCGCCGACGGCGCGAAAGCCACCGCCGATGCCGCCCTCTCCGCCGCCGAAGCAGCAGAAGCCAACGCGAACACCAGGGTCAAGAGCTCTCACCAGATAGCGGGCACCGCGACGGCCTCCAACAACACGACTGCGAAGACCGCCAGCGCCAGCTGTCCGACGGAGGAGCCAGTGCTTGGTGGCGGCTTCTTCGTTGGCGGCAGTGAAACCAACAAAGTTACGGTCCATGAATCCGATTCGCTTTTCTACGGCGGGGGCTGGTTCGTCGGCGCCGAAGCGATCAGCGGGCTGACCCCGACCTGGTCGCTCACCGCAGTCGTGATGTGCGGGACGAAGTAGAGGCGCGATCGCCGACATCTCGCCCGCAGGGGGCCTCCCAATCGGGAGGCCCTTCGCACATAGAGGGGCAACCCGGGGCGCGAGCCGCCGGACGCTCGTGGATCGTCGGGGCGATCGTCCTGCTCGCCCTGATCGCCCGCATCGCCGTGATCGTTCCAGACACCGGCTACCGGCCAGCAAACGACGCGCTCGAGTACGACTACCTGGCCCACTCGATTGCCGCGGGCGAAGGCTACCCGCGGACGGGGTACCTGCTGCAGGGGGGGCCGACCGCGGTCAGAGGGCCGGGTTATCCGTATCTGCTCGGTGGCGTCTATGCCCTCAGCGGCGACAGCCTCTCCGCCGGCCGCCTCGCGGGCGCCGCACTCGGGGCTCTCGCTGTCCTGCTGCTCTATCTGCTCGTAAAGCGGATCTGGGGCAGACGGGTCGGACTCGTCGCGGCGGCCATGGCGGCCGTCTTTCCCCCCCTCGTCCTGCTCAGCCAGGAGCTTCTTTCGGAGTCGTTGTTCCTCGTTCTCGAGTTGGCTGCCTTGCTCTGCGTGCTCAACTTCCGCCGCTCCGGAGGGCTCCTACGCTGGGCCGTGGCAGCCGGCGCAGTGTGCGGGTTGGCGCTGCTCACTCGCAACATCGGCCTGGCCTTGATCCCGGCTGTCGCCTTCGGCACGTGGACCGCGCGCCCCCGCCTTGCCCCACGGGCATTCCTGGCGCCGGCCGCGACGCTCGCCGCGGCGGCACTTGTCATCGCCCCCTGGACGGTGCGAAATGCGGCCGAGTTCGGGCGATTCATCCCGGTGACCACGAGTACCGGGCTCACCGCGGCCGGGGTCTACAACGAGGCCTCATTCCGGGATTCCACCAGTCATGGCGCCTGGCGGGATCCGCAGATCGTGCCGGAGTTCACTCCTTTGTTCGCGACGCACGGAATCGACGAGGGTGATGTCGACGAAAGGCTGCGCCGCGCGGCGAGAAACTTCGCCTGGCAACATCCCGGCTATGTCGCCGAGACCTTCGGGTGGAATCTGCTGCGGATGTTCGAGATCGCCGCGGGATCGGTGGTCGATCGAGACGGCCACGAACTCACCGATCGGGGGATCGGCAGCGCGGTCCCCCCGGCCGAGCGCGCCGGTCTCGCAATCGCGGCAGTGCTGGGGCTACTGGGCGTGGTCGCACTGATCCGTTCGAAGGCGGGTGGACCGCAACCTTGGATTCCTCGTGGACCGCTGTTCCTCTGGCTCGTGCCGGTGCTGACTCTGATCTCCACCGCTCTCCTCAACGGCCTCCCACGCGACCGGGTCCCGATCGATCCCTATCTGCTGATCCTCGCGGCGATCGGGCTCGTCTCCATTTGGGACGCGATGCGCAGAGCAGGTGCGGAGACGACGTGACCATTCGCCGCAGGCTCCGCATCCTCACGGTATCCCTGCCCTGCGCCGTCTTGCTCGCCTCGTGCGGCGGCGCGGGTGAGCAATCCGACGCCGAGCCGCTCCCCCATGCGGTCGTGGTCAGCGCCAACGCAAACTGCCGGCAGCTGCTCCGCGAGGTCAAGAAGCTCGCTGCCGGAGTGCTGAGCCGCGGCTACGCGAATACGCTCGAACTGACCACTGAGGGCTTTGCCAAGCCCGGTATACGAGTGGTGAAGCACACGGGATTGCGCCAGCAGGAACTGGAGAGAGCTGCAGACGATCCCCGCTTCGACCTCTACGCCGACCTCTTTGACCCGATCGTCGTCTTGGCCGAACAAAGGCTCGAGGCGGGGCGGGGGCAGGATCTGAACAGAGTGGCCAGATTGCAGGAACAGCTGACGGGCCTTGAACTCCTGCAACGCAAAGCTGCCCGAAACGCGGGGCTTGTCGACTGTGACACCAACTTCCTCGACGCGATGGTTCGCTCAGCCACCGAATGAGCGCAAAAGGCAGCTCCGCGGCGTACGACACGGCTGACCCAGATGTCATAGCGCCCCCTCCGCACCACCCGCGCTTCCCGCTCACGGTCGGCCTGAGGGGCGTCGCCGCGATCGCGATCATCGTCGGGCATGCGTGGTTCTTCACCGGCGGGTTCGGGGGATTCACCACGAGCCTTCCCAACCGCATCGTCGTCCGCTGGGACGGCGTCGTGGCGGTCTTCTTCATGCTCTCCGCCTTCCTGCTCTACAGGCCGATGATCGCCCACCGCACCGGTGGGCCGGCGGCGCCACGCACCGGCGACTACGCGCGGCGGCGCTTCCTCCGCCTCTACCCCGCCTACTGGGTCGCTCTCACCGCGCTGGCGATCTTCCCGGGGCTCTTCGGCGTCTTCAGCCACAACTGGTGGGCCTTCTACACCCTCACCGACTTCCTCGACGTAAACCACCTGCACAGCGTCTGCCCGGCCGACGAGGAGTTCCGCTGCGGCCTGCCCCAATCCTGGACCCTGGGTATCGACCTGACCTTCTACGTCGCCCTGCCCTTCCTCGCCGCGGCGACGGGGCTGATCGCGAGACTGCGCGCGCAGAGCTGGG
The DNA here is from genome assembly GCA_963789505.1 of uncultured Solirubrobacterales bacterium. Lineage (GTDB taxonomy): Bacteria > Actinomycetota > Thermoleophilia > Solirubrobacterales > 70-9 > VRUE01. Next base: position 35,701 of record CAWBLE010000014.1, read on the forward strand.
TCGCCTGGGAGCTGGGGCTGCTGGCAACCGTCGCCGTGGCATCCCTGCTGCTCGGAGGGTCTCCGTTCGATCTGCGCGACCAAGCCTGGTTCAGGTACAGCTTCGCCGGCTACTTCTACTGGTTCGCGCTCGGCATGGGCCTGGCGGTGATCTCAGTCGTCTACGCACAGCGCAGCCGCCAACCGCGGGCGCTGCGACTGGTAGCCGAGAAGCCGGCGCTCTGCTGGCTGGGCGGTTTCGGGGTGTACGTGGTCAGCGTGCTCGCCTTCTCCGACGCGCCCTTCGTCTTCGCCTTCAACAGCTCCGAGTACCTGGCGCTCAACGTGCTGCAGGGAATCGGGGCGACGCTCTTCTTCCTGCCGGCGGTCTTCGCCAACCCCAACCGCGGCCTGCCGGCTCGCGTCCTCGGCCACCCATTTCTGATGTGGACGGGGTTGATTTCCTACGGGCTACTGCTCTGGCATGGCACGGTCGCAGTGATGCTCGGTTCCCTGTTCGGCTCTGGCGAGGGCTACTGGACGGTCCTGATCGCCGAGGTCGTGATCGCCGTGCCCCTCGCCATGCTCAGCTACTACTTCGTCGAGCGACCGCTGATGAAGTTCAAGTACCGGCCACTGCGCGAGGTCGTGCGCTCGCGGAAGGGCGGGCCTGCGGCTGAACCGGGGGAAGCGAAGTGACGAGCCGACGGAGCGCGATGCGGCGGACGATGTTCCTCTCTCAGGACGGAGTTGTCCTCTGCGCGACGATGAAGGCGCTCGACGAGCTGGGGATCCTGGAACCTTCGCTGACCGAGGAGCGCTCCCTGGCCGACCTCTACCCGGGGATGAACGAGGCCGGGTTCGGGGCGCTGCGGATCGCGCTCCACTGCCTCGCCTCGACCGGCTGGCTGGTCGAGGGCGCCACCCTCGACCCGAGCACCTCGGTCCTGCGCTGGACCGCAGACGGTCGCGTCGCCGTCGCCTCGCGACGCCACTACGTCGCCCTGGGCGAGCTGCTCCAGGGCTTCGGCGGGGCCGGCGACGACGCCTGGACGAGGCCCTGGAGCGAGGCGCAGAGCGAGCGCTTCGCCGCCTTGGTCGAACCGGCGCGAGAGCGCTGGGGGATCGGCCCGGCGGCCGGTGAGCAGCTCGCCTCCGTGATCCGCGGCCATCTCGACGGCGGCCTGACCGTGCCGGCGATGCTCTGGCTGCACGAGGACGGGCGGCTCGGCGGGCAGGCGCCCGATCTGCCCGAGGGCGCCGCAGGCGAGGCGATGCGGCGCCTCTTCGAGGCGCTCGGCTGGCTCGATCCGGCGGCCGGGACTTGGACCGCCGACGGCGAAGGCGCGCGCGCCTTCGCGCTCAACTTCGGCGGCGTCGCCACCTACCTGCCGATGCTCGCCCGTCTGCCCGAGCTCTTCCGCGGCGAGCTCACCGTCAGCCCGCCGCAGGACGGCGGCGGCGAGTGGCACGTGCACCGCGAGCTGAACCTGCGGATCAGCGCCTCCGCCCACCGCCGCTACTTCGTCGACAGCGACGCGACCATCGCCGAGCTGTTCGATCGCGAACCACTCTCCTCGCAACCGGCGTTCATCGCCGAGATGGGCTGCGGCAACGGCAGCTGGCTGATCCACCTGCACGAACTGATCGGGGCGCGGACCAAGCGCGGCGAATACCTCGACAAGGTGCCGCTGCTGATGGTCGGGCTCGACATCGACGCCAGCGCACTCGAGCAGGCGCGGCGGAACCTCGATGAAGCCGGAGTCCCGGCGCTGCTCCTGCGTGGCGACGTGACAAACCCCGACGGGCTGCGCGACTCGCTAGCCGAGCACGGGCTGGCGATCGAGGACGGGCTCCACATCCGCTCCTTCATCGACCATGAGCGCTCCTACCGGGGCGCCGATCCTTCGCTGCCGGCGCCCGGCTGGACGAGCGGCGTCTACATCGACGGCGAGGGCCGCCCGCTGGCGGGCGAGGACGTCGAGCGCGACCTGATCGCCCACCTGGCCCGCTGGGAGCGGCACACGCGCAAGCACGGGATGATCGTGCTTGAGGCCCACTGCGTCGCCCCGGTCGTCGCCCGCAAGCAACTCGGCGCGCTGCACAGCGTCGCCTTCGACGCCCACCAGGCCTACTCGACCCAGTACCCGGTCGATCACGCCTCCTTCCTGCGCTGCTGCCAGGCGGCCGGACTGGCAACGCTGCCGCACAGCGAACGGCGCTATCCCTCCAACCGCCCGTTCGTCTCGATCGGCCACAACCGTCTGCTCCCGGCAGCGATGACCTCGCTCCCCGTGAGCGCGGTCGGCGCGGAACGGCACGACACCTGGACGCCACCCGCCGGAACCGATCTCACCGACGGCGAGGCGCTGCACGAGATCCTCTTCGCCGGCGGCGACATCCGCTTCCCGGCCGCCTGGGGAGCGGGGCCGACCGGCTATGTCGTCGCCGGCGCCCTGGACACGATCGAGGCGCGCCTGGCGGCCGCCTCCCCGGGCGAAGCGATCCGCATTCTCGACTACGGCGCCGGGACCGGGACGGCGTCAATCGAGCTGCTCAAGGCCTGCGCCGAGCGAGGCCTGGAGGAGCGCCTGCGGCGCGCCGGAGTCGAGTTCGAGCTGCATCTGGTCGACCTTCCCTCGAGCTGGTTCGCGAAAGGCCATGAGCTGCTGCGCGAATGCTCTTGGACCCGCTTCCACTCCCTGCGCAACCCCGGCGGCGGCTTCCGCGACCTCGACGCGGCGGTCGGCGGCGTCCGCTTCGACGCGGCGATGGCGAACATGGTCTTTCACCTGATCCCGCCGAAGGCCCGGGAGCGGGCGATCGGCGGCCTGGCCGAGGTGCTCTCTCCGACCGGCCGCCTGCTCTGGAGCGCCCCGGACCTCGGCCCGGCGGGCCCCTACGCGGTCCTCTTGCACGACCCCAACCGGGTCCTGCGCGAGCGCTGGCTCGAGCTGCTCGGCGGCCGGGCCGAGCTTCCGGCGGAGGCGTCGGCGGAGCTGGCCGAGGCTGTGCGCCGCGCCCGCGCGGACTTCGACGAGGGGGCGCTGCGCGAGGCGCAGGGTCGCGCCGACCGGCGCATCCTGCCGCGGCCGCTGGCGGCCGAGGTGGTCGCCGCGCTGGAGCGACGCTTCGCCGGCGAAACCGAGGAACGGACCTTCGAGATGCTCAGCGAGGACATCGTCCGCGGCCTGCTCGTCCCCTCGAACCAGGCCGAGTACCTGCCGGAGATCGAGGATCGGCGGTTGCGTGAGAGCGTCATCCGCGAGCTGATGACCGTCGACGTGATCCCGCGGCTCCAGCAGGGCCCGGCGGGCACCGCCCTGGGCCTGAACCTGCACTGGACCCTGGGCGCTTTCGTCAAGCGCGGATAGCGCCGGCGCCGCCTCAGTCCCGCCGCTCGGCTGCCTCTGCCGCCTCGGCGAGGCGCTCGACCAGGCGGGCGAAGTACTCGACGCCGGCGTCGGCCTTGCCGTAGCCGCCGGCTTTGTAGCGGGCGTAGACGCCCTCGAGGATGATCGCCAGCTTCCAGTAGCCGAGGGCGACGAAGAAGTCGAGCTGGGAGAGGTCGCGGCCGGAGCGCTCGGCGTAGCGGGCGCGCAGCTCGGCGCGGCTGGGGAAGCCGGGGGCGAGGTTGGCGGGCTGGCCGAGCGCGATCGGCTCCTCGCCGTCCTCGTTGCGGTCGGGCCAGTAGACCATCAGCAGGCCGACGTCGGCGAGCGGGTCGCCGAGCGTGCAGAGCTCCCAGTCGACCACGGCGGCGACCTCGCCGGCCGGGGTGAGGATCATGTTGTCGAGCCGGTAGTCGCCGTGGACGATCGTCGCCGGGCCCTGCGCGGGGATGCGCGCGGCGAGGCGCTCGTGGACCGCGTCGATCGCCGCCAGCTCGCGCGTCTTCGACTTCTCCCACTGGCCCTGCCAGCGGCGCAGCTGGCGGGCGACGTAGTCCTCCTTGCGGCCGAGGTCGCCGAGCCCGGCCGCGTCGGGGTCGACGGCGTGGATCGCGACCAGGGTGTCGGCGACGCGCTCGCCGATCGCCCGCCGGTCGGCCTCGTCGGGGAACTCCTCGGCCTCGGCCAGGCCGCGCAGGATCGGGCCCTCGACGAACTCCATCACGTAGAAGGGCGCGCCGTTGACCGCCTCGTCCTCGCAGAGCCCGACCACGGGCGCGACCGGCACCGCGGTCGGCTCCAGCGCCGAGACGACCTTGTGCTCTCGCCCCATGTCGTGGGCAGAGCCGAGCCGCTTGCCGAGCGGCGGCCGGCGCAGCGCCCATTTGCGGCCGGCGGCGTCGCTGACGCCGTAGGTCAGGTTGGAGTGGCCGCCGGCGATGCGCTCGAAGCAGAGCGGCAGCTCGACCTCGCCGGCGTGCTGCTCGAACCAGGCCTCGACCCCCGTCCGGTCGATCCCCTCGGGGATGCCTGTAGCCTCGTCGCTCACCTTCGGCAGCATATTCTCGAAAGTATCCGGGATTCTCCCGCTGTATCGAGATTTCCAGATACAAGAGGAGAAACGCATTTCCCGACGACGATTCCGGCTCAGCCCCTCGCTCGCCAACCGGCTGACGATCGGGTTTGCGATCGCCTTTGCGATCCTCACCGGGCTGGCGGTGATCGGGGTCGCCCGCTTTCTCCAGCAGCGCCAGGACTTCGAGAACGCGACGGCGCGCTCCTACCAGCGCGAGATCGACGCGCGCGGACGCCTCGCGAGCGGGGATCGACCCGCCGCGGCCCGCGCGGCAGTGCTCTCTCAGCAGCGCCAGCGGCAGGTGCTGCGCGACGAAATCTCCAGCGAGACGCGCGACACGGCGCTGCTGGTGGGGGCCGGGCTGATCGCCGGGCTGACCGGGGCGGCGCTGCTCTTCACCGGGCTGATCTCCTCGATGCGGCGGCCGCTCGAGGACCTGGTCGAGGCCTCGGGCCGGCTCGCCGGCGGCGACCTCGATGCCCGGGTTGAGATCGGCGGCCTGGCGGAGACGGCGACCCTCGGCGGCGCCTTCAACGAGATGGCTGGGGAGCTGCAGCGCCGCGCCGGCGAACGCGACCAGCTCGACCGGATGAAAGACGAGTTCGTGCTCACCGCCTCGCACGAGCTGCGCAGCCCGCTGACCTCGGTGCAGGGCTTCGCCGAGCTGCTCCTGCTCGAGCGCGAGAAGCTCGGCCCCAAGCAGGTCGAGACGGTCGAAGTGATCCTCGACAACACCCGCCACCTGGTCCGCCTGCTCAACGACCTGCTCGACCTCGCCCGCAGCGACGCCGGCCGCCTCGCGATCAAGCCCGAGCCGACGGATGCCGCGAGCCTGGTCGAGGACGCGGTGCGGACGATGCGGGGGCAGTTCGACGCGCGCCGCCAGGGCCTGCGGATTGAGATCGAGGCCGATCTGCCCGAGATCGAGGCCGATCGCGACCGGATTCGCCAAGTAATGGTGAATCTGCTTACGAACGCGAATGAGTATTGCCCCGAAGGTGCGAATATCGGGGTTGAGGCGCGCCTGGTCGACGCCGACGTGGAGATTGACGTGATCGACGACGGCCCCGGCATACCCGAACAGCAGCTCGAGCACATCTTCGAGCGCTTCAGCCGCGGCGACGCCGGCGAGACGCAGCGGGTCGGCGGCACCGGCCTCGGCCTGGCGATCTCGAAATCGCTGGTCGAGCTGCACGGCGGCACGCTCGAGGCCGAATCGGCCGAGGGTCGCGGGGCGACCTTCCGCGTGCGCCTGCCGGCCCTCCCCCCCGAACGGGCGGAGGCGAGCTGATGGCCCGCATCCTGCTCGCCGACGACTCCGAGACGATCCTGCTGCTGCTCCGCACCCGGCTCGAGATGGAGGGCCACGAGGTCGAGACCGCAATCGACGGCCAGGAGGTCGTCGACAAGGTCGGTCAGACCGCGCCCGACGTCCTCCTGCTCGACGCGATGATGCCGCGCAAGTCCGGCATCGACGCCCTGCGTGAGCTGCGCGCCGCCGGCATCGAGACCCCCGCCCTCATCGTCAGCGCCCACACCGAAGGCGGCAACGGCGAGGACCACGCCGGCCTCGAGATCGCCGCCTACATCGCCAAGCCGATCGACTTCGACGCGCTGTTCGCGAAGATCGCCGCGGTGACCGCCGGTTGAGCCGGCCGTCAGCGCCACAGCCGGTCGACGGGCACCGCGTAGAGCCGCTCCTCATGGCGACTGCCGTAGCGCCCGAGGTGGAGCACGACCCCACCCAGGAATCTCTCCCCGAGCGCGTCGCGCAGCTTGCGCAACCCCCGGAAACTTGAGCTTGAGGTCGCTTCGCCGGCCTTGATCTCGACCCCGACGACTGCGCCGTCCGACCGTTCGAGGACGAGATCGACCTCATCGCCGTCATGAGTCCGCCAGTGGCCGGTTCTCACACGGTCGTCGATCCAGCTGATCTGCTTCAGCAGCTCCCCCACGCAGAAGGTCTCCAGCAGATAACCGAGCTGCGTCGTCGCCTGGGGCTGGGCGGCAGCGAGCCGGCTCTCATCAACTCCCAGCATGCGTCCGGCCACCCCGGAGTCGACGAGATGCAGCTTAGGCTTCGCCGAGACGCGCGCACGCAACGTCGTCCCCCAGGCGGGAAGGCGGTGGATGAGGAACGCGGCTTCGAGCAGCCTCACGTACTCCTCGGCGGTGGAGCCGTCAATGCCGAGATCGGCGGCTGCGCGCGCCACGTTCAGCACCTGCGCGCTCTGACTTGCAAGCCGCATGAGCAGCTGCGGCATCTTCTCTCGCTGACGGATGCGGAGAGCTCGATCACATCGCGCTCGACGACGAGCTGCACGTAGTCGTCGAACCACCTGCCCCTGCTCGCCCGCCGCCGCGCCACAGCGAGAGGCAGGCCACCGCGAAGGATGCGGGCCACATAGTCTTGGCGAGAGGTCTTGGATTGAGTCCCGGGGTCGACGAGGCGCGCCGGATCATCCAGCAGCTGCTCCACAAAGCGCTCCTCGACCCCATCGATCTCACCTTGGGACAACGGCCAGAGGGCGGCAATGTGCAGGCGCCCGGTCAACGACTGGGCCGCAGCCGGCAGGCTCGAGTAGCGCGTCGATCCGGTGAGGACAAAGCGGCCCGGCTCGAGATTGCGGTTCAACTCCGCCTTGATCGCATCCAGCAGGGGCGGGAAATGCTGATACTCGTCGATGAAGACCGGCGCCTCGCCGGACACGTAGGCCGAGAGGTTGTCTTCAACCGACACCCTCGTTTCCCGGTCGTCGAGGTCAACCACGGTCCGGCCCGCGACATCGGCCAGCGCGCGCATTATCGTCGACTTGCCAACGGTGCGGGGGCCATGCACTGCGATCACCGGCTCGTCGCGCAGCAGAGATTCGATGACCGGCTGTAGGCGACGCTTCAGGGAGTCCCCGGAGTCCACATCCTCATTCTTGCATGAATCCTAGAAATGGAGGACCATGAAAACCGTAAATGGAGAAGCGTAAATCCCGTTTTTGGAGGGAAACGGATACCGACTTTGGAGAGGCGCTCAGCTCTTGGCGATCTCCAGGCGGATTTCCTTGCCTTTGAGCTTGGTGCCGTCGAGGAACTCGACCGTGCGGTCGGCCATGTCGGGGTCGACCTCGACGAAGGAGAAGCGGTGCAGGACGCGGACGTCGTGGATCGCCTCCTCGGGCAGCACGGCGCCCTCGCGCAGCGCCCAGCGCAGGTCCTCCTCGTCGATGCCGCTGCGCTCGCCGCGGTTGACGAAGAGCTTGACGGCGTCGCCGTTGGCGTCCTTCGCGGCCGGCTTCGCGGGCTTCTCCCTCGGGAGTCCTTCTCGGCGGCGCCGCCTCGGCGTCCTTCTCCTCGGCGGCTTCTCGGCGTCCTTCTCCTCGGCGACCGGCTTGGCGCGCTCGCGGCGGCGCGGGCGCGGCGCGTGCTCCATCCGCTCCTCGGGCGTCTCCCACTCGCCGATCGAGGTCTTGACGTCGCGCTCGATCCGGTCGATCTCCTCGCGCTGCGCCGGGGTGACGAAGGTGATCGCGCGGCCGGTGCGGCCGACCCGGCCGGTGCGGCCGATGCGGTGCACGTAGACCTCCGAGGAGGCGGGAACGTCGAAGTTGATCACGTGGGTGACATGCTCGATGTCGAGCCCGCGGGCGGCGATGTCGGTCGCGACCAGCAGCCGCACGCGGTGGTCCTTGAAGGCGATCATCACGCCGTCGCGGACGCCCTGGCTCATGTCGCCGTGCAGCGCCTTGACGTCGAGGCCTTTGTCCTTGAGCGTCTTTTCCAGCTTCGAGGCGCCGATTTTGGTCCGGCAGAAGATGATCGCCTGCTCCGGTTCTTCGGTCTTCAGCAGCTCGACCAGGCGGGCGGCCTTGTCCTTGGCCGGGACCTCGACGAAGGCCTGCGCGATCGCGTCGACGGTGAGCTTTTTGGGCGTGATTTTGATCGTCGACGGGTCATACATGTAGCTCTCGGCGAGCCGTTTGACCGGCGGCGGCATCGTCGCCGAGAAGAGCGCCGTCTGGCGACCGCTCGGGCACATCCGCAGGATCTTCTCGACGTCTTCGATGAAGCCGAGGTCGAGCATCTCGTCGGCCTCGTCGAGGACGATGTAGCGGGCCGCGGTGAGGACCAGCGAGCGGCGCGACATCAGGTCCATCATCCGGCCGACGGTGGCGACGACGACGTGGGCGCCGGCGCGCAGCTGCGCCTGCTGCGATCTGATCGGGGCGCCGCCGAAGACGGCGACGATGTTGACGTCGAGGTGCTCGGCATAGGCGCGCAGCGCCTGGGTCACCTGGATGCAGAGCTCGCGGGTCGGGGTGAGGACGACCGCCTGCACCTCGTCGTCAGCGGGGTCGATGTACTGCAGCAGCGGCAGGCCGAAGGCAGCGGTCTTGCCGGTCCCGGTCTGCGCCTGGCCGATCACGTCGTGGCCGGCGAGCAGCTCGGGGATCGCTTGCTCCTGGATCGGGGTCGGCTCCTGGTAGCCGAGCTCGTCCAGCGCCTGCTGGATCTCCGGCGCCAGCCCCAGGTCTTTGAAGGCGCTCACTCGCGACGGGTCCAGGAGGAGCTTGCCGGTGCGTGCGGCGGGCGATCAGGTCTTCGTGGGCGCGGGCCGCTCTCGGACAGCGGGTAGACCTCGCCGACCTTGACCTCGAGCTCGCCGGCGGCGACCGCGCCGAACAGCTCGCCGATCATCGGCGCGACCTCCGCCTGGCGCATCATCAGGTGGACGAGCCAGAAGCCGATCACGCTCTTGGAGCCGCGCAGCAGGGCGGCGGTGGAGACGTCGCGCTGTTCGCGCGAGGCGATCCCGAAGACGACCATGCGGCCGAGCGGCGCCAGCGCCGAAAGCTCGGCGTCGAAGGCGTCGCCGCCGCTCATGTGCAGGACGGCGTCGACGCGCTCGCCGTCGTTGGCGGCGAGGATCGCCTCGCTTGAGGTCGTCGGCGCGCGAGTCGATCGTCGCGTCGGCGCCGAGCCCTCGACCATGGCGCGCTTCTCCTCGCTCGAAGCGATGCCGATCACCTTCGCCCCGGCGCGCTTGCCGAGCTGCACGGCGAGCGAGCCGGTGCCGCCGGCGGCGGCCTCGACCAAGAGCGTCTCGCCGGGCTCGATCCGGGCGCAGCGGCGGACCAGCGCCATCGCGGTGAGGCCCTGCAGCAGCAGCGCCGCGGCGCTGTCGTCGTCGACCTCGTCGGGGACGGGGATCAGCATCGCCTCGGGCACGAGCGACCTTCTCCGCGTAGCCGCCGGCCGGCGAGAAGCGCCGCGACCCGGCGCCCGTCGGGCGTACGCCCGCTGACCTCGCCGCCGGGGATCAGCGGTAGCTGCTGCTCGGCGAGGTAGTCGTTGCGGGTCGCGTGCGTGTCGGCGAAGTTGATCCCGCTGCGGGCAACCTCGACCACGACCTCGCCCTCGCCCGGCTCGGGCTCAGGCAGGTCGACCAGGCGCAGCGTCTCGGGCCCGCCGAACTCCTCGATCTGAATCGCCCGCATCGCCCGCCACACTACTGAGGCGCCGCCTAACGGCCGGGTCGGCCTCAGGGTTCGGCAGCTGCGCCCAGCCAGGGCGTCAGAGTGCGGGCGAAGGTGGCGCTGAGGTGGTACGTGTTGCGGTAGACGAGCACGCGGCCGATCACGCTCGGGCAGCGGTGGCGCGGGCAGAGGATGCGGGTCGGGTCGATCAGCTTGACGCCGGGCACGCGGCGGGCGCCGAAGGCGTCGAAGGCGTGGCCGCGCTTGCGCCGCGAGAAGAAGGCGCAGCGGTTGAGTTGGTGCAGGTTCTGGGAGACGCAGTCCGGCGGTTCGAACGGGGCCAGCGGCTGGTCGCGGATCACGACCACCTGGGCGCCGTTGCGCTTCAGCCGCCGCAGCGTGCGGGCGAAGCCGGCGATCAGGAAGGGCTCGCTGCGCCGGCGGTCGAGCCGCGTGCCGCCGCGCACGACCTGGTAGCGGCCGCCGGTCGAGTTGCTGACCACGACCAGGTCCGGGCGCTCTTCGGTGACGATCCGGCGCATCGCCTTGCGGCGCCAGACGTCGCAGGGCCGTTCGTAGTGCACGTCGCCGACGACGCAGCCGGCGCGGACGAGCCCGACCAGGCGCCAGTGGTGGCGCTTGGCGAGCTTGATCAACGGCGGGAACCATTGCTCGGCATGCGAGTCGCCGAAGGCGACGACGGTTTTCGGCGAGTTGAGCGCGCCGTAGACGCAGGTCGGCGAGTCGGTTTCGTCGTGCAGGAGCACGCAGCCGTCGTCCCACAGATGGCCCTTGTCCGCCGCCGCCTGCGTCGGATTGGGCCGCACCGCGTCGACCCGCTGCAGGCGCGGGTTGCGCGGCCCGACCGCCATCGCGCCGCGGGCCAGCTCCGGCGAGGCGGTCGGCACCGGCGGGTTCGACCACTGCAGGCCGACGGCGAGGAAGGCCGCGGTCGCGGTGCAGGTCGCACCCAGCGCCAACGCCCGCCGCGGCCGTCGCCCGAGGCTGCGCGAATGGCGGAAGCGCTCCTCGATCGCGTAGTGGCTGATCACCGCCGGGACCCCGGAGGCGAGGGTGACGGCGACGAGCCCGAGCGGCGAGAGGTCGGCCCAGATCGCCCCGGCGAAGACGATCATCGGCCAGTGCCAGAGGTACCAGGCGTAGGAGATCTTGCCGAGGTACTGCAGCGGGGCCCGGGTCAACAGGCCGGTCGGGCCGGAGACGGCGGCGGCGGTGCCGGCGACGATGATCGCGACAGTCGCCACGGTCGGCAGCAGCGCCCGCCAGCCGGGGTAGGGCGTGCCGCCGGTGAAGGCGAACGTGGTCGCGACGAGGACCGCCAGGCCGCCGCCGGCGAGCAGGGCCGAGGCGCGGCGCGGCAGGCGCAGCCCGGCGGGCAGGACGAGGGCGAGAGCGCCGCCCATCGCCAGCTCCCACATCCGGGTCAGGGTCGAGAAGTAGGCGACGCGCGTGTGCTCGGGGGTGAAGCCGATGCTGTAGATCAGCGAGGCGATCCCGAGCGGGACGACGAGCAGCGCGATCGTGCGCCGCATCCCCCAGCCGGCCCAGCGGGCGACCCCGGCGCCGACCCCGAGGGTGAGCGGCCAGAGCAGGTAGAACTGCTCCTCGACCGAGAGCGACCAGTAGTGCTGCACGGGGCTGATCAGGGCGTCGTGGAAGGCGAAGTAGTCGACCGATTCGGCGATGAAGTGCCAGTTGACGACGTAGAGCGCGGCGCTGAGCACGTCGCCGGAGACCTGCTGGCTCTGCAGCGGCGAGTAGAGCAGCGCCGAGCCCAGCACGACAAAGCCGAGCACGGTCACGGCAAGCGGCAGCAGCCGCTTGGCGCGGCGCGCGTAGAAGCGGCTGATCGAGACGTCGCCGGTACGATCGAGCTCGGCGAGGATCAGGCCGGTGATCAGGAAGCCGGAGAGGACGTAGAACACGTCGAGCCCGACGAAGCCGCCGGCGAAGCCCGGGACCTCGGCGTGGCAGGCCAAGACCAGGACCAGCGCGAATCCGCGCACGCCCTGGATGTCGAGCCGGAACCCCCTGCGGGTCCGTGCTCCTGAGACGGGACGATTCCTGCCCACGTCTTTACGATGCCCTGGCCGGCAGCACGTAAACCCGTAACACGAAAAGAGGGAGAAGTTGTGTCACTCACCGTAGTCGGATCGATCGCCTTCGACGCCGTCAAGACCCCGTTCGGGGAGCGCGACCGGATGCTCGGCGGCGCCGCCGTCCACTTCTCCCTCGCCGCCAGCTTCTTTACCGAGGTGCGCCCGGTCGGCCCGGTCGGCGACGACTTCGGCGCGGCCGAGTTCGAGGTGCTCGAAGGGCGCGGCGTGCAGACCGGCGACATCGAGCGCGTCGCCGGCGGCCAGTCGTTCTTCTGGCGCGGGCGCTACGAGTACGACCTCAACGTGGCTCATACGGAGGACACGCGGCTCGGCGTCTTCGGCGAGTTCGAGCCGAAGCTCTCCGCCGAGGCGAAAGCGGCCGACACGCTCTTCCTCGCCAACATCCAGCCCGACCTGCAGCGCCAGGTCCGCGCGCAGTGCGCGGCGGAGCGGTTCAGCGGGCTCGACTCGATGAACCTCTGGATCGAGACGGCGAAGGACTCTTTGCTCGCCGCGATCGCCGAGGTCGAGTGCCTGATCGTCAACGACGCCGAGATCCGCCAGCTGACCGGCGAGTCGAACCTCGCCCGCGCCGCCCGCGCGGTGATGGACCACGGCCCGCGCGCCGTCGTCGCCAAGCAGGGCGAGTACGGCGCGGCGCTGTTCACCGAGGCCGGCTTCTTCGCCCTGCCCGGCTTCCCGCTCGAGGACGTGCGCGACCCGACCGGGGCCGGCGACAGCTTCGCCGGCGGCTTCCTCGGCTACCTCGACGGCCACGAGGGCGAGCTCGACCAGGCCTGCCTGCGGCGGGCGATGGGCTACGGCACCGTGCTCGCCTCCTTCAACGTCGAGCAGTTCGGCACCGAGCGGGTCGCCAAGTTGACTCGCGAGGAGGTCGACGAGCGCTTCGCGGCGCTGCACGAGATGACCCAGTTCGAGCCGTTGCCGGTCCGTTAACTGCCCGAGGGGCGCGAACTGCGAAAATGCCGCACCGATGGCAGGCGACTCTCTCAGCGTCACCGACAACCGCACCGGCAAGACCTATGAGCTGCCGATCACCGACGGCACGGTCCGCGCCATGGACCTGCGCCAGATCAAGGTCGACGAGGACGAATTCGGCATGCTCGCCTACGACCCCGCTTTCACCAACACGGCCTCGTGCCGCTCGGCGGTCACCTACATCGACGGCGCCGCGGGCATCCTCGAACACCGCGGCTACTCGATCGAGCAGCTCTGTGAGCGCTCCAACTTCCTCGAGGTCGCCTACCTGCTGATCTTCGGCGAGCTGCCGACCGGGCCCCAGCTCGAGCGCTGGAGCCACGACATCATCCACCACACCTTCGTCCACGAGGACCTGAAGCAGTTCTTCCAGGGCTTCCGCTACGACGCGCACCCGATGGGGATGCTGCTCGCCGGGGTCGGCGCGCTCTCGACCTTCTACCCCGACGCGAAGCGCACCGAAGACCCCGAAGAGCGCTACATGGCGGCGGTGCGGCTGATCGCCAAGGTTCCGACCCTGGCCGCCTTCTCCTACCGCCACAACCGCGGCCTGCCCTACGTCTACCCCGACAACGAACTCAACTTCGCCGAGAACTTCCTCTCGATGATGTTCAAGATGACCGAAGCCCAGCACAGGCCGAAGGAAAGCCTCTCGAAGGCGCTCGACGTGCTCTTCATCCTGCACGCCGACCACGAACAGAACTGCTCGACCAACGCGGTGCGCGGCGTCGGCTCCTCCGACGTCGACCCCTACTCGGCCGTGGCGGCCGGCGTCGCGGCGCTCTACGGGCCGCTGCACGGCGGCGCCAACGAGGCGGTGCTGCGGATGCTGCGGCGGATCGGCTCGGTCGACAACATCCCGGGCTTCCTCGAGCGGGTCAAGAACCGCGAAGAGAAACTGATGGGCTTCGGCCACCGGGTCTACAAAAACTACGACCCGCGGGCGCGGATCATCCAGCAGCACATGGAGGAGGTCTTCGAGGCGACCGAGTACAACCCGGTGGTCGAGATCGCCCGCGAGCTGGAGAAGCGCGCCCTCGACGACGAGTACTTCACCTCGCGCAAGCTCTACCCCAACGTCGACTACTACTCGGGGATCATCTACGAGGCGCTGGAGATCCCGGCCGAGATGTTCACGGTGATCTTCGCGATCCCGCGCACCGCCGGCTGGGTCGCGCAGTGGATGGAGATGAAGGACGACTCCGAGCAGAAGATCGCCCGGCCGCGGCAGATCTACACCGGCGAGCGCGAGCGGGCCTACGTCGCGATCGACGAGCGCGAGGGGCCGGAGAAAATCGTCGGCCCGCCGGCGCGCCGGCCGAAACGGCCGCGGCGCGGCGCTTAGCTGCCAGGGACCTTACGCTGCGTTCCATGGCCGCGTGGAAGCTGACGGTTAGACATGGGTCCGAGGTGACGCACGCGAGCTTTGAGGAGCTTGGTGAGGCTGTGGACGCTATGCGGGAGCGGGCTTTGGCTATTCGGGCCGAGGGGCCGGTGAAGGGGGTTTCGGCGCTGCGGGACTTTGGGCCGGAGCAGCAGGTTCATGCGCGCTTGCAGCTGAGCGGCGGGCGCCTCTGCCGCAAAGCGGTCGCCGGGGTCGACGTGCGCGGGGACGGGACGTTCATGCCGTTCAGCGGCGGCGTCGCCCGCGAGGAGCTCGACCCGAGCAGGCACGACACGCCGTTCGATGTAGTGCGCAAGACTCTGGAGGACCGATGACTGGCGCGTTTCCCGTCCATTGGACCGGAAACGCGCCATCGGGAAAACGATGAGCGAAGAGATCCCCAAGGGCAGCTACGCGGCAGGCCGGCGGCTGAAGTTGCCCGGCGGCGCCGAAGCTCCCTACACGGTCTTCGTCAACGGGGTCGAGCAGCGCGAGGGCGACGATTACAACCTGCGCGCCGGCGAGATCGTCTTCACCCGCGAGATCGTCAAGGAGAAGGTCGGCGCCGGCCGCTGGCTGGCGATGTACCTCGGCCTCTTCGGCACCTACCGCAAGAACGAGACGATCGACCTGCAGTTCCAGCGCGACGGCAAGACCGAGCTGCTCTCCGACCTGCCGGTCGGCTAGCGCGAGGCGTCGAGCACGAGCTGCGGCACGCTGACGAGCTTGTAGCCGTCGCGGCGCAGCTCCTGGATGATTTCCGGCAGCGCGGCCACGGTCCCGGAGCGGTCGCCGCCGCCGTCGTGGAGGAGGACGATCGCGCCCGGGTGGACCTGTTCGAGCACGCGCGCCGCGATCGCTTCCGGGCCCGGCAGCTCGTAGTCGTCGGTCTCGACCGTCCACAGCACCATCAGCATCCCTTCGCGGCGCAGCAGCTTCAGCGTCTCGGCGTCGTAGACGCCGAACGGCGGCCGGAAGAGGCGCGGCGCGGGGACGCCGTTGCGCTCCAGATCGGCCGCCTGGCCGCGCAGCTCGGCTTCCTGATCGGCCGGCGAGAGGTCGGCCATGCGGGCGTGGTTGACCGTATGGTCGCCGATCGCGAAGCCGTCGCGGTCCTCGCGGCGGAGCGTCTCGGGGTATTCGTCGATCGCCAGCCCGATCGGGAAGAAGGTCGCGGGGACGCCGTCGCGCAGCAGGATGTCGATCACTTCTTCGCTGTAGGGGCTGGGGCCGTCGTCGAAGGTCAGCGCCACCTCGCGGCCCGCGGCGGGCAGGTCGCGGATGCTCGGCGTCGTCTTCAGCAGCGCCGCGATCGCCGCGTTCTGGCGTTCGACCCGCTCTGCCCGGCGCTCACCGAGCAGGATCGTGCGCACGCCGCTGCTCATCCGCGTCGTCCGCAGCTTCTTCGAAGCCGAGGCGCTGAGGATCCAGAGCGACATGAAGAGCAGCGCGAACACGGCGCCGGCGGCGAGCAGACGCCGCTTCATGTGGGTGCGCCGGGCCGCGGCGGGGCCGGCCGGGAGGCGCAACCGGCTCACTTGAAGACGTAGAGCAGCAGGAAGGCGACGATCGCGAAGGTCGCGACGCCGGCGATCAGCGGCCGGTCCTCGGCGACGATCGCCGCGGTCGAGCGGTCGTCGGCGCGGTCGTAGATCAGGTAGAGGTAGCGGAAGATGCAGTAGACGACCGGCGGGATCGTCCACATCATCTTGTTGCCGATCATCGGCGAGTTGACGGCGTAGATCGAGTAGCTGATCACGGTCCCGGTGGTGACCATCGCGACCATCTGGTCGAGGAAGGGCAGCGAGTAGTGCTCGAGCACGGGGCGGCTGCTGGTGCCCTGGTGCAGCTCGGAGACCGCCTCCTGGCGGCGCTTGGTGACGCCGAGGAAGAGGGCGACCATGCCGGTGCAGAGCAGCAGCCATTCCGAGGCGTGGGCGTCGACGGCGACGGCGCCGGCGGCGACCCGCAGGATGAAGAGGCCGGAGAGCGTCATCACGTCGACGATCACGATCTGCTTGAGGCCGAGGCTGTAGGCGACCTGGGCGATCCCGTAGCCGACCACCATCAGGCCGACCTGCCAGTTGACCGTGGCGAAGGCGAGGGCGATCGCGACGCACGGCGAGCAGCGGCGCGATCGTCATCGCCGCCCGCTCGGAGAGCTCGCCCGCGGCGAGCGGGCGGAAGCGCTTCTTCGGGTGCTTGCGGTCGAGCTCGACGTCGAGCAGGTCGTTGACGTAGTAGCCGGCGCTCGAGATCGCGCAGAAGGCGACGAAGGTGAGCGTCGCCTCGAGCACCTCGTGGGACTGGTTGAACTTGCCCGAGAAGAGCAGTCCGGCGAAGACGAAGATGTTCTTGATCCACTCCTGCGGCCGCGCGGTCTTCAGCGCCGCCCGCAGCGGCGAGCGCCGCGGCGCGACCGGTTCGGCCGGCTCGGCGGGGATCGTCGGATGTTCTGAGGTGATCGTTTCCATCGAAGGCGGTCGCGGGAGGGTAGCGCTCAGGCCGGTAAGCGAATGGTGAAGCGGGCCCCTTGAGAGGGGAGATTCTCGACCTCCGCGCCGCCGCCCATCGCCTCGCTCAGCTCGCGGACGATCGCCAGGCCGAGGCCGGCGCCGTCGGCCGAGCCGTGCGCGGCGCGGCCGCGCAGGTGGAAGCGCTCGAAGGCGCGCGGGATGCTCCTCCGCGGCGATGCCGGGGCCTTCGTCGCTGACCCGGACCAGCCCCGGCGCGGCCTCGACCGTCACCGTGCCGCCCGCGCGGGCTGACCCGGATCGCGTTCTCGAGCAGGTTGGAGACGACCTGCAGGGCGCGGCCGTGGTCGGCGGTCGCCGCGGCGTCGGACTGCCCTCGACCGCGACCCGCACGCCGGCCTCCGCCGCACGCGGCCGCAGCCGCTCCTCGGCCTCGCGGGCGACCGCGGCGAGGTCGACCGGCTCGCGGCGGATCTCGAGCACGCCCTGGCGCAGGCGGGCGAGCGCGAGCAGGTCGCCGACCAGGCGCTCGAGGCGCTCGGCCTCGCGGCCGACGACGGCGGCCGCCTCGCGCGGCTCGACCGTGCCGTCCTCGATCCCCTCGGCGTAGCCGCGGATCGAGGTGAGCGGGGTGCGCAGGTCGTGCGAGACGGAGAGCAGCACGGCGCGCTCGGCGTCGCGGGCGAGCGCCAGCTGCTCCGCCATCTCGTTGAAGGCGTCGGCGAGGTCGTCGAGCTCCTCGGTGCCGACCGGCGGCACCGGCTCGGGTTGGCGACCCGCGGCCAGCTCGCCCGCGGCGGCTGCGAGGCGCCGCAGCGGCTGCGTCATCCGCCGCGCCAGCAGCGCCGCGACCGCGGCGGCGAGCAGCGCCGCGACACCGCTGGCGATCAGCAGCGCCGACAGGTAGCGGCGGAAGTCGCCGCCGAGCACGTCCACGGGCGGCGGAGGCGGCGGCGGGCGCAGGCCGGGCCCGGGCGCAGGAGGCCGCGACTGGATCCGTTCCTGCCGCTGTTCGGCGTTGGCCGCAGCGTTTCCCGCACGGCGTCGCGGGTGAGCACGATGCCGAGCGCCAGCGAGGCGCCGACCGCAAGCAGGACGACGCCGAGGATCGCGACGAAGAGCCGCGCCCGCAGCGAGCGCATCAGGGGACGACCTTGTAGCCGGCGCCGCGCACGGTCTGGACCAGGTCGGGGCGGCCGAGCTTGGCGCGCAGCTGGGCGACGTGGACGTCGACCGTGCGGGTCCCGCCGGCGAACTCGCCGCCCCAGGCCAGCTCCAGCAGGCGGTCGCGGCTGAGCACGACGCCGGGGTGCGCGAGCAGCGCCGCGAGCAGGTCGAACTCGCGCCCGGTCAGCTCGACCGGCTCGCCGCCGACCGTCACGGTGCGTGCGGCGCGGTCGAGCTCGACGTCGCCGACCGCCAGCGGGCCCTCGCCGCCCGGCATCGCCGCCGTCCCGGTGCGGCGCAGGATCGCCTTCACCCGGGCGACCAGCTCGCGCGGCGAGAACGGCTTGGTGACGTAGTCGTCGGCGCCGGCTTCAAGCCCGGCGACGCGGTCGACCTCGTCGTCGCGGGCGCTGAGGATCAGGATCGGCACGCGCGGTGCGGGCGCGCAGCCGGCGGCAGACCTCGAAGCCGTCGATCCCGGGCAGGCCGATGTCGAGCACGACGAGCCGGACCGGATGGCGGGCCAGCTCCTCCAGCGCCTGCTCGCCGCTGCGCGCCCAGACGACGCCGAACCCGTCGCGCTTGAGGTAGGCGCGAACGAGATCGGCGATCGCCTGCTCGTCCTCCACTACGAGGATGGCTCCCTTCACACGGCTAGCCTTGCATCTGCGGCGGTCCACCCTGCGGCGCGCCGGGCGGCGGCATCTGGCCCCGCTTGGGCGGAACCACGATCGTTTTCGCCGCATCGCCCTCGGGCCCGCAGACCAGCAACCTGCTGGCCCTGCTTCAGGTCGGTCACCGCTGGTCTTGCCGGGGCCGGCAGCACTTTGGTCTTGTCGTCGACGGCGATCGTCACTTCGTTGCCGTCGTTCTCCTTGATCGTGATCGAGCTGTCGCTCGAGGCGATGACTTCGCCGCTGTCGAGCCTGACCACCTCGGCCTTGCCTTCGTGCTGGACGTGCAGCTCGGCGTAGGTCAGGTCTTTGCCGGCTTTGCCCAGCGGCCCGCCCGGGGGCGGCGGCATCCGTTTGCCGCTCAGCGGCTTGCGGTGCTTGGGCCGTTGCCGTTGCCGTTGCCGCCCTGGGCGACGGCGACGCCGGCCACGACGAGCGCCGCGATCAGCCCCGTCGTCGCGACGGTGCGCGCGCGGCCCTGCAGTGACTTGAACATCTCTGAACCTCCTGTCGAGTGATTCGGACAGGTCGATCCTCGAAGCCGCGCGTACGGCCCCGTCAGGCCCATGTAAGGAGCTTGTAAGGCCAGGCTGCACCGACGTGCGATCGGCTCTTGTCAGATGAGGCGGCCGCGTCGACGAGTCAGGGGTCGATCAGGACGCCGGGGTTGAGGATCGCCGGCGGGATCGAGCTCTGCCTTGGCTGCTCGCAGGGCGGCGGCGAAGGGTGCCGGGCGCTGGCGGTCATACCAGGGGCGGTGGTCGCGGCCGACGGCGTGGTGGTGGGTGATCGTGCCGCCGCCCTCGATCACCGCCTGGGCCGCCGCCGCCTTGATCTCGTCCCACTGCTCGACCTCGCCGCCGCGCACCGCCGGGGCCATCACCGTGAAGTAGGGGGCCGGGCCGTCGGGGTAGACGTGGGTGAAGCGGCAGCTGACCCGCGGCGCGCCGGGCCCCTCGGCGGGCGCGTCGCAGACCTCGGCGACCTTGCGCCGCACCGCCTCCATCGCGGTCGCGTGGAAGTCCTCGAAGCGGTCCCAGGTGATCGCCGTCTCGAAGGTCTCCGAGAGCACCCCGCAGGCGACGAACGTGTCGCGCAGGTAGGGCGCGAGCAGGAACGCCGAGCGCCAAGCCCCCACCGAGCCCTCCCCCGCCGACGGGCCTATTTGTCGTCTCAGGGACGACATTTCGGCCCGTCGGCGGGGGGTCGCGGGCGCCGCCGTGGGCTTGGGCGATTTCGAGGGCCATGTCCATCGGGGCGTCGACCGGGTGGTGCGGGGACTCGAAGCCGAGCACGAGCAGGCTCTTCTCGCCCGTGCCGGCGCCGGTCATGCCGGCCTCGATCGCGTCGAGCAGGCGGCAGTTGGCGGGATACAGGCCGGACTGGGAGATCTCGCGCACGGCCGCGGCGGCGGCGAGGAAGTCGTCGAACTCGACCCCGCACGAGGCCTTGAACTCGGGTCGCGGCCGCACCCGCATCCAGGCCTCGCCGATCACGCCGAGGATCCCCTCCGAGCCGATCAGCGCCCGGTCGGGCGAGGGGCCGGCGCCCGATCCCGGCAGCCGCCTGCTCTCCCAGGTCCCACGCGGGGTGATCGCCCGCACCGACTCGACCAGGTCGTCGATGTGGGTGTGGAGGGTCGCGAAGTGCCCCCCGGCCCGGGTCGCGATCCAGCCGCCCAGGGTCGCGTACTCGAAGGACTGCGGGAAGTGGCGCAGGGTCAGGCCGTGCTCGCGCAGTTGCTCCTCCAGGCGCGGCCCGGTCGCCCCGGCCTGGATCCGCGCCGCCAGCGACTCGGCGTCGACCTCGAGCACCCGGTCCAACCGCCGCAGATCGAGTGAGACAAACGGCCGATCCCCCAGCCGCCCCTCAACCCCACCGACCACGCTCGTCCCGCCGCCAAAGGGAATGACCGCCGCCCCCTCGGCCTCGGCCCAGCTCAGCACGACCTCGATCTCGGACTCGTCCCTCGGCAGCGCGACCAGATCCGGCGGGTTCTCGAACTCGCCCCTGAACCCCCGCACCACGTCCCGGTAAGCCTTCCCCAGCGCCCGGCTGACCCGCTCGTACTTCTTATCCGTGAACAGATCGCCCAGCCCACGCGGCGCCTTCAGCCGAGGCTTCCGCACCTCCACCGCACCGAGCGGCACCGCCGCCTCCGGCTCCCCGCCGAACCCAAACCGCTCCCGGATCCCAACCGCCGCCTCCTCAAGCTCCTTCCGAGAAGGCGCCTGATCCTCGTACCCCCAACCCCAATGCTTGAGCCGTCTCTCGCTCACCGACTCAACCTAAGCGAACTTGCACTTTCCCGCGTATTTGGCGGGTAAACGCAAACTCGGGCGACGGTGGACGTTAGATGGGGAGCACAGGGGGTGTCTCCCTGGCAGCGGCGTCCTCTTTTCGCCCCACCGACGTTCTCGGACGGCCGCAGGGGCGAATGGCGAAAACCCAGCAACAGGGGGACACCCCCTGTGCTCCTCAACCGCTGGCTTACCAGTGCACGCCTTTGATCAGGTGGGCGAAGGCGACCGCCTCGGTGGTCGGGGCGCGGTCGGGGGCCTCGTCGCCCTTGCCTTTCGCCGCCTGGGACTCCGGGAAGAGCTTGTAGGCCGTGTTGAGGATTTTGTCGCTGACCGTCGGCGCGACGGCATAGAGCACCTCGCCGAAGGTCCCCATCCGCGTCGCCACCTTCTTCGGCCGCTCGACCATCGCCCCGGCGATCATCTCCGCCGCCTCCTCGGGCGTGATCGCCGGGAACATGTCGTACATCCGCGTCGGCGCGATCATCGGCGTGCGCACCAGCGGCATGTAGATCGTCGTGATGTCGACGCCGTCGTCGATGACCTCGGAGGCGATCACACGGCTGAACGCGTCCAACGCCGACTTCGAGGCGACGTAGGCGGAGAAGCGCGGCGGGTTGGTCTGCGCCCCGATCGAGCTGATGTTGATGATCTGGCCCGACTTGCGCGCCGCCATCGAGGGCAGCAGCGCCAGGATCAGCTTGAGCGCGCCGAAGTAGTTGATCTGCATCGTCCGCTCGTAGTCGTGGAAGCGATCGTAGGAGAGCTTGACCGAGCGCCGGATCGAGCGGCCGGCGTTGTTGACGAGCACGTCGACCTGGCCGTGGTAGGCGAGCACCTCCGCGGCCATCCGCTCGACGTCCTCGACGTCGGACATGTCGCAGCTGTGGATGTGGGCGATACCCCCCGCGGTCTCGATCTCGCGCTTCGTCTCCTCGAGCTTGTCGAGCGAGCGGGCGACGAGCAGCACCGTGGCGCCGGCGTCGGCGACCTTGACCGCGGTCGCCTTGCCGATCCCCGAGGACGCGCCGGTGATCAGCACGACCTTGCCGCGCACCGCGGCCGAGAGCGTGCGGTCCTTGAACAGGCCGGGGTCGAGGTTGCGCTCCCAGTAATCCCAGACCCGGTCGGCATAGCTCTCCAGCGGCGGCACCTCGATCCCCGAGCCGGCCAGCGCCTCCTGGGCCTGGGTCGAGTCGAAGTGGGTCGGGTAGTTGACGTAGTTGAGCACCCCCGCCGGGATCCCCGCCTCGCCGAGCGCCATCTTCAGCGCCCGCTTCGCGGGTGGGAAGAAGCGCAGCCCGGTGCGGGCGAGGCTCGTCACCGGATCGGTGATCCCCGAGTCGAGCTGCAGCGCCGCCTGCGGCGCGTCGGCGGCGCCGGCGAAGAGGTTGAGCACCTCGCCGGCGGTCTTCGGCTTCGGGTCGGTGAGACTGAAGGCGCGCCCGTCGAGCCCGGGCTTGTGGGCGATGTGGTCGATCGCCGCGGCGACGTAGTCGACCGGGACGATGTTGATCTCGCCGCCCTCGATCCCGACCGTCGGCAGCCAGGACGGCAGCACCCGGCGGGCCTGCTGGAGCAGCTTGAAGATGTAGTAGGGGCCGTCGACCTTGTCGATCTCGCCGCTGCGCGAGTCGCCGACGACGATTCCAGGCCGGTAGACCCGCCAGGGACGGCTGCACTCCTCGCGCACGACCCGCTCCGACTCGTGCTTGGTGCGGAAGTACGGATGCGTATCGAGCTCTTCGGCCTCGTCGAACATGTCCTCGGTCCAGGTGCCCTTGTAGAGGCCGGCGGCGGCGATCGAGCTGATCTGGTGGAAGCAGCCGGCGTCGATCGCCCCGGCGAGTTCGACCGCGTGCCTGGTTCCCTCGACATTGGCGACCTCCTGGGCATCGGCCCCGGCAGCCATGTCGTAGATCGCGGCGAGGTGAAAGAGGTGATCCACCTCGCCACGCAGGGTCAGCAGGTCCTCCTCGGAGACGCCGAGGCCGGGCTGCGCGAGGTTGCCGTCGATCGGCACGACCCGGGCGCCATCGGCTCCCCAGGCCGTTCTCAGCTCCTCCAGGCGCCCTCGCGAACCGGCCCGGACGAGCGCGTAGATCGTCCCCTCGCGCTGCAGAAGCCGGGCGACGAGGTTGCGGCCGATGAAGCCGGTGGCGCCGGTGACGAAGTAGTTCATCGCTCTTTCATACACTCATTCATCGAATGGCGCAAACGGCGACCGTCCAGATCCAGATGCCCGAGATGGGTGAGTCGGTCACCGAGGGCATCGTTCTCGAATGGCACGTGGCCGAGGGCGACTTCGTGCACGAGGGCGACACGGTGGTCGAGGTCTCGACCGACAAGGTCGACGCCGAGGTGCCGGCGCCGGCCGACGGCGTCATTACGAAGCTGATCGCGTCGGTTGACGAGGAGGTGCCTGTCGGTGCTCCTTTGGCTGAGATGGAACCGGGCGAGGACGACGGTGGCGGCGGGACGGTCGAGGGTTCTGAGGCTTCAGCCGCGGGTCCTGTCGCGGCAGGGGACCCACCACCCCCTGCGGTCGCTAAAGCGTCCTCAGGGGCGGTTCCCCCTACCGCGCCACCCGCGGGTGGGAACGGTTCGGGTAATGGGGTGCGCGCCACGCCGGTCGCGCGGCGGATAGCTGCGGAGAACGGCGTCGACCTTGCTTCGGTGGCTGGCAGCGGGCTGGGGAGCAAGGTGACGAAGGACGACGTGCTTGCTGCCGGCAATGGCGCCGGCGCCGCGGCTCTCGCCGGGGAGGCGAAGGCTCTGCGGGGGCCGGCGGCGATGCTGGCGCAGGCGATGGGCGAGAGCTTGGAGGTTCCCACCGCCACCTCGTTCCGGACGGTCGCCGTCGACACCCTGGACGCGAAGCGCAAGGCGCTCAACGGGCAGCTGAAAGAGCGTGGGCTGAAGGTGTCCTTCACCCACCTGATCGCCTGGGCGATCGTGCGCGCGGCGAAGGACTGGCCGGTGATGACGCGCAGCTTCGAGCAGCGCGAGGGCAAGCCGTTCGCGATCGAGAACGGCCCGGTCAACCTCGGCATCGCCGTCGACATCGAGCGCAAGGACGGCTCGCGAAGCCTGATGGTGCCTGCAATCAAGGGCGCCGACGGGCTCGATTTCGCCGCCTTCCACAGCTACTACGAGGACCTGATTACGAAAACGCGCGAGTCGAAGCTGACCGCCGACGACTTCCAGGGCACCAACATCTCGCTGACCAACCCGGGCGGGATCGGCACCGTCGCCTCGGTTCCGCGCCTGCTCAAGGGCCAGAGCGCGATCATCGCCGCCGGCGCGATCGCCTACCCGCCCGAGTGGGCGCACGCCGCCCCCGATCGGCTGCGCCAGCTCGGCGTCTCGAAGACGATGACGCTGACCTCGACCTACGACCACCGGGTGATCCAGGGCGCCGAGTCGGGCGCCTTCCTGCGCCGGATCGAACAGCTGCTCGAAGGCGAAGACGAGTTCTATGAGTCGGTCGCCGGCGACCTCGGCGTCGACGCCGGCCCGCTGGTCGCCGCCCACCCCGCCTCGGCCTCGGCGCCGCCGCTCGGCGCCCCGGCGCCCGCGGCGAGCCCCGGCGCCCCCGACGAAGAGCTGCTCGGCGCGGTCCAGGCGGCGACCTCGCTGCTCAAGGGCTACCGCACCCACGGCCACCTCGCCGCCCGCCTCGACCCACTCGGCTCCGAGCCCAAGGGCGACCCGGCGATCCAGCCCGAGAACCTCAACCTGACCCCCGAGCTGATGGCCCGCGTGCCGGCCTCGATCCTGCGCATCGGCGTCCCCGGCGAGACGCTGCTCGACGTGCTGCCGCGCATGCGCGAGGCCTACTGCGGCCCGATCGCCTACCAATTCGAGCACCTCTCCTCGCACCAGCAGCGCACCTGGCTGCGCGAGATGGTCGAGACCGGCGCCCACCGCCAGCCGCTCGACGACGAGGAGAAACGCCGCCTGCTCGGCCGCCTGATCGACGTCTTCGAGTTCGAGCGTTTCGTCGAGAAAGCGTATTTGGGACAGAAGATCTTCTCGATCGAGGGGCTCGACACGATCGTGCCGATGCTCGACGAGCTGGTCACGCTCGCCGGCCGCTCAGGCGCCGAAGAGGTCGTCTTCGGGATGGCCCATCGCGGCCGCCTCAGCGTCCTCGCCCACAACCTCGGCCGCTCGGTCGAGTCGATCCTCGCCGAGTTCGAGGGCTCCAAGCAGATCGAGATGGTCAAGGCGGTCGCCTCGATCCCGCACGGCGGCACCGGCGACGTCAAGTACCACTACGGCCACCAGGGGACCTACGAGACCCACGAGGGCGAGAAGATCGCCGTCCGCCTCTACCCCAACCCGAGCCACCTCGAGTTCGTCGACCCGGTGGTCGAGGGCGCGACCCGCTTCCTCCAGGCCGCGCTCGACGGCGCCAAGCTCGAGCACGAACCAAAGCGCGCCGTGCCGGTCCTGCTGCACGGCGACGCCGCCTTCCCCGGGCAGGGAGTTGTCGCCGAGACGCTCAACCTGCAGGCGCTGCGCGGCTACTCGACCGGCGGCACGATCCACGTCATCCAGGACAACCAGGTCGGCTTCACGACCGACCCCGAGGACGCCCGCTCGACCCCCTACGCGGCCGACATGGCCAAGGGGTTCAACGTGCCGATCGTCCACGTCAACGCCGACGACGTCGAGGCTTGCTCCTCGGCGATCCGGCTGGCGATGGCCTACCGCGAGCGCTGGGGCCGCGACATCGTCATCGACGTGATCGGCTACCGCCGCTACGGCCACAACGAGACCGACGAGCCCGCCTACACGCAGCCGGCGATCGCCGCCAAGATCAAGGCCCACCCGCCCGTCTCGGAGATCTACGCCGAGAAGCTGATCGAGGAGGGGACGATCGCCCGCGAGGACGTCGAAGGCGCCCACAGCGAGCGCCACGACGAGATGTCGGCCGCGCTCAAGGACCTGCGCAAGAAGATGGAGCTGGGCGAGTACGAAGACCCGACGGTGACCACCTCGAGCACCGGCGAACTCGACCGCAGCGCCAGCCCGCCGGTCGAAACCGCGGTCGAGGCCGCCAAGCTGGGCGAGCTCAACAAGGCCCTGCGCGAGGTGCCCGAGAGCTTCACGATCCACCGCAAGCTGCGCAAGCCGCTCGGCAACCGCGACGAGGCCCTGGCCAACGGCGGGATCGAGTTCGGCCACGCCGAGGCGCTCGCCTTCGCCTCGCTGCTGACCGAAGGCGTCCACATCCGCCTCACCGGGCAGGACACCGAGCGCGGCACCTTCTCCCACCGCCACCTCGTCCTCCACGACGAGAAGACCGGCCTGCCCTACTGCCCGATGCAGAACCTGAGCGAGGCCAAGGCCCCGTTCGAGCTCTACAACAGCCCGCTCTCGGAGACCGCCTGCCTCGGCTTCGAGTACGGCTACTCCTCGGCCACTCCCGACGCCCTCGTCCTCTGGGAGGCGCAGTTCGGCGACTTCGCCAACGCGGGCCAGGTGATCATCGACAGCTTCATCGTCTCCGGCGAGGCCAAGTGGGGACAGACCAGCCGCCTCACGCTGCTGCTGCCGCATGGCTACGAGGGCTCCGGGCCGGAGCACTCCAGCGCCCGCATGGAGCGCTTCCTGGCGCTCGCCGCAGAGGGCAACATCCGCATCGCCAACCCCAGCAACGCGGCCCAGTACTTCCACCTGCTGCGCCGCCAGGCGCTGATCCGCAAGCCGCGGCCGCTGATCGTCTTCACGCCCAAGGGCCTGCTGCGCCTCGACCGCGCCGCCGCCGCCCCCGACCAACTGACCGGCGGCCACTTCCACTTCATCCTCGACGACCCGACCGCGGTCGAGCGCCGCGAGAAGGTCGAGCGGCTGGTGCTCTGCACCGGCAAGGTCTACTGGGACATCGACGCCAGCGAGCGCCGCGCCGCCGCCGAGAACGTCGCGATCGCCCGGGTCGAGCTGCTCTACCCCTTCGCCAAGCAGCAGCTGACCGAGCTGATCGCCGCCTACCCGAACCTGAAGGAGATCGTCTGGGCGCAGGAGGAGCCGCGCAACATGGGCTGCTGGAAGGTGATGTCGCGCCGCCTGCCCGACCTGATGCCCGAGGGGATCGAGCTCGGCTACGTCGGCCGCCCGACCCGGGCCAGCCCGGGCGAGGGGTACTCGGTCGCCCATGCGCGCGAGCAGGAGCGGATCGTGCTCACGGCCTTGACTCCCGGCGCCTAGGAGGAGTTGGGGGTGTCCCTCCGCTTGCTGGGTTTTTCGCCTGCGGACAAGATGGCTGTCCGAGATCGTCGGTGGGGCGAAAAAGAGGACGCCGCGCGCTGCGGGACACCCCCAACTCCTCTTTCCTCTTCATGAGGAAGCCCGTTCCCGGGAAGCTGTTTGCTCGCGTCAAGGTGCTCTCTTAGGTGGAGCTGGCGATCTTTGCCGCGCTGATCGTTTTCTGGCTGCTGCCGGGGTTCGATACGGAGACGATGGTGTTCGGATGGGCGCACGGGCTGGGCTTCATCGTCCTCTGCATCGTGATCTGGGTCGCCTGCGGCAAGCGCGAGGCGCCCTACACGTTGCTGGCGGCGACGCTTACGCCGGTGGGGCCGGTCGGCTGCGTGATCGGGATCGAGCTGATCGAGCGGCGCGGATGGGGGGTCGGTGATTCCCCGCAGAATCTCGCGGAAACGCCATAGATCCGCTCAAAAGGCCTTGACCCAGGGGCTCGCAGGCGCTATAGGTAACAGTTGACTGTTTCTCGGGCAGTCCCGCCCGTGGAGCAGGCCGCGTCGGCATCCCTCCCTGGCTACCGACGCATAGGTGCAGTGAGGGTCGCGCGGACCCCCTGCCTCCCGCGGCCCTGCTGTGCCACGTCCATTCTGGCGGCGCGGATCTGGCGCGATGCGGCGTCGTCGGGCGCCGAAGTAGCGGGCTACTCCGGCTTCCTCCTCCTTGCCTCGCTTGATCCACGCTCGCCAGAATGGACGTGGACGCAGCGGGGCTAATTCTTGAGATTCCTCAGGACGGTTTGGAGGATGCCGCCGTTGCGGAAGTAGGCGACCTCGTTTGGGGTGTCGAGGCGGACCGTGGCGTCGAACTCGATGTCGCCGGCCTTGACGGTGACGGTCTTGGCGTCGCCGTTTTCCAGGTCCCCTACATCGATTACCTCCTCGCCGGTCAGGCCGAGCGACTCGATCGACTCGCCGTCCGGGAACTGGAGGGGCAGGACGCCCATCCCGATCAGGTTCGAGCGGTGGATCCGCTCGAAGGACTCGGCGATCACGGCGCGCACGCCGAGCAGCTTCGTCCCCTTCGCCGCCCAGTCGCGCGAGGAGCCCGAGCCGTACTCCTTGCCGGCGAGCACGACCAGCGGCACTCCTTCCTCCGCGTAGGCCATCGCCGCCTCGAAGATCGTCGTCTCCTCGCCGTCGGGGAAGTGGCGGGTGTAGCCGCCGGCCCGCTCGACCAGCAGGTTGCGCAGGCGGATGTTGGCGAAGGTGCCGCGGATCATCACCTCGTGGTTGCCGCGGCGCGAGCCGTAGGAGTTGAAGTCGCGCGGCTCGACGCCCTGCTCGATCAGCCACTCGCCGGCCGGGCTCGCCTTCTTGATCGCGCCGGCGGGCGAGATGTGGTCGGTGGTGATCGAGTCGCCGAGCAGCGCGAGCACGCGGGCGCCGCGCGATCGGCTCGACCGGCGGCGGCTCGGACGGCATGCCGTCGAAGAAGGAGGGCTCTGCGCACGTAGGTCGAGTCGGGCCAGGTGTAGCGGTCGCCCTCGGGCACCTCGACCGCCTGCCAGGTCTCGTCGCCCTCGAGCACGCCGCCGTAGTTGCGGGTGAACATCTCCGAGGCGACCGAGCGGCCGATCAGCTCCTTGATCTCGGCCGGGTCGGGCCAGACGTCGCTCAGGTAGACCGGCTCGCCGTCCGAGCCCTCGCCCAGCGGCTCGCTCGTCAGGTCGAGGTCCATGCGGCCGGCGAGCGCGTAGGCGACGACCAGCGGCGGGCTGGCGAGGTAGTTGGCCTTCACGTCCTGGTTGATCCGGCCCTCGAAGTTGCGGTTGCCGGAGAGCACCGCGCAGACCGCGAGGTCGTTCTGCTCGACCGCGGCGGAGATCTCCGGCGCCAGCGGGCCGGAGTTGCCGATGCAGGTCGTGCAGCCGTAGCCGACCAGGTTGAACTGGAGCTTGTCGAGGTACTCGGTCAGGCCGGCCCGCTCGAGGTAGTCGGTGACCACGGTCGAGCCCGGCGCCAGCGAGGTCTTCACCCAGGGCTTGCGCACGAGGCCGCGCCGCACCGCGTTGCGGGCCAGCAGCCCGGCGCCGATCATCACCGAGGGGTTGGAGGTGTTGGTGCAGCTGGTGATCGCCGCGATCACCACGCGGCCGTGGTCGAGCTCGACCGTCGTGCCGTCCTCCAGCGTCAGCTCGATCGCGTCCTCGCTGCCGCGTCCGATCGTCGCCGCCGGGGCGCCGCTGACGGCGGGACGCGGCCGGCCGCGCTCGTCGTCGTGCTCCTCGGCGGGCGGGTCGGAGGCGGGGAAGGACTCTTCGCTCGCCTCGTCGACGCCGTTGCCGAGCTGCTCGGCCGCCTCGGGGTCGAACTCGCGCATCGCCTCGAGGAAGGCCTGCTTGGCCTGCGCCAGCGGCACCCGGTCCTGGGGTCGTTTCGGCCCGGCGATGCTCGGCACGACGTCGCCGAGGTCGAGCTCCAGCGTCGCCGAGAAGACCGGGTCCGGGCTGGAGGCGTGGTGGAACATGCCCTGCTCGCGCGCGTAGGCGTCGACCAGCTCCAGCGTCTCGGTCGGGCGCCCGGTCAGCTCCAGGTAGCGCAGCGTCTCGGCGTCGATCGGGAAGATCGCGCAGGTCGAGCCGAACTCCGGCGACATGTTGCCGATCGTCGCCCGGTCGGCGAGGCCGAGCGTCGCCAGGCCGGGGCCGAAGAACTCGACGAACGAGGAGACGACGCCGTGCTCGCGCAGCATCTCGGTCACCGTCAGCACCAGGTCGGTCGCCGTCGCCCCCTGCGGCAGCTCGCCGCCGAGCTTGAAGCCGACCACCTGCGGCAGCAGCATCGAGACCGGCTGGCCGAGCATCGCCGCCTCGGCCTCGATCCCGCCGACGCCCCAGCCGAGCACGCCGAGGCCGTTGACCATCGTCGTGTGCGAGTCGGTGCCGACCAGCGTGTCGGGGTAGGCCTGCAACGTGCCGGCGCGGTCGCTGCTGTAGACGACCTGGGAGATGTGCTCGAGGTTGACCTGGTGGCAGATCCCGGTCGCCGGCGGCACGACGCTGAAGTTGTCGAAGGCCTCGCGCCCCCACTTGAGGAACGAGTAGCGCTCGCGGTTGCGTTCGAACTCGCGCTCGGCGTTGAGCGCGAAGGCGCGCTCGTTGCCGAAGGCGTCGACCTGGACCGAGTGGTCGATCACCAGGTCGACGTCGACCAGCGGGTTGATCTTCTCCGGGTCGCCGCCGATCTCGGCCATCGCGTCGCGCATCGCCGCCAGGTCGACCACGGCGGGCACGCCGGTGAAGTCCTGCATCAGCACCCGCGCCGGCTGGTAGGGAATCTCGGCGCTCGGCGTCGCCGCGGCGTCCCAGCCGGCGATCGCCTCGACGTCCTCCCGCTTGGCCGAGACCCCGTCCTCGAGCCGCAGCACGTTCTCCAGCAGCACCTTGATCGAGTAGGGCAGGCGCGCGACGTCGAAGCGCTCCTGCAGCGCGTCCAGCCTGAAGACCTCGTAGGAGCGACCGCCGACGTCAAGCGTCGAGCGGGCGCCAAAGGAGTCGAGGATGGCTCACGGCTCCATCCTAGGCAACCGGTCCTCGCTCAGCTGCCGATGCAATCTCGCTATACTTCGCAATACGCGACTATACGGAGAGTGCACGATGGCCGGCAAGCAGAAAAAGCAAGGTAAGCAGAGCGTCAGCTTCCGCTTCGACCAGATAACGGTTCGACGCCTCAAGGACCATGCCGCCGATGCAGGCTCAGGGCAGACGGCGCTCGCCGAGCGCTATATCGAGGAGGGCATCCGCCAGGACGAGCATCCCCTGATCTATTTCCGAGCGGGAGCAGCCGGGCGCCGGCCCGCCCTGCTCGGCTCCCGTCTCGACGTCGCCGAGGCGATCGAGACGATCCGCCAGAACGACGGCTCGGTCGAGGAGGCCGCCTCCTACCTCGAGATCCCGGTCGAGCAGCTGGAGGCCGCGGCGCGCTACTACGGCGAGTACACCGACGAGGTGGATGCGCTGGTCGAGCGCTCCCGGGCCGCCAGCGAGCGCGAGCGCGAGCGCTGGCGCCGGGGTCATGAGGCTCTTGCGTGAAGCTCCTGCTCGACGAGATGATCTCGCCGAAGATCGCTCGTGAGCTACGCGGCAAGGGGGACTTCGACGTCCAGGCGATCAAGGGCGACAGGCCGGACCTGGAGGCCGTCGCCGACCGCGAGATCGTCCGCCGCATCGCCGCCGAGCAGCGGACCCTCGTGACCAACGACGTGCTCGACTTCCAGCTGATCCACAACCAGATCCTGGCCGCCGGCGAGGAGCACTACGGCCTGATCTTCACCAGCGACTCCACGATGCCCCGCAACAAGGCATCGATCCCGCTCTGGGTGAGAGCCCTGGAGAAGGTCCTGACGGAGCATCCGGGCCACGACGCGCTGAAGAACCGGGTTCGACACCTTCCGTAGGCGCCGCTCACAAGGCCCTCGATTGACGGTGCAGGCGGTTTGGGGTCAGCGCTTGTCGGACTGGCCCTTGGCTACGGTGGCGGCAGCTTTTTGACCCTGCTCGCCCGAGGCGATCTTTACGGAGATTCCCGGAGCAGCGAGGGCGAAGTGGGCCAGGGCGCGCTGCTGGGGTGGTGCGACGGTGATCTCCACCTTGTTCTTCTCGATCGCCCTGACGACCGCGGCGGCGACCTGCTCGGGGGTGCCGGTGCCGAGGCCGGGGATCGGGGGGGCGCCGGAGTCCGAGTACATCCCCGCTTCGCGGATCGTGCCCGGCGAGACGATCGAGACGCCGATGCCCAGCGGGTCGAGGTCCGCCCGCAGGCCGAGGGCGAAGCCGCGCAGGCCGAACTTGGTCGCGTTGTAGATCGAGGAGAGCGGCGTCGCCGACTTGCCCGAGAGCGAGGAGATGAAGACCATGTGGCCGGAGCCCCGCTCCAGCATCGACGGCTCGAGCGCTCGGGCCAGCAGGATCGGCGCCTCGAGGTTCACCCGCAGGGTGCCGGTCAGCTGCTCGGGGCTGTAGTCGGGCAGACGGCCGGTGCCGGGCAGGCCGGCGTTGGCGAGCAGGATGTCGACCGCGCCCGCCTCCGCCGCGAGCTTCTCCGCCGCGCCGGGCTCGGCCAGGTCGGCGACGATCGTCGTGTGGCCCTCGCCCGGCAGCTCGGCGGCGAGCGCGTCGAGCGCCTGCTGCTTGCGGCCGCTGAGGATCAGCTTCGCGCCGCGGCCGGCCAGCGCCACGGCCATCGCCCGCCCGAGGCCGCCGGTGGCGCCGGTCAAGAGGGCTGAGCGGCCTGAAAGTTCCATCCCGGACGCGCAAGCTAGCAGCGATCCGGTCGAAAGGAATCCGGGATGAAAGTGCGAAGGGCAACTAAATGTTTGCGTCTTGTAAGCATCCGGCCGGGCAATCGTCTACACTGCTCGCCGTTCCGAACAACCGAAACGCCGAATCCCGCTTGCCAGAGGCGATGCGGGAACGGGGGAACCACGTTTTCGGGGCTAACTCGCTCATATAGAGCGGGGGCGCAGGCTCCTACAGCGCCAGCCCGACAGCTAACCCCGTAGGCCGACGAAGGAGATCGGTTTGCTGAAGAGCCATTCACATTTCAAGGCGGGGTTGGTCGCGATAGCGGCGCTTGTGGTCCTCGCGATGCTTCCCGCCGGCGCCAGCGCAAATTGCGGCGGCGGCGGCCTCACCCCCGCGGAAGTCGACATGTGCACGCCGACGCCGAAGGCGCGGCTGCTGAAGAACGGGATGCTGATCCCGCCGAAATCGGCTCCCGGCCGGGTGAAGCGCGTGATCGCGTTCGCCAACCGGATCCGCACCAAGCCCTACGTCTAGGGCGGCGGCCACGGCCGCTGGTGGGATCGCGGCTACGACTGCTCGGGCTCGGTCAGCTACGCCCTGCACGGCGGCAACTTCCTCGAAAGCCCGCTTCCCTCCGGCCCGATGGAGCGCTGGGGGCTCAACGGCGAAGGCCGCTGGATCACCGTCTACGCCAACCCCGGCCACGCCTACGCGGTGATCGCCGGCTACCGCTGGGACACCTCCGGCGACTCCAACGGCACCGGCCCGCGCTGGCACGAAGAACTGCGCGACAACGTCGGCTACGTCGCCCGCCACCCGGTCGGCTTCTAGCCACGAGCACAGATCTTCGGGGCAGGGGTTGTCCCGTACGCCACCCCGGCCAACCGGCCGGGGTGGCTTTGTGCTTGACCTATTGAACTTCTCGGCTAACTTGCCCCTGTAGCTGCGCCTCCTGACATCCGCTTGGTCGAGCTCACCAAGCACTACGGTGAGGTGCGGGCGGTTGCGGGCATCGACCTGGAGATCGAGCAGGGCGAGTTCTTCACCCTGCTCGGACCGTCCGGCTCGGGCAAGACGACGACGCTGCGGATGATCGCCGGCTTCGAGGACCCCAGCGGCGGCACGATCGAGCTGGCCGGAGCGGACGTGTCCGGGGTGCCGCCTTACGACCGCGAGGTCAACACCGTCTTCCAGGACTACGCCCTGTTCCCCCACATGACCGTCGGCGAGAACGTCGCCTACGGGCTGCGGGTCGCCGGCGTGGGCAAGGCCGAGCGGGCGAGGCGGCGCGACGAGGCGCTGGAGATGGTCCGCCTGCCGGGCTACGGCGAGCGCAAGCCGGGCGAGCTCTCCGGCGGGCAGCGCCAGCGGGTCGCCCTGGCGCGGGCGATCGTCAACCGGCCGCGCGTGCTGCTGCTCGACGAGCCGCTCGGCGCGCTCGACCTGAAGCTGCGCGAGCAGATGCAGAGCGAGCTCAAGTCGATCCAGGGCGAGGTCGGGATCACCTTCGTCTACGTCACCCACGACCAGGACGAGGCGCTGACGATGAGCGACCGGATCGCCGTCTTCAACGCAGGGCCGGATCGAGCAGATCAGCCCGCCGGTCGAGCTCTACGAGCGGCCGGCGACCGAATTCGTCGCCGGCTTCGTCGGCGTCTCGAACCTGCTCGAGCGCGACGGCGGGCGCTTCACGATCAGGCCGGAGAAGATCCAGCTGCTCGACCCGGCGCGGGCGCCGAACGGCCTGCGCACCGAGCGCGGCCGGGTCGCCGAGGTCGCCTACGCGGGCATGGTCACCCGCTACACCGTCGCCCTGGAGGGCGGCGGAGAGCTTCAGCTCGTTCGGCAGAACGCGGAGGGCGCAGCGGCCGAGGCGCCCACCGAGCAGGGCAGGGAGGTGCTGGTGGGCTGGCGCCCGGAGCACACGGTCGCGGTCCGAGGGAAATCAAAAACAGAGGAGGAACCGACGTGAGAACCCCTGCACACCCAGCGCGGACGGCGTGGTTGGTCATCGCCGGACTGCTAGCCCTGATGCTCCTGCTCGCCGGCTGCGGCGGAGGCAGCAGCAGCTCGGGCGGCGAAGAACTGACGAAACTCGGCAAGGGAGAGGGTCAGGTCAACCTGATCTCCTGGGCCGGCTACGTCGAACCCGAATGGGTCAAGCCGTTCGAAGCCAAGACCGGCTGCAAGGTCAACGACAAGGTCGCCGGCACCTCGGACGAAATGGTCCAGCTGATGCGCAGCGGCCAGTACGACGGCGTCTCGGCGTCGGGCAACGCGACCGCACGGCTGGTCGACGGCGGCGACGTCGCCCCGGTCAACGTCAGCCTCGTGCCCAACTACAAGACGGTCTTCAGCGACCTCAAGGACCAGCCCTACAACACCTTCGACGGCACCCCCTACGGGATCCCGCACGGGCGCGGCGCCAACCTGCTGATGTGGAACTCCGACGAAGTCAAGCCGGCGCCGACCTCCTGGGACGTGATGCTCGACCCGAAGAAGGCGGCCAAGTACAAGGGCAAGATCAGCGCCTACGACGACCCGATCTACATCGCCGACGCGGCCGTCTACCTGAAGACGCACCAGCCCGAACTGGGGATCGAAGACCCCTACGAGCTGAACGAAGAACAGTTCAACGCGGCGGTCGAACTGCTCAAGGAACAGCGGCCCAACGTCGGCGAATACTGGTCCGACGCGGCGAAGCAGATCTCCGCCTTCGCCAACGGCGACAGCACGGTCGGCACGACCTGGCAGTACCAGTACTTCGCCCTGCAGGAAGAAGGCGAGCCGGTGGCGGCGAGCCCGGCGAGCCAGGGCTTCCTGCCGAAGGAGGGGGCGACCGGCTGGTCGGACACCTGGATGATCAGCTCCGAAGCCAAGCATCCCAACTGCATGTACATGTGGATGAACTGGATCATCGAACCGCAGGTGAACGCCGAAGTGGCCGAATACTTCGGTGAGGCGCCGGCCCAGGAACTGGCCTGCGAACACACGGCGGAGAAGGACTTCTGCGCCAAATACCACGCCGAAGAACCGGCCTTCTGGAAGCGCGTCTACTACTGGGAGACGCCGCTGGCCGACTGCGGCAACGGGTCCGAAGACTGCATGGACTACAACAAGTGGGTCCAGGCCTGGACGTCGATCAAGGGTTGAGCCGCCGGCTCGCAAGCTTCTTCGACGGGCGCCCCCGCCTTCAGGTGGGGGCGCTCCTCGCCGGCCCGCTCGGCTGGCTGGCGATCGGCTACCTCGGCTCGCTGGCGATCCTGCTGATCGCCGCCTTCTGGAGCGTCGACCCGCTCTCCGGCGAAGTCGTCCAGGGCTTCAGCCTGGAAAACATCGAAGTCCTGTTCGACGAACCGGTCTACCGCAGCATCGTCGGCCGCACGGTGGCGATCGCCGCCCTGGTCACCCTGACCGACGCCCTGCTCGCCTTCCCGATCGCCTTCTACATGGCGAAGCTGGCGAGCCGCCGCGGCAAGGCGATGCTGCTGGTCGCGGTGCTGGTGCCGCTCTGGTCGAGCTACCTGGTCAAGGTGCTCTCCTGGCGCACGATGCTCTCCAGGCGACGGCGTGATCGACTGGGTGCTGCAGCCGTTCGGGCTGCACGGCCCCGGCTACGGCAACATCGCCGTCTGGCTGGTGATGAGCTACCTCTGGCTGCCCTACATGGTGCTGCCGATCTACGCCGGCCTCGAGCGCATCCCCAACTCGCTGATCAGCGCCTCCGAGGACCTCGGCGCCGCGCCCTTCACGACCTTCCGCCGGGTGATCCTGCCGCTCTCCTTCCCCGCCGTCGTCGCCGGCTCGATCTTCACCTTCTCGCTGACCCTCGGCGACTACATCACGCCGCGCCTGGTCTCCAACAACCAGTTCATCGGCAACGTGATCTTCAACAACATCTCGAACAACCTGCCGCTCGCCTCGGCGCTGGCGCTCGTCCCGATCGTCGTCATGGTCGCCTACCTGCTGGTCGCCCGCAAGCTGGGCGCGTTCGAACACGTCTAGGCGGACGCGATGAGGCTCTCGAGGCGATCGGCGCTGCTGCTGCGCGCCGGCGTCGGCGTCGGCCTCGCCTTCATCTACGTGCCGCTGCTCGTGCTGGCGCTCTACGCCTTCAACGCCAGCAACATCCTCGAATGGCCGCCGCCCGGCCTGACCCTCGACTGGTTCGGGAAGGCGATGGAAGACGAATTCGCCCGCGAAGCCTTCCTCACCTCGCTCAAGGCCGGCGTCGCGGCGACCGCGATCGCGCTGGTGCTGGGGACGCTCGCCTCGCTCGCGGTCGCCCGCCACCGCTTCTTCGGCCGCGAGACGATCTCCTTCCTGGTCATCCTGCCGATCGCCCTGCCGGGGATCGTCACCGGCGTCGCGCTCAGCAACACCTTCACCCAGGTGTTCGGCATCGACCTCAGCCTCTTCACCGTGATCGTCGGCCACGCCACCTTCTGCATCGTCGTCGTCTACAACAACGTGATCGCCCGCCTGCGCCGCGTCTCGGCCTCCTTCGAGGAGGCCTCGGCCGACCTCGGCGCCGACACCTGGCAGACCTTCCGCTTCGTCACCCTCCCGAACCTGCGCAGCGCGCTCGTCGCCGGCGGCCTGCTCGCCTTCGCGCTCTCCTTCGACGAGATCATCGTCACCACGTTCACGATCGGCGCCGGCGAGGAAACGCTGCCGATCTGGATCTTCCGCAACCTCTTCCGGCCCAACCAGCTCCCGATCGTCAACGCCGTCGCCGTGATCGTCGTGGTGATCTCGATCGTCCCCGTCTACCTCGCCCACCGCCTGACCCGCGAGGAAGGCGGCGCGGCCGCGACCCGCGGCGGCGCCGTCGAGGCCGAGGCGACGGCGGTGCCGTAGGGGTCAGCCGCCCGGCTTGAACGGATTCCGGACCGGCAGCCCGCCGTAGTCCTGACCGTCGCTGAGATCCTCGGAGAGCACCGCCTCGCAATCGAGCGCCCGCGCGGCCTCGAGGATCGCGGCGTCCCAGTAGGAGATCTGGAAGCGCTCGCGGGTCGCCAGAGCCGCGAGCATCACCTGTGTCGTCAGGTCCGCCACGGGGAAGCGCAGGAAGGACTCGACCAGCCCGCTCGCCTGCTCGTGGCTGAGCGGATCCGGGCGGCTCGCCCGCGTCGCCTGCACGTAGAACTCCTGCAGGACCTGGACCGAGAGCGCCAGCTCGCGTTCGGCGAGGATGCCGCGGGCGCGCTCGGCCTTGTGCTGCTCTTCGGGATCGCGTGAGACGGCGTAGAGCAGGATGTTGGTGTCAGCGAACAGCACGGCCGTGGAGCTCGTCGCGGTCGAGCCTGTCCGCCCCGCGGAAACGGTCGATCTCGCCGAAGACCCGATCCTGCAGCGCCTCGAGGCGGGAGAACTCGGAATCGCGCTCCGCGAGCGAACGCAGGTAGTGCGTGACCAGGGCGCTGACCGAGCTGCCGCCTTCGGCGGCTCGAACCCGGGCGGCCCGGTAGACGTCCTCGGGCACCGAAACCGTGATGTTTTTCATGTGATTCACAGAATCACAGTAGCACAGGCCCACGCCTGATCCCGCTGGCGAGCCAGGTGCTCGCCCTGTTCGTCTAGAGCGGGATGTTGCCGTGCTTGCGCTTCGGCTGCTCGACCCGCTTGGTCTGCAGCATGCGCAGCGCCTTGATCAGCTTCGGGCGCGTCTGCGCCGGCTCGATCACGTCGTCGATGTAGCCGCGTTCGGCCGCCGAGTAGGGGTTGGCGAAGTGGGCTTTGTAGTCGTCGATCAGCTTCTGACGTCGCTCCTCGGGAGTCGGCGAGGAGGCGATGTCCTTGCGGTAGATGATGTTGACCGCGCCCTCCGGCCCCATCACCGCGACCTCGGCGGTCGGCCAGGCGACGTTGTAGTCGGCCAGCATGTGCTTCGAGTTCATCACGTCGTAGGCGCCGCCGTAGGCCTTGCGGGTGACGACGGTGAGCTTCGGCACGGTCGCCTCGGTGAAGGCGTAGAGCAGCTTGGCGCCGTGGCGGATGATCCCGTTCCACTCCTGGTCGGTGCCGGGCAGGAAGCCGGGCACGTCGGTGAAGGTGACGATCGGGACGTTGTAGGCGTCGCAGGTGCGGACGAAGCGGGCCGCCTTCTCGGAAGCCTCGATGTCGAGCACGCCGGCGAGGAAGGCGGGCTGGTTGCCGACGATCCCGATCGGGAAGCCGTCGAGGCGCGAAAAGCCACAGACGATGTTCTTGGCGAAGTGCTCGTGGACCTCGAAGAATTCGCCGTCGTCGACGATGCGGGAGATCACCTCGCGCATGTCGTAGGGCTTGGACGGATCGTCGGGGACGATCGTTTCCAGCTCCGGGTCTTCGCGCTCGGGATCGTCCTCGGGGGCGTAGCGCGGCGGCGGCTCGAGGTTGTTCGAGGGCAGGAAGCCGAGCAGGTGGCGCACGTCCTCGAGGCAGCTCTCCTCGTCCTCGGCGGCGAAGTGGGCGACCCCCGACTTCGAGTTGTGGCTCATCGCCCCGCCGAGCTCCTCGAACTCGACCTCCTCACCGGTCACCGTCTTGATCACTTCCGGACCGGTGATGAACATGTGCGACGTCTCTTTGACCATGAAGATGAAGTCGGTCATCGCCGGCGAGTAAACGGCGCCGCCGGCGCAGGGGCCCATGATCACGCTGATCTGCGGGATCACGCCCGAGCACTTGACGTTGCGGACGAAGACGTCGCCGTAGGCGCCGAGGCTGACGACGCCCTCCTGGATCCGCGCCCCGCCGGAGTCGTTGATCCCGACCACCGGGGCGCCGACCGCGGCGGCCTGGTCCATCACCTTGCACATCTTCTCCGCCATCACCTCGCCGAGGCTGCCCCCGAAGACGGTGAAATCCTGCGAGAAGACGAAGACGGTGCGGCCGTCGATCGTGCCGTGACCGGTGACGACAGCGTCGCCCCAGGGCCGCTTTTTCTGCATCTCAAAGTCGTAGGTGCGGTGGCGCACGAAGGTGTCGAGCTCCTCGAAGGAGCCGGGATCGAGCAGCTTCTCGATCCGCTCCCGCGCCGTCATCTTGCCCTTCGCGTGCTGCTTCTCCACCGCCTCCTCGGAGGCCGAGTGGACCGCTTCGGAGCGCAGCTCGCGCAGGTAGGTGAGCTTCTCGTCGTGGGTGACCGGGTTCCGCTCGCGCATGCGGCGCGGGAGTCTATTTAAGACCTAGAACTCGGTGCCGTCACGCGAAGGGCTTCTTGCGCGGCTCGGCGAGGTCGTCGAGAATCCGCTCGAGGTCGGGCTCGGCGAGGCCGGACTCGGCGCCCGCGCGCAGCTCGACCCGCGTGCCGAAGCCCTTCTCGGCCATCGTCACCTCGACGCCCTCGACCGCGGCGACGAGGTCGGCGAGTTCGGGCTCGGACTTCATCAACGTCCTCGATGCCTCGATCATGCGGCCCGCTTCAACCCTGCGCGACAAGTTCCTCCCCATTTTGCGAGCTGGGCGAGACCTGCCGGGGGAGAGCCCGGTGCCCTTCCGACATTGACCCACTTCAGGTGTGGTCAATGTCGGAAGGGCACGAAGACAAGCGCAGCAGGCAAGCGTGGGGGCTGGCGGGACGCCAGCACGGGATCCTCGCGCGGCGGCAGTTGCTCGAGCTTGGGTTCAACTCACGGGAAATCGAGCACCGCGTGAGGCGTGGGCGCCTACATCTCGTGATGCGCGGCGTCTACGCCGTGGGGTGGCCGCAGCTGACCCGACGGCGGCGCTGGATGGCGGCGGTCCTCGCCTGTGGAAAGGGTGCGGTGCTGAGTCATCACAGCGCCGCAGCGCTGTGGGGGATCGGCGGGGAGCTGAGTGGACGCACCGACGTGAGCGTGCGGCGGCGCTGCGAACTCCGGCGTCCGGGCCTGAGAGTGCGTGGGCGCCCGTCGCTTCGGTCGGCCGACTTTGCCGCCGTCGACATGATCCCGGTGACGGGGATAGCGCGAACACTGGTCGACCTGGCCGCCGAGCTCCCTCCCCGAAGGCTCGAGCGCGCCGTCAACGAGGCGGACAAGCACGACCTCATCGACCCTGAGGCACTGCGACTCGCGGCAGACGAATACGAAGGCCAACCAGGCGCCCCCGCGCTGCGCCGGCTGCTGGACAGCCGCACATTTCGACTGTCGGACTCGGATCTGGAGACTCACTTCCGCCCGATCGCCGAAGACGCCGGGCTTCCTCCGCCGCTCAGCAAACAGCTCGTCAATGGATGGGAGGTCGACTTCTTCTGGCCCGACCTCGGGCTCATCATCGAGACCGATGGGCTCCGGTACCACCGAACCGCCTCCACCCAGATGCGCGATGTGCGGCGCGATCGCGCCCACGCGCTCGCCGGAATGACGTCACTCCGCTTCACCCACTACGAGGTCAGGCACGAACCCGCCAAGGTCCGAGCCGAACTTCGCCAGGCGGTCCGCCTGTCACGAAAGCGCATCCGACATTGACCACACCAGAAGTGGGTCAATGTCGGATGCGCGCGCTTTAAAAGAACGCGCCGCCCTTGTATTCGCCGAAGACATCGCGCATCGCGCCGCAGGCCTCGCCGATCGAAGCGCCGGCGGCCAGCGCGGTGCGGATCGGGTGCAGCAGGTTGCCCTCGCCGCGGGCGACGTCGCGGAGCTCACCGAGCCTGGCCTCGACGGCGGCCGTGTCGCGGTTCTGCTTGAAGGTCTTGAGGCGGGCCAGCTGGCGCTGCTCGGCCTCGGGGTCGACGCGGAGGATGTCGACATCGTCGACCTGATCGGTCACGTACTTGTTGACGCCGACGATGATGTCCTGCTCGCTCTTGTAGCGCTCGTGGTAGGAGTGTGCCGACTCCTCGATCTCCTTCTGCATGAAGTCCAGCGCCTCGACCGAGCCGCCCATCTCCTCGACCTTGCCGATCAGCTCCCAGGCGCGCGCTTCGACCTCGTCGGTCAGCGACTCGACGAAGTAGGAGCCGGCGAAGGGGTCGACCGTCTCGGCGACGCCCGACTCGTGGGCGAGCACCTGCTGGGTGCGCAGGGCGATCCGGGCGGAGCGCTCGGTCGGCAGCGCCAGCGCCTCGTCGAAGCCGTTGGTGTGCAGCGACTGGGTGCCGCCGGCGACAGCGGCGAAGCCCTGCAGGGCGACGCGGATGATGTTGACCTCGGGCTGCTGCGCCTGCAGGGTGACGCCGCCGGTCTGCGTGTGGAAGCGGATCTTCATCGAGTTCGGGTTCTCCGCCCCGAAGCGCTCGGCGACGAGCTTCGCCCACATCCGCCGCACGGCGCGGAACTTGGCGACCTCCTGGAAGACGTTGTTGTGGCAGTTGAAGAAGAAGGCGAGACGAGGTGCGAACTCGTCGATCTTGAGCCCGCGGTCGAGCGCCGCTTCGACGTAGGCGATCGCATTGGAGAGCGTGAAGGCGACCTCCTGCACGGCCGAGCAGCCCTTCTCGCGGATGTGGTACCCGGAGATCGAGATCGTGTTCCATTTCGGCACGTTCTCGCGGCAGTACTCGAAGATGTCGGTGGTCAGACGCATCGTCGGCTCGGGCGGGTAGATGTAGTTGCCGCGCGCCATGTACTCCTTGAGCACGTCGTTCTGGACCGTGCCGCGCAGCTTCTCGCTCGGCACACCCTGTTCTTCGCCGACCAGCTCGTAGAGCAGCAGCAGGATCGCCGCCGGGGCGTTGATCGTCATCGAGGTCGAGACCTGGTCGAGCGGGATCTGGTCGAAGCAGATCCGCATGTCCTCGATCGTGTCGATCGGGACCCCGGTGCGGCCAACCTCGCCGTTGCAGAGCGGGTCGTCGGAGTCGCGGCCGAGCTGGGTCGGCAGGTCGAAGGCCATCGAGAGGCCGGTCGAGCCGTGCTCGATCAGGTAGCGGTAGCGCTCGTTGGTGTCTTCGGGGGTGGCAAAGCCGGCGTACTGGCGCATCGTCCAGAGCCGGTCGCGGTACATGCCGTCGTGGATGCCGCGCGTGAACGGCGGCTCGCCGGGCTCGCCGAGGCGCTGCTGCAGGCCGGGGGCGACGTCCTCCTCGGTGTAGAGGCGATCGATCTCGATCCCCGAGTCGGTGAATACGCGCTCGTCGTCCGGACCGACGACGGGTGCGATCGTGGGGCGCTCCTCAGTCGGAGGCACCGGCAAGTCTCTCGACGCCGGACTGCTCGATCGTCTTCCGCAGGCCCTCGAGCAGGTCGATCTTCGGCTCCCAGCCAAGCAGGTCGCGGGCGCGGGTGATGTCCGGCTGGCGCTGCTGCGGGTCGTCGACCGGCAACGGCTCGTGGATGATCTCCGAGCGCGACTCGGTCACCTCGATTACCGCATTCGCCAGTTCGAGCAGGGTGAACTCGTTGGGGTTGCCGACGTTGACCGGCATGTGCACATCGGACTCGGCGAGGGCGACGATGCCGCGGATCAGGTCGTCGACGTAACAGAAGCTGCGCGTCTGGCTGCCGTCGCCGAAGACGGTGATGTGTTGATCCTGCAGAGCCTGGCGCATGAAGGTCGGAATCGCCCGCCCATCGTGGGCGCGCATCCGCGGCCCATAGGTGTTGAAGATCCGCACGATCGAGGTATCGACGCCCTGCTGGCGGTGGTAGGCCATCGTCAGCGCCTCGGCGTAGCGCTTCGCCTCGTCGTAGACGCCGCGCGGGCCGATCGGGTTGACGTGGCCCCAGTACTCCTCGGTCTGCGGGTGCACCTGGGGGTCGCCGTAGACCTCGCTGGTCGAGGCGATCAGGAAGCGGGCGCGCTTGAACTTGGCCAGCCCGAGCATGTGATGGGTGCCGTGCGAGCCGACCTTGAGCGTGTGCAGCGGCAGCCGCAGATAGTCGATCGGGCTGGCGGGCGAGGCGAGGTGGTAGACGAAGTCGACGTCCTCGGCGATCTCGACCTTCTCGGTGATGTCGATGTTGCGAAACTCGAAGGCGTCGTCGCGGATGTGCTCGATGTTCTGCAGCGAGCCGGTCTCGAGATTGTCGACGCAGATCACCCTGTGACCCTTGCCGAGCAGGTGCTCGCAGAGGTGCGAGCCGAGGAAGCCGGCGCCGCCGGTGATCACACAGGTGCTCATCGCCG
This sequence comes from uncultured Solirubrobacterales bacterium, assembly GCA_963789505.1. GTDB lineage: Bacteria > Actinomycetota > Thermoleophilia > Solirubrobacterales > 70-9 > VRUE01. The sequence goes on from CAWBLE010000014.1 coordinate 79,284, forward strand.
CGGATCCTACAGGTGGCCCGAGATAAACGCCGTGGTTCGCAAATAGCGAAGTTTCGACCCGTCCAAGCGTCCAGTAGGGGGGAGAACCAGGCCTGGCCCGCGCCTCCAGATGGCATGTTCGGACCACGGAGCTGAACCGGTGCAGGGAGGTATCGCAACAGCCGGGCGCAAGCGCGCCGCCATTGAACTCGTCGCCCGCGAGGACGCCGAGTTGCGCCACACGGCCCGCCGCTTCTCGCTCTGCGAGGACGACGCCGAAGACGCCTACCAACGGGCCCTGGAGATCCTCCTGGTCAAAGCGCCGTGCGAGCGCCCGCGCGAGCTGATCCGCTGGATGAAGATCGTGGTCAAGCACGAGGCGCTGGCGGTCCGCGCCTACCGCGAGCGGATGCTCGGCGCCGGCGTCGACGAGCTCGGCGACCCGGTCGAGCGCCTCGCCAGCGACAACGCCGGCCCGGGGGAACGGCTCGAACTGCGCGAGCGGGCCGCCCGCAGCCGCGAGGCGATGCGGGCGCTGAAGCCGGCCGAGCTGCGCTCGCTGACCCTGCTCGCCGCCGGCTACTCCTATGCCGAGATCGGCGAGATGACCGGCTTCAGCCAGACCAAAGTCAACCGTTGCCTGGCCGAGGGACGGGAGCGCTTCCGCCGTCTGTTGGCGAGCAGCGAGGACGGCAGCCGCTGCGAGCAGCTGCTGCCGCTGCTCTCCGCCTACTGCGACGGCGAGGCGGACGACGAGGCCGAAGCGACGGTGCGCGAGCACCTGCGGGCCTGCGCCTCCTGCCGCGCCGCGATGCGCGCCTACCGCACCGCCCCGGCCACCGTCGCCGCCCTCGCCCCCGCCCTGCCGGCCTCGCGCTCGCTGCTCGAACGGGCGCAGGAGCTGCTGATCGGGCTGCACTCGCGCCTGCCCGGCGGCGGTGGGGCGGGTGACGGCGCTGCCGGGGTCGCCGCGGCGGGCGGTACCCGCGGCGCCGGCATGGCCGCGCTCGCCAAGGCGCTGGCGATCTGCGCCGGCACGGTCGGCGGCGCCGCGGCGTGCGTGGCGACCGGGGTGGCGCCGGCGCCGCTCGGGATCGGCGCCCAGCACGAAACCGGGGCCAAGGTCGAGCGCGTCTCCGAGCGGGCGGTCGAGGCGGTCGCCCCGCCCGCTGTCGACTACGAGCCCGCGCCGCCGGCGGCCACCACTCCACCGGAAGAGCAGCCGGCGAAACAGCCGCAAGCGCCGGCCGAGCCCGAACCGGCGCCGGTCGAAGGCGCGGAAGCGGGGGCGGTCGAATACGCCCCGCCGGCGGAACCGGCTTACTCGCCGCCAGCGGCCGGGTCATCCGGGTCCAGCGGCAGCGCCGCCGGCGAGTTCGGGCCATGAGGGCGGTCGGACTGGCGCTCGCGGCGGCGCTCCTCGCCGGCCTCGCCCCGACCGGCGAGCCCGCGCAGGCGAACCCGGCGGCGCCGCTCAGCCTCACCGTCGCCGGCGAGTCGGGGTGGCGCGCCGACACCCACTTCCCCCTCACCTGGACCAACCCGTCGACGGCCGGCGACCCGCCGCTCGCGGCGGTCCACTTCAGGGTCCGCGATCCGCGCGGGGTCGTGGTCGAAGAAGAAGAGCTCCAGCCGACGATCCAGGGGGTATCGGTGCGGGCGCGAACCGGTTACAGCGGCATCTACAGCGCCGAGGTCTGGCTCGAGGACTCCGGTGGCGCGCTCGGACCGGCGGCGGCGACCGAGCTGCGCTTCGACGACGCTCGACCCGCCGTGACCGAGCCGGCCGCAGTGGCGGAATGGCTCGGTCGCGCCTCCTTCCCGCTGCGGGTGCGCCTCAGCCACCCGGCGGGGCCGTTGCCGCTCTCCGGGATTCGCGGCTACGCCGTCTCGGTCGACCCGGCCCCGGGCGCCTCCCCGTGCGCCGCCGCCGACCGCTGCGACGAGGCCGAGACGACCCTGCGTGGGGGAATCGACGAAGACGAGCTGGTGATCCCGGCTCTGCCGCAGGGCACGGCCTACCTGCATGCTGTCGCCGTCTCAGGCACTGGGATGAAGTCGGCGGAAGCCGGCCAGGCCGTGCTGCGGATCGACACGGCCGACCCGGTTACCGAGCTGTTCGGCGCGCCGCCCGGCTGGACGAACAGGCCGGTCAGCCTGGCCGCCGTCGCGAGCGACGGCGGCGCCGGGATGAAGCTCGGCGGCGACGCAAGCCCAGCGCCGTTCACGGCGATCCGGGTCGACGACGGCGCGCCGAGGATCGCGCTCGGCGCCTCGACCGTGGCTACCGTGATCGGCGAGGGCGCCCACCGGGTCACCTACTACGCCCGCGACGCCGCGGGCAACGTCGACGACGGCGCCCGCGGCAACGGGGTCGCAAACTCCCCACCGCGGCTCGCCTGGGTGCGGATCGATCGCACCCCTCCGGAGATCGCCTTCACCAACTCCCAGGACCCGCGCGACCCCGACCTCGTACGCGTGCGGGTCGCCGACCCGCTGTCCGGCCCTGACCTCAACCGCGGCTCGATCGCGGTCCGGAGAGCCGGCGGCGGCGAGCGCTTCCAGCCGCTCCCGGCGGAGTCCCCGGCCGGCGGCGCCCTGTCCGCCCGCTGGGCCTCCGACGCCTACCCCCGGGGCGAGTACGAGTTCCGCGCGGTCGCCTACGACGCAGCGGGCAACGCGGCTGTGACGACGCTGAGGCAGAACGGCTCGGCGATGGTCCTGACCAACCCACTGAAGGCGACCACGGCGCTGCGCGCCGCCTTTCACCGGCCGGGGAAGCGGCGGCTCGCCCCCTACGGCCGTCGCGTCCGTATCGGTGGGCGGCTCACCACCGGCACCGGTAGACCGCTGCCGGGGATGCCGATACGAGTGGTCGAGCGCTTCGCGCCGGGGGCGTCGCCGGCGACGCGGACCTCGATTGTCAGGACCGGACCTGGCGGGGGCTTCTCGCTGCGCACCTCGTCCGGTCCGAATCGCAAGCTCGAACTGAGCTTTGCGGGAACCCCGACCCTCGCTCGAGCCACTGGACCGACTCTGGCGCTGAGAGTGCGGACTCGGGTGCGCCTACGCGCCTCCGCCCGTGTCGCCAAGGTCGGAGGCGCCCCAATCGTCTTTCGCGGGCGCCTGCTCGCGGGCACCGGCTCGGCCGCTGACAGATCGGTGCAGCTCCAGTTCCGCCTGCCAGGCCTCCCCTGGTCCTCCTTCCGAACCCTGAAGACGAACCACCGCGGCCGCTTCCGCTACGCCTACCGCTTCAGCGACGACGACAGCCGCGGGGCGCGCTTCCAGTTCCGCGCCTTCGCGCCCACGCAAAAGGACTGGCCGTATGAGCCGGGTGGCTCACGACCAGTCCTAGTACGCGGGTACTGAGGGTGTAGGACACTGCGCAGGGAGCCACGTGCGGCTTCGCGCCGTGCAGAAGCACTGTCGCTTCGCCGCCTGCGGCCCCCTGCTTGGTCCTACGCCCTCAGCTAGCGCAGTGAGGCGAGTTGGTCGACGAGATCCTGAGCGCGGGAGGTCTGCTCGTCGATCGCTTTGCGGACGCGCTGCTCGACCTCGGTGCGGTTGCGCTTCAAGGTCGTCTCGACGCGGCGCTGCCGTTTGCGCGCCTCGCGCTCGACTTTGTTGCGCGTCTTGCGCGCTTCGGTGGTCGCCTTGCGGCGAGCGCCGGCGCCGCGGCGCTCGCTGCGCTTTACCGTGCGGCGCAGCTGCTTGCCGTAGGACTTGAGCTGTTTTTCGGCGGCGCCGCGGCCGGCGAAAGGCTCGACCAGCTCGGTGACGCGCTCGCTTACCTCGAGCACGACGCCGACCGGCACGTCGACCGCGCGCTCGGCGGCGGTGCGGGCCTGCTCGGTGCGGGAGGGGGCGGGCGCCGGCGTGGTTTTCGCCTGCGATTTCGGTTTCGATTTGCTGCTTGCTTTAGCGGCTTTGGTAGCCAAGAAGATCATCCCTTCGGGGTGGTTTTCAGGTGGGGGGCGTTCGCGAGTGTAGCGAACATACGTTCTTCCGAACACCTGTTCTAAACCGGCTTCTCCAATCCGTTACGGACGACGGCGAGCCCGCGCTCGCCGGCCGCGGCCGCGATCGGGTAGCGCCCGTCCAGTCCGAGGCCAACCCGGTCGAGGGCCTGCTCGCCGAAGGCGACGACCCCCCCGGCCTCGCGCACGATCAGCTGCGCGGCGGCGATGTCCACCGAACGACAGGAGCGCAGGCTGAGCATCCCGTCGAGCCGGCCGGCGGCGACGTAGGCGGCGGTGATCGCGATCGAGCCGACCACCCGCAGGCGGAAGACATGTCCGTCGAGGGCCTCGTCGAGCGCCCGCATGTTGCCCGGCGCCGCCGACTCGACCCCGAGCAGCTCGAGCTTCTCCGCGTCCGGGCCGGCCTCGATCGCGACACCGTCTCTGGTCGCGCCGGCGCCGCGGGCGGCCATGAACTCCTCGCCGGCGCCGAAGTCGAAGACGTAGCCGAACTCGGCGTCCGCCATCGAGGGGCCGGAGGTGACCGCGATGCTGAGGCTGTGCGAAGGCAGCGTGCGGCGGGCGTTGAGCGAGCCGTCGATCGGGTCGATCACGACCCGGGCCGAGCCACCGTCGCCGAAGACGACCTCGCCGCGCTCCTCCGAGATCGCGACAAAGGAGGCGCCGGCGGCGGCGAGCGTGTCGAGCTCGGCGAAGACGACGTCCTCGCAGCGACGGTCGATGACCAGGGTGCGGTCGCCGCCCTCGCCGACCCCCTCGTACTCGGTGCGGGCCTCGATCCCGGCGGTCTGCTCGAAGAGCTCGCGCTGCGCGGCGACGATGCGGCGGCAGATCGCGGGCCACTCGGCTGAAAGAACGTCCATCGTCCGCATCCTATGGAGGCCGCCAGGCCGGGCGGCTCAGGCATCAAGGTAGCGTTGGACCATGCTTGCCCTCGCCGAGCCCCAGGAGCGCGCGATCGGACACCGCTCCGGGCCGCTGCTGCTGAGCGGCGAGGCGGGCACCGGCAAGACCGAGGTCTTGGCCCAGCGCTTCGCCCGCCTCGCCGGCGACGGAATCGCGCCGGCGCGCATCCTCGTCCTCGCCTCGACCCGGGCGACGGCGCTGCGGCTGCGGGAGCGGATCGAAGCGCTGCTCGACCGGCCGCTGGAAGCGCTCTGGGTCGGCACCTGGGAGGAGTTGGGCGAGCGCTTGCTGCGCGAGTACGCGACCGCGGCCGACCTCGACCCGTTCTTCGCTGTGCTCGGTCGCGCCGAGCGCCTCGCCCTGCTGCTCGACCGGATCGAGGAGTTGCCGCTGCGCAACCAGCAGATCCGCGGCAATCCGGCCGGCCTCCTGGCCCGCCTGCTCGAGCGGGTCGACGAGCTCAAGACAGGCTCGGGGCCCGGCGACCCCGAGCTGGTCGAGCTCGTCGCCGCTCACGATCGGATCCTCGCGGGCGCCTGCAGCCTCGACCGCAACGACGTCTACCTGACCCTCGGCCGGCTGCTCGACGAGAACCCCGAAAGCCGCGCCGAGATCGCCCACCGCTTCGAGCAGGTCATGGTCGACGAGTTCGAGGACACGACCCCGTCGCAACGAACGATCCTCTCCTTACTCCAGGCGGAGAACCCGAATCACGTCTACGCGCAAGACGCCCCTCCCGCGGGTGGCGCGGCGGGGGGGGTCCCCCATAGCGGAGGAGCCCGCGAAGCGGGATCCGAGCACATGGGGGAGGCCCGCCGCGACAGGACCCGCGGGCCAGCGGAAATCGTCCTGAGCAGGGTTTTCCGCGACCCCCCCACCCGCTTCTGGCGCTGTTCCAACGAGCGCGCTCAGGCCCAGGCCGTCGCGCGTGAGGCCGAGCACCTGATCGCGCACGGAACCGCGCCCGAAGAGATCTGCGTGCTGGTCGAGGACCAGGCCCGCGGGGGGGCCGTCGCGGCGGCGATGGAAGAGCGGGGAATCCCGTTCCACCTCTCGGGCCCGGCGGCGCTGTTCCAGCGGCCCGAGGTGCGCGACGCGATCGCCTGGCTGCGAATCCTGGTCGACCCGGCCGATTCGGCTGCTGCCGCGCGGGCGCTGACGCGACCGCCGATCGAGCTGCGCTCGGCCGACCTGGCGCGCCTGACGACGATCGCGCGGCGGCGCAAGCTCGACCTCGTCTCCGGCTGCGAGGCAGCACTGGAGAGCCCGCAGATCCCGCCCGAGGCGCGGGAGCGGATCCAGTCCTTCCTGAAGCTGTACGGGACCGCCGCGGCGGTGATCGAGGAGCGCCGCGCCGACGTCTTCGTGCGCCGCCTGGTCGAGGCCGTCGGCCTGCGCCGTCAGCGCCTCTTCGCGGCGCAGCCCGAGGTCGCCGAGCGCCTGCTCGGGCTCTCGCGCCTGGCCGAGCTCGCGGCCGCCTGGGCGCGGCGGGAGCCGAACGGCTCGACCCGCGACTTCGTCCGCCACCTCAGCGCCGTCGCCGACGCTGGGGTCGAGCCGACCGGCGTCAGCGAGCCTCCCGCCCGCGGGGCCGTGCAGGGCCTCGCGCGCGACGCGGTCAAGGGGATGGAGTTCGAGCATCTCTTCGTGCTCGGGCTGGAGCGCGCCGAGGGCGCCGCGCGGATCGGCCGGCCGGCGCGCTCGGGCCTCGTCCTCGCCCGGGTCGAGCGCGGCGACGACGGCGAGAGCAGGCCGTCCGCACACTACGCCGAGGCGCTCACCGCCGCGGGCGCCGAGGAGGAGGCGCACGAGGAGGAGCTCTTCGGGCCCGCGGAAGGCCTGCACGCGACCTACCGGATGCTGCGCGAGGAGATGCTCGAGGCGTCGTGGAAAGCGGGACGGGAGCTCTCCGAGCCACGCCTCGACACGGCGGTCGACGTCAACCGGGCGATCGCCCGCTACCTCGAGCTGCTGAAGCTGGCTGCGCTCGCCCAACGGCCCGGCGACGAGGCGACGGCCGAGGCGATCGAGGCGGTCAACGGACTGCTGCGCCAGGTCGCCACCCCCGAGCAGCAGACCGAGCTCGACGCCTCCTCGCTCGACGCCTACCTGCTCGGCTCCGAGCGCGAGCGCGAGGGGCGCCGCAAGCTGATCGACGCCCGCCAGGAGCCCTCGCTGGAGGCGTTCCTGCCGCGCCGCGGCGACGGCGCGCTGAGCCTCTCGGCCTCCGACCTCGGCCTCTACCTGACCTGCCCGCTGAAGTACAAGTTCGCCCGCGTCTTCGGGATCCCGCAGGAGCCGACGATCAACCAACGCTTCGGAATCCTGATCCACAACGTGCTCGAGCGCTTCCACAAGGAAGACGAGACCGAGGGCGAGGAGGGGCTGAACCGCCTGATGGACCTCTTCGAGGTCGGCTGGCGGCGGACCGGGTTTGGCGGCAGCGACGACGAGCTGCAGTTCCGCGACCGCGCCCGCGAGGCGATGCGGCTCTACTGGGAGCGCGAGAGCGAGTCCGAAGGCGAGCCGGTCTGGCTCGAGCGCAAGTTCGACTTCCGCATCGGCGAGCACCACGTGCGCGGGCGGGTCGACCGGGTCGACCGCCTGCCCGACGGCAGCCACGAGCTGATCGACTACAAGACCGGCGAACGCAAGAGCGAGGCGGAGTTGGAGAGCGACCTGCAGCTCGCGCTCTACCGACTCGCGGCCCGCGAGGCCTGGGGGCTCGAGGCCAACAGCGGCAGCTACTACTACGTGCTCGACGCCGACAAGGTCGCCGCGCCGGTGCAGCCCGACGACGCCGAGCGGGTCGAGCGCACGGTGTTCCAGGTCGGCGAGGGCGTGCTCGGCCAGGACTTCGAGCCGCGCCCATCGCCGACCGTCTGCGGTTGGTGCGACTACAAGCTGATCTGCCCCGCGGCAGAGAGCTGAGAAGGCCGCGGCCGCGGCTTCAATCTCCCTGCTGTCGGAGAAATCTCTGGAACTCGTTGGCGATCGTGTCCGCGGATGGAAGATCCTCGACATCCGAATCGAACTGCTCGGCCTGCTCGGCCTCGATCCGCTCGACCAGTTCGGCGATTTCGGGATTGGCGGCGATCGCGCGGCCGATCTGCTCCTCGTAGCTGGCGGTTTCCTGCTCGAGCTCGGTCGCGTCGACGGCGATCCCGGTCAGCCCCTCGAGCCGGCGCAGCAGCGCCAGCGCCGCCTTCGGGTTGGGGACCGCGGCGACGTAGTGGGGCACCGCCGCCCAGAGCGAGGCCGAGGTCATGCCGATCTGGCGGCAGCAGTCGTGGACGACGCCGACGATCCCGGTCGGGCCCTCGTAGCTGGAGCGCTGCAGGTCGAGCTGCTCGACCAGGTCCTCGTCGGAGGCGAGGCCGGTGATCGGCACCGGCAGGGTGTGCGAGACCTCGGCGACGAGCGCGCCGAGGGTGACGACCATCTCGACCCCGAGCGCGTCGGCCGCGGTCGCGACCGTCTCCGAGAAAGTGCGCCAGCGCAGGTTCGGCTCGGTGCCGTCGAAGAGGACGAGGTCGCGCTCGGCGCCCGGGATGCGGATCGCGATCAGGTCGTTCTGCGGCCACTCGATGTGGCGCGTCTGCCCTTCGGAGAGCACGATCGTCGGCCGCGTCGCCTGGAAGTCGAAGTAGTCCTCCGGATCGATCTCGGCGATCGGCTCGGCATCAAAGGAGTCGGCGACCGCGCCGAGCGCGGCGGAAGCCGCGTTGGCGGCGTCGTTCCAGCCGCGGAAAGCACAGACGAGGACGGGAGAGCGGAGCTGGGGCATGTCGCCATGCCAGGTGAGCGAATCCACCCACTGAGCGTAGACGATGCCCGCGAGCCGCCGGACGCGTCTACGTCTGCGGCGCGAGCGCCTTTCGGACCAAGCCGTAGGCGATGAAGAGGACCAGCGCGGCGAAGGAGAGTTCGAGGATGCGCTGCGAGACCTCGTTGGCGACGACGACGCCGGCCAGGACGCCGAGCGGCGAGAGCACGCCGATGATCAGCGCGTCGCGCAGGTTGAGGTTGCCGTAGGAGCGCTGGCGGGCGGCGCCGACGAGGGCGACGACGACGATCATCAGCAACGAGGTCGACTCGCCCTCGATCTGGGAGAGGCCGAGGAAGATCGTCAGCGCCGGCACGAAGAGGACGCCGCCGCCGACGCCGACGAGGCCGCCCGCGAGGCCGCCCGCGGCGGCGATCAGCGATCGCGAAGAGGACGTCGCTGCTCATCGCAGGATCAACTCGATCGCGACTCCGACCAGCAGGGCGGCGAAGAGCAGCGAGATCGCCCGCTGCGGCACCCGCTGCTGGATCGCCGTTCCGGCGACCACTCCGAGCACAGCCGGGATCGAGAGCAGCAGGCCGGTGGTGAGGTGGACGTTGCCGTAGAAGCCGCCCTGGGCGACGGCGCCGATCAGCCCGATCAGGACGATCGCGGCGAGGCTGGTGCCGGTTGCGAGGCGCTCGCCGTAGCCGAACCAGAAGATCAGCAGGGGGACGACCACGGTGCCGCCGCCGACGCCGAAGATGCCGCTGAAGATGCCCGCCAGCGTGCCGATCGCCGCGAGCTTCAGTGTGTGGTCGCGAGCCGTGGTGGCCATCGCGCGATACTAGTCCCGTGGCTTCCGAAGCCGACAAAGGGGAGCGTGCGGCGGGGCCCGGGCCGCTGGCGCGCCTGCGAGAGGACCCGGCGCGGGCCGCGATCCTCACCGACGTCGACGGCACGCTGGCGCCGATCGTCTCCCGCCCCGAGGAAGCCGCGGTGCCGGCTCGGGCAAGCGAGTTGCTGGCCCACCTGAGCGAGCGCTACGCGCTGGTCGGCTGCGTCTCCGGCCGCCGCGCCGAGGAGGCGCGGCGCATGGTCGGGGTCGAGGGAATCGCCTACGCCGGCAACCACGGGCTCGAGCTGCTGCTGCCGGGCGAGACGGAATTGCGACTCGACCCGGCACTGGCGGGGCGGGAGGCGGACGCGGCGGACTTCATCGCCGAGCTCGACGCGGGCGAGCTCGGCGGGGCAGGGCTGCGGCTCGAGGACAAGGGACCGATCCAGGCGCTGCACTGGCGTGGCGCCGAAGACGACCGCGGCGCCGAGGCGCGCGCGCACGAGATCGCCACGGCGGCCGGGCGGGCCGGCCTGGAGCTGCGCTGGGGCCGCAAGGTGCTGGAGCTGCGCCCGCCGGGCGGCGGCGGCAAGGACGCCGCGGTGGCCGCGCTGCTGGCGATCCCACCCGTGGCGCGGTCGAGTTTTGAGCCGGGTAGCGACCGAAAGCTCGACCACGTCGCGTATGCCGGCGACGACCGCACCGACCTCGATGCCTTCCGGCGGCTGCGCGAGCTCGAGCGGGACGGCGAGCTCGCTGCCGCGATCTGCGTCGGCGTCGCCTCGAGCGAGGGACCGGCCGAGATCGTCGCCGAGGCCGACCTGACCGTCGACGGCCCGCCGGGCTGGCTGGCGCTGCTGGAGACGCTGGCGGAGTAGAAGGCGACCATGCCCTACACCGACCTGCTGCGGGTGACGGTCTTTCTCACCGGCGCCGAGGCGACGGCGCTGGGCGCGGTCGCGGCGCTCGCCGCCGGTCGCGAGGGCGACGCCACCGCCGTCATCGTCGCCGCTGCCTGGTGGCTGATCGCGATGATCCTCGGCCTCTATTTGGGCCGGCCCGGGCGCGCCGCCGACGGCGTCCGCGACGCCCTTGCCGAAGCGCGCACGGCGACCTCGCTGCCCGAGCAGTCGCCGACGCGGATCGTCACGGTCCGCCTCTGGCCGGTCGTCCTCACCGGGCTCGCCGCCGGCGCCCTCGGCGTGCTCTACCCCGGCGTGGCGGCGATCGCCGCCGGCTACGCCCTGCTGGTCGCGCTCGCGATGCGCAGCCGCGAGGCGGCGGTGCTCGCGATCGAGCAGCGCGACGGCGTCAAGTTCTACGTCGTCCCGAACTCGGCCCTGCGCGCGATCGAGCTGGTGCGAACGCCGGGCCTGCGCAGCGACCGGCTGCGCTCGACGCCCTGAGACGCTGCCGTGGAACGCAAACGACCCGCCGAAGCGGGCCGTCTGCAAACTTGGGGAGCCTGCTCGAATCCGTAGGCCCCGATATCGCGCCACGATGGTAGCCGAGATCCCTCGCGGACAGAACCCGCCGCCGCAACGGCTAAGTTGAGAGTTTGCGCACGATTGTCTACATCGACGGGTTCAACCTCTATTACGGGGCGTGCAGGGCACCGGGGCGGCGCTGGCTTAACCCTTCGGCGCTCGCCCAGCGGCTGCTGCCCAAAGACGACATCGCCGAGATCGCCTACTTCACGGCAAACATCAAGCGCGAGCCCGACGATCCCGGCGCGCAGGACCGTCAGCGCCTCTACCACCGCGCCCTACAGACGATCCCCAGCCTGGAGATCTTCCTCGGCCGCTACATCTCAAAGCGGGTCCGGGGCGACTTGGTCGACGCAGCGCCCGACGAGCTACCCAGGCGAACGGTCCTCACCTACGAGGAGAAGGGAACCGATGTCAACCTCGCCACGCGCCTCCTCCTCGACGGATTCAACCGACGCTATGAGTCCGCAGCGGTGATCTCCAACGACGGCGACCTGAAGATGCCAATCCGGGTTGTCCGCGAGGAGCTGGACCTGCACGTGACCGTTGTCAACCCGGTGCTGCACAGCAAGCATCGCAGCGCAGCGCTCTCCCCAGATCCGCTGCCAACCAATGCCGGCTTCATCCGCCTCTCCGCCCGCGATGTTGCGGAATGCCAGTTCCCCGATCAGATCGTCTCCCCCAAGGGCGCCCGGCTGGTCAGGCCCGAGACCTGGTGAGCGTTGTGGCTCCGGACCATCAATCCGTATAGTGGACCTAATCCCCCTGCTGTTTCGTCAGCAGGGCGCGAGGCCGCCGAAAGGCGGCCTCGGCATTTCTGGACTCCGACTGATCCAGAATCGCGCACCACGGGGGGCCTGAGCTTCTCCAATAAGCAAACGACCCGCCGAGGCGGGCCGTCTGCAAGTTCCCAGGGAGCCGATGTTGCCTTGGCCCCAGGTCTCGCTGCCTCGATGATAGCGCCCCCGGGGGGAATCGAACCCTCTCTCCCTGGGTTGCGAGACCTAGGGCCGGCGTCCACCGGCGGGGGCGTCGCCGCTCTCGCGGCACCTGAAGCCTATCGTCTTCGATGCCTCTTGTCTAACAGACAACACTCTTAGGAAAGCAGCCGCTTGAACTCGCGCCAGCCGCGGGTGTTGGCGACGTCGTCCGCGGTCAGCCAGGCGCGGCGGGCGGTGGCCACCGCGTAGGCCATGTTGTCGAGCGTGTCGACGCCGTGGGCGTCGGTGTTGAGGACGATCGTCACCCCCGCCTCGCGGGCCAGGCGGGCATGTTGCTCGGAGAGGTCGCGGCGGTTGGGGTTGCCGTTGATCTCCAGCATCGTGCCGGTCCGCGCCGCCGCCTCGGCCACCGCCTCGATATCGATCCCGTAAGGCTCACGGCGGCCGATCAGGCGACCGGTGAGATGGCCGATGCAGTCGACGTCGGGGTTCTCGATCGCGGCCAGGACGCGCTCGGTCATCGCCGCGGGGGAGATCGAGAAGGAGGTGTGGACGCTGGCGACGACCCAATCGAGTGCCGCGACCAGATCGTCGGGGTAGTCGAGCCCGCCGTCGAGGCCGATGTTGATCTCCGAGCCGGCGAGCAGGCGGAAGCCGCGCTTGCCCTCGTTCCACTCGGCGATCTCCTCGATCCGCCGCCAGAGCCGCTCGGCGCTGACGTGGTCGCCGAAGCCGTGGCTGGCCGAGTGATCGGTGATCGCCATGTAGGCGTAGCCGCGCTCGCGCCCCGCCGCCGCCATCTCCTCGAGCGTGTTGCGCCCGTCGGAGAGCGTCGTGTGCGCGTGCAGGTCGCCGCGCACGTCCTCGACCGTGATCAGATTCGGCAGCTCCCCCTCGCGCGCCGCCTTCAGCTCGCCCCGACCCTCGCGCAGCTCGGGCTCGATGTAGGCGTAGCCGAGCCGCTCATAGACCTCCTCCTCGCTCGCGCAGAGCGTCGTCTCGCCGCTCTCGCTCTCGAGGATGCCGTGCTCGGAGACGGAGAGCCCGCGCCCGACCGCCGCTTCGCGCAGCTGCACGTTGTGCGCGGCCGAGCCGGTGAAGTGCTGCAGCAGGTTGCCGAAGGCCTCGGGGGCGACGATCCGCAGGTCGACCGAGATCCCGTTGTGGGTCTGCGCCCGCAGCCCGTTCGGGCCGGGGTTGCCGGCGGCGGCGATCAGCTCGTGGCCGGCCAGATGCTCAGCCAGCGCCGCCGGCTCCTCAGCGGTCGCGATCAGGTCGATGTCCTTGCAGGTCTCGGCCCAGCGCCGAGCCGAGCCCGCGACCTCGACCCGCCGCGCCGCCGGATGCTCGCGCAGCGCCGCCGCGAGTTGCTCGGCGACCGGCCGCACCGCCGAGAGCAGCACCCGGCCGGGGCCCTCGCCAGGATCGCCGAGCCGCTCCAGCGAGGCCAGCACGTTCTCCTCCGCCTTCGGGCCAAGGCCCTTCACCTCGCGCACCTTTTCCGCCTCGGCCGCCGCCTTCAGGTCCTCGAGCGAGGCGACGCCGAGCTGCTCGAAGAGCAACCGCGCGGTTTTCGCCCCGACCCCGGGGACGCGCGTGACCTCGATCAGCGTCGGCGGGAACTTCGTCTTCAGCTTCGCCGCCGCCGGGATCTCACCGCTCTCAAGCAGCGCGCCGATCTTCTCCGCCAGCGTCTTGCCGACGCCGGGGATCTCCGTCGCCCGCCCCGCAGCGGCCAGCTCGGCGACCGAAACCGGGCTTTCGCGGATCGCCTTGGCGGCGCTCGAGTAGGCCAGCACGCGGTATTTGACCGCGCCGTCGAGCTCGTAGAGCACACCCAACTCCTCGAGCGCGGCGGCGATCTCGGCGTTCGTCATACTCGCAACATAGGGATGCTCGGCGGGGGTTGCGGACCCTCGCTATACTTTCTGAAGTATTGAGCTCTGAAACTCGACCTTTGGGGGACCGATACCAGTGACCGGCAAGCTCACCGATGTGACCGACGGCAACTTCAAAGCCGACGTCCTCGAGGCCGATGGCCCCGTCCTCGTCGACTTCTGGGCTCCCTGGTGCGGTCCCTGCCGCGTCGTCCACCCGGTGCTCGAGGAAATCGACGCCGAGCGCGAGGACCTGACGATCGTCAGCCTCAACGTCGACGAGAACCAGCAGACGGCGGCCGAGTACGAAGTCCTCTCGATCCCGACCCTGCTGCTCTTCAAGGACGGCGCGATCGCGAAGAAAGTCGTCGGGGCGATGCCAAAGCGGCGCCTCGAGGCCGAGCTCGAGCCGGCGCTCGCCTAGAGCGCCGAGCCACCGGTAGACACGATGCCGTTCGTCCAGATCCACTGGTTCGAGGGCCGCTCCGACGAGCAGAAGGCGGAGATCGCCGCGCGGATCGAAGCGGCGCTCGGCGAGGTCGCCGGCGTCCCGCCGGAGCACTGCTGGGTCAAGTTCTCCGACACGAAGAAGTCGGACCTGATCATCGGCGAGCCCAAGGAGTAGACGGGCCGGCTCAGGCCGGCCCGGAGAGGCCGGCCTTGCGCAGGCCGCGCTCGATTCGCGGCGCGAGGGTGCGGGCGTAGGTCGCGGTGAGGTGGCTTTTGTCGCGGTAGACGAGGGCATTGCCGATCACGGCGCGGCAGAGGTCGTCGGGGCAGATCTTCGGGCTGAGGTTGATCAGGTGGCTGCCGGGCGCCGCCTTGGCGGCGCGGGCATCGAATTCGGATGCCCTGTCGTGAACCCAGGGAAAGGCGCAGGACTCGAGGTTCTGGAGGCTTTCGGAGACGCAGCCCGGCACGTCGCTGGTCGAGACCGGGGTGTCTTTGATCACCACGGTCCGCATCCCGGCGCGGTGGATGCGGGTCAGGGTCGCCAGGTACCCGGCTTCCATCGCCGCCGCGCCCGCGGCGCCGTGCAGTTCTTCACCCCGCTCGCCGTAGGGCGTGTAAACAGTGTCGCCGCTGATCACGACGACGGTTGAATCGGCGCCCAGTTCGATCCGCCGCAGCTCCTCCTCTCGCCAGGCGTCGCATTGCGCGTACTCGCGGCGGGCAACCAGGCTGCGGATCGCCACTTCGGCGGGGCTGCATTCGGCCTTGGTGAGGACGATCAGGCGCCAGTCGTGCGCCTTCGCGAGGGCTTCCAGGGCCGGCGAGTACTGCAGCGCGTGCGAGTCGCCGAAGAGGATCAGGGTGCGCCTTCCCCCGCGATCGCCGTAGAGGCAGCGGTTCGAGTTGGTCCCGTCGATTCCGACCAGGCAGCCTTCGTAGTACATGCGCGAGCGATCGGCCGAGGCCCGCAGTGGGCTCGGCCGCACGGCCTCGGCTCGCTGCTGCGGGTAGGGCTGGCTGGGCAGAGCCGCGGCGCCCTTGACCGCCGAGAGCGGCGCCGTGCGCAGGACCGGCTGCAGGTCGGTGAGCAGCAGGCCGGCGCCGACCCCGACCGCCATGCAGCCGAGGCCGATCGCGAGGGCGCGGTTCGGCCGCAGGCTCAGCACCCTGGAGAGGCGGACCGGATCCTCGATCCAGCGGTGGGTCGCGGCGGTCGGGATCCACGATGCGGCGACGACCGCGACGCCCGCGGGGACCGAGAGCGGGCCCCAGATAACGGCGGCGAAGATCAGCGCCGGCCAGTGCCAGAGGTACCACGAGTAGGAGATGCGGCCGACGTAGCGGACCGGGCGCAGCCCGAGTAGGCCCGCCGGGGCGCCGCGGGCCTGGGCGTGGATCGAGGCGCCGGCGAGGATCACGCAGGCGGCGCCGACGGTCGGCAGCAGAGCGGCGGTGCCGGGGAACGGGCGTGGTCGCGTCGAAGGCGAAGGCGGCGTAGGCGATCGCCGCGAGGCCGGCCCAGCCGAGCGCCGCGGCGGCGGCGCGGGGGATGCGCACCACCCCGATCAAAGCCAGCACCGCGCCGAGCGAGAGCTCCCAGGCCCGCCCGAAGGTCGAGAAGTAGGCGGCGGCGGGCTGCTGGTCGGTGAGCTGGATGCCGAGCGCGAGCGAGCCCAGCCCGACGAGCGCCAGCGTCACCCAGATCGCCGGGCGGACCGAGCCGCCGCGACGGCGCCAGAGCCAGGTGACCGCGAGCAGCAGGGTCGGCCAGACGAGGTAGAACTGCTCCTCGATCGCCAGCGACCAGAGGTGCAGCACGGGGCTCGGCTCGGCGCTCTGGGCGAAGTAGTCGACCGACTGGGCGGCGAAGTGCCAGTTGGCGGTGTAGACGGCCGAGCTGATGATGTCGCCGGAGACTTCGACCGCGCGCACGGGCGAGAGCAGCAGCAGCGAGAGCACGCCGACCGAGGCGAGCAGCACCGCCGAGAGCGGCAGCAGCCGCCGCGCCCGGCGGGCGTAGAAACGGCGCAGCGAGACGCCGCCGGTGCGGTCGATCTCGCCGAGCAGCAGCCGGGTGATCAGGAAGCCCGAGATGACGAAGAAGACGTCGACGCCGACGTAGCCGCCGGCGAGGAAAGGCAGCCCGGCGTGGCATAGAAGCACCGCACCGATGGCGACGGCCCGAAGGCCCTCGATGTCGCCTCGGAAGCTGTTTCCAGCCGAATCCTGTGAACGGGGGATAGGTTCAGCTTAGGGCGATCACCAACTCGCGCCCGTCTAACGTCGCCCTGGCGCCGTCCGCGGCGTCGTAGGCGACTGCGGTGGCGAGCACCTCTCCGGCGACGTATTCCTCGTGCTCCCGAGCCGCTTCGAGCAGCTCCTCGTCGCCGCCGAGGCAGAGCTCGATCCGGTCGGTGATCTCAAGGCCGGCCGCTTTGCGGGCGTTCTGGACGGCGTGGACGATCTCGCGGGCAAGCCCCTCGCGGCGCAGCTCGTCGTCGAGCTCGAGCTGCAGGGCGACGGCGTGGCCGGCCTCGGCCTCGACCTCGTAGCCCTCGAGCGGCTGCAGCGAGAGCGTCACCTCCTCGGCGCCGAGCGCGTGCTCGTCGCCGTCGACGGTGATCCCGACCTCGCCCCCCTCGGCCATCACCCGGGCGACGTGGACCGGGTCGAGCGCCGCGACCGCGGCGGCGACCTGCGGCATGCGCTTGCCGAAGCGCGGGCCGAGCGCGCGGTAGTTGGGCTTGACCGCGTAGCTGACCAGCTCGCCCTCCTCGGTGACGAAATCGAGCTCCTTGACGTTGAGCTCGGCCTTGACCAGCGCGGCGCGGGCCGAGATCGCCTCGCGCTCGGCGTCGTTGGCGACGATCACGGCGCGGCGCAGCGGTTGGCGCATCTTCGCCTTCGCCTGGGCGCGGGCGGCGCGGCCGAGCTCGACCGTGAGCCGCACCGCCTCCATCGCGGTCTCCAGCTCGGGGTCGGCGAGCGACGGTCGGGCGCCGGGAAGTCGCGCAGGTGGACCGAGTCGGGCAGCTCGCCGAGGTCCTCGCCCTCGCCGCCGGCGAGGTTGAGGTGAATCTCGTCGGCGAGGAAGGGCGTGAACGGGGCGAGCAGGGCGGCCGTCTCCAGCAGGCAGTGACGCAGGGTGGCGAAGGCGGCGCGGTCGCCTTCCCAGAAGCGCCGCCGCGAGAGCCGCACGTACCAGTTGGAGAGCTGCTCGACGAACTCGGCGATCTCGCGGCCGGCGGCGGTGCAGTCGAACTCGTCCATGTGCGTGGTGACGGTGGCGATCGTCGACTGCAACCGGGACAGCGCCCAGCGATCGAGGTCATCGAGTTTGAAGCTGTCCGTGAAGTCGGGTGGCTTTAGGTTCTCGGCGTTGGCGTAGAGCACCCAGAACGAGTACGTGTTCCAGAGGGTGAGCAGGAACTGGCGCACCGACTCGCCCACCGTCTCGACCGAGAAGCGGTAGCCGGCCCAGGGCTGCTGCGCGGTCAGGTAGTACCAGCGGAAGGCGTCGGCGCCGTGGGTGTCGATCACCTCCCAGGGCTCGACCACGTTGCCTTTGCTCTTCGACATCTTCTGCCCCTCGGGGTCGAGGATCAGGCCGAGGCAGACGCAGTTGCGGTAGCTGGAGGTCGTCGAAGAGCAGGGTCGACTCGGCGAGCAGGGTGTAAAACCAGCCGCGGGTCTGGTCGATCGCCTCGCAGATGAAGTCGGCCGGGAAGCGCTCGGTGAACAGCTCCTCGTTCTCGAACGGGTAGTGGAACTGGGCGAAGGGCATCGCGCCGCTGTCGTACCAGGTGTCGATCACCGACTCGACCCGGCGCATCTCGCCGCCGCAGTCCGCGCACTCGACCGTCACCTCGTCGATGTAGGGGCGGTGCAGGTCGTCGGGGACCTCGCCGCCGGCGCGCTCGCGCAACTCGGCGACCGAGCCGGCGCAGAAGCGCCCATCGCAGCCCTCGCCCTCGCACTCCCAGATCGGCAGCGGCGTGCCCCAGTAGCGGTCGCGCGAGAGCGCCCAGTCGACGTTGTTCTCCAGCCATTTGCCGAAGCGGCCGTGCTTGATGTGCTCGGGGTGCCAGCCGATCGCCTCGTTGTTGGCGAGCAGGGCGTCGCGCGATTTCGAGGTCGCGACGTACCAGCTCGACTTCGCGTAGTAGAGCAGCGCCGTGCCGCAGCGCCAGCAGTGCGGGTAGGCGTGCTCGTAGACCTGCTCGCGGAAGAGCAGGCTACGCGCGGTCGAGGTCGTCGATCAGCCGGCGGGTGACCTCGGGGGCCTTGACGAACTCGCCGGCGAAGCCGGTCACCCGGTCGTCGAAGCGACCGTCGAGCCCGACCGGGTTGTAGAGGGTGGCGTGGCGGGTCGGGTCGAAGATCCCGGCCGCAGCGGCTGCCGCGTAGTCGTCCTCGCCGAAGGCGGGCGCGATGTGGACCAGGCCGGTGCCGTCCTCGGTGGTGACGAACTCGCCGGCGAGGACGCGAAAGGCGGGCGCGACGTCGCGACGAATGGGGCTGGGGCCGCCGTCGGCGAGCGCGAAGACCGGGCCGTCGTAGGCCCGGCCGACCAACTCGGAGCCGGGGAAACGCTCGCCGACGATCTCCACCCCCTCACCCAGCACCTTCTCTACCAGCGGCTCGGCGAGGATCAGCGTCTCGCCGCCGACTCGCGCCCGCACGTAGGCGACCTCGGGCGCGACGGCGACGGCGACGTTGCCCGGCAGGGTCCAGGGCGTCGTCGTCCAGACCAGCAGCGACTCGCCGTCCGGCGCCGTCCCGTCCTCGCCGAGCAGCGGGAAGCGCACATATATAGAGGGGTCGCTCGACGTCCTTGTAGCCGAGCGCGACCTCGTGCGAGGAGAGCGCGGTGCCGCAGCGCGGGCAGTAGGGGACGACCTTGTGGCCCTCGTAGAGGCGCTCGTCGTCCCAGAGCTTGCGCAGCGACCACCAGACCGACTCGATGTAGTCGTCCTCGAGCGTCACGTAGGGGTCGTCGAGGTCGATCCAGAAGCCGATCCGCTCGGTCAGCCGGTTCCACTCCTCGACGTACTCGAAGACCGACTCGCGGCAGCGCGCGTTGAACTTGTCGATCCCGTACTCCTCGACCTCCTGCTTGGAGCCGATGCCGAGCTCCTTTTCGACCTCGAGCTCGACCGGCAGCCCGTGGCAGTCCCAGCCCGCCTTGCGCGGCACGCGGTAGCCGCGCATCGTGCGGTAGCGCGGGTAGACGTCCTTGAAGACGCGCGAGAGCACGTGGTGGGAGCCGGGGCGGCCGTTGGCGGTCGGCGGGCCCTCGTAGAAGCTCCAGACCTCGGCGTCCTCGCGGTTGGCGAGCGAGCGGGCGAAGACGTCGCGCTCGCGCCAGCGCTCGAGCACGCGCCGCTCGAGCTCGGGGAAGGACTGCTTCGGGTCGACTGGCTTGAAGCCGGGCATGGGCAGGTGATTCTAGGAGTGGGTACGCTGCGCGCCGCATGCCCCCCGCCTTCGACCCCAACGGCAAGGTCGCGCTGATCACCGGCGCCGCCCGCGGGATCGGCTTCGAGGCCGCCCGTCAGCTCGCCCTGCGCGGCGCCTCTGTCGCCGTCGTCGACCTCGATCCGGAGCAGGCTCGCGAGGCCGCCGAGCGGATCGGCGAGCGCGCGATCGGGATCGGCGCCGACGTCACCGACGAGAGCGCGATGCGGGCCGCGGTCGCGGAGACGGTCGAGCGCTTCGGCGGCCTCGACCTGGCGATCGCCAACGCCGGCATGGCCCAGTCGCAGGTCGCCACCGTGCGCGGGATCGGCGGCGAGGAGTGGGAGCGCGTCTTCGAGGTCGACATGATGGGCGTCTGGCGCACGGTGCGGGCGGTGCTGCCGCAGATCGTCGAGCGCCAGGGCCACATCGTCGTCACCGGCTCGATCTACAGCTGGGCCAACGGCGTGCTCAACAGCCCCTACGCGGTCGCCAAGGCGGGGGTCGAGGCGCTCGGCCGCGGCCTCCGCGCCGAGCTGGTCCCGCTCGGCGCCAGCGCCGGCGTCGTCTACTACGGCTGGGTCGACACGAAGCTGGTCCAGGACGGCTTCGAGCGCAAGCACTCCGACCGCATGCGCGACAACCTGCCCGCCTGGCTGCTCAAGCGGATCCAGCCCGACGAAGCGGCGGCGGCGCTGATCCGCGGCATCGAAGCGCGCGCGCCGCGCACCTTCGCGCCGAAGTGGTGGGCGATCCCGAGCTACCTGCGCGGCTTCCTCAACCCGCTGCTCGACCGCCGCTTCGACCGCGACCGGCGGATGACCGAGACGATCCGCGCGGTCGAGGCCGACGCCGACGAGCAGGGCGCCGCCGCGGTCGCTCGCGCCCGCGACTGAACGCGCAGCCGACTTTCACCCCACCAGGGTGTGGTCAACGTCGGATGCGCTCAGCGCGTTAGCCGCTCGAGCAGGAAGACAAAGGACTCATAGGGCTCGCCGGTGGCGCGGGCGAGGCCGATCTCGCAGGTGCGGTTGCTGCTCAGGTGGGCGTCGAACTCACGGCCCGCCAGCTCCGCCGCCTGCTCGGCGGTCGCCGCCGCGGTCAGCTCCGGGTGGCTGATCCCGCGGTCGCCGGCGAAGCCGCAGCAGGTCGCCGAGGGGGCGACGTAGACGTCCTCGGCCAGCGCGCCGGCGAGCCGGCGCAGGCGCGGAGCGAGGCCGAGCTGGCGGGTCGCGCAGGTCGGGTGGACGGTGGCCGAGCCGACCTTGTCCGCGACCTCGAGCCGGGGCAGCAGGCGGTCGTGCGCCCAGGCGACCGAGTCGAGGATCGTCAGGCCCGCGAGACGCTCGGCGTTCGCCTCGCTCAGCACCCCGTCGCCCGGCTCGGCAACAGCGGCGGTGCAGGAGGCGGCGTCGATCACGACCGGCAGCTCGCCATGGCCGCTCCACTCCCACAACCGCTCGACCAGCTCGTTGGCCTTGTGCCTGTGCGCCGCGCCGAACCCTTTCGAGCTCCAGGGCAGCCCGCAACACGAGCCCATCACGTCGTCCGGAATCCAAACCGGCGCCCCCGCCCGGGCCGAAACCCCCACCATCGCCTCGGCGAGCGAGGGCCGACGGGCCGATTTGTCGGGATATAGACGACTTTTCGGCCCATCGGCGGGGAGGGCGAAGATGCGGTTGGTGCAGCTGGGGAGGTAGAGGGCCGCGGCGCCCTGGCGGGTCGTCGGCGGCAGGTGCGGGCTCGCGGCGGTGGGGAGGGCGGCGCCTCGCTTCGTGCGCCGGGCCAGCGGGCCACCAAGCTTCAGCGCCGTGCGGGAGGCGCCTTCGACCTTGCCCCAGTGCTTCGCGCCGCGCAGCGCCAGCGCCTCGGCGCGCGGCGAATGCCGCTCTTCACGCAGCTCCTTGACCAGGGCGCCGGTGTCGATCCCGAGCGGGCAGGCGAGGCGGCAGGAGCCGTCGGCGGCGCAGGTGTCGAGGCCGTCGTATGCGTACTCGCGCTCGAGCTCGGCGCGCAGCGGCGAGCCCTCGGGCTGGCGGGCGATCTCGCGCCGCAGCACGATCCGCTGGCGCGGCGTCGTGGTCAGGTTGCGGCTCGGGCAGGCCGGCTCGCAGAAGCCGCACTCGACGCAGGCGCTCGCCGACTCCTCCTCGACCTCGGGCATCGTTTTGAGGTTGCGCAGGTGGGCGCCGGGGTCGCGATTGAGGACGACGCCGGGACCGAGCACGCCGTCGGGGTCGGCGAGCCGCTTGACCCGCCACATCAGCTCGGTCGCCTGCCCACCCCACTCGCGCTCGACGTAGGGGGCCATGTTGATCCCGGTGCCGTGCTCGGCCTTGAGCGAGCCGTCGTACTTGTCGACGACCAGCTCGACCAGCTTCGCCATGAAGGACTCGTAGCGGTCGAGATCCTCCTGCTTGCCGAAGTCCGGCGTCAGCATGAAGTGCAGGTTGCCCGCCGAGGCGTGGCCGGCGACGCCGGGCAGGAAGCCGTGCTCGCCGAGCAGCGCCTGCAGGTCGCGGGCGCCCTCGGCGATCCGCTCGGGCGGCACGCAGACGTCCTCGACGATCAGCGCCGTGCCCGGCAGCCGCAGCCGCCCGACCAGGCCGTGCAGCCCCTCGCGCACCCGCCAGGCGAGCTCGATCTGCTCGGCCTCGCGGGTGAACTCGATCGGCCGGATCGTCTCGTGGCCGGCGAGGATCTCCGCGGCCTTGACGAGATCGGCGTCCAGCCCCTCCTCGCTCGCGGCGCCGAACTCGACCAGCAGCACGGCCGACTCCGGCGGCAGCTCTTTCCACTCCTCGGGGGCGCCGACCATGTTCCAGGCCGCCGTGATCAGCGCCGGGGCGACCATCAGCTCGACCGCGGTGGCGCCGCTCTCGACCAGGTCGCGCACCGGCGCGATCGCGTCGTCGATGTCGGCGAAGTGGACCCAGGCCGTGGTCTTGCGGGCCGGCAGCGGCACGGTCTCGAAGACCGCCTCGGCGACGAACCCGAGCGTGCCCTCGGAGCCGACCAGCAGGCGGCGGAAGATCTCCAGCGGCTCCTCGGCGTCGAGGAAGGCGCAGAGCCGGTACCCGGTCGTGTTCTTGATCGCGAACTTGCGACGGATGCGCTCGGCGAGCTCGGCGTCGGCGCGGATCTCGTCACGGATCTGCGCCAGGCCGGCGGCGAGCTCGGGCTCCGCGGCGGCGAAGCGCTCGGCGGCGCCGGGCGCGGCGGTGTCGATCGCCGTCCCCGAGGGCAGGACGAAGCTCAGCGAGCGCACGGTCGAGTAGGAGTCGCGGGTCGTGCCGCAGCGCATCCCGCCCGAGTTGTTGGCGATGACGCCGCCGACCGTGGCGATATCGGTGCTGGCCGGGTCGGGGCCGAGTTTGCGCCCGTGCGGGGCGAGAACGCGGTTGGCGTGGCCGAGCACCGTGCCCGGCTTGACCCGCGCCAGCGCGCCGCCGTCCTCGACCGCGACGCCGCCGAAGTGACGCCGCACGTCGACGAGGATGCCGTCGCACTGGCCCTGGCCGTTGAGGCTGGTGCCGCCGGCGCGGAAGACGACCGGGATCCCGTTCTCCCGCCCGTAGGCGAGCGTCTTGGCGACGTCGCCGGCGTCGTGCGCCATCACCACCGCTCGCGGCAGCAGCCGGTAGGGGCTGGCGTCGGAGGCGTAGCGGACGATGTCGGAGGCGCGGCCGAGCACCCGGTCGGCGCCGAGCAGCGCCTCGAGCTCGCCGCGCAGCGGCTGCGCGGCGCCGCCGGCCAGCTCCTCGGGGGCGCGGTCAGGGGCGACGGTGCTCATCCCTCGATCCTCCTAAAAGAGCGACATGCCCGGCTGCACGGGAACTTCAACCAGCTCCGGACTCGAGGAGGCGAGCGCATTGGTGAGCGCCTCGCGGACCTCGTCGCGGCTGCTCGCGACCCGGGTCGAGACGCCGTAGCCGGCGGCGACCGCGGCGACGTCGAGCGCCGGCAGGTCGAGGCCGGGCGCCCCCGCCACCGACTCGACCTCGGCGAACCACTTGAGGATCGCGTACTCGGAGTTGCGCAGGACGAGGAAGGTGACCGGGACGTCGTAGGCGACGGCGCTCCAGAAGCCGCTGATCGCGTACTGGGCCGAGCCCTCACCGAGCACGCAGACGACCGGGCGGTCGGGCTGGGCGAGCTGCACGCCGACCGAGGCGGCGAGGCCGAAGCCGAGGCCCCCGCCGGCGCTGAAGTAGTAGCTGCCCGGCCGCGAGAGCCGCATCTGGTTGCGCAGCGCCAGCGTGCTCGCCGGCGACTCGAGCACGACGATGCCGTCTTCGGGGAAGACCTCGGCCAGGGCCGAGTGCACGGTCGAGGAGTTGAGCGGGTCCTCCGCCGGGATTTCCTCCGGGCCGGGGTTGGGCTCGGGCGCCGGGCGCGAGGACTCGGGCACCGCCTCGAGCAGCGCCTTGAGGGTGAGGCCGACGTCGGCGACGATCGCGTAGCCCATCGGCGCGCGGGCCGCCTCGTCCGGGTCGCTGGTGATCGCGACCAGGGTCGCGCCCTCGGGCAGCAGCGGGCCGGGGATGTGCGGGTAGTAGGGGAAGACCGAGCTGCCGGCGACGAGGATCAGGTCGTGGCCCTCGAGCGTCTGCCCGATCGGCCCGATCGCCGGCGGCAGCACGCCGCGGAAGTTGGGATGGTCCTCGGGGAAGCCGAGCTTGCCGCCGCCGGTCGCGGGGGTCGCCCAGACCGGCAGTCGCTGGCGCTCGGCGAGGCCGATCGCGGCCTCCCAGCCGTCGCCGATGTCGGGGCCGGCGACGAGGACCGGGTTGGAAGCCGAGTCGAGATGGCCGGCGAGGCGGCTGACCGAATCGGGGGCGGCAACGGCGCGACCGTCGACGCCGCGGGCGATGACCTCGCGCGCCTCGGCCTCGGGCGCTTCGGCGTCCCAGTCGTCCATCGGGATCGAGACGAAGACGGGGCCCTGGGGAGGCAGCGCCGCGAGGTGAAGGCCGTGGGCGAGCGCCAGCGGCACATCCTCGGCCCGCGGCGGCTCGTGCGCCCACTTGACCAGCGGGTGCGGCATCCGCACCGCGTCGCGGTTGGTCAGGTTCGCCTGCAGGGTCATCTGGGCGCGGTTCTGCTGGCCGGCGGTGATCAGCACCGGCGAGTGGTTGGCGTGGGCGTTGAAGATCGCCCCCATCGCGTTGCCGACGCCGGGCGCCGTGTGCAGGTTGGCGACGGCGGGGCGACCGGAGGCCTGCGCGTAGCCGTCGGCCATGCCGACGACGACGGCCTCCTGCAGGCCGAGCACGTAGCGGAAGTCGGCCGGGAAATCGGCCAGCATCGGCAGCTCGGTCGAGCCCGGGTTGCCGAAGATCGTCGTCGCTCCCTGGGAGCGAAACAGGTCGAAGCTGGCGTCGCGCACGGTCGGCATTGCCGCAACCCTAGTTGAACGATTTCGGTTTTAAGGAATCCGCCCAATGGGGCCGATAGACGGAAGGTGCCAAGGCCGATCGTCCTGATAGCCGCCCTCGTCGCAATCTGTTGCCTCGCCGCCCCGGCGAGCGCCGCGCCGCTGCCCACGCGGATCGTCTACGCGAGCGGCGAGATCGTCCCGATCCCGGCCGCGATCCCGCATGAAGAGGGCGACATGGTCGACAGGCGGATCGTGCCCGACCTGCGTTGGATCGCCAAGCGCTTCCCGATCGTCGTCACCGACGGCTACTCCGGACCGTTGCCGAATGGCGAACACGCCGGCTGCCACGGCTGCCACGTCAAGCACTCCGACCACTACAACGGCCTCGCGGTCGACATCGTCGCGCTGCGCGGCGGCAGCCGCTGCGACGCCGGTTGGCGCGGGATCACCCGCCTCGCCCACTGGGCCGAGCCGGCCCAGAACCGCCCCCGCGCGCCCTTCCGCTGGGTTGGCTACGACGGCGACGCCGGCCACGGCTGCGGCAACCATCTGCACCTCTCCTGGGAACACGCCCGGGCGCCGATGTTCCAGATCGCCGAATGGGTCGAGGTCTTCCCGGTGACCAACCTCGGCGTCGCCAAGCCGCAGCCGGTGACGCCGCCGCCCGCGGGCCTGAAGCCGCCGAAGGGCCCGCAGGGCGGCAGCGAGCCGGGGGTCACCTACGAACGCGGCCCCCGCGGCGGCGTCTCCGCCGTCCAGTCCGGCGGCGTCTCGCCCCGCGGCGACTGACGTGCCGGTGCTCCGGTGTCCATATGGACCTCTCCGCACCGGCACGTCCGTAGGATGCGGCCGATGCGCCACGTCCCGTTGCTCGTCGCCGCCGCCTGCCTGATTGCTCTTGCCGGCTGCGGGGCGCCGACCGACTCGACTCCCGTCGCCTGCCTGGAAGGGCCGTCCTTCTATGAAGAGCGGGGTCGGGACGGCGTGCTGATCTCCGAATGCCTCGCCGAGAACCAGACCGGCGGCGACCTGGCGACGGTCGGGGCGGCGATGCTGCGGGCGACGACGGAGTTGAGCGCCGAGGCGCGCGAGCGTCCTGGCGGCAGCGCGAACCTACGCCTCGGCTACCTGCTCGGAGCGGCGCAGCGGGGGGCTGACGGGACCGAAGGGATCCATGACGAGTTGGTTCGCCGCCTCTCCGCCGCCGCCCGCTACAGCCCCGACAACCGGCCGCTGCCGGCGACCTTCCTGGCGACGTATCAGCGTGGCTTCGACGCCGGCCACGAGCGCGGCTGAATACGCTGCCGGGACATACCGACTCGATGGAGGATTGACGTGAGCGAGCAGTTGTGGGGCGGCGAGACGACGAAAGCGGTTGACAACTTCCCGGTTTCCGGCGAGACGGTTCCGGTTCCGGTCGTCCGCTGGCTCGGCCGGCTCAAGGCCGCCGCGGCGCGGGCCAACGGCGAGCTCGGCGGGCTCGACGCGGATCTGGCCGCGCAGATCGCCGAAGCGGGCGACGCGGTCGCCGCCGGCGAACACGACGACCAGTTCCCGGTCGACGTCTTCCAGACCGGCTCCGGCACCTCCTCGAACATGAACGCCAACGAGGTGATCGCCGAGCTCGCCGGCGACGCGGCCCATCCCAACGACCACGTCAACATGGGCCAGTCCTCCAACGACGTCTTCCCCTCGGCGGTCCACCTCGCCGCGCTGGGCGAGGTCACCCACGACCTGCTGCCGGCGATGGAGGGGCTGCAGGAGGCGCTGGGCGCCAAGGCCGAGCGTTTCGCCGATGTCGTCAAGGCCGGGCGCACGCACCTGATGGACGCGGTGCCGGTCACGCTCGGCCAGGAGTTCGGCGGCTACGCCGCGCAGGTGCGGCTCGGCATCCAGCGGGTCGAGGGCACCCTGCGCCGGGTCGGCCAGATCCCGCTCGGCGGCACGGCGACCGGGACCGGGCTCAACACCCATCCCGAATTCGCCGCCAAGGTGCGGGAGTCGATGGCCGAGGAAACCGGGCTGACGATCTCCGCCCCGCTCGACCCCTTCGAGGCGCAGGGCAACCGCGACGCCCTGGTCGAGCTCTCGGGCGCGCTCAAGGTCTACGCCGTCTCGCTCAACAAGATCGCCAACGACCTGGCGCTGATGGGCTCCGGTCCGCGCGCCGGCCTCGCCGAGCTGCGCCTGCCGGAGCTGCAGAAGGGATCCTCGATCATGCCCGGCAAGGTCAACCCGGTGATCCCCGAGGTCGTGATCCAGGTCGCCGCCCAGGTGATCGGCAACGACGCCGCGATCGCCGTCGCCGGCAGCCAGGGCCAGTTCGAGCTCAACGTGCGGGTGCCGCTGATCGCCCGCAACCTGCTCGACTCGATCAAGCTGCTCGCCTCGGCCTCGCGCCTGCTCGACGAGAAATGCGTCGCCGGGATCGAGGCCAACGAGGAGATGACCGAGCGCCACGCCGAGGCCACCCTGGCGACGGCGACCGCGCTCAACCCGCACATCGGCTACGACCGCGCCGCCGACATCGTCAAGGCCGCGGCCGAGTCCGGCCGCTCGCTGCGCGAGGTAGCGATCGAGCAGGGCGTAGAGCCGGCCGTGCTCGAGGAGGCACTGGACCACCGCCGGATGGCGCGGCCGCACGAGTAGTGCGTTCGCTGTTTGTCGCCCTAGGCGCAACAAACAGCGAACGGTCAGCCCGAGCGACGAAGGCGAGCAGCATCGACCAGACGCTCGGCGCGGCGCCAGGCGCGTTTGCGCTGCTCGGCGGTAACCGGGATCGGTCCGTACTCCGCGCGAGGCTTCATCTGGAGGAGCAGGCGCAGGTCGTTGCCCAGCTCCTCGCCGTTCGGCCTCACCTTTGAGAGCTCCGCGACGGCCTGCGTGTGATCGTCGCCCTGGGCGTGATGACCAAGCGCCTCGCAGCAGATCGTGTCCGCCGCGGCAATGCCAGCGTGAACGCAAAGCGTTACGAATGCATCGCCGACTTCAGACTCGTCGTCGGCGAACTCGCGGATTGTCTTTGCCGCGTCGCGAAACTGAAGAGCCTTGCGGAGGCGGCCCGCCGAGATCCTCTCGTCGCACTGGCGAATTCTGGTGGTCACCGTCGATCGACGCCTATCGCGCCACGGAGAGTGTCGAGCGAGCCGAAAAGCGCGATTCCCCCCTCAACCACCTCCGCGAGCAGCGGTTCCGCCTGCGCGAGCTCGCCGTCCCCCAACTCGACGATGCGGGCGTCATTGCCGGTCCATTCGGCCGCCGATCGCTGGAGCGAGCCGAGCTGGCTTTGCCAGGTGGCGTCCTCTTCGTTCACCTGGGATGGGCGGACGACGAGAAGGTCGAGATCGCTGTCGGCGCGGGCCTGCCCGCGCGCCACAGATCCGAACAGGGCCGCGCAGCTAGGAGCGATCTCCCACGAGGCGATCGCCTCCTCGAGCCACACGATCAATTGCGATCGCGCTCCTACGAGCAGTTCGATGGCCTCCGCGCTGACGTGCTGACGATTCAAGCGATAGAGGTTTGCCCGGCCTGCTTGTCGCCGGAGGACGATCCCCTGATCGACGAGCCGCTCGACCGCCTTTCTGACGCCAGGCTCAGAACCGTGGCCGAGCAGTCGATGAAGGCGACGGCCGCTGAATTCCTCCTCGGCTCCAGCGAGCACGGTCAGGACATCGCCGTCAAGCGTTGGCGAAACGACGGCTAGGGGGTGAGCGAAATCCATCGTATATCCCAACTATAGTTTCTGTATCCCTACTATAGTTGGGATGCTATCAAGCTGGTGCGCCCTCAGCCCTGCAGCGTGACGAAGCGCTCCTCGGTCAGCTCGAGCACGGCGAAGGCGGGGCCCTCGCGGGTGTTGCCCGAGTCCTTGACGCCGCCGTAGGGCATCTGGTCGGCGCGGAAGGTGGGAACCTCGTTGATCAGCACGCCGCCGAACTCGAGCGTCGCCGCCGCCTCGAGGCCGCGGCCCATGTCGCGGGTGAAGACGCCTGCCTGCAGGCCGAACTTGGAGTCGTTTGCCATCCGCAGCGCCTCGCCGAACTCGGCGTAGCGGTCGATCGTCGCGACCGGGCCGAAGATCTCCTCACACCAGACCTTGGCCTCGCGGGACGGGCCGCCGAGCAGGGTCGGCGCGAGGCAGCGGCCCCCGTCGACAAGCTCGCCGCCGGCGAGCAGCTCGGCGCCGCCGGCCACCGCCTCGTCGATCCACCCCTTGACCCGCTCGCGGTCGCCGGGGGAGATCAGAGGGCCCGACGTCGGTGTCGGGGTCGAGCGGGTCGCCGACCCGCAGCTCAGCCGCGTTGGCGACGAGACGCTCGGTGAAGGCGTCGGCGATGTCCTCGTGGACGAGGATGCGCTGGATCGAGATGCAGCTCTGGCCGGCGTGCGAGAAGGCGTGCAGCTTGGCTTTGTCGGCGGCCGTCTCCCAGTCGCCGTCGGCGTGGACGATCAGCGGCGCGTTCGAGCCGAGCTCGAGGTTGACCTTCTTGTGCGGGACGCGGGAGCGGATCCCCCAGCCGACCCCGGCCGAGCCGGTGAAGCTGAGCGCCGCGGTCAACTCGTGCTCGACGATCGCGTTGCCGACCTCCGACCCCGGCCCGGGAACGACGCTGAGCCAGCCCGCCGGCAGGCCGGCCTCGACCAGGATCTCGGCCAGCTTCAGCGCCGAGATCGGCGTCTGCCCGGCGGGCTTGAGCACGACCGCGTTGCCGGCGGCGATCGCCGGGCCGAGCTTGTGCGCGACCAGGTTGAGCGGGAAGTTGAAGGGGCTGATCGCGCCGACGACGCCGTAGGGGACGCGCATCATCACGCCGAGCTTGCCGGCGCCCGGCGAGGAGGCCTCCATCGGCACCGTGCCGCCGGTCAGCTTGCGCGCCTCGACCGCCGAGAAGATGAGCGTGTCGACGCAGCGGCCGGCCTCGGCCTCGGCCGTCTTCAGCGGCTTGCCGGCCTCGGCGGCGATCGTCAAGGCCAGATCGTCGAGCCGCTCGCCGACCAGCTCGGCGGCGCGGTCGAGCACCGCGGCACGCTCGTGCTGGGCGAAGTCGCCGGACTCGAAGGCGTCGCGCGCGGCGGTTGCGCAGCGGCCGACCAGCGTCGCGTCGCCGAGCGCGACCCGGCCGACGACGGTCCCGTCATAGGGGCTCTCGACCTCGCCCCACTCGCCGGTCTCGATCCACTCCCCGGCGGCGAGCAGCTTGTGGTCGGCTGCTTGCACGGTCCGCGTCGCCATCCCGAGAAGCGTAGTGCAGGCCGAGACTCCCCCTCCCCGAATCTGTTGACCGAGAGATGCGCCTCCGCCTCACAACCCTGCTGCTCTTCTTCCTGCTCGCGCCGAGCGCCCAGGCGGGCGTGCGCTGGGTCGTCGTCGGGCACGGCTTCGGCCACGGGGTCGGGATGAGCCAGTACGGCGCCTACGGCTACGCCAAGCACGGCAAGGGCTACCGCTTCATCCTCGGCCACTACTACTCGGGGACGACGATCGGCAAGCTGCCCGGAACCAGGATCGTCCGCGTCCTGCTCGAGATCAGCGGCGGCGGGGTCGGCTTCAGCGGCGCGACCAGCGCCTGCGGCAAGAGCCTCGACCCAGGCCGCTCCTACGTGGCGCGGCGCAGCGGGCGGAGCGTGCAGCTGCGCGGCTCCGGCGGCAAGGCGCTCGGCAACTGCGGCCGCAAGCTGCGCGCCGCTGGGCGCGGCCGGGTCTCGATCGACGGCAGCCCCTACCGGGGGGCGCTCGAGCTCGTGCCGAGCGCCGAAAGCACGGGCTCGCTCAACGTCGTCAACGCGCTCCCGGTCGACCAGTACGTGAAGGGCGTCGTGCCGAACGAGTCGCCCGCCTCCTGGCCGCTGGCGGCATTGCAGGCCCAGGCGGTGGCGGCTCGCTCTTACGCGCTCTCGACCCAGGTCGGTGGCAACGGCTTCGACCTCTACTCCGACACCCGCAGCCAGGTCTATGGAGGGCTCGGCAGCGAGGCGCCGCGCGGCAACGAGGCGGCGAGCACGACCCGGGGCGAGGTCGTGATGTACCGCGGCAAGATCGCCGAGACCTACTTCTCGGCCTGCTCGGGCGGCCACACCGAGAGCGTCCAGAACGTCTTCTTCGGGCCTCCGGTCCCCTACCTCGTCGGCGTGCCCGACCCCTACGACGGCGCCTGCCCGCTGCACACCTGGAAGCTCACCTACAGCGGCCGCGAGCTCAGCGCCAAGCTCGGCGCCTACCTCGACGGGCAGCTGCAGCGCGTCGTCGTGACCAGGCGCGGCGCCTCGCCGCGGATCGTCTGGGCGAAGCTCTACGGCAGCGGCGGCGTGACCAAGGTCCGCGGCGATCAGCTGCAGTCCGCGCTCGGCGCCTACGACCGCTGGATGGACTTCCGCAAGTTCGTCAACGGCAAGCCGGTCAGCCGTCCGGAAAAGGCTGGATCGGGATGCCGTGATCGGTCTCCCTCATGCCAAGCTCATACGCCCCGCCCGCCGGGAGGGTCAGGTGGAGCGGCGGCTGGGCGGGTCGCTCGACCGTGAGCTCGAGGTCGGCGACCGAGCAGTTGATCGTGTTGTGCTCGGGGCCGTCGGGGTCGGCGTAGACCCAACCGACGAAGTCCTTGCGCGGGGCGGAGAGGGCGCCGCGGACGACGATGTCCTTGCCGGGCAGGACGAAGCGGCACTCGCCGGGCGACTCCTCGATCTCGGCCGCGCGGATCCGGCCGAAGCCGCCGAGGCGGTGCGGCTCGCCTTCCAGCATCAGCATCCCGGAGGGGACCCAGGGGGTGGTCCAGGGCCCGAGCGCGATGCGCGCCGCACCTGCGTCGAAGTAGGTGCCGGGCGAGTCGGCGAAGCCGCTGCCCTCGAGCCAGACCCAGCGCTCGGCGTGCTCGGTCCCCCAGTTGTGGCCGACCATCCCTGGCCACCCGTCGAGCTCAATCGTCTCGCCGTCGATCCCGAGCGTGCCGGAGAAGCGGGCATCGGGGAACGGGGCGACGAACTTCGTCTTCGGCAGGCGGGTCTCGTAGAGCCGATCCGAGGGCAGGTACTTGCAGGGCTCGGCTTCGCCGGAGAAGCTCAGATCCCAGGAGGCGGTGAGGGCGTCGCCGCCGACCGCGCCGCGCGCCCTGCCGGGGCCGATCTCGGCGTCGGCGACCTTGATCCAGCCCTCGGCCGGAGCCGAGAGTTCGCCGGCCGGCACGGTCGCCTTGGTCGCCCGCGGGCCGTCGGCGTCGCGGTCGAAGAGGACGAACCAGATCGAGGCGTTCGGCTCGGCCCCCGGGCGCTTGTGCACCGTGTGCCGGATCCAGATCCCCTGCCCCCCACCCGGCCGGCAGGCCTTGATGTAGAAGCTCTCGTAGTGGCCCGCCTTGGCGGCGACCCGCGGGAACCGCGCTCCCTGATCCATAGCCAAACCCTAGACGCGCCTACACCTTGATGGTGATCACGTCGCCGTCCTGGACTACGTAGTCGCGGCCCTCGATCCGCAGCAGGCCCTTGTCGCGGCCGGCGCTGTAGCCGCCGCACTCGACCAGCTCCTTCCAGCCGATCGCCTCGGCTTTGACGAAGGCTTCCTGGATCTCGGTGTGGATCGTCCCCGCCGCCTCGAGCGCGGTGGCGCCGCGGCGCAGCGGCCGCGCGACGGCTTCCTTGTCCTCGCCGGCGGTGAAGAAGGTGATCAGCTCGAGCAGCTCGTAGGCGGCGCGCACGAGGCGGGCGAGGCCGGAGCCCTCGACCCCGTAGGACTCGCGCATCTCCTCCGCTTCGGCGGGGTCGAGCTCGGCCAGCTCGCCCTCGATCCGGGCGCTTACCGCGACCACGCCCGCGCCGACCGCAGCGGCGTGCTCGGCGACCGCGGCCGGCGGCTCGGCGTCGCCCTCGTCGACATTGGCGACGTAGAGGATCGGCTTCGAGGTCAGCGCCTGCAGGTTGGCGGGGCCGTGGGCGGCGTCGTCGGGGACCGGAATCGAGCGCGCCGGGCGGCCCTCGGCCAGCGCCTCGACCACGAGCTCGAGCCAGTCGCGCTCGGCGACCGCGTCGGCGTCGCCGGACTTGGCGCCCTTGCGCACCCGGTCGAGCCGGCGCGTCGCCTGCTCGTAGTCGGAGAGGACGAGCTCGGTCTCGATCGTCTCGATGTCGGCCAGCGGGTCGACCCTTCCGTCGGGGTGGGGCACGCCAGAGTCGGCGTGGCAGCGGACGACGTGGCAGATCGCGTCGGTCTCGCGGATCGAGGCGAGGAACTGGTTGCCGAGGCCCTCGCCCTCCGAGGCGCCCTTGACCAGGCCGGCGATGTCGTGGAAGGAGATCGTCGCCGGGATCAGCTCGGAGCTGCGCACCGTCTCCCCCACCTGGGCGAGGCGCTCGTCGGGCACCGCGGCGATCGCGACGTTGGGCTCGATCGTCGTGAACGGGTAGTCGCCGGTCTGGGCGCCGCCCTTGGTCAGCGCGTTGAAGAGGGTCGACTTGCCCGCGTTGGGCAGCCCCACGATCCCGACCTTCATAGCGAGAGCGGCACGATCAGGCCGAGCAGGACGCCGAGCACGGCGCCGGCGAGGACGTCGGACGGGTAGTGCATGCCGAGGTAGGGACGGCCGAGCGCCAGCGCGAAGGCGAGGGCGAAGGCGAGCGCGCCCCAGGGCTCGACCCGGGTCATCGCGGTGGCGACGGCAAAGGCCGAGGTCGCGTGCGCCGAGGGAAAGCTGAGCGAGCTGGGCGCCCCACCGAGCGGCGGCAGCCCCTCCAACACCGGCCGCGGCCGCTTGACGATCAGCTTGACCACGTAGTTGAGCCCGATCGCGATCGGCCCGAGGAAGGCGCAGATCACCCACGCTTCCCGATTCGACCCGTCGAGCACCGCCAGCAGAACCCCGATCACCACCCAGATCCCCCCATTGTTCCCGGCCTTCCCCAACCTCTTCGCAGCTTTCTCCAAGCCCGGGCTGTGGCCGCTGGTCCGCATAAAGCGCAACATCCTGAGGTCGAGGTTCTCCACGGCGAGGGAGGATATTCGGAGTCGAGATGGAGCCAGGGGTCGTTGCGGGAGTGCCTCGCGAAGCGGCGCCCCGGCGGGTGATCCTCAGCCGCGAAGCGGCTCCAACATAGTGAGCGAAGCCGCAGGCGAAGCGAACACAGGCACTCCCGCGGCGACCCCTGGCTCCACCACCCTCCAAGGTCAATCAGAATCAAGACCACCCCCATGCCCTTCGTCCCCGGCTACGTCCACACCCCCGGCCACCACTGCGGCTCGACCGCGCTGCGCAACCTGCTCGCCTTCCACGGGACCGAGATCAGCGAGGAGATGGCGTTCGGGCTCGGCGCCGGCGCCTGCTTCTACTACGTGACGATCGAGGATGCCTCGCCGACGCGCTGGTTCAACGGCCGCACGGCGCGGCTCGAGGAGAACTTCGACGAGCTGACCGGGGCGGCGCTGGCGCTGCGTACCTTCGAGCCCGGCGACGACGGCGCCTGGGCGGCGGCCCGCGCCGAGGTCGACGCCGGGCAGCCGGTGCTGCTGCTCACCGACCTCTACTACCTGGACCACTACGGCAACTCGGCCCACTTCCCGGGCCACGCCGTCGTCCTCGCCGGCTACGACGAGGAGCAGGCGCACCTCTCCGACACGGGCTTCGAGGAGCTGCAGACGACCCGGCTGGAGAGCCTCGACAAGGCCCGCCACAGCAACCACCCCGCCTACCCCCTCGCCGGCCACATGTTCACCGCCACCGGCGAGCTCTCGCCCGAGCGCCTGCGCGAAGCGGTGCCCGGCGGCGATCGAGCGCGCCGCGCGGGCGATGCTCGAGCCCGAGTTCCGCGGCTTCTCCGGCCTCGACGCCGTGCGCCGCCTCGCCGACGAGGCGGGCTCGTGGCCCGAGGTCGCCGACGGACTGGCAGTGGTGCGCCCGCTTCGGCTACCAGGTGATCGAGCGGCGCGGAACCGGCGGCGGCGCCTTCCGGCTGATGTACTCGCGATTCCTGGCGGAGGCCGGCTACGCGGAGGCGTCGCTGGCCGCCGACGCCGCCGCGGCATGGACCGATCTGGCCGCTGCCTTCCGCGCCGCGAGCGAGCAGCGAAGAGCCGCAGACTCGGCCTCTGGCGCGATATCGACGCCGCGGCCAACCGCGTAGCCACAGCGGAGGAGCGCCTCTGGTCCTCGTTGGACAATCCGTAGTTATCCCCTATGGAGTCAGCGTGGCTCCATGGTGTACCGTTTTCAACTGCGGGAGGCGGGTAGTTCATTTTTTGAACCCGTCTCAGAGGAGAGGTCTCAATATGGGAAGCAAGCGTGGTCCGCTCGGACTGCTCGTTCTCACCGCCGCATTCCTCGTACTCGCACTGGGAGCTGCAAGCGCCCAGGGTGCGTTCGGCATCGCTAACTGGGAAGCCGTGACGTGCAGTGAAAACGCCGATACGCCCGTCGTGCCCGGCCTCGGGGGCGCTCTTGTGGGCGACTACCCATTGCCGAAAGATCCGGCGCAGTGCACCGACTCGACTCCCGAAAAATTCTTTACGCAAGCGGCGGGCCACCCTCCCTTCGCGATCACTGACTTGACGCTCAACACCGTGCAGACCCCGGGAGCAGAAGGCTTCCCTGACGGATTCGTCGAAGAAATAGTCGTCGACACGCCGGAAGGCCTGGGTGTCAACCCAGAGGCCACGCCGGTCAAGTGCACGGTTGCGGAACTGAGCGAAGTGCCCGCGCCGACGTGCGACCCGACTTCACTGGTCGGCTTTAGCTACCTGACGATCGCCAAAGAGGCACCCCCATGTCTCGCCCCGGGTCCGGTTCCCAGGGTTTGCGAAAACGTAAGGGTGAAACTGCCGGTCTACAACTTGGTGCCATTCGATGGGGTCCCATCGATGGTCGGCTTCCCGACCAGCACTCCGGGTGAGCCAACGCTTATTGTCGGCGACCTCGATCCGACGGACCAGCACGTTCGGTTCACGATCAGCGGTATCCATGAACCACCGGCCGGGCCGCCGATCATCGGTTCGCGTCTCGTCTTCAACGGCGACTACACCCCCGTCTACAGCGGGAACTACCTGACGATGCCGAGCAATTGCGCCGGAGGCCAGACGTCGATCCTCAATGTCGAAGCGCACGGTGGGGCCGAAGACACCGCCAGCTACACCACCTCCGTCGGCGCCGACGAATGCGACTCGACGCCGTTCAACGTGCAGCTCGACGCCAGTTCCAGCGGCGCCACCGACTCGCCAGAACCGGCGACCGTCGACGTGCGGATGCCGGATCAGCTGAAAGCGAACTCACGCGCAAACTCGCACCTGCTGACGGCAAAGGTGGAGCTGCCGGAAGGCGCCGGGATCAACCCGTCGCTCGCCAACGGGTTGACGCCGTGCACCGACGCTCAGTTCAAGCAGGGCACCGACGACCCGATCGAGTGCCCGGCGTCCTCGAAGATCGGCACGGTCGAGGTCGAAACCCCGGCGCTCGACCAGGATCTCGGAGGTGACGTCTACGTCGCTGAGCCGACCAGCCAGGAGCCGAGCTCCGGAAACCAGTTCCGGGTCTTCATCCACGCGTTCAACGACCGCTACGGCGTCAATGTCCGGCTGGTCGGTAACGTGTTCCCGAACCTGGCAACCGGTCAGCTGACGGCGGTCGTGCCGCAAAACCCGCAGGCGCCGTTCAGTTCGTTCAAGGTTCACCTCAACGGAGGATCTCGTGGAGCGCTGACCACGCCTGATACCTGCGGTCCTCACACGACGTCGGCGGAGTTCACGCCGTGGTCGCGGCCGGGCGAAGAAGTGCCGCCCGGGGATGAATCGAATCTCTCCTACAACCTGACCGGCCTTCCCGGCGGCGGGCCCTGTCCCGCGACCCTCGCGGAGCGGCCTTTCGCGCCGTTCTTCGCCGCCTCGCCACAGGGGTTCACGGCGGGCGAGTACAGCCCGTTCAACCTCGACCTCTTCCGCGACGACGGCAACCAGGAGGTCAAGCGGATCGAGGTCGACCTGCCAAGGGGCATGGTCGCCAAGCTGAAGGGCCTCGAATACTGCTCTGAGGCTAGCATCGCGGCGGCCGAAAGCCGCAGCGGCCAGGATGAGTTGGGCAGCCCGAGTTGCCCGGGGGACAGCTTCGTCGGCACGGCGGACATCGCCGCCGGCTCGGGCTCGGACCCGTTCAAGACCCAGGGCAGCGCCTACCTCGCCGGCCCCTACAAGGGCGCGCCGATCAGCATGGTGTTCATCACGCCGGCGGTCGCCGGCCCGTATGACCTCGGCAACGTGGTCGTGCGGACGGCGCTCAACGTCGACCCCGAAACCGCCGAAGTCCACGCGGTCTCGGACGCGATCCCGAACGTGTTCGGGGGAGTCAAGCTCGACATCCGCGAAATCCGGGTCTCGATCGACCGTTCGCAGTTCACGGTCAACCCGACCACCTGCCGCGAACGACTGCCGCTGACCACGACCGTGTTCGGCGGCGGCGGCAACCCGGCCGACGAAGGCCAATGGCAATCGGTCGACAACAAGGACGGGATCCAGTTCCGCTCCTGCGGAAAGCTGCGCTTCAAGCCGAAGTTCTTCCCGAGGATCTTCGGCGGCAAGAGCCAGACCAAGCGCGGGAAGAACCCGAGGTTCCGGGCGATTCTCGAAGCCCGCAAGGGCGACGCGAACCTGAGGCGCGCGGCGTTCATCCTGCCGCGGGCGACGATCCTCGATCAGAGTCACATCAAGACGATCTGCACGAGGGTCCAGCTGGCCGCTGACAACTGCCCGAAGAACTCGATCTACGGCAACGCGAAGGCCACCTCGCCGCTGCTCGACGGGAGGCTCAAGGGCCCGGTCTACCTGACCTCGTCCAGCCACGAACTGCCGGACCTGCTGGCCGACCTCAAGGGCCAGGTGCCGATCCGGCTGCGCGGCGTGATCAGCTCGAAGAACGGCCGCCTGAAGACGGTGTTCAACGAAACCCCCGATGTGGCCGTCAACAAGTTCATCCTCAACATGAAGGGCGGCTCCAAGGGCCTGTTGATCAACTCCCGGAACCTCTGCGCAAGGCAGACGACCGGCTTCCTCAACCTGCTGGCCCAGAACAGCCGGCGGATGAGGGCGAACAACCTGCGGCTCAACATCCCCGCCTGCCGCGGCGGGAACAACAACTAGGGCAGAGCAGGTAGGCGCCGGGGCGGGACCTCCCACCCGCCCCGGCGTCGCTTCAGAAGTCGCTGCGCAGGCGACTCGCGAAAGGTCTGCATTACGAAATAGGTAGTCGAAGGAGGGGAATACCTATTTCCTCGCCTTGATGCCTATTTCAGCGCTGGGCGAGAGGCGGGCGAAGTAGGCGGGCCAGATGCCTGAGTGGGCCTCCCAGGCGAGGTCGGCCTCGGCCGCCTGGCGCCTGAGGGCCGCCTGGGTGGTGAAGTGGGGGTCGCCAAAGAGCTCGCCGACGACGAGCCGGCCGCCGGGCCGGAGCACGCGGCGGATCTGGCGCAGCGCCGCGACCGGGTCGGGGATCTCGCCGAGCACGGCGGTGAGGACGACGGCGTCGACCGAGTCGTCCTCGTAAGGGAGCGCCGTGGCGTCGCCCTGGGTCGGGACGACGTTGGCGAGCCCGCGCTCGGCGGCGCGCTCGCCGACGTGGTCGAGGAACTCCTGCTGCAGGTCGAAGATCTCGACCCGGCCCTCGGGTCCCACCCACTCGGCGATGTCGAGCGTGTAATAGCCGGTGCCGGGGCCGATCTCCAGCACCCGCTCGCCCGGCTGCGGCGCCAGCACCGTGCGCAGGCGCTCGCGGCCGATCACCGGGTGCGGCGCTTCGACCCAGAAGCGCTGCCCGTACGGGCAGGCGGACGGATTCTTGCGCCACCACAGCGCCGCGCCCCCAACCGACGCCAAGAAAAGCCCGATCGCGGTTTTGGCCCTCATGCTGAGCTAGAAGCCGACTTTTTGGGCGCCTGAGTCAATCCTCAGGAAGGCGACTTTGCCGCCATAGACCGAGAGCGTCCCGTCCTCGGTCTTGACGTCGTGCCAGCCGCCCTTCTCGACCTGCTTGCGCAGGTCCTTGAGCTCGTCCTCGCTGAGCCGCACGGGGACGACCTGGCCGCCCTCGAAGCCGATCTCGACCTTCTGCGCTTCCGCCATCAGTGACCTCCCGCTGGTTCGACGATCTCGGTCAGCACGCCGCCGGTCGAGCGCGGGTGCAAAAAGGCGACCCGGCTCTCGCGGATGCCGACCCGCGCCTCGCTGTCGATCAGCTCGAGCCCCGCGTCCGCCAGCCGCTTCAGGGTCGCGTCGATGTCCTCGACCGCGTAGGCGACGTGGTGCAGCCCGGGGCCCTTGCGGGCGAGGAACTTGCCGACCGCCGTCTCCGGGCCAAGCGGCCGCAGCAACTCGACGTGGCCGTCGCCGACGTCGAGCAGGACCGCCTCGACGCCCTGCGACTCGACCGTCTCGCGGTGCGCCAGCGCCATCTCGAAGCTCTCCTCGTAGAGGCCGATTGCGGCGTCGATGTCCTCGACCGCGACGCCGACGTGATCTATGCGCCCGAACATGGCGGCGGAGTCTATGCGCCCTCGGCGCGGAGGATCTCGGCCAGGGCCGCGATTCCGACCTGCAGCTGCTCGGGAGTCGGCTCCTTGGTCGCCACGTGGCGCTGGATCTCGCGGCCGGGGGTGTGGAAGGCCTCGGCCAGTGGCGAGCCGTGGTTGCGGTCGCTCCAGGCGAACATCTCAACCGCGAGCGAGGCGCCGCCGAGGCCGACCGCGGCGCGGGCGAGCGGGCTCGGCCGCTCGACCAGGCGCTCGAGCAGCACCGTGCCGCCGGCCGAGAGCAGCATCATCGGCGCCAGCAGATTGGAGCCACAGCGGTCGTGCTCTTTGGGCACCGAGACCGGGTCCTCGATGCCCTGCTCATAGGCGGCGATCGCCTTGTGCTCGACCCCGTGGTAGGCGGCGAGGTCGCGGTTGCTGAGGGCGACCAGGGCGGGAGCGGCGCCCAGCGCCTGCACCAGTCCCTCTCGCAACGCCCCGCCGGCCATCCGGCGACGCAGCAGGCTGGTGGCGACCAACGTCACCCCGATCGCCGCCAGCACCCGCCGATCCTCGAAGGGCAGCCGAGCCGCCGGCATCCGCCGCCGCACCAGCGGCAACACCGCCATCGCCTCGACCAATTTCAACGGCCCCCGCAGCCCCGGCACCTTGCCCGCCAACTTCGGCGCCAACTCAAGTTTGCGCTCGGAAGCGACTTCCACATCCCCATCCGGAGTCCGCACGGCAGCGGCCCAATGCGTCGGCCCATGGATCAGCAGCCCGTTCCTGAGGGCCATCCCGCCCAACCGCAGCTTCTCGGACACGTCGCACGGACCTTAGCGCTCCGCCTCTAGCGGGCCGGCGCTGCCGGCGTCACACCGTGTCCCGACGAGCCCGACGACCGCGCAGTTCCCGCGCGGTCGTCGGATTCCCCCCTGATTCCCCTGTTTGGTGCCGGCCGGAGGCCCCCAGTCCAGGCCTCCGGCCGGTGTGTCGGCTCTCCCTGGCTCTAGCTTGGAAAGCCGACCACTGAAACACCGCTTTTCAGAGGAAGTTGCGCTTGCGACTAATTACCTGAAAGTCGCCTGTGAAGCGCCGCCAGGCGCTTGCCGAGCTCGGCCTCGAAGCCACGCTCGGTGGGCTTGTAAAAGCGCTGCTCCTCAAGGCCCGGAGGCATCAAGGGTTGGTCGCTGATGGCGCCGGGCTCGTCATGCGCGTAGCGGTATCCCTCACCGCGGCCGAGCTCGCCGGCGCCCGGGTAGTGGGCGTCGCGCAGGTAGTCGGGTGGGGTCTTTGCGCCGTGCTCGCGCACCTCGCCGCGGGCGCGGCCGAGTGCTTTGTAGGAAGCGTTGGACTTCGGCGCGAGGGCGAGGTAGACGCAGGCTTGGGCGAGGTTGAGGGCGCACTCCGGCAGGCCGACCCGGTCGACCGCGCGCGCCGCCGCATCGGCCACCAGCAGCGCCTGCGGGTCGGCGTTGCCGACGTCCTCGGAGGCGAGGATGACCATGCGGCGGGCGATGAAGCGTGGGTCCTCACCGCCCTCCAACATCACCGCGAGGTAGTAGAGGGAGGCGTCGACGTCGGAGCCGCGCGTCGCCTT
The DNA here is from genome assembly GCA_963789505.1 of uncultured Solirubrobacterales bacterium. Classification (GTDB taxonomy): domain Bacteria; phylum Actinomycetota; class Thermoleophilia; order Solirubrobacterales; family 70-9; genus VRUE01. The sequence continues at coordinate 120,417 of CAWBLE010000014.1, forward strand.
GATCCAGGCCGAGACGAAGTCGTAGTGGCGGTCGCCCTGGCGGTCGTAGTCGAGCGCCTTGCGCTGCAGCGCGTCCTCGATCGCGGCGACATCGATCGCATCCGACTTTGACCCCTCCCCAGGGTGGTCAAAGTCGGATGCGCGCGCAACCGCGCGCTCGAGCGCCGAGAGCGCGACCCGGGCATCGCCGCCGGAGCGCTGCGCGAGCATCGCCAGCGCCGCGTCCTCGACCGGCGGCGGCTCGGCGAGGCCGCGCTCGGGATCGGCCAGCGCCCGGCGCAGCAACTCCTCCATCCGCTCGGCGGAGAGCGGCCGCAGCTCGTATATCTGGCAGCGCGAGAGCAGCGCCGAGTTGACCTCGAAGTAGGGGTTCTCGGTGGTCGCACCGATAAGGGTGAGCAGCCCCTCCTCGACCGCCGGCAGCAGCGCATCCTGCTGGGCCTTGTTGAAGCGGTGGATCTCGTCGAGAAAGAGGATCGTCGGCCGCCCCGAGCGTCGCCGCTCCCGCGCCCGCTCGATCACCCCCCGGATCTCCGCTTTCCCCGCGTTGACCGCCGACTCCTCCTCAAAGGCCCCGTCCGCCCCCGCCGCGGCGATCCGCGCCAGCGTCGTCTTCCCCGCACCCGGCGGCCCATACAAGATCGCCGAGTGCGGATGCCCGCTCTCGATCGCGGTCCGCAGCGCCGACCCCGGCGCCAAGCACATGCTCCTGCCCGACCAACTCGTCCAGGCGCCGCGGCCGCATCCGCACGGCCAGCGGCGCATCGCCAGCTATCTCCCCACGCCGGACGCGGGCTCATCGCTCTCGAACAGACGATCAGGCATCGCGCCGAGTATGAAGGCTGGAGGGGTTGGCGCTTTTCCCGTCCATAGAACGGGGTTTGCGCCACAGTCGGGCGTCGAGGGAGCGGGGCGAGGTCTCGTGAGTGCCTCGCGAAGCGGCGTCCCGGCGCGATGATTCCCGCCGCGAAGCGGCTCCAACATAGTGAGCGAAGCCGAAGGCGAAGCGAACATGGGCACTCACGAGGCCTCACCCCGCTCCCCACCTCACCGGCGTACAATCGAGCGCCATGGAGACCGCCACGCAGGCCCCCGCCGCCCAGTCCACCCTCGAGAGCTTCAACCCCGCCACCGGTGAGCTCGTCGGCTCGGTCGCGACGATCACGCCCGGCGAAGTGCAGGCCGTGGTCGACGACGTCGCCCGCATTCAGCCCGCCTGGGCCGAGCTCAGCCTCGAGGACCGCGGCGCCTACCTGCGCCGCGCCGCCGACGCGCTGCTCGACGACATCGACGAGCTCGCCGAGCTGCTCGTCTCCGAGCAGGGCAAGGCGCGCGCCGAGGCGTACACGATGGAGCTGTTGCCGACCGTCGACGCGCTGCACTGGTGCGCCAAGGCCGGGCCGAAGATCCTCGCTGACGAGAAGGTGCGGATGAGCCAGGCCTTCCTGGCGACGAAGAAATCGCGCTTCACCTATGAGCCGATCGGCGTCGTCGGCGTGATCGCGCCCTGGAACTACCCCTGGTCGATCCCCTTCGGCGAGGTCGCGATCGCGCTGATGGCCGGCAACGGCGTCGTGCTCAAGCCGGCCAGCCTGACGCCGCTGCTGGGCGAAGCGATCCGCCGCGTCTTCGAGAAGGGCGGCCTGCCGGAGGGCCTCGTCCGCGTCGTCCACGGCGGCGGGGCGGTCGGCGACGCGCTGGCCAAATCGAGCGCCGGCAAGATCTTCTTCACCGGCTCGGTCGAGGTCGGCCGCACGGTCGGCGAGGTCTGCGCAAAGCAGCTCAAGGGCTCGGTGCTCGAGCTCGGCGGCAAGGATCCGATGATCGTCTGCGCCGACGCCGACCTGCCCAAGGCGATCTCCGGCGCCGTCTGGGGCGGCTTCGCCAACGCCGGCCAGACCTGCTCGGGGATCGAGCGCGTCTACGTGATGCGCGAGGTCGCCGACCGCTTCGTCGAGGGCGTCGCCCGCGAGGCGGGGAAGCTGCGGCTCGGCAACCCGATCGAGTGGGAGACGGAGATCGGGCCGATGACCTCCGAGGGCCAGTACGAGATCGTCGTCGACCTGATCGAGGACGCGGTCGCCTCCGGCGCGACCAAGCTCTGCGGCGGCCCGACCGAGGTCGCCGGTCTCCCCGGCAAGTTCGTCGCCCCGACCGTGCTGACCGGGGTCACGCACGAGACCCGGATCATGAAGGAGGAGGTCTTCGGCCCGGTGCTGCCGATCGTCGTCGTCGACTCCGAGCAGGAGGCGATCGACCTCGCCAACGACTCCGAGTTCGGGCTCGGCGCCTCGGTCTGGACCAAGGACCGCCAGAAGGGGGAGCGGATCGCGCGGCGGATCGAGTCGGGCATGGTCTGGGTCAACGACCACTCGTTCAGCCACGGCGCCTGCCAGTGCGCCTGGGGCGGCGTCAAGGACTCCGGCGTCGGCCGCTCGCACTCCAAATTCGGCTTCTATGAGTGCGTCAACGTGAAGATGAACTCCTGGGAGCCCGGCCTCGCCCGCGACTTCTGGTGGCACCCCTACGACCGCACGCTCGGCGAAGCCGTGCGCGCCTCGGCGAAGATCCTCTACGGCAAGGGCGCGACGCGCACCCAGGCGCTGCGCGAGGGGGCCGGCCCGCTGCTCAAGATCGGCGCCCGCACGCTGCGCAAGCGCCGTTGACGGACCCCGCCGTCGCGGTCGCCGGGCTGCGGCGCGAGTACGGCGAACGGAATGCGCTCGCCGGCGTCGACTTCGAGCTGAGCACCGGCGAGTCGCTCCTCGTGCTGGGCCCCAACGGCAGCGGCAAGACGACCTTGCTGCGCATCCTCGCCACCCTGCTGCGGCCGAGCGGGGGCGAGGCGCGGGTCTTCGGCGCCGCCCTGCCCCGGGACGCCTGGAAGGTCCGCGGCCGGATCGGCCTGCTCGGCCATGACGCCCTCCTCTACCGGGACCTGAGCGGTCGCGAGAACCTGCGCTTCCAGGCGCGCCTGCACGGCCTGCGTGGCGCGGCGGCCGAGGCGCGGATCGCCGAGCTGCTCGCCGCCGTCGGCATGGAGCGGCGCGCGGACGACCGGGTCGCCGAGCTCTCCGCCGGGATGCGCCAGCGGATCGCCGCCTGCCGCTGCGTCCTGCACGAGCCCGACCTGCTGCTGCTCGACGAGCCCGACTCCAACCTCGACGCCGCGGGGCGCGAACTGGTCCGGCGGCTGGTCGGACCGGCCCCGAGCCGCGCGCGCGTGCTGGTCAGCCACGATCCGGAGCGCCACCGCGATGAGGCCGACCAGGTCTTGAAGCTCGGCGTCGGCGGCTCGGTCGCCACCTCGACGGGGCCGGCGTGACGCCCACCCGCACCGCCTTCGCGGCGATCCTCGGCAAGGACCTGCGGGCCGAGCTGCGCACGCTGCAGTCGCTGCCGGCGATGGCGCTCTTCGCCGTCACCACCTTCGTCATCTTCCGCTTCGGCCTCGACCGCACGGCGCTCTCCGGCGACCTCGCCGCGGGCGTGCTCTGGGTGACGCTGCTGTTCGCCGCGATCCTCGGCATCAACCGCCTCTTCGTCGCCGAGCGCGAGGAGGGCGGCTTCGACGCGGTCCGGCTCGCGCCGATCGACCGCACCGCCGTCTTCCTCGCCAAGGCGGCGGCGCTGCTCGCCTACCTGCTCGTGCTCGAGGCGATCGTCGTCCCCATCTTCGCGATCTTCTTTCTCGACTCGGCCGCGGCGCTGCCGCCGCTCGCCCTGGTCCTCCTCCTCGCCGACCTCGGCCTCGCCGCGACGGGCACGCTGATCTCCTCGATGGCGGTCAACTCGCGCGCCCGCGACCTGCTCGCGCCGCTGGTCCTGTTGCCGCTGGTCGTGCCGCTCTCGATCGCCGCCACCGGCGCGCTCGCGCCGCTGCTCGCCCTGGGCGGTCCCGGTTATCACCGCTTCGGCGCCTGGCTGGCGGTGCTCGGGCTATACGATTTGATCTTCCTCCTGGTCGGATACGCGGTGTTCGACTTCCTGCTGGAGGACTGAGGCGCGCGGTCGAGCTTTCGACCGCCATGCGGCTCAAACCTCTACCGCGCCAGACACATGTACGGCAAAGGCCTCAGACCTCTCTCGATCGCGACCGTCGCGGGGCTCGTCGCGGCGCTCTCACTGGTCTTCTTCTACGCCCCGCTCGACGCCGACCAGGGCTTCATCCAGAAGATCTTCTACCTGCATGTGCCGCTGGCGATCGTCGCCCTGATCGGGTTCGTGATCGGCGGCGTCTTCGCGATCGCGCACCTGCGCGGGGGCGACTCGAAGTGGGACGCGTATTCGTACGTCGCGATCCACATGTCGGTGATCTTCGGCGTCGCCGTGCTGATCACCGGATCGATCTGGGCCAAGGCCTCGTGGGGGCACTGGTGGGTCTGGGACGAGCCGACCCTGGTCAGCTTCCTGATCGTCTTCCTCATGTACGCGACCTACTACCCGTTCCGCTACGCGATCGAGGACCGTGAGCGCCAGGGCCGCTACGCCTCGGTCTTCGCGATCGTCGCCGGGGCCTTCGTGCCGCTCAACTTCATGGCCGTGCGGATGGCGCAGAGCCTCGTCCACCCGCGCACCTTCGGCACCGCCAACGGCGGCCTGCCCGGCTCGATGATGCTGACCTTCCTGATCAGCCTGGCGGCGATCGCGCTGCTCTGGGTGACCCTGGTCAAGTTCGAGCTGACCGCGAAGAGCGCTTCGGGGCAGGTCAAGCGGCTGCGCCGGGCGCTCGACGCGCCGCCCGCGGGCGGCCGCTCGCGAGTCGCCCCGGAGGTCGGCTGATGCTCGCCCTGCTCGCCGCCGCCCCGGCGCTGCCGCTCGACGAGGCCGGCAAGTACGTCGCCGGCGCCTACATCGTCTTCCTCGCCCTGATCGTGATCTACGTAGCGATCATGGCGGCGAAACTGCAGCGGATCGAGCTCGAGCTGAGCGAGCTTGCCGGCTTCGCCGAAAGCCGCAACAACGGCGACCAGGTGGCCGCCGAAGCCGAGAAGGCGACCTCCGATGTCTGAGCTATTGGCCCTCGGGGTCAGCCACAAGACCGCGCCGCTCGACCTGCGCGAGCGGCTCTCGCTGACCGAGGGCCGCGCGGTCGGCGCCCTGCACGAGCTGACCGCTGTGGAGGGCATCCACGAGGCGGCGGCGATATCGACGTGCAACAGGACGGAGCTCTACCTGATCGTCTCCGACCCGGTCGAAGCCGAGTCGACGGCGCTCGGTGTGCTCACCCGCCAGGCGGACATCCGCCCGACCGAGCTGCTCGGCCACCTCTACTCGCTACGGGCCGGCGAGGCCGCACGCCACCTCTTCCGCGTCACCTCCGGGCTCGACTCGATGATCGTCGGCGAGGCCGAGATCCAGGGCCAGGTCAAACGCGCCTACGAGCTGGCCCTGGTCGAGGGCGCCACCGGGCCGATCCTCAACCGCCTCTTCCGCGGCGCGCTCGCCGCCGGCGGCCGGGTGCGCGAGGAGACGGCGATCGGCGAGAAGGGCGCCTCGGTGCCCTCGGTCGCGGTCGAGCTGGCGCGGCGCACGCTCGGCGACCTCGGCGAGCGCCGCGTGCTCGTGATCGGCGCCGGCGACACCGCCGAGCTGGTCGCGAAGGCGCTGGTCGCCCGCGGCGCGGCGAGCGTCTTCGTCGCCAACCGCCACTACGACCGCGCGATCGGGCTGGCGCAGCGCTTCGACGGGATCGCCGTCCGCTTCGAGGAGCTGCCGGAGCAGCTGCAGGCGGCCGACATCGTCGTCTCGGCGACCAACTCGCCGCATCACATCGTCGAGCGCGACGGGCTAGCGCAGGTGATGGAGACACGCGCCGGGCGGCCGTTGCTGATCGTCGACATCGCGGTGCCGCGTGACATCGAGCCCGAGTGCCGCGAGGTCGCCGGGGTTAGCCTGCACGACATCGACGACGTCCAGCAGATCGCCGAGCGCAACGTCGGCGACCGCGAGGGCGAAGCGCGACGGGCCGAGCCGATCCTGGCTGGCGAGCTCGATCGCTTCGAGCGCTGGCTCGCCTCGCTCGAGGTCGTGCCGACGATCGCGGCGCTGCGCGAGCGCGGCGACGAGGTGATCGCCCGCGTGTTGGCCGAGAACGACGGCCGCTGGCGTGGCCTCGGTGAGGCCGACCGCGAGCGGCTGACGGCGATGGCCAAGGCGATCGCCTCGCGCCTGCTGCATGAGCCGACCGTACGGATGAAGCGCTCGGCGGGGAGCGACGAGGCTTACTTGTATGTGAGCGCGCTGCGTGAGCTGTTCGGGTTGGATGCGGAGATGGAGCCGGAGGGCGAGGAAAAGGGCAACGTGACTCAGCTGCGCAGGGCCGATCACGGCTCTTGATGTGTCGAATCGCCACTCGCGGAAGTGCACTCGCCAAAGCCCAGGCTGGTCAAGTCGCCGCGCTCCTTGGTGGAGGGGAGCTTGTGGAGGTCGGTTCGGATGGCGCGGTGGGCGATAAGGCGCGGTTTGTGAGTGGAGTAGAGCAGGCGCTCCTGGGGAGTGAGGCTGACATAGGTGTTCACTCGGCTAAGGATCTGCCCGCCGAGATGCCCGATGGCCTGGTCATTGCCGCGGTGCCGAAGCGCGAGGATCCGGCCGATGTCTGGATTGGGATCGGAGGGTCGCTCGACGAGGTGCCCGATGGCGCCAGGGTGGGGACGGCCAGCCTTCGCCGGCAGGCGCAGCTGCTCGCCGCCCGGCCCGACCTCGAGGTTGGCGAGCTGCATGGCAACGTCGATACGCGGCTGCGCAAGCTCGTGGAGGAAGAGCTGGACGGGATCGTGCTTGCCGCGGCCGGGCTGACGCGGTTGGGGCGCGAGGGCGAGATTTCCTTCACGATCCCGGCCGAGCTGATGACCCCCGCGGCGGGCCAAGGCGCGCTCGTTCTCCAAGCGCGCGCGGACGACGCGGCTTCGATCGAGGCCGCAGCAGCGATCGGCGACGAGGTCGCCCTGCGCGAGCTGACCGCCGAGCGCGCCGTCGTTGCCCTGCTCGACGCGACCTGCGCGACCCCGATCGGCGTCCACGCGAGCGTCGACGGCGGGCGGCTCGCGATCGAGGCCTTCGTCGGTCTGCCCGACGGCAGCGAGTGGATCCGCGACCAGGTCGAGGGCGAGGCCGCCGACCCCGCGGCGGCGGGAGCGCTCCTCGCCGAGCGCCTGCTCAGCGCCGGCGCCCGCGACATCCTCGACCGCGCCGAGGCGGTATAGGTGCTTCCGGTGCGCCTTTCCCACCCCATACGTAGGAAAGGCGCACCGGAATGAGCGCGCGACCGAGGGTGGTCTACCTGGTCGGGGCCGGGCCCGGCGACCCGGGGCTGATGACGGCGCGCTCGCTCGAGCTGATCGCCTCGGCCGACGTCATCTACTACGACCGCCTGATCCCACCCGGAGCGCTGGACGGCGCCCGAGCCGCCGCCGAGCTCATCTACGTCGGCAAGGCGCCCGGCAAACCGTCCGTCCCGCAGGACGAGATCGGGGAGCGGCTGGTCGAGGCGGCGCGGGCCGGGAAGAGCGTGGTGCGGCTAAAGGGGGGCGACCCGTTCGTCTTCGGGCGCGGCGGCGAGGAGGGCGAGGTGCTGAGCGGGGCCGGGGTCGAGTTCGAGGTCGTGCCGGGGGTCACCGCCGGGGTCGCGGCGAGCGCCTACGCGGGAATCCCGGTGACCCACCGCGACGACGCCTCCGCCGTCGCCTTCGTAACCGGCCACGAGGATCCCGAGAAGCCGGAGACGGCGCTGGACTGGGAGGCCCTGGCCCGCTTCCCGGGCACCCTCGTCTTCTACATGGGCGTCAAACGCCTGCGCGACAACGCGTTGGCGCTGATCGGCGCCGGCCGCGACCCCGACGAGCCCGCCGCCGCGGTCGAGCGCGGCACGATGGCGGGGCAGCGCACCGTCGTCGCCACGCTGGCGACGCTGGCCGAGGCGGTGGACCGCGAGGAGATCGGCGCGCCGGCGCTGATCGTGGTCGGCGCGGTGGTCGAACGGCGCGAGGCGCTCGCCTGGCTCGAGCGCCGCCCGCTGCACGGCAAGCGCGTCGTCGTCACCCGGGCCCGCGCCCAGGCCAGCGGCCTCGCCACGACCCTGCGCGGGCTCGGCGCCGAGGCGGTCGAGCTGCCGGCGATCCGGATCGAGCCGCGGATCGAGAGCGAGGAGGTGCGACAGGCGGTCGAACGGATCGGCGAGTACACGTTGATCTGCGTGACGAGCCCCAACGGAGCGCATCTGCTCTTTGAGGCACTGAGTGCGGCGGACCTGGACGCACGGGCACTTAGCGCGGGCACGGTCGCCGCGATCGGGCCGGGAACTGCCCGGGCGCTTGCCGAGCATGGGATCGCCGCTGACGTGGTTCCGGAGCGGTTCGTGGCCGAGGCGCTTGTGGAAGCGCTGGCCGGTGTGGATGTTGACGGCAGGCGCGTCCTCGTCGCCCGCGCCGCCGAGGCGCGCGACGTGCTCCCGGACGCGCTGCGCGCGCGGGGGGCGGGGGTCGATGTCGTCGCGCTCTACGAGACGGTGCGCGAGACGCCGGCGCCCGAGGCGGTCGAGGCCGCCCAGAGCGCCGACTACGTCACCTTCACCTCCTCCTCCACCGTGCGCAACCTGACCGAGGCGCTCGGGGACCGCTTCCCCGCCACGGCCCGCATCGTCTCGATCGGCCCGATCACCAGCGAGGCCGCGCGCGGTGCCGGCCTCGACGTCGCCGTCGAGGCCGAGCGCCACGACATCGACGGCCTCATCGCCGCCCTGCTCGCCGACGCGACCGGTCGCTGACGGTTCCGGTGCGCCTTTCCCACCCCATAGGTAGGAAAGGCGCACCGGAATGAGCTTTGGCCTGCCGCGCAGGCACTACCGGCGCACGGACTCGACCAACGCCCGCGCCCGGGAGCTGATCGAGGCCGGGGCGCCGGGCGGGACGATCGTCACCGCCGCCGAGCAGACCGCCGGGCGGGGACGCCAAGGGCGCAGCTGGACCGCACCGCCCGGCAAAGCGCTGCTCTACTCGGCGATCCTGCGCCCGCTCGACGAGCGCCACCTGCTCCTCCCCCTCGCCGTCCCGCTCGCCGTCTGCGCAGCAGCGGAGGAGCTGGCGCCCGGCATCGAGTGCCGGATCAAGTGGCCAAACGACATCTGGCTGGACGGCCGCAAGCTGGCCGGCGTCCTGATAGAGGCCAAGCCCCAGAACGGCTGGGCGGTGATCGGCATCGGCCTCAACCTCTCGATCACCCGCGACGAGTTCCCGCCCGACCTCCAAGACACGGCGATCTCCCTCTTCGGCCTCGGATCCGGGGGTCGGGAGTCGCCTCGACGATGCCTCGCGAAGCGGCCCCGGCAGGTGGTTCCCGCCGCGAAGCGGCTCCAGATCTCACCGCCGAAGGCGGTGATGGGCACTCGTCGAGGCGACTCCCGACCTCCTCCACCGCAGCCTCTGTCCTGAACCGTCACCTGACCGCTTGGGTCACGGCGGAGCGAGCGGAGACGCTCGCCGCCTGGCGCTCGCGCGACGCGCTGCGCGGCCGCGAGATCTCCTGGGACGGCGGCGCCGGGATCGCCGACGGAATCGAGGACTGCGGCGACCTAATCGTCGTCGCCGGCGGCGACCGCGTCGTCCTCGGCGCCGGTGAGGTCCACCTCGGCTCTGAGCCGTTCTTCGCCGCGGCGCCCGAGCGCTTCGCCCGCGGCGCCCGCTTCCTGCGCGGTTTCGATCCGTTCTCGCCCTCGCCGCCCTGGCCGCCGCCCTTGCCCTTCTTACGCTTGCGACGCCGTTTGCCGCCTTTGGGGAAGTTGCGCAGCAGCTCGCGCGCGGTCGCCGCCGGTTTCCGCGCCATCCGCATCCGCGCCCCGCGCAGCACCTCCTCGCCTTCGGGCGTGTGCGAGACGGCGGCCGCGAACAGCGACACCGCGAGACGGCGGTCCTGTTTGCGTGCCGCGTGGACGAGGCGGCGGGCGTTGCGCCCGTGCGCGCGACCGGAGGAGTTGACCAGCAGGCCGAGCAACCGCTTCGTCTCCGGCCAGCGCTGCACGGCGTACTCTTCGTGCAGCTCGCGGGTGTAGGAGCCGAGCCGCCAAACCCACGCCTGCGCCTGGTCGCGGCGGCCGATCCGTTTGTCGACCAGCGCCTGCAGCAACGTTTTCGTCCCCGCCCGCTTGTCGTCGCGGCTCCAGGTCCCGACGATGTCGATCGCGTCGTCGTAGGCCTCGGGGTCACGCAGGTCGGCGATCTCCGAGAGCGCTTTCAGGCGCAGCTGCGAGTTGCGGTTGCGCTGCACGCAGGTGAGCAGGAAGCGGCGGCGCAGCTCTTTGGTCTTGTCGTTCTGCAGCATCGAGCGCGCCCGGCGCCAGTTCTGCGGGTTGACCCGCGCCCCGGCCAGCGCCGCCCAGGCGTGCTGCTCGGGGTAGTCGAGATTCTCGACGGCGATTCGCCAGAGGTCGCGTTCGAGCACCTGGGTGCGTTTTTCGGAGTCCTCGGAGACGGGGACGATGCGGCGCTCGACTCGCACGCGCCGGCCGCGGCCGCGGCGCACCGGGCCGACGACGATCGCGCCGCCACGGTAGACGTCGCGGTCGAGCAGGCTGTGCAGGGTGACGATCGTCTCGTCGTGGGTCGTCGCCGGATGGACGAAGTCGATCACCAGGCCGGCCTCCTTGCCGGGCGCGCGGCGGGTCACGCGGCCGACCCGCTGCTGGTAGATCCGTCGCGAGGCGGTCGGCGCCAGGTGCATGCAGATCGTCGCCCGCGGCGAGTTCCAGCCCTCGGCGAGCAGCATCGCGTTGCAGAGCACGTCGACCTCGCCGCGCTCGAAGCCGGCGAGGATCTCGGCCAGTTCGCGCTTCGGCGTCTCGCCGGAGACGGCGCGGGCGACAATGCCGGCTTTCTGCAGCGCCTTGGCGACGTTCTTGGCGTGCTGGACCCCGGCCGTGTAGAGCACGCCGGGGGTCTTGCTGAAACGCGTCTTGTACAGATCGGCGATCGCGACGTTGAAGGGCTCCTGGTCGAGCAGCGCGGCCAGCTCCTCCTGGTCGAAGTCCTGGTCGACCTCGCCTTTGCGCAGCGGCACCTTGGCGATCGTCCGCACCCCCGGGCCGGGCGGGATGCGCATGCAGCGCAGCGGCGCGATCACGCCGCGCCGCGCCGCCTGGGCGAGGTCGAAGCGCGAGGTCTGGGTCGGGAAGAGGTCGGCGACGTGGCGCGCGATCAGCGCCCCGGTCGCGGTCATGCCGATGAAGACCGGCCCGGTCCAGGCGCGGATGCAGGCGCTGGTTTTCTCGCCCAGGGCAGTGTGGGCCTCGTCGCAGATCACGATCGAGTAGGCGTCGGAGACTTTCTTGTGGTTGCGCACGAACCACTGGTAGGTCTCGACCGTGACCGGGCCTTCGGCGTCGTCGCGGTCACCGAGCAGCGGCGGGCGCAGGCGCTCCTTGTAGCCACGGTCGGAGATCTCGCCGATGAACTGGTCGACGAGGTTGCGGCGGTGGGTGAGGATCAGCACGCCGCCGGTGCGGGTCGCGTCGATGAAGCCGACCGCGGCAACGGTCTTGCCGGCCCCGGTCGCGTGCTCGAACCAGAAGCGGCGGGCGGCGCCGGGATCGTCGTCGACGGCGACCTCGGGCTCCTCGTCCTCTTCCTCGCCCGCTTCTTCCTCCCAATCCTGCGGCTCCTCGTCAGGCGCCAGGTCCTCCGGCTCCTCGTCCTCTTCGTCCTCCTCATCCGCCTCGCCGGTGTCGGCGGGCTTGCCGCCGGCGTCCGGCTCGGTGAGCTCGGCCGCCGCTGCGTCGCCGTTCTCGGCGGCGGTCTGCTGCTCGGACATCAGCTCGGTCAGCGTGCCGGAGAGCGCGTCGACCTGGTGCGGGTTGAGTTCGGCGCCGTCGCGCAGCTTCGGCGGTTCGTCGGCGAGCAGGCGCTCGAGCCCGAGCAGCAGCGAGAAGTCGCGCCGCCACTGGATCGAGGGCTCCTCGCGACCCTCGTCGAGCTCCTTCAGCGCGGCGTCGAGGGCGCGGCGGCGGGCGGTGCCCGGGGCGAGCGCCTCGGGCCCCTCGCCGTCGAGCAGCAGCGGCTCGCGGGCAAACGCCGCCGCCCGCTCGATGTCGGTGCCTGAAGGTACTGCCGCGGACGCGGCAACTTCGCTGGTCTTGGCCATGAAGGCTTGTGCGCTTTCGTTTCCCGCAGCGACGCGATGCGTGCCGCCGGGACACTTAGACGAGGAGGCCAGGAGGTCGGCCGTTCCTTCCCCCCAACACGCTCGAAGCGATTCGCATACGGCGAACCGGACCGCTCTATTGTAGGACACTGAGCCAAGATGAGTAATTCCAAAGCTCGCACCCGCCATTTGAGAATCACTCACCTTGTCTCTCTGGTCGTCTTAATTCTGGGATTGGCAATTGTCGGGTGTGGGTCCTCGCAGGGTGGGGACTACGGCGGCCAGCACCCCGACTACGCCAAGGCGCTGGCGGGGTCGCCGGCGCCGCTGGCCGCCCTGCACCGGCAGGCGGACGAACTGCTGCCCGGCGGCGAGGGCGCGTACAAGGCGCGGCTCGCGGCGCTGCGGGGCTTCCCGGCGGTGGCCAACGTCTGGGCCTCCTGGTGCGGGCCGTGTCGCTCCGAGTTCCCCCACTTCCAGCGCGCCGCGGCCGCCTACGGCAAGCGCGTCGCCTTCCTCGGAATCAACAGCCAGGACTCCAATGACGCGGCCGGTACCTTCCTCGAAGAGGCCCCCGTGCCTTACCCGAGCTACACCGATCCCGACAACGAAATCGGCGATTCGATCGGCGCCTCCCTCGGCAAGCCCGACACCGCCTTCTACGACCGGCGGGGCAAGCTCGCGTATCTCAAGCAGGGCCCCTACACCGATCTCGCCGAGCTGCGGGCCGACATCGAGCGCTACGCGCTCGGCGGCGAAGCCGAAAGCGGATAATCGGAGCCATGGATCTCTTCGTCCTGATCGCGCTGCTCGGCTTCGTCTTGCTGGTCGCGGAGCTGCTGCTGCCGACGGGCGGCGTGCTGGCGGTGCTCGGCGCCGTCGGCCTGGTCGCCGCCGGGGTCGTCGCGCTCACGGCTGAAGCGGACGCGAGCGCCAGCGATTGGGCCGGCCCGGCGCTGATCACGCTCGGCCTGCTCTCGGTCGTCAGCTTCTACTTCATCACCCGCAAGGTCCTCGCCGCCCACCGGGAGCAGCCGGTGCGGGCCGGGCGGGAGGAGCTGATCGGCGCCCCGGCCGACGTCCGCACCTCGCTCGACCCCGAGGGCCAGGTCTGGATCGAGGGAGCGCTGTGGCGGGCGCGGCTGGCCGGCGGGGGAGGGCCGCTGCGCCCTGGGGATAGAGTCACGGTCGAGGCGGTCGAGGGTTTGACGCTCGTCGTCCGAACCGAGTCGCCGCCGTCGGGCGGCGAGGAAGGAGTGAAGTAATGGACATCGCGGTGGGAGTGTTCCTGGTCCTTCTCTTCTTCGGGGCGATCGCGATCGGCTCATCGGTGCGGGTGCTGCGCGAGTACGAGCGCGGCGTGATCTTCCGGCTCGGCCGCCTGATCGCGACCAAGGGGCCGGGCCTGATCCTGCTGATCCCCTTCATCGACCGGATGGAACGGGTCGACCTGCGCACGGTGACGCTCAACATCCCGCCGCAGGAGGTGATCACCCGCGACAACGTTCCCTCCAGCGTCAACGCGGTCGCCTACTTCCGCGTCGTCGATCAGGACCGGGCGATCGTCGAGGTCGAGAACTATCTGGTCGCGACGTCGCAGATCGCGCAGACGGCGCTGCGCTCGGTGCTCGGCAAGGCCGAGCTCGACCAGCTGCTCTCCGAGCGCGAGCGACTCAACGAAGAGCTGCAGACGATCATCGACGAGTCGACCGAGCCCTGGGGCGTCAAGGTGACCGCGGTCGAGATCAAGGACGTCGAGATCCCCGAGCAGATGCAGCGGGCGATGGCGCGCCAGGCCGAGGCCGAGCGCGAGCGCCGCGCCAAGATCATCAACTCCGAGGGCGAGTACCAGGCGGCGCAGAAGCTCACCGACGCGGCCGACATCATCAGCACCAACCCGGCCTCGCTGCAGCTGCGCTACCTGCAGACGCTGCTCGAGATCGGCAGCAACCAGAACACGACGATCGTCTTCCCGCTGCCGATGGACGTGCTCGAGCCCTTCTTGGGCGGAGCGGACGGGGCGAGTCAGAGGCATCGCCCGCCGAAGCCGCCCGCGACGCCGCCTCCACCAGCGCCGCCTGCATCCGATTCGCCGGACCCCGACCCCGGCGACCTGCCCCCGTCCCGCACCTGAGCACCCTGAACGCGCCCGAGATTCGCATCGACCAGCTGACCGGGCTGCGCACGATCCTCGCGCCCGGCCGGGCCGACCGGCCGCACGGCTTCGGTGGCAGGGCGGGTGACGAGAAGGGCGCCGAGGGCTGCCCGTTCTGCGAGGGGCGCGAGGAGAAGACGCCGCCCGAGGTCTACGCCGCCCGGCCCGACGGCGGCGCGCCCGACACTCCGGGCTGGACCAGCCGCGTCGTGCCCAACCTCTATCCCGCGCTGGGCGCCGGCGATGCAGCGGGGGGCGAGCCGCGCAGCGGCGAGGCCGGGGCCTTCGCCAGCGCCGGCGACCCGCTGCTGGAGTCGCGCCGGGCGGGCGAGCCCGACCTCTTTGCCGCGCGGCCGGCGCTCGGCGTGCACGAGGTGCTGATCAACGCCCCCGAGCACGTGACCGCGATGGCCGAGCTCAGCGAGCAGCGCTTCCTCGGCGCGATCGGCACCTGGCGCGAGCGGATGCGGGCCGACTCCGACGCCGCCTACACGCAGCTCGTCGTCAATGAGGGCGCCGGGGCGGGCGCGTCCCTCCCCCACACGCACGCGCAGCTCTACGCGCTGCCCTTCGTCCCCGCGGCGGTGGCGCGCGAGCGCGAGCGTGCCGGCGCCTACGGCGAACGCACCGCCGGCGGTGGGCTGCTCAGCGACGTCCTGGTCGAGGAGGTGCGCCGCAAGGAGCGCCTCGTCGCGATCGACGACGAGGCGGCGCTGATCTGCCCCTGGGCCTCGCGTTCCCCGTACGAGCTGCGGATCGTGCCGCGGCGCCCGGCGCCGAGCTTCGCCGAGGACACGGGCGGCGCGGCGATGATCCGCACCGCGATGCAACTGCTGGCGAAGCGCTTCGACGGCCCACCAGAGCTCAACCTCTGGGTCGCGACCGCGCCGCGTGGCGCCGAGAGCTTCCACTGGCACGTCGACATCGCCCCGCGACTGACGATCAAGGCCGGCTTTGAGCTCGGCGCCGGCGTCGACATCAACGTCTATCCGCCGGAGCGGGCCGCTGCCGACCTGCGCGAGTGCCTCTGATGCCGCCCAACCCGCGACCGATACCGCGCTTCATCGCCGACTCGACTCAGGAGGGGATACCGCACGGGCGCTTCGCCGAGCGGCTCGTGGGCGAGCTGCGCACTGCCTGCGGGGCGATCGACGATCTGCCGGAGGGGGTCGCGCTTCCCGACGAGGTCGAGTGGTTCCCGGAGCGGGCCTGGGGTGGCCGGATCTGGGTGCCGGCGACGGCGCGGGCCGAGGGTCCGGAGGGCACGCTGGAGCTGTTCGGCCACGTCTCCTACGAGCTGCCCGAGGGCGGCGAGCCGCATGGCTTCCGCGCGACCGCCGACTTCACCGACGTGCTCGCCGAGGACAACCCGGACTGGCAGATCGACCTCAACGACGACGTGGTCGGCCGCTGGCGCGGCGAGAACAACCGTGCCGGGGACGTCACCCTGGTCTGGGGACGACCACTGGTCCGCGGCGCCATCGCCGCCACCGCCGAGCTCGAGCTGGAGACGGTCGACCAGGAAGTCGTCTCCGACGAACGCTTCACCCTGATCGCGCTCGACGCGATGAAGGGCTACGGCGACGACATCTTCATGCAGGTCAAGCTCTGGAACCGCCGCGCCCAAACGCTGGCGACCGAGAGCCTCTACGCCTGAGCCGTAGGCGAACCCGCTCGCGTCCTCGCCGATCCAGCCCACCGGCCGGGCGCGGCCGAGCGAGAAACGAACCTGGCGGCGGCCGGGCGACCCGAGCTGGCTGCCCAGCCCCGCCGAAGTGCGCCAGGTGCGCGCCAACCGCGACTACTTCACCTTCCAGAACCAGCTGGAGAGCCTGCACAACGGCGTCCACGGCTGGGTCGGCGGGACGATGGGCAGCGTCGCGACCTCCGCCTACGACCCGATCTTCTGGGCGCACCACTGCATGATCGACCGCCTCTGGTACCTATGGCAGCTCGATCACCCGGGGGCACGGCGACCTCGTCTTCTACGGAGTCGACCACTCCAGCTCCTCCTTCGAGGCGCGGATCTTCATCGGCGCCCCGCGCAGCCTCAAGCGCGACGCGGGCACCGACCATCCCGCCTACGCGGCCTCCTTCTACGTCTTCGGGCACGACCGCTGCTACGGCGACGAGGGGCACTGCATGGTCCCCGACGATCGCGACCGCTTCGACTTCCGCCTCCCCCACCACCTCGAGCCGCAGACGGAGATCGTCACCGTCACCGGTGCGATCGAGCGCCTGCTCGACCGCGGCAAGCGCAAAGCCGCTGTCGACGTGATCGCCCGCGGCTCCGAGGGAGAAGCACTGAAGGCCCTCGACTTCTCACACCTGCGACTGCTCACCTACGCCTGACGGCGCCGGCGCCGCTCAGGCTGAACGCCTGTCAGAGCTGCGTAACGACGGCGGCGAAGCCGCCGATCAGGGCCGCGATGATTCCGCCACCGACCATGAACTGAGCGCGATAGACGTCATCGAGGCGATCGTTGACCCGGTGCAGCTCCACGTCGACCTTGTCGAATCGCCGGTCGACTTTGTCGAAGCGCCGGTCCACGGCATCGAATCGCCGGTTGACGTCGTCCCGGAAGTCGTCCAGCCGCTCGTCAGTCCACTCATCTCTCATCTTGTACATGGTCGCAGATGCTAAGACAACTCGTCGCACGCGTTGCGCGCACGGATGAAATCTTCTGACTCAGCTCTGTTGCGAAAGTGTGCCCTTCGCCTGATCGCCTCGGCCCGGTGAGGGGCTAGGCGCGGCGATCAGAGGATCTGGGCGTCGAGGAAGCCGGCGATCAGAACCAGCCAGGCGCCGATCTCGGTCGCGATCAGCGCCCACATGAAGGCGTGGGTGCCGCGTACCGGCGGGTGGAACTGGTTCGTCGTGTCGCGACGCCGGCCGTGCACCGCGTAACCGGCCACCGCGGCGAAGAAATAGAAGGCCATCGCCATCGCCGCGAGCAGGTTGACCAGCGTGCTCCACCCGCTCAGCTCGACAAACGTCGCCACGAGCAGCAGGGCAAAGCTGTAGAGCAGGGCCGCGCGATGCGCCGTGTCGACATAGGGATGAGCGAGCCCGTCCGCGCTCGTCGCCATCTGCCGGTACTTCCAGACCCCGAGGAGTAGCGCCCAGAGAAACATCGCCGCGGCGAGCAGCAGCACCGCTTTGGTATCCCCCCCAAGCTCCACGGGGCGATGCTAGAGCACCCGCGTCGCAACGCCCGATCGCCCCCGCTATACGCTCCTCCCATGGACCGAGCCGAGCCATGCGCCGAGTTGCTGGGCGGGCACTTCGCGGCCGGGCGACACCTGGTCGTCGGGCTCGACACCGACCCGGAGCGGATTCCCACCACGGTCGCCCCGGGCGCCTCGCCGGCCGAGCGCGTGATCGATTTCAACCGGGCGATCGTCGCCGCCACCGCGGACCTCGCCGCCGCCTACAAGCCCAACGCCGCCTTCTACGAGGCGCTCGGCGAGGACGGCTTCCACGCGCTCGAGGAGACGGTGGCGACAATCCACGAGCGCGCTCCACAGACGGCCGTGATCCTCGACGCCAAGCGCGCCGACATCGGCTCGACCAACGCCGGCTACGTCGCCGCGGCATTCGATCGGCTCGGCGCCGACGCGATCACGGTCCATCCCTACCTCGGCGGCGAGGCGCTGGCGCCGTTCCTCGAGCGCGCCGAGAAGCTGGTCTTCGTCCTCGCCCGAACCTCGAACCCCGGGGCCGGCGAGCTGCAGGACATCGAGGACGGCGACGGCGTGCCGCTCTACCGCCGCGTCGCCCGCGCGGTCGCCCGCGACTGGAACGGGGCCGGCAACTGCGGCCTCGTCGTCGGCGCCACCTATCCCGAGGAGATGCGCGCGGTACGCGCCGACATCGACGCCTCGATGCCGATCCTGATCCCCGGCGCCGGCGCCCAGGGTGGCGATGTCGGCGCCGTGGTCGCGGCCAATCGCGAAGCGGGCAGCGACGCTTTTCTGATCAATGCATCGCGCTCCATCCTCTACGCCTCCTCGGGCGAGG
Organism: uncultured Solirubrobacterales bacterium; assembly: GCA_963789505.1. Taxonomy (GTDB): domain Bacteria; phylum Actinomycetota; class Thermoleophilia; order Solirubrobacterales; family 70-9; genus VRUE01. The sequence goes on from CAWBLE010000014.1 coordinate 138,725, forward strand.
ACTTCGCCGTCGCCGCCCGCGCCGCCGCCTCGGCGCTCGACGCCGAAATCCGCTCCGCTTAGAGCAGGTACTTAGCCTTTGGCCTTGGCGATCTTCGCCGCCTCGGCGCTACCGAGGTAGGGCGTCAGCGTGAACTCGACCAGGTCGGGAAGCAGCTGTTCGAGCTCCGCGGTCTTGCCGGCGATGATGCGCCGGGAGATCAGCGAGACCATGCCGCCGACCAGCGCTTCCTCGGTCGTCGGCGAGAGCCGCGACGAGAACCTCCGGCGGACGGCCCTCGCGCCCGCCCTGGAAATACGGGACGAAGCTCTGGATCGCCGCGTCGTAACGCTCGACCACGGCCGGCCCGGCGACCAGCGCCTCGACCATGCAGAGTCGGGCCAGGGCCGGCTCCGCGGCGAGGAAGCCGAGCATCGCGCCGATCCCGGCCTTGATCGCCCGCGGCCACTCCTCGGCCTCGTCGAAGGCGGCCTGGACGCGCTCGCGAAGCTCCTTCATCACCGCGTCGTAGGCGGCGACGAAGCACTCGTCCTTGCTCGCGAAGTGCTCGTAGAAGGTGCGCCGGGAAACGGCGGCCGAGCGGGTGATGTGGGCGATCGTCGTGCCCGAGTAGCCGTGCTCGGCGATCGCCTCGGCGATCCCGGCGATCAGGCGCTCGCGCTGGTTATGGGTGACGAACTCACGCGGCAGGCCGTGCCGGCCCGGCGGTAGGCGCGCCAACTCGGGCGGGTAGCCCTCGGCGTCGTCGAACTGCGGGTCCTCCGATTTGCCGCTGGGCTTGCGTGCCACACCGCGAGCATAGCCACCTGGCGCGGCGGATTCACGGCTCGGTCCGGCCATAGCCGCATCGATACCCAAATACGGCATCAGCGGCGGCGAGCGCGAGTGGCGACCCCGTAGCCCTGCTCGGCGTCGAGCACTAGGGCATGGGCCCCCGACCCCGCCCTCGCTGCTTGCCTCGGGCTTGGCCGGCGCCTCGGCCGCGGCGCGTTTGGCGGCCTCGGCGCCGACGTAGGGGGTCAGCGAGAACTCGACCAACTCCGGGAGGAGCTGCTCGATCTCCTCCACCTGGCCGACACGATCCGCTGGTAGATGATCCAGAAGATGCCGCCGACGATCGTCTCCTCGAGTGTGCCCGGCAGCTGTGTCGCCCTTCGGCGCGACCTTGCGGCCCATGCGGAAGAGCGGCACGAAGGCCTGGATCGAGCGTTCGTAGCGTTCGACCGCGGCCGGGCCGGCGGAAAGGGCCTCGACGATGCAGGTGCGCGCCAACGCCGGCTCGGTGGCGACGTAGTGGAGGAAGGCGTAGAGGCCGGCATTGACCCGCGCGGGCCAGGCGTCGACCCGGCTGGCGGCGTCGACGACGCGCCGCAGCGCCTCTTTGACCGCGAACTCCGAGGCGGCGAGGAAGCAGTCTTCCTTGGAGGAGAAGTTCTCGTAGAAGGTGTTGCGGGCGATCCCGGCGCGGCGCACGATGTCGGCGACGGTGACGGCGCGGTAGCCCTTCTCCACGGTCTCCTCGGCGAGCGCCGCGATGATCCGGGCGCGCTGGTGCTGGCGATGAACTCGCGCGGTAGCGGATGCCGACCTGGGGGCTTCTCGTTGCCTGGGGAACTCGATCAGCCACGGGAGCCAGGTTACTCCGGGCGCGCTAAAGATTCAAGCTGGACGGATCGGCGGGATACCGCTACAGTACCGAGGTCCAGACAACCTGTTCCCTTGATCACGAGGAAGGGGAGGCAATGGGGAAGCAGGCCGTAACCAAAGTCCAGGCAGGGGCCGAGGGGACCGGCGGGATCAGGTCGGCGGAATCGCCGTCCCACTCCCCCAAGCTTGAGCTCGTGGATTCGCCCAAGCGCGAAAAGATTCTTGAAGGAATGCTCGAGGCGGTCGGGGCCGACGGCTACGACTCGACCTCCGTACGCACGGTTCTCGACGCAGAGCCGGGCTCTACAGGCAGGCGTTCTACGACGAGTTCGCCGACAAGGACGACTGCTACCTGGCGGCGCTCGAGCTCGGGATCGCCCGGCTCGAAGCGGTCATCGATGCACGGCGCGGCGAGCAGGAGAGCTGGAGGGGTAAGCTGCGCGGAGGGCCTGGCGGCGCTGCTCGACCAGCTCGACTTCGGCGGCGGATTTCGGCCGCGGCGTGATCGTCGGCGTCCACTCGGCGGGCCCTGCGGCGCTGGCGATGCGCGCCGAAGCGATGAAAAGGGCGGCCGAATTCATCGATCTGGCCAGGGCCGAGGTGGGCGAGTGCGAGTCGCCGCCGCCGATCGCCCCGGAGGGGATCGTCGCCGGCATCCACGCGATCGTCCATTCGCGGCTCTCCACGGGCGCTAAGCGAGGGGTTTCGCGAGCTGCTGCCGGAGTTCATGTACTTCGCCGTGCTGCCCTACTTCGGCGCCGAGGCCGCGAGCGCGGAGATGCAGGCCGCGCGCGCCTGAAGCTTCTGTCTGCGGGCGGCGTTGGACAGGGGCGGTCGCCTTCCCTACATTGAACGGAGATGGAAACGCCTCAGCTGCCACGCGCCTATGCGGTTCGCTCCGAGCGCGAGCGGGTGCTGGAGGCGATGGTGAGGATGGCCGCGGCGAAGGGCTACGAGGCGACGACGGTCGCCGACGTGGTCGAGGTCGCCGGGGTCGCGCAGGAGGGCTTCGACGAGATGTTCGAGGGCAAGGAGGCCTGCTTCCTGGAGGCCTACGAAGCGGTCTTCGACGTGCTCGTCGCCCACGTGACCGCGGCCTTCGAAGCGGCCGCCGACGAGCCCTGGCCGGAGCAGATCGCGGCCGGGCTCGGCGCGATGGTCGAACTGCTCTCGATCGAGGCCGACATCGCCCGCCTGGCGATGGTCGAGGTGACCGCCGCCGGCGACGACGCGCGCGAGCGCTACCGCGCGATGCTGACCCGGTTCACGCCCTTCCTCGAGCAGGGCCGCACGCTACTCGGGCCAGGGCGAGGAACTGCCCGCCGACACCGCCCGCTTCGCGATCGGCGGCGCCACCTCGATGATCTTCGACGAGGTGCGCGCCGGCCGCGGGCCGGAGCTGAAGCGGATCCTGCCCGACCTCGTCTTCGCCGTGCTGATGCCCTACCTGGGGCCGGAAGCGGCGGAAGACGAGATGCGGCGGGTGACCCGGGAGGGTTGGAGGCCTCTACACGCCCGTTCCGTGTCGACCCTCGCCTGAGGCGAAGCGAGCAGCTCCCTGGACCGCCACGTGGAGGGTCTCGCGGCCTAGCTGTGCTCGAGAGCGATGCCGTCCTCGAGCGGGAGGCCGAAGCCTTCGATTGCGCCTCGGCGGTCGGCCAGCATGGTCTGCTGGGGGAAGCTGGCGATCTTCTCGGCGAGCTCAAGGGCCCGGTCCAGGTGTTGGCCGTGGTCGACGACCTCGTTGACCAGACCGATCCGTTGCGCCTCCTCGGCGTCTACCGGGCGGCCGGTGAGGATCAGCTCCAGCGCGCGGCCGATGCCGATCGTGCGCGGCAGGCGCTGGGTGCCGCCGTCGACCAGCGGCACCCCCCAGCGGCGCTCGAAGAGGCCGAAGGTCGAGCCGCGGCGTGGCGATCCGCAGGTCGCACCAGAGCGCCAGCTCGACCCCGCCGGCAAGGCACCAGCCGTCGACCGCGGCGATCGCCGGCTTGGCGGGGGTCAGCCGGGTCGGGCCCATCGGCCCGTGCGGGGTTGGTCGACGTCGAGGTCCATCGCCTTGAGGTCGGCGCCGGCGCAGAAGGCCTCGCCGCCGGCCCCGGTGAGGACGAGCACGCGCGCGCCCTCGTCGGCCTCGAAGTCGCTCAGCCCCTGGCGGAAGGCGTCAGCGGCGCCGGCGTCGATCGCGTTGCGGCGCGCCGGCCGGTCGATCGTCAGCAGCGCCGCCGCCCCGACCCGCTCGTAGCGCAGTTCGTCGCACATCCTGGGGAAGGGTAGGGAGTGGGCGGGCTAGTCGCGGCGAATCTCCGGGATCGCCGACGACGCCCAGCTCCCGGGTACGCCCCGGTGCGCGGGTCAACAGGGCAGGCACCGGATGACCGAGTGAAAGCCACGAGCTGGAGTCAGACAGACAACCCATCCGTGGTTGTCTGCGACTCGGCAGCCAAGCACAACAAAAAGCGACCGGGGACGGCGCTCAAGCCTGCCCGCGCGTAGCCTTCGCACGTAGAAGCTCTCTGCGCCACCTTCAAGACGGTGTCCCGCTGGCTTCCGCGGGGCCTGTCTTTCCCAGTCGCAGGATCAACTTAGCTCGGCGCCCCGGCGGCGTCTAGGGGACGGGTGGACCGATCCCGCAAAGTCCGCGGGAAAAGGCTGTCGGCGGCGCCGTCTGGCGGCAGATGTACGGTCGCCGCGGGATGAACGAGGGTTCCGAGGCTTCGCGCAGACGGGCCCAGCGCAACGTCGTGCTGACCGCGGCGATCGCCGGGCTCGGCGGCCTGCTCTTCGGCTACGACACCGGCGTCATCGCCGGGGCGCTGCTCTTCATCAAGGAGGACTTCGACCTCGGCAGCTTCGCCCAGGGCCTGGTCGTCGCCGCGGTGCCCGATCGGGCGCGATCGCCGGCGCCGCGATCGCCGGGCCCGCGGCGGATCGCCACGGGCGACGGCTGATGATCCTGCTCGCCGCCTTCGTCTTCATCGTCGGCGCCCTGGGCAGCGCCGCCGCGCCCGGGGTCGACGTGCTGGTCGCTCGCCGCGAATCGTGATCGGCGTCGCGATCGGGCTCGCCTCCGCCGCGGCCCCGGTCTACATCTCCGAGGTCGCGCCGCCGGAGAGCAGCGGTCGCCTGGTCAGCTTCTTCCAGCTCGCGATCACGATCGGCATCTTCAGCGCCTATCTGGTCGGCCTCGCCTTCGACGGGATCGAAGGCTGGCGCTGGATGCTCGGGCTCGGCGTGCGTGCCGGCGCTGGCGCTCGCCTTCGGCATGGTGCGGATGCCGCAGAGCCCACGCTGGCTGGTGATGACCGGCGACGACTTCGCCGCGCGGGCGACGCTGGCGAAGATCCGCGTCGACGACCCCGACACGATCGACCGCGAGCTGGAGGAGATCAAGGAGAGCATCGACGACGAAGCCGGGCGCCTGGAGGGACCTGCTGCAGCCGGTCGTCAAAGCGGCTCTGGTGGTCGGCGTCGGGCTGGCGGTCCTGCAGCAGGTGACCGGGATCAACACGGTCATCTACTACGCGCCGACGATCGTCGAATTCACCGGCGTCAACTCCTCGGCGGGCGCGATCCTCGCCGCGGTCGGCGCCGGGATCGTCAACGTCGGCATGACCCTGCTGGCGCTGCGGCTGCTCGACCGGGCGGGGCGGCGGACGCTGCTGATGATCGGCGTCTCGGGGATGTCGCTCTCGCTGTTCGCGCTCGGCGGCGCCTTCGTCGGCGGCGGCCAGAGCACGCTCGCGGCGGCGGTCGCGATCGGCAGCCTGATGGTCTACGTCGCCTCCTTCGCGGTCAGCCTCGGGCCGATCTTCTGGCTGATCAATGCCGAGATCTACCCGCTCGGGGTGCGCAGCAAGGCGGCCGGGCGTCGGCACGATGGCCAACTGGACGGCCAACTTCATCGTCTCGCTGACCTTCCTGCTGCTGATCGACGCGGCTGGGGCGCAGCGGCGCCTTCTGGCTCTACGGCGGCGATCGGCGTCCTCACCCGCTGGTCTTCTGCTGGACGCTGGTGCCGGAGACGAAGGGCAAGCGGCTCGAGGAGATCCAGGCCGTCTTCCAGGAACGGGTCGAGCGGCGCTCCACCTGACCGGCCGCGCTCGACCTGGCGCGGCTGATTACGCTGCGCCGATGCACATAGACGAGATCCTCGACGCCAAGCGGCCGGTCTTCTCGGTCGAGCTCTTCCCGCCCAAGACGGAGGAGGCGACCGAGCAGCTCTTCGCGACGGCGCGCTCGCTGCGCGAGCTCGAGCCCGACTTCGTCTCGGTCACCTACGGCGCGGGCGGCTCGACCCGCGACGGCACGGTCGAGATCACGCGGGCGCTGAAGGACGACCTGGGGCTGGAGACGATGGCCCACCTGAGCTGCGTCGGCGAGACCGCCGAGGGCCTGGCGGCGACGCTCGACCGGATCGCCGCGGCGGGGATCGAGAACATCTTCGCCCTGCGCGGCGACCCGCCGCGCGGGCGAACCGGACTTCGTCCAGCCCGAGGGCGGCCTCGGCAGCGCCGCCGAGCTGGCCGGCTTCATCGACGCCGGCTGGGACTTCACGGTCGGCGGCGCCTGCTTCCCCGAGGTCCATCCCGAGGCGCCCGACCTCGACACCGACCTCGACTACCTGAAGACGAAGGTCGAAGCCGGCGCCTCGTTCCTGATCACGCAGCTCTTCTTCGACAACCAGGTCTACTTCGACTTCGTCGCGGCGGCGCGGGAGAAGGGGATCGACGTGCCGATCCTCGCCGGCGTGATCCCGGTCGCGAGCTTCGCCCAGACGAAGCGGATCTGCGAGCTCTGCGACGCCTCGATCCCGCCGCGGCTGGAGGCGGCGTTCGCCGCGGCCGGCGGCGACGCAGACGCGGAGTTCGAGCTCGGCGTCGCTTACGCGGCGCAGCAGTGCGCCGAGCTGCTGATCGCCGGGGCGCCCGGCATCCACTTCTACGCGCTCAACCGGGCGCCGGCGACGCGGGCCGTGCTCGGCGCGCTGAAGGCCGCGAAGCCATGGGAACGCTGAGCTAGCAGGGCTACGGGATCGGCTTCGACGAGTACGGCGAGGGGCCGCGGCCGATCGTGCTGGTCCACGGGCTGCTGATGAGCCGCCGCATGTTCGAGCGGCTCGGCCCGGCGCTGGCGCGGCGCGGCAACCGCGTGATCTGCGTCGACCTGCTCGGCCACGGCCGCTCCGACCAGCCCGACGACCTGCGGCTCTACTCGATGCCGCTGTTCGCCGCCCAGGTGGTCGCGCTGCTCGACCACCTCGGGATCGAGACGGCGGTGGTCGGCGGCACCTCGCTCGGCGCCAACGTCGGCCTCGAGCTGGCGGTGCGCCATCCCGAGCGGGTCGAGGCGCTGTTCGTCGAGATGCCGGTGCTCGACAACGCGCTGGCCGCGGTCGCCGCGATCTTCGCCCCGGTGCTGCTCGGGCTGCGGGTCGGGCGGCCGGCGATCGAGCTCAGCTCGCGGCTGGCGTGGCTCGTCCCCCGGAGCAACTTGCTGCTCGACATCGGCCTCGACTGGGCCCGCCGCCGCCCCCGCCATCGATCGCCGTGCTCGAGGGGCTGCTGCTCGGCGAGACCGCGCCGGGGCGCGAGCAGCGCCGCCTGATCGACCGCCCCGCGCTCGTCGTCGGCCACCCGGGCGACCCCCTGCACCCGTTCAGCGACTCGGGGATGCTGGTCGAGGAGCTGCCGCGGGCGCGGATGGTCGAGGCCAGCTCGATCCTCGAGTGGCGGACCCGGCCGAAGCGGCTGAACGAAGAGCTGGCCGGGTTCCTCGACGAGGTCTGGGCGGGAGCGACGACCCGGGACCAACGGCAACGGCCGCAGCGCGGCGGCTGTGGCAGGATAGGGGAGCGATATGGCCAACCGCAGGGAGGAAGAGAGGGAGCGGCTCCGCCAGGCCCGGCAGGAACGCGAGTCCGGCCAGGCGAAGGGCGAGCGCCGGCGGCTGTTCGCCGTCTACGGCGTCGCCGGGCTGGTCGGTCTGCTGGTCGTCGCCGGGATCGTCGCCCTGGTCGCCTCCTCGGGCGGCGGCGGCGGGGGCGAATCGCACATCAACCAGGCGAGCGGCTCGACCAACGGGGTCAAGCCCGACGAACGCTCCGGGACCGCGCCCGCCGCGGTCAAGGTGGCAAAGCTCAAGCAGTCGCGGCGAAGAAGGCCGGCTGCGTGCTGAGCCTCCACCTCAAGGACGAGGGCCACGAACACATCTCGCCGACCGCGCCGACGCCCGAATACGGGACCAACCCGCCGACCTCCGGCAACCACGCCGAACCGCCCTACCAGCAGGCCGACGGCGCCTACAGCGAAATGCCCGGCGAAATCTTCATGGTCCACTCGCTCGAGCACGGCCGCATGCAGATCCAGTACAGCCCCGACCTGCCCGAGGAAGACCAGCTCGCGCTGAAGGGCCTCTACGACACGATGTACGCGGGGGCGCTGCTCTTCCCCAACGACAACATGGAATATGAGGTCGCGGCGGCGACGTGGACCAAACTGCTCGGCTGCCCCAAGTACAAGGGCGCGATCACGCTCGACGCGATCCGCGACTTCGGCAAAGCGACCTGGGGCCGGTACGGCGGCGAGCCGGTCAACGGCTTCAGCCTCAAAGGCCCCACTCCGCTCCAGCCGGCGAGCTAGAGTCGGCGCACGGTAGGCGGGGAAGAAGCCGGCCGGGTCGCCCCCGGCCGAGAGTCGGTCGTAGGCCTCGCGGTCGCAGACGATCTCGGAGGACGTGCCAGGGCTGCTCGCGGTTGGCGAAGCCGCGCTTGAACTCCTCCAGCGCGTCGCCGCGCGAGAGGCCGCCGCCGAGGTTGAGCGGCAGGCCCTGCTCGGTCGCGAGCTCGACCAGCGCCGCGACGACGTTCTTCATCGGCGAGTCGCGCAGCTGCGCGTCGGCGCTGCCGCTGAGGTAGTAGTGGAGGAAGCCGTCGCTGCGCACGGCCAGCGAGGCGGCGGCGACCTCCCGCCGGGTGCCTGCGCGATCGCCAGCCAGGCGTGGTCGGACTCGAGGATGCGGTCGAAGTAGGCGGCGTCGAAGAAGTAGCGCTCGGCGGCGCCGGTGCGATGCATCGTCTGGTCGTAGGCGGCGAGGAAGCCGGCCCGCTGCTCCGGCGTCGTCTCCGGGCCGGGGACGACCCGACCCCGTAGCCGGCGCGGCGGTTCTTGTTGATCCGGTTGCGGTCGCTGCCGCGGCTCTTCGCCGGCAGCGCCGGGTCGGCGATCTGGACGACGTTGCGCTCGGCCGCCCCGGCCAGCGGCGGCTCGCCGAGCGTGTGGCGGACGAAGAGCGAGACGAGGCCGGTCGCGGACCAGTCGACCGCGGCCGGGTCGAGGGCTTGTTGCTGCTTTTTCCCCACTATGGGTGGGTCAATGCTGCAACGACGGCGGAAGGCCCGGATAGCCGTAGGGGGAGATCGCGTCGCGATCGGCGTCCCGGGGATTTCGCGGACGATCAGCGGGGCGACGAGAGTTGCGTCGCCCGCCTCGATGCGCAGGGTGTGCGTGACCCCCTCGGCGTCGAGGAAGGGGCGCGAGCGGAAGAGGTCCTCGCTCTCCGCCGCCGCGCCGCGGTCGGCGAGCAGCTCGGCCGTGGCGCTCACGGCAGGAGGTCCGCGGCCGCGGCGCGGAACTCCTCGGGCAGTACGCCCCAGACCTCGCAGTCGTCGACGCCGTCGGGTCGCTTCAGGTGGCCGCGCATCGTCCCCTCGTGCTTCCAGCCGAGGCCGGTGACGGTCTTCTTCGCGACCTCGTTGCGCGCCGGGATGCGGCCGTAGACGCGGTGGGCGCCGAACTCGTCGAACGCCCGGGCGATCGTCAGCGCCTCGGCGCGGCGGCCGACGCCCTTGCCGCGCACGTCGTCGCCGATCAGCGCCCCGAGCTCCGGCGCGGTCTGGCGGAAGAGGCCGTAGAGGGCGGTGAAGCCGACCGGCTCGTCGTAGCCCTCGACGACGATCGCGTACTTGCGGTCCTCGCCGGGGTCGCCCATCGCCCGCCCGACCCAGGCTTCGGCTTCCTCGAGCGAGAAGCCGTCGCGCTGCTCCATCAGCGTCTTCGTCGCCTCTGGGTTGTTGAACCAGCGGTGCACCGCCGCGGCATCGCCGGGCTCGAAGGGGCGCAGGCTGACTTCGGGTCGCTCGGCCATGGCTCGAACCCTAGTCGGGCGCGAGGCCGTGGCCGGTGACGAGCAGCCAGGCGGTCTTGGCGAGGATGCGCGCGTCGAGGCCGAAGCTGCGGCGCTCGACGTACTCGACGTCGAGCTCGATCCGCTCCTCCCAGGGGATGCCGGCGCGGCCTTGCACCTGCGCCCAGCCGGTGAGCCCGGGGCGCACCTCGTGGCGGCGGTGCTGGAAGGGCGTGTAGTCCTTGACCTGCGCCGGAATCGTCGGGCGCGGGCCGACGATCGCCATCTCGCCGCGCAGCACGTTGACCAGGTTGGGGATCTCGTCGAGCGAGGTGCGGCGCAGGAAGCGGCCGGCGGCGGTGACGCGCGGGTCGTCGCGGGCGACGACCGTGCCGACGCCGACCGGGTCGGAGCCGAGCTCCATCGTCCGCAGCTTCAGCAGCTCGAACTCGCGGCCGCCGAGGCCGACTCGCCGCTGCCGGTAGATCACCGGGCCGCGGCTGCCGAGCCTGATCGCGATCGCGGCGACCAGGAGGACGGGCGAGAGGACGACCAGGGCCGAGGCGGCGATCAGTATGTCGAGAGCGCGCGGCATCTTAGCGCGTCCCTTCCGCCTTCTCCCAGGCGCCCTGGGGGCCGTGGCGCAGGCGGTCCCAGAGGCCGAGCGCGATCGAGGCGGTGGTCTCGACGTAGTAGCGGGCGACGCGCAGCGGCGCCAGCGGCAGCACGCGGGCGAGCAGCGCGGCGGCGAGCAGCGCCAGCTGGGCGGCCAGCGTGACCGCGTAGACCCAGCCCTGGCCGAGCAGGGCGACGTTCGCGGCGAGCGCGAACAGGTGCAGGAAGGGGCTCGCGTAGCGCAGCAGCCGGTGCGAGGCGATCTCGAATGCGTAGAGCGGCGGGTAGCCGCGGGGGCGCAGCATCCCTTCGCCGACGACGATGTCCCAGAGGCCGACCATCATCCGCCGCTTGCGCGCCAGCTCGCCGCTCCAGCGTCGGCACCATCTTCTCCTCGGCGCCCGCCCAGGGCACGTAGAGCGAGCGCCTGCCGCGCTTGGCGAGCAGGAAGGGCAGCGAGAGGTCGTGGCTGCCGGCCGGCGGCAGCGGGACGTAGGAGTCGCGCGCACGGCGTAGATCGCGCCGTTGCCGGCGGTCACCCCGGCGAGCGCCGACTCCATCTCGCGCAGCGCCATCTCGTAGCGCCAGTAGGAGCCCTCGAGGTTGTCGCCGCCGGGGTCGAGGAAGCGGACCTGGCCGCAGGCGTAGCCGACCGCGGGGTCGGCGAAGGGCTCGACCAGGTGGCGCAGCGCGTCGGGCGCCCAGACGCTGTTGGCGTCGGAGAAGGCGAGGATCTCGCCCGAGGCGCGCTCGGCGGCGGCGTTCTGGGCGGCGAGCTTGCCGCCGCGCGGCAAATCGAGCACGAGGTCGGCGCCGGCGGCGCGGGCGCGCTCGACCGTCGCGTCGGCGGAGCCGTCGGAGGCGACGATCAACTCGAGCCGATCGCGCGGGTAGTCGAGCGCCAGCGCGTTGGCGACCTTGGCCGCGATCACCTCCTCCTCGTCGTAGGCGGCGACGATCAGGGAGACGCAGCGGCGGCTCGTCCCAGGTGCCGGGGCTGAGCGTCGGGCGGCGGCGCAGGGCGAGCAGGGCCTGAGGACCAGCGGGTAGCCGAGGTGCGTGTAGAGGATCGCGGCGGCGCAGGGCCAGAAGATGACGCACGAGGATCATGGGGTTTGGTTGGGAAGGGGTAGGGGTGTCCCCCCCGGTTGCTGGGTTTTTCGCCTTGGACGGGTTCTCTCTCGCCGAGTGGTCCGTGCGAAAAACGGGACGCCGCTGCCCGGGAGGGACACCCCTACCCCTTCCTCTCGAGGAGTTCGCGGTAGAGGGCGAGGGTTTGGTGCGCGGTCTCGTCCCAGGAATAGGCGCCGGTGGCTGCGCGGGCCGCCGCTTCGCTCAGCTGCAGTGCGAGCGCACATCGTCCTCCGACCAGCTCGGCGAGAGTCGGTGCAGGGCGACGGGGTCCTCGGGAGGGACGAGGCGGGCGGCGCCCTGCGCGGCGACCTCGGGGAAGCCGCCGACGGCGCTGAGGACCATCGGCTTGCCGAAGGCGAGAGCGGCGTAGAGGACGCCGGAGTGCTCGACGTCGCGGTAGGGGAGGGCGACGATGTCGGCGCGGCGCATGATCGCGGGGATCTCGGCGTCCTCTACGAAGCGGGTGAGGAAGCGGACGCGACCGGGGGCTTCGGCGGCGAGTTTGCGCAGCGGCTCGACGTCCATGCGCGGGTTGCCGGCGATCCAGAGCTCGGCGCCTTTGACCTTGCGGAAGGCTTCGAGCAGGGTGTCGATTCCCTTGTAGGGGCGGAGCAGGCCGAAGAAGAGGATCACCGGGCCCTCGGCGCCCTGCAGCTCGGGCGGCAGCGGCTTCTCCTCGGGCAGCCGGGTCAGGTAGTCGAAGGCGCCGTGGTGGATGACGCGGACGCGCGCCGGGTCGAGCCCGACGACCTCGCGCAGGCGGGCGCGCCGTGCTCGGAGTGGGCGACGACGGCGTCCATCGCGCCGAAGGCGCGGCGGGCGCCCGGCCAGCTGCCGGCGGCTCGGCGCGGCGGCAGGACGTAGTGCGCGGTCATCAGCCTGGGGCGGTGGGGCGGCAGCAGGCGCGAGTCGAGGCCGGGGAAGGTGAGCCACTGGTAGTGGATGACGTCGGCGCCGGCTGCCGCGCCGCCTTCGCCGATCCGCCGCGGAAGCGCAGCATGTCGGCCGCGTGCTCGGCCAGCTTGAAGGCGCGGCGGGCGGGGGCGTCGAGGCCGCGGGCGGAGCTGCGGCGGTAGAAGCACTCGCGCACCCGGTAGCCCTCCGCCTCCGGCACCGGGCCGTAGAGGAAGTGGCTGGTCAGCAACTCGACCTCGGCGCCGCCGCGGGCCAGCGCCGCGGCGAGCGCGCGGTCGTACGGCGGCGTGAAGGCCGAGGGGTCGACTAGCTGCACACGCATAGCGGGCGATTATCGTGGCGAGCGTGCCCCTCACGCTCTCCTACTGCGTCGTGAACACGAATGGCCGCGAGGATCTGGTCGCCTGCCTGGGCGCGATCGAGCGCACCCACCCCGACGGTGTCGAGCGCGAGGTGCTGCTGCTCGACAACGCCTCCGAGGACGGCTCGGCGGAGGCCGCCAGGGCATGGGACCGTGGCCGGGCGCAGCAGCGGGCCGGCGCTTTACGCCTGATCGCGCTCGAGCGGCGCGAGGGCAAGGCGGCGAACGACTCACGCCTGATGCGCGAGTCCGCGGGGCGCTACTGCCTGCTGCTGAACGAGGACTCGGAGCTGCGGCCGGGGCAGCCGAGGCGCTGATCGCGGCGCTCGATGCCGACCCCGGGGCCGGCGCGGCGGGGGCGCAGCTGCTCGACTCCGCCGGCACACCGGTGCCCTGCGCCTGGCGCTTCCCCGGCGTTGGCACGGCGCTGGCCGGCGCGCTCTTCCTGCACCGCTGGCTCACCGTGCGGAGCAAGGGCCCGGACACGCGCGCCGTCGACTGGGCACAGTCGAGCGCGCTGATGGTGCGCCGCGAGGCGGCGGCGGCGGTCGACTACCTCGACCCAGCCTTCTTCGTCTACTACGACGAGTGCGACTTCTGCAAGCGCCTCGCCGAGGCCGGCTGGCGCACCCTCTACGTCCCCGCCGCCGAGGCGGTCCACCACGACCAGCTCTCGACCGACCTCGCCGCCGGCCTGCCCCGGATCGTCGAATTCCACCGCAACCGCGACCTCTACATGCGCAAGCACCACGGGCGGGCGGCGGCACTCGCGGTCCGCCTGCTCACCGCCTGGTCCTACGCCCTCCGCGCCCTCGCCGCGATCGTCACTCCCGAACCGCTCCGCCCGCATCATGCTGGGCCCACGCCCGCCAGGCTTGTTCCCCGGCCGCGGCGAAGGCCTGCGGGATCGGCGCGGTGAGGCGATCCGGTAGGGTTCCGCTGAACGTTTCGAGGGTTGCGGTATGGCTGGCGCCCGAAGCTGTCGACGAAAAGGTACAAGACGTTCTAGGCCTCCACCAGGCGGGCGTCCTCGTCCATGATCTCGGCCTCGTAGGCCTCGGGGAGGTCGCCGTCGACTGCGGCGGGCGCGATCTGCGTGCGGCGCGGAAGCGCTCGAGCAGGGCGCCGGGGTGGCGCAGCCGGGCGAGCCAGCCGCGCTCCTCGGCGGTGAAGAAGCCGCTGAACAGGAGGATCGCCGGGTAAGCGAGCCAGAGGACGACGCGACCGGCGAGGCCGGCGAGGCCGTCGGTCGGCAGCAGCAGCTCGCCGAGCCCGACCAGGCGCGGCGCTGACGAGGACGACCCGGGCGAGCCGGCCCATTCGTAGGGCACCGGGAAGAGGCGCTGGGTGAACCCGTACATCAGCGCGACGACGACGACGTAGGAGGCGACGAGGGCGAGGCCGGCGCCGACGATCCCCAGCGACGGCACCAGGATCAGGTTGAGCGCGACGTTGACCGCGAGCGCCGCGACCGGTCGCCGGGAAGTTGAACTCGGTGCGGCCGGTGCGGCCGAGAATCACCAGCAGGACCATGTAGAGGGCGTAGAGGGTGACCGCGGTGGCGATCAGGCCGACCGCTTCGTAGGACTGGAAGAATTCGGGCGCGGCCAGGGCGCGGGCGATCCAGCGCGCGAGCAGCCACATGCCGGTGACGATGAAGGCGCAGCCGGCGAGGAACCAGGTGACGACGATGGCGTAGGCGCGGCGCGCCTCGTCGTCGTCGCGGATCGAGTAGGCGAGCGGCGGCCAGGCGAGCTGGAAGCCGCGGACGATCACGTTGACTGCCTGCGCGAACTTGACCGCGAGCGAGTAGAGGCCCGCCTCGGCGGCCCCGACGCTGCGCAGGATGATGATCCGGTCGACGAAGTTGAGCCCGTAGAGCGAGAGCTCGGCCGGCATCGTCGGCAGGCCGAAGCGCAGCATGCGGCGCAGCAGCGGCCGCTCGAAGCGCAGCGAGAGGCTGCGCCAGTGGACGACGATCAGGCCGAGGACGAAGGCGGCGCCGCTGACGTAGCTGCCGAGCAGCAGGCCGCGCGCGCCCTCGCCCTGGCCGACGACGAGCACCACCGTCAGCCCGATCGCCGCCAGCACGTTGAGAATCGTGGTGACGAAATAGGCGCGAGCGCGCTCTTCGAGCCGGAACAGGGTCAGCAGGAACTCGTGCAGGGTCGCGACCCAGAGGCCGGCGATCGCGATCCGGGCGAGGTCCGGCGCGGGACGGTCGAGCAGCGCCTCGGAGATCGGCTCGGCGAAGGGCAGGGCGACGAGCGCCGCCGCGGTGCCGAACCAGAACAGCGCCGCGAACGAGGTGGCGACGACCCGCCCCGGATCCTCGCCGGCCTTGTAGTAGAAGCGCAGCACCGCCTCGATCACACCGAAGCGGATCACGATGCTGGCGGCGACGACGGCGGCGAAGAGGACCTCGGCATAGCCGTAGTCGGCGGTGGTCAGGTAGCGCGTGTAGAGCGGCAGCAGGGCGACCGCGATCAGCTTCGAGAAGATGCTCGCCGCGGTGTAGGCGGCGCCGGTCGTCGCGAGGCGGCGGAGGTAGCCCGACACGGCGTTGAGCCTAAGCGGCGTCGCGGACCGGGGCCATCGCCAGCGACGCCGCGACGGCCAGCAAGACCCAGGCGATCGGGTCCTCGTAGAAGCCGGCGTAGGCCATCGTGTGGACGATCAGGGCTGCGAAGGCGGCTAGGGCCGCGGCTCGGGCGATGGTGTGGTGGTTGGAGAGGGGGTAGGGGCGTCCCCCCCGGTTGCTGGGTTTTTCGCCTTGGACGGATCCTCTCTCGCCGAGTGGTTCTTGCGAAAAACGGGACGCCGCTGCCCGGGGGGGACACCCCTACCCCCTCTCGATCGAAGCCAGGCCGGTGCACATGGTCCAGAGGGCCGTGACCAGCAGGGCCGCATAAGCGAGGAGGCCGATCAGGCCCTGCTCGGCGGCGACGGTTATCGGCTCGGTGTGCGATACGGATACGGGAGCTTTCTTGGTTGCGATGTGCTCGCTGTAGGCCTTGGGGAAGCTGCCGGCGCCGTAGCCCCAGATCGGGCGCTGACCGAAGAGGTCGGTGCCACCGGAGATCAGGTTGGTCCGGCCGCCGGTGTCGACGTTGAGGCGGTCGGGGCTGAGCTTCGAGACGCCACCGGAGAAAATGACTATGACCACGGCGAGGACAACTCCGGCGCCAAGGGCGCCGAGCGTCCAGCGCCAGCTCCAACGCAGTGCGGCGAGAACGGCGAGGCCCACCAGAAGCGCCGCGAAGCTGGACTGGGAGAAGGTGACGACCAGGCCGAGCCAGAGGACAGCTACGAGCCCGGTCAGCATCGCCAGTGTCCTGCGCTCCTTCGCCCAGAGCAGCGCGGCCATGGCGACGACGATCGCGAGCGCGAGGTAACGCCCGTAGATGTTCGGATCCCAGAAGATCGAGTTGACCCGGAAGTAGGTGTGGAATTCATTCGACCTGATCACCTGGTCGTTCCAGAACAGCTCGTGGCTGAAGTACTCGACCCCGCCCACCAGCACAAACGCAACCGCCTCAACAGCCACCACCCACAGCACGAGCACCAGAAGCTTCCGACTCCACTCCACCTCCCGCAGCAGCGCATAGACCAACGAGAACGGCACGAAGAAGAAGCACACGTTTTGAAGGCTCTTCGAGAAGTCGGGGGAGTAAAGCGTCTGCAGCGCGTAGAGGACGACAACTCCGGCTAGGACGTATGGCAGCAGATGGGGGGCGGTGGGGGCGTCCCCCTCGCTTGCTGGGTTTTTCGCCTTGGACGGTCCTCTCTCGCCGAGTGGTACTTGCGAAAAACGGGACGCCGCTGCGCGAGGGGGACGCCCCCACCGCCCCATTCCCGCAGCGCGGTCAGGAGGACGCCGGCGGCGATGACGAGGTAGAGCGGGACGAGGAGGTTGGCCGTGTCACCTCCAGCATGTAGCGGGACGCGAAAAGGCAGAGCCGCCACGACCGCAAGGGGAAGCAGGATCGGCCAGCGCTTGAAGACCGCGGTCAGCGCGACGGTCGCCGCGAGGCCGGCCAGGCCGAGGGCGAGGAGGCGGCCCGTGTGGTCGCGCAGGTCGACGATCTGGGTCGAGTGCCACTGGTCGCCGAGGATCAGCAGGGGGAAGAGGGCGAGGGCGAGCAGCATCGCCGCGGCCCGGGCCCGGCCGGGGGCGAGCACGATCGACGCAGCGCCAGCACCGGCGGCGATCAGGACGCCGAGGGCCGAGAGGGTCATCGCTTGCACGCCCCGCGCGGATCGACCGGGCCGCGGTGCAGGCGCATCACGCCGCCCGGAACCAACGTGCGGTCCTGGCCATGGAGCCTCACTCGCAGCTTGTACCGACCGGGCGGGGCGATGCCGTCGTTGCGGCTGCGGCCGTCCCAGTAGTAGGTGTTGAAGGTGTACCGCTTCAGGTATGCGTCGCGGGCGAGAGTGAGAACGACCCTGCCGCCGGGCTTGACCACCTGCACGTCGCCCTCGTCGGAGCGGGTGGTGCGGAAGCGGATGCGGATGCGGTCGTAGCGGCAGTCGCCGTCGGGCGTGAAGGCGCGCACCGGTGGCCCCTTGTGCTGGATGCGGCGGCACGGCCAGGAAGCTGACCCGGTCGAGCACGAGCGGGTCGCGCTTGAGGTGCTGGGACCAGGCGAAGGCGGCGATCGTGGCGACGACGAGCAGGGCGAAGACGACGGCCGCGACGCTAGGGGCTCGCCTCATCCCGCCGCGGAGGCATTGTCTTCGCCGATCACGACCGCGACCCGGGCGCCGGCCGAGAGCGAGGAGATCTCCGAGGTCATCGGGCGCACCCGCGAGATCTCCAGCGAGTCGGCGACCCGGTGCGCCTCGCGGCCGTCGCCGGGTTTGAACATGACGACGCTGTCGGCGAAGCTCGAGCGGCTGTTGCCGACGGCGCCGAGCTGAAAGCCGCGGCGCTCGACCATGTCGCCGTAGGTGCCAGCGAGCCCGTCGACGGCGGTGCCGTTGAGCACCGTGACCTCGATTTCGCTCGGCTTGATCGCGTGCACGGCCTGCCTGCCGCCCTTGCCACCGCCCTTGCTTTCGTCCGAGCCGCTCAGCAGGGCGTAGGCGACGCCGCCGCCGATCACGACGAGGACGGCGAAGATCGCGATCAGGTAGCGCGGTTCGCCGAGCCGCTCGCGGACCCCGCCGCCGTCGCGGGCGGCCTCACCGCGCGAGAAGCGCTCCCGCAGGCGCTCGCTGCGGGTCAGCTCCGGCAGGCCGGCCTCGCGGCGCTCGCGGCGGTGCTCTCGCAGATCGGCGGCACGGCGCTCGGCCTCGCGCGCCTGCTCCAGCTTGCGCATCTCCTCGGCCCGCTCGGCGGCGGCGGCCGAGGTCGACTCTTTGCGCTCGTTGTCGCGCTCGGGCGCCGACCCCGCCCACTCGCGCAGGCGACGGAGGTCGCGGCCCTGGGCGAAGGAGAGCAGGGCGAGGACGGCCAGCCCCAGAAATGCGACCAGGCCCGCGTAGGCCCCGATTTCTTTGATCAGCTCCAAGTGGCTGCGAGAGGCTATCCGTCGTAGGAGACTGCCGCTGCGTCGCCGCCCTGCGCGGTGATGAGCTGGACGACGCGCTCGGCCAGATTCGCCTCGTCGCCGGCCATGACCAGATGCTCCAGCGAGTTCAGCGTCGACTCCACCCACTCGGGGTCGAGCGGCGTCTCGCGCACGGCGCGGTGGATCCTCTTCGCCGCCGTCGGGCGCAGCTCCTCGGCCCTGCCAAAGAGCTCCTCGTGCAGCTTCTCGCCGGGGCGCGGCTGGGTGAACTCGACCGCGATCTCGGCCCCCGGCTCATACCCGGCGAGGCGGATCATGTTGTTGGCGAGGTCGACGATCTTGACCGGCTCGCCCATGTCGAGGACGAAGACCTCGCCGCGACCGGCGCCGATGTCGCCGGCGCGGATCACCAGCTGCACCGCCTCCGGAATCGTCATGAAGAAGCGGGTCATCTCCGGGTGGGTGACGGTGACCGGGCCGCCGCGCTCGATCTGACCGCGGAAGATCGGCACGACGCTGCCCGAGGAAGCGAGCACGTTGCCGAAGCGGACGCTGGCGAAGCGCGTGCCGGGATGCTTGTGGCCGGCCATCTCGACGATCCACTCGGCCATCGCCTTCGAGGCGCCCATCACCGTCTTCGGGTTGACCGCCTTGTCGGTCGAGATCAGGACGAAGCGCTCGACCTCCGAGGCGGCGGCGGTCTCGGCGGTGATCCGCGTCGCGATCGCGTTGTTGCGCACGGCCTCGAGCGGGTTGGCCTCCATCAGCGGCACGTGCTTGTAGGCGGCGGCGTGGAAGACGACGCTGGGTTTGAAGCGCTGCATCGTCTCCAGCATCCGGTGCGGCTCGCGGCAGTCGGCGAGCACCGACTCGACGTTGGAGAAGTGACGCTCATCGACCATCTCGCGCTCGATCTCGAAGAGGTTGTCCTCGGCGTGGTCGAGCATCACCAGCAGGCGCGGGCCGACGCGGGCGATCTGGCGGCAGAGCTCGGAGCCGATCGAGCCGCCGGCGCCGGTGACGAGGACGATGTGGTCGCGCAGGTAGGCGCCAACGCGGTCGAGCTCGACCACGATCGGGTCGCGGCCGAGAACGTCCTCGACCTGGACCTCGCGCAGCTGCTTGTTGAGCTGGACGCCGCCGCGCAGCAGCTCGAACACGGTCGGCAGGGTGCGCACGCGGATCTCGCGCTCGCGGCAGGCGGCGACGACCTTGCCGCGCAGCGTCCCCGGCGCCGAGGGGATCGCAATCACGACCTCGTCGGGCTCGGTCTCGTCGAGGATCTGCTCGATCCGCGCCGTCGTCCCCAGCACCTTGAGGCCGAGCATCCGCATCCCCTGTTTGCGCGCGTCGTCGTCGACGAAGCCGATCGCGGTCGCGCCGAGGTTGGGGTTGAGGTTCATCTCGCGGACGACCATCTGGCCGCCCGAGCCGGCGCCGATGACGAGCACCTCCTGGCCGGGCACGCGGTGGCCGTGGCTGGGCCGCTCGACGATCAGGCGCACGGCGAGGCGTGCGCCTGCAATCAGGAAGAGGGTCAGCATGAAGTCCATCACCGCGACTGAGCGCGGCAGGGCGTACTGGAACGGCTGGATCACCGCGCAGACGACGACGAGCAGGGCGCTGGAGACGGCGACGGCGCGGACGATCGTGAGGAAGTCACGGCCGCTGACGTAGCGCCACCACTTCTCGTAGAGGCCGAAGGCGGCGAAGACGGCGAGCTTGCCGAGGACGACGAAGGCGACGGCCTGCAGGAAGAAGGTCTCGTAGCGCCCCGGCAGGCCTTCGTCGAGGAAGCGCAGGCGGAACGCCAGGTAGAAGGCGAGCGCGACGAGCAGCGCGTCGGCCGCCACCTGGAGGACCCGATTGCGGTAGACCGGATGGTTCAAGCGGCGCATCACAACCAGGCGAGTTTAGATGGTGTTCGCCCCGCTCCCTACAATCCCCGCTTCCCGCATGCATAGCTTCTTCCTCCTCGCCAGCGTCACCGACAAGATCGTCGACCCGATCGTCAACGTCGCCACCGACTTCATCGGCTCGGCCGGCGTGATCGGCGTCTTCGTGCTGATGCTGCTCGAGTCGGCCTGCATCCCGGTGCCGAGCGAGGCGATCATGCTCTTCGCCGGCTTCAGCGTCTCCGAAGGGGACATGACCCTGTTCGGGATCGTCGCCGCCGGCGTGCTCGGCAACCTGGTCGGCTCCTGGATCGCCTACGGGGTCGGCTACTTCGCCCGCCTCGATCTGCTCGAAAAGAACCGCTTCATCCACATCAGCCCCAAGCACCTCAAATGGGCCGACGACTGGTTCGGCCGCTACGGCGACTGGACCGTCTTCTTCACCCGCATGCTGCCGATCATCCGCACCTTCATCTCGCTGCCGGCAGGCGTCGCGCGGATGCCCTTCTGGCGCTTCACCGCCTTCACCCTGGCCGGCTGCGTCCCCTGGGTGCTGATGCTGGCCCTGGTCGGGCGCAGCGTCGGCGACAACTGGGAGCAGTGGCGCCACAACCTCGGCTACCTCGATTACGTCGTCCTGGCGGCGATCGTCGGCGGGGTGATCTACCTGCTGATCAAGCGGCGGCGCGGCGGCAAGGTCGAGGCCGAGCCGGTTCCTTGAGCGACGGCGGGATCCCTGCCGCGCGGGCGCTGGTGCTGGGGATCGTCCAGGGCCCGGCGGAGTTGCTGCCGGTCTCCTCCTCGGCCCACATCGTGCTGATTCCCTGGCTGGCCGGGTGGGAGTGGGAGCGACTCGACCCGGAGGTGCGCAAGAGCTTCGAGGTCGCGGTCCACGGTGGCGCCGCGGCGGCGCTGCTGATCGGCCAGCGGACGACGATCCTCGCGGAGCTGCGCGCCTTCGACGGGCGCCGCGCGCTCACCCTCGCGCTCTCCTTCCTGCCGGCGGCGGCGGTCGGCTACGCCTTCGAGCGACCGATCGAGCGGCGCCTGGGCGGGCCGAAGGCGACCGCGATCGGCCTGCTGGCGGGCGCGGCGGCGATGCTCGCGGCCGACACGCGGCCGCAGCAGCGCGGGCGCGGTGACGCGACGCCGGCCGACGGGCTGGCGCTCGGCGTCGCCCAGGCCGCGGCGCTCGCGCCGGGCGTGTCCCGCAACGGAGTCACGCTCGCGGCGGCGCGCTGGCGGCGCTTCTCGCGCGACCAGGCCAACCTGCTCTCGCGCACGATTGCGCTGCCGATCATCGTCGGCGCCACCGCGCTCAAGGGCGAGCGCCTGCGCCGCCGCGGCATCCCGCCCGAACTGCGCCGCTCACTGGCGATCGGCGTCGCCGCCTCCTTCGCATCCACCCTCGCCTCCCAACGCCTGATCGGCCTGGTCGAGCGCGACCGGGCGCTCTGGCCCTACGCGGCGTATCGAGCGGGCCTCGCCGCCGCCGTTCTTGCGAAGCTGCGCAGGCAATGAGCGACGCGGACGCCTACGCGCAGGCCGGGGTCGACCAGGGGGCGGCCGATTCGGCCGTCGCCGGGCTGGTGCGAGCGCTGGGTGCGATCGAGCTGGGTCGGCCCTCGCGGCAGGTGCCGCTGCCCGGCCACTACGCCAGCGTGATCAAGCTCGACGAGCGGCTCGGGATCGCGCTCTCGACCGACGGCGTCGGCACCAAGCTGCTCCTCGCCGAGCAGCTTGGCCGCTTCGACACGGTCGGGATCGACTGCGTGGCGATGAACGTCAACGACGTGATCTGCGTCGGCGCCGAGCCGCTGGCGATGCTCGACTACATCGCGATCGAGCGCGCCGACCCGGAGGTCTGCGAGCAGATCGGCGTCGGCCTCGCGCGCGGGGCGGAACTGGCGGGGATCGAGATCCCCGGCGGCGAGCTCGCCCAGCTCGGCGAGATGGTGCGCGGCTTCGACGTCGCCGGCGCCTGCTTCGGCACGGTCGCGCTCGACGCGATCGTCGACGGCGCCGCCGTGCAGCCGGGCGATCCGATCATCGGCCTGCCCTCCTCGGGGATTCACTCCAATGGCTACACGCTGGCCCGCACGGCGCTCGACGGCCTTCCGCTCGACGCGGACCCGGAAGGCCGCCTCGGCCGCCCGCTCGGTGACGTCCTGCTCGAGCCGACTGAGATCTACGTCAAGCCGGTGCTCGAGCTGCTGCGCTCCGCGGTCGACGTGCGCGGCCTCGCCCACATCACCTCCGGCGGCCTCAAGAACCTCGACCGCCTCGCCGCCGACGTCGGCTACGAGATCGACGACCCGCTCCCGGTCCCGCCGGTCTTCGGCCTGATCCAGGAGCGCGCCGACGTCTCGGACGAGGAGATGCACGAGGTCTTCAACATGGGCTGCGGCTTCTGCTGCGTGGTCGCGGCCGGGGACGCCGACGCGGCCGGGGAACTGCTGCGGAAGCACTATGCGGGCGCTCGGCGAATCGGATGCGTAACGGACCGGCAACGCTAGCGAGAAGCCGACCGTTCGTCAGCCCAAACTCTCGCTGAGGAGACTCTAGTTGACTAGTGTCTACTCAACTAGAGTTTGCCTTGAGGGGATGGCCGTGCGGCGCCGATGCAACGTTCGGCCCCGACGAGTTGCTGGCGGCCTGGTAGAGAACCTCCATCGGCAGCGTGCCCGACAATGACCGTCCTGAGATGAGCGCCCGCCCCTCCAGCTCGATGATCGGAACCGTGCTCTCCGGCCGCTACCGGCTGGAGGCGAAACTCGGCAGCGGCGGTATGTCGACCGTCTACCTGGCCAGCGACGACACGCTCGATCGGCCGGTCGCGGTCAAGGTGATGCACCGCGAGATGTCCGAGCAGGAGGACCAGCTGCAGCGCTTCCGCCAGGAGGCGCGCGCGGTCGCCAAGCTGACCCACCCCAACGTCGTCGCCGTGATCGACGCCGGCGAGGACGGCGGCCACCCCTACATCGTCTTCGAATACGTCAAGGGCGAGACGCTGAAGCAGCGGATCGGCCGGGTCGGCGCGCTCGACACCCAGGAGGCGATCGCCTACGCGATCGAGGTCGCGCGCGGTCTCAGCGTCGCCCACGCCCGCAAGATGGTCCATCGCGACATCAAGCCGCAGAACGTCCTGATCGACGAGGAGGGGCGGGCGAAGCTGACCGACTTCGGGATCTCGCGCCAGCTCGAACAGGACGGCGTCACCGCCACCGGGCGGGTGCTGGGCACGACCGACTACGTCGCCCCCGAGCAGGCGATGGGCAAGGACGTCGACACGCGCTCGGACATCTACTCGCTCGGCGTCGTCCTCTACGAGATGCTGATCGGCCAGGTTCCCTTCCACGCCGACAGCCAGGTCGGCGTGGCGATGAAACACGTCAACGAGGAACTGCCCGATGTGCAGCGCCGCCGCCCGGAGGTCTCGGCCGCGGTGGCGCTGGTGGTCGAGCGGGCGACGGCGAAGGATCCGGCCGAGCGCTACCAGACGGTCGCCGAGATGATCGACGACCTGGAGACCGCGCTCGAGGTCGAGGCGGCGCGGGCGGGCACGACCACCGGCGAGGCGACCAGCGTGCTCGACGCCTTGCCGCCGCCCGAGCGCAAGCTATCCGGCCGGGCGCGCTGGTCCTGGGCGGCGATCCTGCTGCTGCTGCTCGTCGGCGGCGGCGCCCTGCTCGCCGTGCAGCTGATCTCCGGCGGCGGCTTCGGCGGGGGTGGGGCGAACGAGGGCAAGGGCGGCGCCGTGACGATCTCGGGGGCGACCGACTACGACCCGCAGGGCGACGGCGAAGAGGTCGGCAGCAAGGTCGAACTGGCGGCCGACGGCGACCCGACCGGGACCGCCTGGGAAACCGAGCACTACGACTCCGAAACCTTCGAAGGCACCAAGACCGGCCCCGACCCGGGCGTCGGCGTCTACGTGACGACGACCTCGCCGGCGACGCCGAAGAAGATGATCGTCCGTACCCCCACCCCGGGCTGGGACGCCCAGGTCTTCGCCACCCCCGCCGGCCCCCCGTCCGATCTCTCCGGCTGGGACGAACCGGTCGGTGAAGTGGCAGAAGCCTCAGCCACCCAGGAGATCGACCTCACCGTGCGCGAGCCCTCGACCTACTTCCTGCTCTGGTTCACCAAGGCCTCCCCCGCCCGCGACCAAGAAGGCCGCTACCAGATCGAGATCAGCGACATCAAGCTGTTCGGGTAGTCGCCCGACGTTTCAAGTGCGCCCCTTCCCCAGGGATCAAGGCAGATGGCGAATACGACTACCTCGTCCCGAGTCCCGCGAGCTGCGCCAATGCCGCGAGCCCGGGGCCAACGGCGGCGCGGAAGCGCTCTTCGGCAGCCGTCAAATCAGGATCCCCAGCCTGTCCGGAGGGAACGCGCGCGGGGTTCAGCGCCACGCGGTCGACCCATTCCTTGATGTCGGGCTCGGCACTGAAGGCAAGTGACGCGCGGCCTCCCAGGGCCTGCATCAGCGCCCAATCGCCGGGCGTGTCCGAGAGCGGCGACGGGAGACACACCCGGTTCTTCTCAGCATCGTCTTCGCGGGTTGCCTCCACATACCCGATCAGCGCCGCCGCCAGGCACGGGAAGCCCGCCCGGACCGGCTGAATCGTGATCGCCTCCTCACCCCAGATCGGAACCAGCGGTGGGTACCGGAGCCCGGGCGCGGCGCAGTGGACGATCACCGCGTCCCTGTGGATCGCGACATCGCCATCTTCAAGTTCGATTCGCCCCGGTTCCACCCCGCGGACGTGACCGCGCCGCACCACCCGCTCGATGCTGCGCAACAGGTCGAGCTCCCAGCGGGCGAGGGTCGGGGTCTTCGCCATGGTCGGCGCTACCGAGGGGTCGATGCGGAGCATCGCTCCGGCTGCCTCCATGCGCAGGAAGAGGTCATCCGCCGAGGAAACCTCGCATGCCGCCTCCAGCATGTCAGCGGCCATTCCGATGAACACGACGGGTTCGGGCTGGACGACCGCGCGGTCGAACATCCATGGCTCGCGGGAGCGGACCCAGCAGATCGAATCCGGGTCGACGCCGCCTTCGAGCAGCCAGACGCAGGCGTCGGTCGCCGTCTTCCCCGATCCGACGACGACGAACTCCCCCGGCGCGGTTTCCAGGCTCGGCAGCTCGTTGACCGGCAGCACCCGGCTCCCGTCGGCGACGCCGAACGGCGGCTCGGTGGTCGCGGGGATCTCGGGGGCGAGGTAGCGGGCGTCGACAATCCTGCAATCCGGCCCGGCTTGGTAATGCTCTCCGGTCAAGCGGGAAACGAACGAGCCGTCACCCGAGAACTCGCAGCTCGGGTGGAACTCCACCCGGCCCGAGGGCAGCAGTCGCTCGTTCAGCACCCGCTGGTAGTAGGCGCAGATCTCCGCCGCGCTGGCCCGCTCGTGCAGGCCGGCCTCCGGGCCTTCGCTCTGGATCGATCCGGAGCCCAGCACCGTCGAGGCGACGCCGTAGAACGACGACGCCTGATGCAACCGCACGAACGGGTACGCATCGAGCCAGTGGCCGCCCGGCCCGTGCCGGCGATCGACCAGCACGACGCGTACGTCCGCATGATTGGTCAGGGCGTCGGCAAAAGCCATGCCCGACGCACCCGCTCCGACTACCAGGTAGTCAGCCTCAAGCGCACGTGGCATCGCAGCCATTCAACCATGCCTGAGAGAGGACGCGAAATGCGCTTCGCAGGAAGTAGGAACTCGGCAGGCGGGGTCCGGCCACGGGCGCGCGGCGGCCTTGGGGCAGGCCGGCGCGATCAACTCCCTGCCGCCGCCGAGGTACTTGGCCTCGTAGTCGTACCACTCTCGCTTCCCCCTGCTTTTCGCGCAAAGCGGAACCCGGACTAGGACACGTAGGCCTCGCGCACCATGGCCGCCGTCCATCGTTTCGTTCCGTGAAACGCCGGGGTCTTCTTGCGGTTCAGCGCGTCGGCGATGTCTTCCAGTGATTTGCTCTGCAAGAAGCAGTGCCCCGATCTGCTTCCGCCGCGTGTGGTCACGCTGATTGCACTCGATATGGGACAACCGAACGTTGTCGGCACGCAGCTTTCCACCGGCCGAACTGAGGATCGGGTAGTGGTCGCGCGAGGGCGCCCACAACCTGCGCTCCGTCGCGAGCGATTCGAACTTGTCGCGTCCGTTGGGGTGATAGCACTGCGGCATCTCGCACTTCAGCTCAAGAATCTGCCCACGTTCGGCCATTTGCACGAGGATGCCCTTCACGCCGAATCCGCGGAGTCGGTCTGCGACCGATTCATCTGCCATGTGGCGATCATGACACAACTGCTCTCGCGTGAGAGCGACAGTTCTGTCCATTGCCTGAGGCACCTGGCCTGTAACTCGGCTCAGCGCATTGAGCTCTTGCTGAACTCGACGCCATACGACCTGAGCCAAGTGTGAGCGCTCTTGATCAATGCCGGGAGCTCCCCGCGGAGACGTTCTACGTGTTCGCGGACTTCCTCGGCGTCGACGTCGGGTGAGACATGCTCGAGGCGGCCCTCGAGCACGTAGCTTTTGTTCAGCAGAGCGACCTGTTGCGGGGTTAGTCCGCCGTCCTTCCGTATGGCGTCGAAGACCTGGTCTGCGTGGGGGCGGCGGTGCGGGAGGAGGCCGAGCAAGCGCGAGCCGGCCGCGGCTTTGAGGATCTCGACATAGGTGTTGATGAGCGCCGAATAGCTGCCCGTGATGACGACGGTCCGGATCGTGTCGCTCGGATCGGTGGAGTCGAAGGCTCGTCGCCAGTCGAGCGGATCCAGCTCGCCTTCGAAGCTCTGCTCAACCGCGAAGTCGAGTGCGTCCCGGTGCTTGTCGATCGACTTGAAGAACCGCGCCAAGCGGGCTTCCGCGGCCTTCAGTGCAATCGGACTGAGGCGGGCGGAGAGATCGCGATTCATGCGGTCAACTTCTCGATTGCCGAGGCCGCTTCGCTCATCTGGCGCCGATACGAGCGCTCGGCGCGTGCCGCAATCGACCGGCGCCGCCGCGTGAGTTCTTCCCAGATGCCTTCTCGATCGACGAGGACTCGCCCCTCGTCCAATACACAGTGAAGAAGGAGCGGCGCAGTCTCATCGATCTTGTCGAGACGCGCTACGTCGGTGTCCCGGCCGGCGACACGGCCGAGACGGACCGCCAACCCGGCCGCGGCCATCGGCTCATCGTCCGCCAGCGCAACGAGGAGATCGAGGTCGGAGTCGGCATCCTCCTGACCGCGAGCCACGGAGCCGTAGAGCACCGCCAGGCGAACCTTGCGCTCAGTACGAAGCGCCTTGCGGAGTTCGAGCAGAAGCTCCCAGTGCCGCCGCAGGTAGTCCTCCTCGCCCGGCGACAGCCTGGTCCTTCTAGGCCCTTGGCGGCGACAGTGGATCGTTCCCTGTGCCACTGCACGGCGCAGGGTGCGCTCCTCGGCTCCGAGCTCCATCGCCAGTTGCTGGACATCCCCCATACGATCAGTGTAGGCGTGAGTGTGTCCGTTACACGCCTAACCTGCTACATGCTTACAGACAAGATAAGCCCTGCGTAGCAGTTCTGCTACGCTAGGGTGCGTGAAGCGGATACCTCAACGAGAGCTCCGCAACGACGTCTCCACCGTTCTTCGGCGTGTGATGGCGGGCGAGCATCTGCGCGTCACCGTGTCCGGGCACGACGTCGCCGACCTCGTGCCGATCGAGGACGCGCCCTCGTGGACTGCCGGCTCGCGAGCGCAGCAGCTGATCATGGGCGCTCAAGCCGATGCGGGTCTGGCGGCTGAGCTCGACCGGGCGTTCCCGGACACGACGGACCAGCTCTAAGGCTAGGGTAAGGTTGCCATGCAGGCGGTCCTCGATACCTCGGTCTTCATCGCGCGCGAGCAGGAGCGGCCGCTCGGCACCCTTCCCGACGAGGTTGCCGTCAGCGTCGTCACCCTCTCCGAGCTTCGCCACGGCGTCCTCGCCGCGAGCGGTCACGAACAGATGGCGCGTCGGCTTGAACTCGTTAGGCCGAGATCTCGCGCTGTTGGTGATAGATGGCGCTGTCGGGGACGAGCTGGCGCGCCTGCGTATGGGACTGAAGGCGATCGGCAGGGCGATGAAGGTCATGGACGCTTGGATCGCCGCCACCGCGATCGCCTACGGTGTGGCGGTTTGCACTCAGGATGCGGATTTCGACGCGGCGGCACAAGCAGGGCTTCTCGAGGTCTTTATCACCCGGAAGTAGTCGCCCTGGGACAATTCTATTTCCTCCGGCGGCTGCTGCGGTTCACTCACTGCTTCCTCTTCAAGGGACGCAGCCCGGTCCCTTCTGGTGTTTCCCGATAACGGCGATGGGCTCGTAGGCGCCGGCCCTGGTGCGCCGACGTTCGCATGATCAGTTGCGTTTTCTCTCTGGAAGCAACTAGGATTGGGTGGAGTATGAATCCACGACTCTGTCTGCCGTTGGGTGCGCTGCTGGCGGTCTTGTTGCTCCCACTGTCCGCTCAGGCGAAGACCTGTTATTCGACGGACAGCGCAAATATGCAAGTCCACCACGTCAGGTGCCGGACGGCCGCAAAGGTTGTCAGTCGAGCCGGGGAGCACCTGCAACGAGGCGGACGGCATTTCGCCGTCCGCGTGGGGGGACGGCGCTGGGGCTGCGACTTCGCGAATGTAGGCGGCTACGGAACGCTCACCTGCGAACGGGGCTTCGGGACGCCCAAGCGTCAATACATCATCTTCGTCTCCGGATAGCGCGGGTGTCCTGGTGACTGGGTTGACGAAGTGTTTCGTCTACTGGATTGTATAGGCTACATCACAGTGGAGAAGACTCTCTACAGTTGGTTGCCTTCTCAAGTGCACACGGCCTAACCAGCCGCCAAGGGCCAGCTTGGCGTGGACTCGCCGATCAGTCCGGGCGCCAGGGGTTGAGGCGGGGGATCCAGCGCGGCACATTGCGCTTATAGGTGCGATAGGGGTCGCCGAATCGGCGTTCGAGCCCGGGCTCCTCGAAGCGCAGGAAGTAGGTGAAGTTGATCGTGAGAAAGACCGCGGCCCAGGCCAGGATCCAGACGGAGCCGAGGGCGAGCGCCTCGCCGACGAGCAGGGCGGCGACCGCCGTGATCATCGGGTTGCGCACATATCTGTAGGGGCCCTCGACGACCAAGACGCTGGTCTCGTCCCAGGAGGCAAGCGTCCCCCTGCCGATCCGGCTGAAGAGCCGGACGGTCCAGAGCCAGAGCGAGAATCCGGCGACGGCCAGGCCGACTCCAGCGGCCACGACCAGCGCCGCGGGCCCTCCGCCGAGGCCCCAGCCGGGATCGGGTCCGCCGCTGAGGACCAGGATCGCCGCCGGCGCCACAATCGTCACATTGCCGGGGAGCAAGACGATGGCCCGCGCCTGCCTCCAGCCGCTCATAGGTGCCGGACCATACTGCGTCCCCGACTGGTCAACAGCTGGGAAAGGCCTCGGCGATGGTGTGTGCGAGGCCTTCGATAGCGGCGGGCTCCAACGGCCCATCCGCGTTCAGCCTCTTGGCCAGCGCCTTGCGGTAGAGCAGGAGGTGCCCGCGCATCTTCAACGTGCCGAACAGCGGCAGATCGGCTCTGGTGAAGCAGGGACGCCTTGTACCGGCACGCCCGGGTGGCAGTTGTAGTCAAGCCGCCGAACGAGCGGCCACCTGGCATCGAGGCCGCGATCAGCTTGGTGCGGTTGCGCTCCGCAATAATCAACTTCCGGCCTATCGGGGGTCTGCTGGCGCGAACCTTCCCCTCACGTCCTTGGCGGCGATGACGTGATGCCGGTCGGGGCTAACCACGACATGTCGAGTCGCCGCGCCGGCCCGGCAGCGGCGATTTGCTAGAGGATCTCCCGAGCCGCCTCCGCAGCTCCAGCACTCGAAGCCACCGCTTTCTCTCCGAGGTCGCGCGCGAAAGGCCTACCCGGCTGGCGGCTCGCGCAGGGCGAGCAGCAGCCCCCCGACTCGCGGGCGGGCCTTTCGATGCGGGCTTCGCGATTGCCCTTACGCCGCTCGTACTCGCGCGCGAGGCTGCCTCCCGGCTGACCCCGGTCGAGCGCCGGCGATGTCGCTTTGACCGTGACAGGCGCAACCGTCTTCTCGAGGCAGGTCATGCACGTCACCGTCCGAGCCTCGGCGTCCCAGCCGGACCGGGTTCCGGCGGCCAAGGCCGCCTCGCACTCACAGCACACATCAGGTCGGCGCAGGGTCAGGATGCGAACAGCCACCCAGCCAAGATCGGCACGCACTCAGTCAACCTTGAGCGCAACCGCGACGGCCGAGCGTGACGGCCCTCAGAACTCGTGGGAGCGGGACTTCTCGTGGCGCTCTCGGGCCAGCTGGACGAGGCGGTCGCAGAGGGCTGGGTAGGGGAGGTCGGCGGCCTCCCAGAGCTTGGCGTAGACGCTGGTCTCGGTGAAGCCGGGCATGGTGTTGATCTCGTTGACGAGGATCTCGCCGTCGGGCTCGACGAAGAAGTCGCAGCGGGCGAGGCCGGCGCAGCCGCCGAGGCGGAAGGACTCGATCGCCAGCTCGCGCAGGCGGGCGGTCTGGTCGGGGTCGAGCGGGGCGGGGACGATCAGCTCCATGCCGCCGTCGCGGTACTTCGTCTCGTAGTCGTACCACTCGCCGTTGGCGACGACCTCGCCCGCCGGCGAGGCCTCGACCCGCTCGTTGCCGAGCAGCGAGCACTCGACCTCGCGGCCGCGGGCCGAGGCCTCGACGATCACGCGCGGATCGTGACGCAGCGCCCGCTCGACCGCCGCGTCGAGCTGCCCGAGCCGCTCGACCTTGCTGATCCCGACGCTCGAGCCGAGCCGCGAGGGCTTGACCCAGAGTGGCGAGCCCATCGCCGCGCAGCGCTCGCGCCAGCCCGGCTCCCCCACCCCGACGAAATCGACCTGGGGCAGGCCGGCGCGGCCGAAGAGGCGCTTCAGCGTCAGCTTGTCCATGCAGATCGCCGAGGCGAGCACGTCGGAGCCGACGTAGGGCAGGTCGAGCCACTCGAGCACGCCCTGGACGCTGCCGTCCTCGCCGAACGGGCCGTGCAGGGCCGGGAAGGCGGCGTCGGCGCCGAACAGACCGGCGGCCGGGGTCAGCTCGACCGGGGCGCCGCGGAAGCTCCAGCCGCCGTCGCGGGCGATCGTCACCGGCAGCGCCTCGTGGCCGGCCGCCTCCAGGCCCCGCGCCACCGCCTCGCCCGAGCGCAGCGAGACGTCGTGCTCGGAGGAACGGCCGCCGCTGAGCACCGCGACCTTCATTCGGCTCCCGCTTCGCCTTCTTCGGCGGCGCGCTTACCGACGGTGATCGTCACGCCCGAGCCCGGTTCGACTTCGGAGCCCGGCGGCGGGAACTGGTCGGTCACGCCGGCCGATCTGCCCCGGCACTTCGGTTTCTTCTTCCTGCACGCTCGGTTCGAGCCCGGCGGCGCGCAGTTCTTCCACCGCCCCCTTGCGTTCCTTGCCGATCACGTTCGGCACCTTCGCCTGTTCGACCCCGCCCGAGACGACGATCGAGACGGTTGAGCCCGCCGGCAACGAGGAGCCGGCGCTGGGCGCCTGGCGGATCACCTCGCCGGCCGGCTTGGCGCTTTCGACTTCTTCGACCGAGGGGCTGAAGCCGCGGCCGCGGATCTGCTGCACGGCGACCGAGCGCTGGGTGCCGACCAGAACCGGCACCTTGGCCAGCTTCGCGCCCTTGGAGACGGTCAGCACCACGGTCGAGCCGCGGGTCGCGGTCGATCCACCCGAGGGGGTCGAACGGATCACCAGCCCCGCTTCGGTCGATTCGGAGCTCGCCTTGACGATCTGCGCGACGAAGCCGGCCTCTTCGACGCTTTCGACCGCTTCTTCCTGGCTCTGCCCGGATAGCCCGCCCGGGACCTTGCCGCTGCCCGGGCCGGAGCTGACCGTCAGCGCCACCTTCGGCTTCGAGCAGAAGAAGCTGAGGAAGGCGCAGTCGAGCGAGGCGTCGCCCGAGGACGGGTCCTGCTCGAGCACGGTGTTGGCCGCCACGTCGCGGCGCACGCGGCTGATCTCACCGACCTTGAAGTCGTTCTGTTCGAGCAGCGCGATCGCGACGCCGAGCTGGTTGCCGGTCACACCCGGAACTTCAGTCGTCGTGTCGCGGGTCAGGGCGAAGCCGAGCAGCAGCCCGATCAGGACGGCGACCGCCGCGAGGATCAGCCATTTGCGGCGGCCCCGACGCTCCTCCTCCTCGGCCGCGGCCTGCTCGGGCCCGACGACCGGCGGCGGCAACGCGGCGAAGGCGGCCGTGCCTCCACCCGCGCCCGGTTCGCGCGCCGCCGCGTCGAGCGCGGCGATGAACGCCTCGGCGCTCTGGAAGCGCTGGCCCGGATCCTTTTCCAGCGCCCGCATCACGACCGCGTCGAGCGCCGGCGAGACGGCGGGGTTGATCGAGCTCGGCCGCTGCGGTGTGTGCGAGACCTGCTTCATCGCGATCGCCACCGCCGAGTCGGCCTCGAAGGGCACCCGGCCGGCGAGCGCCTCGTAGAGCATCACCCCGACCGAGTAGAGGTCGGAGACGGCGGTCACCGCCTGGCCCTGCGCCTGCTCGGGCGAGAGGTAGTGCGGGGTGCCCATCACCGAGCCGGCCTGGGTGATCTCCGAGGCGCCGGCGCGGGCGATGCCGAAGTCGGTGACGGTGGCGACGCCCTCGTCGTCGACGATCACGTTCTGCGGCTTGAGGTCGCGGTGGACGACGCCGTGGCGATGGGCGTAGCCGGCGCCCTCGAGCACCTGGCGGATCAGCCCGACCGACTGCTCCGGGGTCAGGCCCTGGTCGATCAACTCCTTGAGCGAGCGGCCGTCGAGCATCTGCATCGCGATGTAGTAGGTGCCGTCGACGTCGCCGCGGTCGAAGACGGCGACGATGTTGGGGTGCGAGAGGCCCGCGGCGTGCTCGGCCTCGCGGCGGAAGCGCTCGACGAACTCGCGGTCCTGGGCGAAGCGGCCGTGCAGGATCTTCAGCGCGACGCGGCGCTGCAGGTGCGGATCCTCGGCCAGCCAGACGTCAGCCATGCCGCCCGAGCCGATCCGGCGCAGCAGCCGGTAGCGGCCGTCGATTGTGCTTCCCTCACCGACTTCAGGCGGCACTGTCAGCTCCCTCCGTTGAGAATGGTTTCGGCGACGTCACGAAAGATCGGCGCCGCCACGTCGTTGCCGAAGGCGGTCGTGCACTCGACCGTCGCCGCGATCGCGATCTGCGGGTCGTCGGCGGGGGCGAAGCCGATGAACCAGGCCTGGTTCTCTTCGCTGCCGCCGCCGCAGGTGTCGTTGAAGGGCGTTTCCGCCGTGCCGGTCTTGCCCGCGACCGGCACGCCGGAGATCGCCGCGTTGGTGCCGGTGCCTTCGCGGACCACCCCTTCCATCGCCGTGGTCAGCTCCGCCGCCGTCTGCTCGTCGATCGGCTGGCTGTACTCGGACGGGTCGAGGCGCTTGCTCACACGGCCGTCGGGGTCGACCACGCGGCTCCAGATCTGCGGCTTCATCAGGCGGCCGCGATTGGCGACGGCCGACGCCACCTCGGCCATCTGCAGCGGCGTCACCGCGAGCCGCTCCTGGCCGATCGCGACGCGGGCGATGTCGATCGGGTCGCCGGGCCCGAGCAGCTCGCCGGAGTCGAAGATGCCGCTCTTGTAGACCTGCGAGGACGGCAGGTCGATCGCCGGGGTCGAGTTGAAGCCAAAGGCGTCCATGTACTCGAACAGGGTCTGCTCGCCGACCTGTTCGCCGAGCTGGGCGAACCAGGTGTTGACCGAGTTGGTCAGCGCCGTGTCGAGCGAGATCGCGCCGAAGTCCTCGTTGAAGTCGTTGTTCAGTTCCTGGCCTTGGATGTCGAGCGTGCCCGGCGCGTCGATCGTCGTCTGCGGCGTGATCGCGCCGCTGTCGAGCCCGGCCGCGGCGGTCACCACCTTGAAGGTCGAGCCGGGCGGGTACTGACCCTGGGTCGCGCGGTCAAACAGCGGCGAGGTCGGGTCCTGGTTGAGCTCGCCGAGGTGCTCGGGCACCCGGTTGGGGTCATACGGCGGGTTCGAGGCGAGCACTTTGACCCGGCCGCTCGAGGGCTCGATCGCGACCACGGCGCCGAAGCCGACCGCTTCGAGGTCGGCCTGCGCGACCCGCTGCGCGGCCGGGTCGATGTTGGTGACGATGTCATTGCCTTCCTGGCGCCGCCCGCGCAGCTCGTCGACAATCGAGCTGAATTCGGATTCGTCGCCGACCAGCTCGTCGTTGTGGTACTTCTCGAACTCGCTGTCGCCGTAGCGCACGAAGCTGTAACCGATCGGGTGGCCGTAGAGCGCCCCTTCCGGGTAGCGCCGCACATAGCGCCGGGACTCGCCGCGGCCCTTGGCGACCGAGCGGGCGAGCACGGTTCCGTCGGCGGCGAGAATGCGGCCGCGCTTGATCTGCTGCTGCTCGAGCAGCGGGCGCGCGTTCGCGGTCTTTTCCTTGAGCGCCTGCGCGTCGAAGACCGACCAGTAGGACGTGAACCCGATCAGGATCGCGAAGAGGACGACGACGAGGCCGAAGAGCTGGACGATCTGGCGGTTCACACGCCCCCCAGAGCGAAGCCGCCGCGCGGCGCCTCGGCCTCACGCCGGGCCCGGTCGGAGATCAACAAGAGCAGCGCCAAGAGGACGAAGTTGGCGACGATCGAGCTGCCGCCGTAGCTGATGAAGGGCAGGGTGACGCCGGTCAGCGGGATCACCCTGGTGACGCCGCCGACGATCACGAAGGCCTGGATCGCGAATACCGCCGTCAGCCCGGTCGCGAGCAGCTTCGAGAAGCCGTCGTCGGCGAGCAGCGCGACCTTGAAGCCGCGGGCGGCGATCAGCAGGTAGATCAGGATCACCCCGGTGGCGCCGAAGAGGCCGAGCTCGTTGACGATCAGCGAGTAGATCGTGTCCGTCTGCGCCGCCGGCAGCAGCGCCTGGTGGGTGCCGGGAATCGTGATCAGCGCCTGCCCGAAGCCCTTGCCGAAGAGGCCGCCGTCGGCCTGGGCGAAGATCGATTGGAGGATCTGGTAGCCGCTTTCGGTCGGGTCGTTGTAGGGGTTGAGCCAGATGTCGACCCGCTCGCCGACGTGGGGCACGGTCGAGGCGAAGAACCAGGCGCCGAGCAGGAACATCCCCATGCCGATGACGACGAAGGAGAAGCGCCCGGTCGCCACGTAGAGCAGCGCGAGGAAGGCGGCGAAGAACATCAGCGAGCTGCCCAGGTCACGGATGAAGACGAGCATGAACATCGAGGCCCCCCAGACGACCAGCAGCGGGCCGAGGTGCTTGAGCGGCGGCAGGGTGACGCCGAGCACGCGCCGGGCGCCGACGATCAACACCTCGCGATGCTCGCGCAGGTAGCTCGCGAGGAAGACGACGATCGCGATCTTCGAGAACTCGGCCGGCTGGAAGGCGAGCGGGCCGATCTTGACCCCGAGGTAGGCGCCGTTGACCTGCTGGCCGATGCCGGGCAGCCGCGGCGCCAGCAAGAGCAACAGGCCGGCGCCGGCGATCGTGTAGCGGTAGCGCTCGAGCACGTCGTAGTCGCGCAGGAACTGGATCGTCAGCGCGAAGAGGACCAGCCCGAGCACGAACCAGTTGGCCTGGTCGCGGGCCAGGCCCGCGTCGATCCGGTAGACCATCACCAACCCGAAGGCGGTCAGCAGCGCGACCAGCGGGAACAGGTACGGATCGGCGTTGGGCAGGCGCATGCGCAGGAAGATGTGCGTGGCGAGGCAGACGGCGAGGAAGTAGGCGCCGTAGACGAGGCTGAGGTTGCCGAGCCGCGCGTTCTCCTGGGCGAAGACGGCGGCGAAGCCGGCGCTGAGCAGGAGCGCGACCGGGATCAGGGCGACCAGCTCCCGATTGCGGGCCGCGCTTCTCAAGGAATCCCCTGGCTGCGTTCGATGTCTTCGACCAGCGAGACGGCGTCATCGCGCGAGCGCACGTCGTGCCCGCTGACCGCTTCGCGGCGCTTGCGGCTGAGCGCCGCGCTCTGGACCGGGCTCGCGTAGCGCTCTTCGTAGAGGTTGACCCCAAAGGGCAGCTCGTAGGGCAGGCCGCGGTAGAGGGCGACGCGGCCGCCGTCGTCGCTGCCGAGGAACCAGACCTGGCGGTTGCCGTACCAGCCGCCGAAGGCGATCGCGGCGAGCACGAGGGCGGCGGCGAGCAGCTTCGCCGCCGTGCGCAGCCCGCGGCGCGGCCGCTTCGTGCTCAGCCGCTCGCGCCGCTCGCGGGCGGCCTCGCCGGCGGCGCGGCGGCGCACCTCGGTCGCGGTCAGTCCGGCTTCCTCGGCGGCGGCGCCGACCAGGGTCGCGTCCTCGGGACGCTCGCCCAGCGGCGCGGCGGCGTCGCCGAGGCGGAAGGCCATGGCGGTGATGTTGTCCCTGCCGCCGGCGGCGTTTGCCTCGTCGATGAGCTGGCGCACCGCCTCGCGCATCGAGGTGGTGGCGGAGAGGACGGCGCCGATGCGCTCCTCCTTGACCATCGTCGTCAGGCCGTCGGAGCAGAGCAGGAAGACGTCGCCGGGGGCCGCGGCGACAGTCTGCACATCGACCTCGACCTCGGGCTCGGGGCCGAGCGCGCGGGTGATGATCGAGCGCTGCGGGTGGTCCTCGGCCTGGGCGTCGGTGATCTGGCCCTTGCGGCGCATCTCCTCGACCAGCGAGTGATCGCGGGTCAGCCGCTCGAGCCTGCCGCGCCGCAGGCGGTAGGCGCGGCTGTCGCCGACGTGGCCGATGCCGACCTCTTCGCTCTGCGCGTCGACGATCGCCGCGGTGATCGTCGTTCCCATCCCGGCCTTGGACGGGTCGGCGCGGGCGAGGTCGTGGATGCGCCGGTTCGCCGCCTCGATCGTCTCGCGCAGGAAGTCTTCGGGCGGGGATTCGGGCAGGTCGCGGTCAAAAGCGTCAGCGGCGGCCTTCGAGGCGACCTCGCCGGCCTGGGCGCCGCCCATCCCGTCGGCGACGACGAAGATCGGCGCGCGCACGAACAGCGAGTCCTCGTTCTCGCTGCGCTGGCGGCCGGTGTCAGTGCGGAATGCCTGGTCGTCGACGCGCAGCAACTACGTCCCCCCTGCCTCGAAGCGAAGCTCGGTGTCGCCGATCCTGACCACGTCGCCGTCGATCAGCTCCGCTTCCCCGTGCAGCTGCCCGTCGTTGAGCAGGGTGCCGTTGGTCGAGCTCATGTCTTCGACGTAGGCGCGCCCTTCGCGGGAGAAGATCCGCGCGTGCAGGCTGGAGGCGTAGCGGTCCTCGATCCGCACGTCGGCCTCCTGCGAGCGGCCGATCGAGAGGCCGCCGATCAGGTCGAAGCGCTCGCCCTCGTTAAGCCCCCCACCGCGCAGCGCGACGAGCCAGGCGTCGCCGCCCCCGGCGGCCGCCTCGAAGGAGGGAACCGGGTGGAATCCGGTCGCGTCCGGGGCCGGCGCGACGGTGCGGCGCAGGTCCTTGAGGGCACTGCGCGCGATCCAGAGCAGGAAGAGGTAGAGGACGGCGAGGAAGCCGAACTTCAGTGCCACGCTAATCGGGTCGTACTCCACCCCCAGCACCCTAATGACGGGTCCAGATCGCCGCTGGACTGCGTCGTTAGGGCACTGGACGCCTTACGTCTCAATGTCGAAGCTGAAGGTCGTCGTACCGATCGTGACCCTGTCGCCCGATTTGAGCCGGGTCGAGGGGACGCGGCGGCCGTTGACCTTGATCCCGTTGGTCGAGCCGAGGTCGGCGATCGTCCACTCGCCCCGCGAAGAGCGGCGCAGCTCGGCGTGGTGGCGGGAGATGTTGGGGTCGCGGAGGACGCAGTCGGCGTCGCGCGAGCGGCCGATCGTCGAGCGCTCGGCGTCGAGCACGTAGCGCCGGTTGTCGACCGTGATCACGGCGCGCGGCTGCGGGGCGGCCCGATGCGAGGGCGGGTCGGCGGCGGCCGGCGCCGCCTCTTTGACCGCGGAGTAGACCATCGTGTGGCCCTCCTCGCCCTGGCTCGGCGCCTCGCCCTCGCGGACCGGCGGCTTGACCATGCGCGGCTGGATCCCGAACTCACCGAGCCGCAACCGCTCGTCCGTCTCGAAGGCGACCGTCGGCCTGGTCAGCAGGTCGTAGCCGCGGCGGCGCGCGTGCTCGAGCAGGTACCCGGAGAGCTCCTGCTCGAGCGAGCGCTCGTAGCCCTCCAACCGGGTGCGGTCTTTGCCGGAGAGGTAGACCGTGTACTCGTTCGGCACGTAGACGCGGGCGACCCCGGCGGTCTTATGCGAGTCCATCTCCTTGGCCAGTTTGCGGGCGAGCTCGACCGGCTGCACCTCGGAGCTGAAGGCGCGGCTGAAGACCCCCTCGACGAGGCCTTCGATCCGACTCTCGAGGTTGCGCAGGACGCCGATCGGGAAATCCTAGAGGTCGGCTTGCGCGATCACGGCAGGACGACCCCGTGGCCGAGGGCGAGCCAGGCGCCGAGCACCGCGGCGGCGGCCATCGCGCCCGCCCGCAGCCCGAGCGGGGCGCGGGCTGCGGGCAGTTCCTCGGCGAGCAGCTCGAGCGAGTCCTCGATCGCGGCCCCGAGCTGCTCCAGCTCGGGGCGGCGCGAGGGACGCGGCTGCAGGGCGGCGTCGATCGTCTCACTGAGCTCGCTCGGCAGGTCGGGGCGGAGCCGGCGCAGCGGGCGCGGGCGGCCGCCGATCGCGCGCACCGTCGCCGCCGGGGTGGCACGGCGGTTCGGGTTCTCGCCCGACCAGCACTCATAAAGAGTGAGCGCGAGCGAGTAGACGTCGGCCTCGGGTCCGGCGGCGCGACCCTCGGCCTGCTCGGGCGACATGTAGGCGAGCGTGCCGACGACGTCACCGGGCGCGGTCAGCGCCGCGCCGTCGGCGAGGCGGGCGATGCCGAAGTCCATCAGCTTGGCGCGGAACTCGCCCTCGGGTGCGACGAGCACGTTCTGCGGCTTGATGTCGCGGTGGATGACGCCGCGCGAGTGGGCGTGGTCGAGCGCCTCGCAGAGATCGGCGCCGAGCTCGCCGACTTCGCGGTCGCTGAGCGAGCCCTCGTCGTTGAGCGTGGCAAGGGTCGCGCCGTCGACCAACTCGGTCACGAGCAGTGCGTTGCCGTCCTCCTCGCCCATCTCATAGAGGGTGACGATGCCCGGGTGGTTGAGCCGCGCCGCCGCCTGTGCCTCGCGCAGGACGCGCCGCCCGGCCTCGCCGCGCGATTCGATCGCCTTGACCGCGACCGTGCGCTCGAGCCGCCCGTCCCAGGCCTCATAGACGACGCCGAAGCCGCCGCTGCCGATGCGGCGCTCGATCAGAAAGCGGTTGAGAACGAGGGAACCGACCAAAGCTCCTTCGACTTCGCCGCGATTCCGCTTCCTCCTGCGACATACTCCCTGCTTCTTGGAGGATTCCCCCGCATCCCCGGGGCGCCGACCGCGCCCCTCGCGCCGCCCCGAACGGCAGCAGATCCTGCTGCGGCGCGGGCTCGCCTTGGGCGCCGGCCTGCTGGTCCTGATCCTGCTCGTGCTCGGCGTGCGCGGCTGCCTCAACGCGCGCAAGCACCGCGCGCTCAGCGACTACGCCGGCAACGTCTCGCAGATCGTCGACGAGACCGACCGGACGAGCAAGTCGTTCTTCGAAAAGCTCTCCGACCCCGGCAGCCTCTCGGTCACCGAGTTCGTCGCCGAGGTCAACGCCGACCGCAGCGCGATGGACAACTACGTGGCGCGGATCGACGGGCTCGACACCCCCGGCGACATGAGTAGCGCCCAGCGCTCGCTCGAGCTCGTCTACGAGTTGCGCGGCAGCGCGATGACCGTGATCGCCGACAAGATGAGCACCGCGCTCGGCGACGTCGGTTCCGAGAAAGCGACCGAAGCGATCGCTCGGCAGATCGGCGTGCTGGCGGCGAGCGACGTCGTCTACGCCTCGGTGGCGCGGCCCGAAATCGACGGCGTGCTCGCCGACAACGGGATCGAGGGGGACGACGTGCCCAAGAGCGTCTTCGTCCCCGACGGGATCAAGTGGCTCGACGAAGGCGAAGTCAGCTCGGCGCTGGGCTCGGTCAACGGCTCCAGCGGCGGCGCCGCGACGCCGGGCGTGCACGGGCTGGGTCTGCTCGGCACCAGCGTCAACGGGACCGAACTGGCGGCCGAAGAAAGCACCGGCGTGAGCGCCGAAGAAACGCCGGAAGTCGAAGTCCGCGTGCAGAACCAGGGTGACTCGACCGAGAACGGGATCACCGTCTCGGTCACCGTCGACGGCAACACCCTGAGCGGCGACATCAGCAGCCTCGAAGCCGGCGCCGAAGAAACCGTGACGATCCCGCTGACCCCGGCGCCCAAAGGCGAAGTGACTTTGGAAGTCGAAGCGGAGCCGGTGCCGGGCGAGGAAGTGTCGGAAAACAACGAAGCGACTTACACGGTCGTCTTTGAATGAGGCGGCCGCGCGGATGGGGTAGTTCCGCTGCAGCCGAGGTTCGCTTCGCTGACGCTGCGCTCACGAACGTGCTGCCGCTTCGCGGCATAGAACCACTCTGCGGAGCCGCTTCGCGAGGCTGCATCGGAACCACCCCATCCGCTCTGTCTCAGTTCTGAGCTCCGGACCTCAGATGAAGATTTCATTTCTCGGGCCAGCTGGAACGTTTACCGAAGATGCCTTGAAGGAGGCGCTTGCGGGGGACGTGGAGGTTGAGGCGATGCGGACGCCTACGGTGCACGACGCGATCTTGGCGGTTGAGCGGGGTGAGGCGGAGCGGGCCTTGGTGCCGTTCGAGAACTCGATCGAGGGGTCGGTGCGGAGCACGCTGGACACGCTGGCTTTCAACACCGAGGCGGTGACGATCGTCGGTGAGCATGACTTCCGGGTCCACGCGCACCTGATTGCCCGCGAGGGGACCAAACTGGAGCAGGTCTCGGCGATCCTCTCCCACCCCCAGCCGCTTGCCCAGTGCGCCGGCTTCCTGCGCGAGCAGCTGCCCGGGGTCGAACGGCGCAGCGTCAGCAGCACCGCCGAGGCGGTGCGCATGGTCGGCGAGTCGGTCCGCCCCTGGGCGGCGATCGGGGCGCGGGCGGCGGCCGAGCTCTACGGCTGCGTCGTCCTGCGCGAGGGGATCGAGGACTCCTCCGACAACGTCACCCGCTTCGTCTGGATCGCCGGCGCCGGCGCCGAGGTCGACACAACCGGCCCCTCGCGCACCTCGCTCGTTTTCTCCGAGCTCGGCGAGGACCATCCCGGCGCCCTGGTCGACGCCCTGCGCGAGTTCTCCGACCGCGGCGTCAACCTCAGCCGGATCGAGTCCCGCCCCGCCCGCCAGGGCCTCGGCCGCTACATGTTCTTCTGCGACCTCGAAGGGGCGCTGGGCGAGCAGGCCGTTGACGAGGCGTTGACGGCGTTGCGCGCCAAGGCCGAGAGCGTGCGAATTCTTGGCTCGTATCCGATTGGCTAGGGAGGAGGCGGGGTCGGTCCCGCTGGTGCCCAGGTTCGCTCGCTGCGCTCGCTCACTATGTTGGAGCCGCTTCGCGGCCCCGTATCTCTCGCCGGTGCGCCGCTTCGCGAGGCTCCAGCGGGACCGACCCCGCCTCCTCCTCCAGTCGCCTGCGTAGAATTCGCAGCGCGATGGCACGGGTTCTTGTTCTCAATGCAACCTACGAGCCAATCAACGTTTGCACGTTGAGAAGGGCTGCTGTGCTCTTGCTGAAGGAGAAGGCTGAGTTGTTGGAGCGGCGGGAAGGGGCGATCCACTCCGAGCACATGACTATGGAGCGCCCCGACGTGATCCGCCTGGTCAGCTACGTGCGGGTGCCGCGCGAGGCGCACCGACGCAAGATCACCCGCCGCGCCGTGCTCGCCCGCGACGCCTGGACCTGCCAGTACTGCGGCTCGACCAAATCAGGGCTGACGGTCGACCACGTGATTCCGCGCAGCCGCGGCGGCAAGTCGGTCTGGGGCAACATCGTCGCCGCCTGCGCCAGCTGCAACCGCCGCAAGGGCAACCGTCTCCCCCACGAGATCCAGATGCACCCGAAAAGAGCCCGAAGGCCCCAGGCCCCTCAATCTTCATCCAAGTAGCCAGCCCGTCGATCCCCCCGGCCTGGCAGCAGTACCTACCCGCCGCAGCCTGACACCCTCCCCTTGCTACTCCGCAAGCTCGTCCTGCTGAGGCGCGTCGTCGGCCGGCGCGTCCTCGCTCGACTCGACCACCAGGGCGACGGCGCTGACTCGGTCGTCGTCCTTGATGTTCATCACCCGCACCCCCTGGGTCGGGCGGCCCATCAGTGAGATGCCGCCGGCTTCGGTGCGCTGCACCATGCCGTGCTGGGAGATGAAGAGCAGGTCCTGGTGCTCGCGCACGATCAGGGCGCCGGCGAGGCCGCCCTTCTTCTCGGTCAGCTTCGCGGTCAGGACACCTTTGGTGCCGCGGCCCTTGACCGGGTACTCGGCGATCGAGGTGCGCTTGCCGTAGCCGTTCTCGGTGACGACGAAGAGCTCGGCGTCGTCGCGGGCGACGTCCATCGCCAGCACGCGGTTCCGCTCGCGACCGATCTTCGAGGAGACGTTCATGCCTTTGACGCCCGAGGTGTCGCGGCCCATCGGCCGCACCGCGTCCTCGGAGAAGCGCGAGGCGTGGCCGGACTTGGAGACCATCAGGATGTCGTCTTCGCCCGAGGTCAGCCGCACCTGGACCAGCTCGTCGCCATCGCGGACCTTGATCGCGATGATCCCGTCGGCGCGGATCGGCGTGTTGTAGGCGAGGAACTCGGTCTTCTTGAACTGCCCTTTGGCGGTCGCGAAGGCGAGGTACTTGTTCTCTTTGAAGTCGCGGGTCGGGATCACCGCCATCACCCGCTCGTCCTCGCGCAGCGGCAACAGGTTGACCAGGGCGCTGCCTTTCGCCGTGCGCGAGCCCTCCGGCAGCTCGTAGACCTTGAGCCGGTAGACCTTGCCTTTGTTGGTGAAGAAGAGCAGGTAGTCGTGGCTCGAGCAGATGTGCAGGTGGGCGATGTAGTCGTCCTCCTTGAGGTTCATCCCCATCACCCCGACGCCGCCGCGGCGTTGCTGGCGGTAGGTCGCGAGCGGCAGCCGCTTGACGTAGTCGGAGGCGGTCAGCGAGATCACCATCTGCTGGTCGGCGATCATGTCCTCGATCCCGACGTCGCCCTCGAAGTGGGCGATTTCGGTGCGGCGCTCGTCGCCATAGGAGCCGACGATCTCGGCCAGCTCCTCCTTGACCAGGCCCAGCACCTTGGCCTCGTCGCCGAGGATCGCGCGCAACTCACCGATCCGCTCGATCAGGTCGGCGTGCTCGGCGCGGACTTTGTCGGCCTCGAGCGCGGTCAGGCGCTGCAGGCGCATGTCGAGGATCGCCTGCGCCTGCTCGCGCGAGAGCTCGAACGTCTCGATCAGCCCGTCGCGCGCCGCGTCGGGGTCCGGCGAGGCGCGGATCAGTTTGATCACCGCGTCGAGGTTGTCGAGCGCGATCAGCAGCCCCTCGAGGATGTGGGCGCGGGCCTCGGCGCGGCGCAATTCGTACTGGGTGCGGCGGGTGACGACCTCGCGCTGGTGCTCGACGTAGTGCTTGACCAGCTCGAGCAGGCCCAGGGTCCGCGGCACGCCGTCGACCAGGGCGACCATGTTGATCCCAAAGCTGGTCTGCATGCCGGTTTTCTTGTAGAGGTTGTTGAGCACGACCTTGGCCGGGTGGCCGCCGCGCTTGAGCTCGATCACGAGCCGCATGCCGGAGCGGTCCGACTCGTCGCGCAGGTCGGAGATCCCCTCCAGTTTCTTGTCGCGGACGAGGTCGGCGATCTTCGTGATCAGCCCGTTGTCGCCGCCCTTCTTGACCGTGAACGGCAGCTCGGTGACGACGATCGCGTCCTTGCCGCCCTTGAGCGGCTCGACGTGGGCGCGGGCGCGCACCTTGACCGAGCCGCGGCCCGAGGCGTAGGCGTCGCGGATCCCCTCGAGGCTCATGATCCCGCCACCGGGGAAGTCCGGCCCCTTGATGTGCTCCATCAGCCCGGCGAGGTCGATCTCGGGGTCGTCGATGTAGGCGGTGACCGCCCCTGCGACCTCGCGCAGGTTGTGCGGCGGGATATTGGTCGCCATCCCGACCGCGATCCCCGAGCTGCCGTTGACCAGCAGGTTCGGGAAGCGGGCCGGCAGGATCAGCGGCTCCTGCGTCGATTCGTCGTAGTTGGGCCCGAAGTCGACCGTGTCGGCGTCGATGTCGCGCAACAGCTCCGTAGCCAACCGCCCGAGCCGCGCCTCGGTGTTGTGGCTGACGAAGCCATTGGTCAGGAAGGAGTGGTCGTCGCTGTCCACCCTGATCGAAAAGACAGGTTGCACCCCGGCCGGCTCAACCGATTCGACCTCGGCGTAGAAATAGTCGCCGGAGACGAGCGGCTCGACGACCTCACGGACCTCGGGCGACCCGATCCGCTCCATGATCGCCGTGCCACCCTGCTCCCAGCGCTCGATCCGGTCGACGTTGTGTCGACGGAGCCAGTCTCGCTCGGTCCAACGCGAGCCGGAGTCAGCGCGGATGTAATCGGCCACATATGGGACGTG
Organism: uncultured Solirubrobacterales bacterium; assembly: GCA_963789505.1. GTDB lineage: Bacteria > Actinomycetota > Thermoleophilia > Solirubrobacterales > 70-9 > VRUE01. The sequence goes on from CAWBLE010000014.1 coordinate 183,483, forward strand.
GTCATGGCTCAGCGCGCGGCTTTGCTCGGGGATCGTGGCGAGGTCGCCTTCCAGCTTTGCCTGCTTGACGCCGAGGAAGCCCACCTGGCGAGCGAAGAGCCGGGCGTCACGGCGATTACTGATGACCACCTTGAACTCACCCTTTTCATAACGACAGATCCGTGAAACGACCCCCCGCTCGAGCAGGAGCATCTGAACATCTTGGGCAAGTTGTTCGCTGTAAGTCGAATAGGACACCTGGATCGAATTGCGCGGCAGCAGGGACGACGATCCGTCGCCGGTAAAGAGAGCCCGCAGGAATTCCCGCTTGAACTCCGGCGGCGATTTCCAGACGAACTCCGGAACCTTCTTCTCGCTCGCCCTACCCGAGATCTCTGCAAGCGGACTCTGCCGGAAAGCGGCGAGATTCTGCGACATCGATCTCGTGCAGCACGCTGCCCGAGGCTATGCGGCGCGCCGAGACGTATCGGGGGCCGCCGACCACCGCGTCATACGCGGTCAGGACTTCGCCAAAGAACTCTTCGTCCACGTTGTTGAAACCGGCGCGCTTCTCGCTAATCCAACCCTCGGAGACGAAAGCCCCGGCGAGAATCGCCAGCTCTCGCTCGGCGTCCGGAAGCGCGTCGCCATCGCCCCTTTGCTCCTGGATGGTGCGAGAGATGAGCACCCGGTCGCCGGGCTTTATCTCCTCGAGCAGCTTCCAGAGCAGCAGCGGGACTCCGGCCATGTCGACGAGACAGAGGACCGGATGATTGTGGGTGCCTGTCAGCTCGTGACCGTGATTCGTTCGAAGGCGGAGCGTCGGGTGATCGCCGGAGTGGAACAGCTTCGACGCGTGAACCGGGCGGCCGAGGCGGTCGAGAACATCGAGGTCGACGGCGTGATCCGAATTGGGCTCAGCGTCCGGCACCAGTAAGTCCGCGCGGACCGTTCCGCTGGTGGTGGCAATCCGCGTGTCGCCGGTAACGCAATACCTCATCGCCGCTGCCGGGTCGTCGTCGATCGAGCCGAAGTTGCCCTGGCCGTCGATCAGCGTGTAGCGCAGCGAGAACTCCTGCGCCATGCGGACGAGGGTGTCGTAGATCGCCGAGTCGCCATGCGGGTGGTACTTGCCCATCACCTCGCCGACGATGAAGGCGCACTTGCGGTACGGCCGGGTCGGCTGCAGGCCGATGTCGTGCATCGCGTAGAGCACGCGGCGGTGGACCGGCTTGAGCCCGTCGCGGGCGTCGGGCAGCGCCCGGCCGACGATCACGCTCATCGCGTAATCGAGGTAGGAGGAGCGCATCTCCTTCTCGAGCTCGCGCTCCTCGATCCGCCCGGTCAGAGCCTCCAGCGCCATCAGCGCCTCCCCCTACACATCAAGGAATTTGACCTCTTTCGCATTGCTCTCGATGAAGGCCCGTCGCGGGCCGACCTGGTCGCCCATCAGCATCGAGAAGATCTGGTCGGCGGCGGTCGCGTCGTCGAGCGTGACCCGGGCCAGGGTGCGGCTCGCCGGGTCCATCGTCGTCTCGCGCAGCTGGTCGGCGTTCATCTCGCCGAGCCCCTTGAAGCGGGTCAGCTGGACGCCGTGGCGGGCGAGCTCGAGCACCGCCGGTCGCAGCGCCTGGAAGGAGAGCGCCTCGGCCGTGCGACCGGAGAAGCGCACCTCGAAGGGCGCCCGGCCGACCTGGTTAAGCAGCGCCGCGTGGACCTCGGCGAACTTACGGTAGTCGTGGTGCTCGAACAGCGACCGCGGCAAGCGGTGCGTGCGCGCCAGGCCGCTCTTGCGTTCGACCGCCTTGACCGCCAGGCCGGCATCGGAATCGGAGACGACCTCGGTATCGAACGGCGCGTTCTCCGCCGCCTTGGCGGCGAGCACCTTGCGCGCCTCGGCCAGCGTCGCCACCTCCTCGTCGAGCAGGCTCGACTCCTCGAGGAAGCGCACCGTCTCGTGGCCGAACTCAGCCTGCAGCGAGGAGCCCCAGCCCTCGTACTCTTTGGCCCGCCGCGTGTAGCTCTGCCAGCGGCTTTTGCTCAGTTTCGTGTTCTTGCCGGTCGCGTCGACGACCTCGATCTCCTCGATCTTGTCGCGCAGCAGCAGCTCCTCGAGTTCGGACTCGCGCTCCAGGTAGGTCTCCTGGTTGCCCTGCTTGACCCGGTAGAGCGGCGGTTTGGCGATGTATACGTAGCCAGCGTCGATCAACTCGGGCATCTGGCGGTAGAGGAAGGTGAGGACGAGGGTGCGGATGTGGGCGCCGTCGACGTCGGCGTCGGTCGCCATGACGATTTTGTGGTACCTGGCGTCCTCGAGGTTGAACTCGTCGTGGACGCCGGTGCCGATCGCCGTGATCAGCGCCTGCACCTCGGTGTTCGCCAGCACTTTGTCGATCCGGTTCTTCTCAACGTTGATGATCTTGCCGCGCAGCGGCAGCACCGCCTGGGTCGAACGGTCGCGGGCCTGCTTCGCCGAGCCGCCGGCGGAGTCGCCCTCGACCACGAAGATCTCGGCGTCGCGCGGGTCCTTGACCGTGCAGTCGGCGAGCTTGCCCGGCAGGGTCGAGTTCTCCAGCGCCGACTTGCGCCTGGTCAGGTCGCGCGCTTTGCGGGCCGCGTCGCGGGCGCGGGAGGCGTCGATCGCCTTGGTGATGATCCGGCGCGCGTCGCCGGGGCTCTCCTCGAGAAACTCGGCCAGCTTGCGGTTGACCGTCTCCTCGACCAGGCCACGGATCGGCGGGTTGCCGAGTTTGGTCTTGGTCTGACCCTCGAACTGTGGGTCGCGCAGCTTGACCGAGATCACCGCGGTCAAGCCCTCGCGCACGTCCTCGCCGCCGAGGTTGCCGTCTTTCTCTTTGAGCAGGCCTTTGCCGCGGGCGTAGGCGTTCAGGGTCCGGGTCAGCGCCGAGCGGAAGCCGGAGAGGTGTGAGCCTCCCTCGTGGGTGTTGATGTTGTTGGCGAAGCTGAAAATCGACTCCTGGTAGGAGCCGTTCCACTGCATCGCGACCTCGACCTGGCCCTCCTCCTCCTCGCCCTCGAAGAAGATCGTCTTCGGGTGCAGCGTGTCCTTGTTCTCGTTCAGGTGGCGGACGAAATCCTCGATCCCGCCCTCGTACTGGAAGCTGACGCTGTTGGTCTGGCCGCGCTCGTCGACCAGCTCGATCTTCAGGCCGCGAGTGAGGAAGGCGGTCTCGCGCAACCGCTCGGCCAGCGTCTGGAAATCGAACTCGCGCTCTTCGAAGATCTCCGGATCGGGCTGGAAGGTGATCGTCGTACCGTGGTCCTTGCTGGCGGCGCCCTTGGCGAGGTCGGCCTGCGGTTTGCCGCGCTCGTAGTCCTGCGTCCAGAGGTTGCCGTCGGTCTGGATTTCGAGGTGCAGGCGCTCGGACAGCGCGTTGACGACGGAGACGCCGACGCCGTGCAGGCCGCCCGAGACCTTGTAGCCGCCGCCATCGCCGAACTTGCCGCCGGCATGGAGGACGGTGAGCACGACCTCGGCAGCCGGCCGGCCCTCCTTCTCCATCATCCCCACCGGGATGCCGCGGCCGTCGTCGCTGACGGTGCAGCTATCGTCGGGGTGAAGGACGACGCGGACTTCGGTGCAGTGGCCGGCGAGCGCCTCGTCGACCGAGTTGTCGACCACCTCGTAAACGAGGTGGTGCAGGCCGCGCGGGCCGGTCGATCCGATGTACATCCCCGGGCGCTTGCGGACCGCTTCGAGACCCTCGAGGACGGTGATGTCCTGGGCGCCATAGGACTCTCCGCCGGCGCCATTCTTCTTTTTCTCGGGCAACTGGTCCTTTCCGCGTCTCACAGAAAACCCCGACCGCCTGGCGCTCTCGGCGCGCCTGGTCGGGGCGAAATTCGAGTTGACATAAGGATACCAGTTCGGCCGCCCGGAAAGCCCGCGGGCAGGTTAAGAAAGCCCTGCAAATCACGTACAAATGTGGCTACTCTCCCGGGTCTTTCACACGAAAGCGCAAACTGCGCGGCGCCTGCTCGCCCAGGCGCTCCTTGAGGCCTCGCAGCAGTTGGGCCTGAATCAGGTCGAGCTCCTCGGCCCAGACCGGGTCGGCGCAGGCGATCGTCAGCCCCCCGTCCGTTTCGGAGACCGGCGTCGCGGCGGCGGCGAGGCGTTCGCCGGCGACCTCCTCCCAGACCGACTGGACCGCGGCAAGGGGCGTCTTCGGGGCGGCGCCTTGGAGCGCGGCGCGGAACGCGCTCGCCGCCGGGCGCGGCGCGCGGCGGCGACTCATGCGGCGGCCGCCCGGCTCACTTCAAACGGCATCCGCACCAGCCGCTCGCGCGCCGGGGCCGGCACCGACTCCTCGTCGGCGGCGGTGATCAACGTCTGGCCGGCGGCGGCCAGACGTTGGACGAGGCGCTCCCGCCGCCCCGGGTCGAGCTCACTCATCACGTCGTCGAGCAAAAGCAGCGGAGCAACCCGACGCGCCGCCAACAGCGCCTCGCGCTCGGCGAAGAGCAGGGCGAGCAGGGCGACGCGTTGCTGACCCTGCGACCCGTAGCGCCGTAAGGACCTGTCCGCCGTGGAGACCTTGAGCTCGTCGAGGTGCGGCCCCCAGGAACTGCGGCCGAGCCTCAGATCGGCCGACCGGCGCTCGGCCAGTCCGGCGCGGATCTCGTCGGCGTCGCCGCTGGCCCGCGGCGCGTACTCGAGCTCCCCTCCCCCGACCAGGCCGAGGTCCTCGGCGGCGCCGGCGAAAGGCCCGGCCAGCTCGGCGACCGCCTCCGCGCGTGCCGCGACCAGCGCCTCGGCGGCCTCGGCCAACGCCGCGTCCCAGACGTCGAGATCGCCGCCGAAGCCGCCGCCGGCGAGGCGGGCGAGCAATGCGTTGCGCTGGGCAAGGGCCTGTCCGTAGCGCTGCCGCAGACCAGCGCGCGAGGGCCAGCGCGCGGCCACGTAGGTATCCAGGTGGGCGCGGCGCTCGGCCGGCGGCCCCTTGATCAGGCTGAGGCGATCGGGTGAGAAAACCGCGACGGGCGGGCGGTGGCGGGCCAGCTCGGCGGGCTCGGCGGCGCCCCCGTCGAGCAGGTGGCGACGCCCTTCGCCGCGGCTGACCGAGGCCAGCATGCGGTGGCTGACGCCATCCTCATCGGCAACCGCCGCCTCGGCCCGGGCGAGAGCGGCGCCGAAGGGAATCAGCTCGCGGCGGTCGGAGGTGCGAAAGGAACGGCCGGTGAGGGCGAAGTAGAGCGCCTCGAGCAGGTTGGTCTTACCGGCCCCGTTGGGCCCGATCAGGCTGAGGATCCCCTCGTCGAGCTCGATCCGCACCGCGTCGAGGTTGCGCAGCGGCCTCGCTTCGACGGCGGTGACCAGCACCGGCCAGCCCCTACACGTTGAGGCGGATCGGCATCACCAGGTAGCGGAAGTCTTCGTTGTCGACGGGCTGCAGCAGGCCCGGGCGCAGCGGCGAGATCAGCCGCAGGACGACCTCGTCGCCCTCGACGCTTTCGATCCCGTCGCGGAGGAACTCCGGGTTGAAGCCGATCTCCAGCTCCTCGCCCTCGAACACCGCCGGCATCGCCTCCTCGGCGTCGCCGACGTCGGGCGTCGACGCCGAGACCTTGAGCTGGCCCTGCGACATCGAGAGCCGCAGCGGCGCGTTGCGCTGGGCGAGCTGGCTGACCCTGCGCACGACCTCGAGGAATTCGGGCCGCGGCAGGCGCACGTCGTGCTCGTAGGACTCCGGCAGGAGTTGTCGAAAGTTGGGGAACTGGCCGTCGATCAGCCTCGTGTTGAGGAGGATCCCCCCTGCCCTGAAAACGGCCTGGTTCGGCAGCAGGCTGACGAAGACGTCCCCGACCTCGCCGGCGGCGACGAGGCGGCCGAGCTCGCGCAGCGCCTTGGCCGGGATGTTGGCCTCGAGCTCGCCGCCGATCTCCGCCTCGAGCTCCGTCCGCTTGACCGCGAGGCGGTAGGAGTCGGTGGCGACCATCGTCATCTCCTTGCCCGCCGCGGTCACCAGCACGCCGGTGAGGACGGGGCGCATGTCGTCGCGCGAGGCTGCGCGGGCGACCAGGTCGACCGTCTCCGCCAGCGCCGGCGCTGGGATCTTCAGCGGCGCCTCGCCCTCGTCGGGCAGGTCGGGAAAGTCCTCGCTGGCGAGGACGCGCAGGTGGAAGCTCGAGCCGCCGCTGCGGATCTCGACGTCGCGCTCGGACTCGCGCAGCTCGATTTCCACGCTCTCGTCGCCCAGCGAGCGCGAGAGCTCGGATAGCAGCCTGCCGGGCAGCAGGACCGAGCCGCCGCTCTCGACCGCGGCCTCCATCGCCGTGCGCAGACCCATCTCGCCGTCGGTCGCGGTCAGCGTCACGCCATCCTCACCAGCGTTGAGGAGAACTCCGGAAAGGGCCTGCGTCGCGGCGCGAGTGGAAACGGCGCGCGAAACGACCGAGAGCTTGGCGACAAGCTCAGCTCGTTTGGTTGTCAGCTTCAAATGACTGATGTCCTCTTAGATTGGGTTAGTCCTTGTGGATAACGCGAAAAGCGCCGAGATTCGGCGTTGCCAGGCGGATTAGAGCCTGTGGACGTGCCTGGGGAAGGCATTGATTCTTACAGTGCGGTCGGCGGTCGGGCCGTCGCGGTCGCGGGGCTGTGGATAGCGGAGCGCAACTCACCGACCTGTCGGGCGAGGTCGGTGTCGTCGGCCAGCGCGGTCTCGACCCGGCGCAGCGAGTTGAGCACAGTCGAGTGATCGCGCCCGCCGTAGAGGCGACCGATCTGGGGCAGCGAGAGCTCGGTCGCCTCGCGGGTGAGCAGGATCGCGACCTGGCGAGCGCGCAGCGGCGTCGCCGCGCGGCTGCCGCCGACCAGCTCGGCGCGCGAGATGCCGAAGGCCGCGGCGACCCGCTGCTGGATTGCTTCCACGGAGGTCGGCTCGTCGCCATGGGGGCGGTTGGGGATCAGCTCGGCGATCAGCTCGGGGCTGAGCGGCTTGGCGGTCAGCGAGGCGTGCGCGATGACCCGGGTGAGGGCGCCGTGCAGGCGGCGGATATTGGCCTCGACGCGACCAGCGAGCTCGGAGAGGGCATCGCCGTCACCCGGGTCGAGGCCGGCCTCGCGGGCGAGCCGCTGCAGCACGGTCAGGCGCGTGGCCAGGTCGGGCGGTTCGACTGGGATCGTCAGGCCCCACTCGAAGCGGTCGCGCAGGCGCGCCTCGAGGGTCGAGAGCTCGCTGGGCAGCCGGTCGGCGGAGAGCACGAGCTGGCTGCCACCCTCATAGAGAGCGTTGAAGGTGTGGAAGAACTCCTCTTCGGTGTGCTGCTTGCCCTGCAGGAACTGGATGTCGTCGACGAGCAGCACGTCGAGGTCGCGGTAGCGGCTCTTGAAGTGCTCGGCGCCGCTCGAGCGCAGGGCGCCGACGAACTCGTTGGTGAAGCCCTCGGCGGTCGTGTAGCGGACGCTGAGACCGGGGGCGTTGAGGCTGAGGTAGTTGGCGATCGCTCCGAGCAGGTGGGTCTTGCCGAGGCCCGGGGGGCCGTGCAGGAAGAGCGGGTTGTAGGCCTCCGACGGGGTCTCGGCGACCGCAAGCGCGGCGGCGTGGGCGACGCGGTTGCCCTCGCCGATGACGAAGCGGTCGAAGCTGTAGTTGGGGTTGAGGACGACCGCCGGGCGGCCGTCCTCGGCCGCCGGCTGGGCGGCGTCGCCGGCGGCGAAGGCGATCTCCTCGAATGCGGATCCGGCGGCCAGCAGCGCTTCGCGGACGAGCGGCGCGTAGCGGCGCTCAACCCAGGTCTGGATCCCCTCGGGGGCGGCGAGGTAGAGGGTCCTTCCCTGCGCCCCGACGGCGCGCAGGGGCTCCAGCCAGATCTTGAAGGTCGACTCGGGCACGGCGACCCGCAGGCGTTGTCGGACGTCCTCCCAGAGGGTCTCGAGGTTCTGTTCCGCCGTCTCGTCGCGCACCGACGAGCGACCATAGCGGCGCCCGCGCGAGGCGAATCGGGCCGGGTCGCAAATGCCGTAGAAATGATTGGGACCGGTTACAGGGGCGCGTCCGTATACTGCGACGGCCAATGAAGCGCACCTACCAGCCAAAGCGGCGAAAGCGGGCAAAGACCCACGGTTTCCGGGCGAGGATGAGCACGCGCGGTGGCCGTGCGATCCTCAAGCGCCGGCGGAGCAAAGGCCGGAAGCGGCTCACGCCCTAGAGATGCCGAAGCCGAAGCGACGGCGCCTCTCGCGCAGCGGCGAGTTCGACCGCGTCTACCGCGACGGCTCTTCCCACGCAACCCGTTATCTCGTGCTCTACAGCTTTCCCCGCAAGAACGAGGAGACAGCCGACGTCCGGCTCGGTGTCTCGGTCAGCCGCAAGGTCGGCGGCGCCGTCGATCGCAACAAGGCCAAGCGCACCCTGCGCGAGGCCTTCTGGGAGCTCTCGGAGCGCCTGCCCGATCGCCACGACTTCGTCCTCGTCGCCCGCCCCGAGATCGGTCCGCTGATCGAGCAGAAGGGCGCCGCGGGCGTCAAGTTGAGCCTCGAAGAGGCGCTCGAGCACACCGGGGCCGGGGAGCGTTCCACGTGAAACGCCTCCTGCTCGCCACGATCGGCTCCTACCAGCGCCGCGTCTCGCCTCATCTGCCCCGCCGCTGCCGCTACGAGCCGACCTGCTCCGCCTACGCGGTCGAGTCGGTGGGTCGCTTCGGCGTCCTGCGCGGCTCGCTGCTCGCTGTCTGGCGCCTGCTGCGCTGTAACCCGTTCAGCCATGGCGGCTTCGATCCGGTTCCAGGCCGCTTCACCATGCGGGTAGGCCCGGTCGATCCGACCGAGTACCACCGCCACGGGGGTGCGCGCACGTGATCCCGGCCGCCAACCTCCTGCAGCCGCTGATCGACATCGCCAACGGCGTCCTGCAGTTCTTTCACGACAGCGCCGGGCTCAGCTGGGGAATGTCGATCATCGCGCTGACGATCTGCACCAGGGCGCTGCTGATTCCGCTGACTTACAAATCGCTGAAAGGGATGCGCGCCCTGCAGGCTCTGCAGCCACAGCTCAAGGAGCTGAAAGAGAAGTACAAGAACGACCAGAAACGCATGCAGCAGGAGATGATGGCGTTCTACAAAGAGAACAAAGTCAACCCGTTTGCCTCCTGCATACCGCTGATCGCGCAGTTGCCGGTCTTCATCACCCTCTTCTACGTCCTCCGCCACGAGCTTCCGGCCGACATCGGCTGCAAGGCGGGCGAATGCGGCAGTGAAGCCTCGTTCCTCTTCATCAACGACCTGACCGCGAAGGCGCATGGGCCCGAACTGATCGTGCTGCTGGTCCTCTACGTCGGCACGCAGCTCGTCTCCGGCATGGTGATGGCGGTCACGGCTGACAAAAGCCAGCGGATGATGATGCTCGTGCTGCCCTTCATCTTCGTCCCGTTCGTGATCAGCTTCCCGGCCGGCCTCGTGCTCTACTGGATCACGACCAACTTCTGGACGATCGGCCAGCAGTACACGATCCAGAAGCTGATCCCGATGCCGGAGGCGGCATCGCCTGAAGCGATCGCCGCGGCGGCCGCCGCGAAGCCGCCTCCGCCGCCGCCCAAAAAGAAGAAGCGGCGGCGCTAGGCAGCTGCTCGCAGGCGGGGAGGGTCCTTCGGGAGCTGCCTAGGTTCGCTCGCTGCGCTCGCTCACGATGTTGGAGCCGCTTCGCGGCTGAGGATCACCCTGCCCGGGGCCGCTTCGCGAGGCACTCCCGAAGGACCCTCTCCCGCCTGCTGTCTCTGCCGGCGCTTGCTGAGGTGGAACCAGACACGGCGCCAGGACCGCCCGACCCCGCCCGCTGGAATAGGGTGGCGGGCATGAGTGCGGAGTTGAATTGGCCGGAGGAGCCCGCCGAGCGGGTTAAGGAGCTCGTCGAGGGGGTTCTCGATGAGCTTGACCTTGACGGCGAGGTCGAGATCCGGGAGGACGACGATCGGATCGAGGCCGTGGTCAGCGGCGAGGACGACTACGGGCTGCTGATCGGCAAACGGGGGCAGACGATCGACGCGCTGCAACTGCTCTGCTTCCAGGCCGCCTTCCGCGGGCTGCGCGACCGCAAGCGGGTCGTGCTCGACGCCTCCGGGTACCGGGAGCGGCGGCGTGAGGTGCTGACCTCGCGCGCCGACCGCGCGGCCGAGCAGGCGCTGGACGGTGGCGTCACGGTCGAGATGGACCCGATGAGCGCCCAGGAACGGCGCGTCGTCCACGAACACCTCAAAGAGCGCTCCGGGGTCGAGACCTACAGCGAAGGCGACGAGCCGCGGCGTTGCGTGGTCGTTGCTCCGCTCGTTTCGGAGTGAGAGAGCTCCCGGTAGGGCTTTCACTTAACTTTTTCGGTGGAGCCGTCTTCGGCTGACGCCCGTGGGCCGGCAACGAAAAAGTACAAGACGTTTCAGCCCTACCGGGAGCTCTCTCAGCGAGGCGCAGGTGGAGGCGACGACCACGATCCTTGAGTTGCTGGAAAGGGAGAGAGCGTCAGTCAGCTCGGTTACCGAGCCTGGGCACGCCTGGCGGGTTCATGTCGAGGACAGCCTTACCGGGCTTGAGGTCGAGCAACTTGCGGGAGCCGGGAAGATCGCGGATATCGGCTCTGGGGCTGGGTTTCCGGGTCTTGTGCTGGCGGTGGCGCTGCCCGACTCCACGGTCGACCTGATCGAGTCCGTCGGACGCAAGTGCGAGTTCATCCAGCGCGCGATCGACGCCGCCGAGCTCGCCAACGCCACGGTGCTGAATGCCCGCTCTGAGGAGATCGCGACGACCGAGCGGCGCGAGCGCTACGAGGCCGTGACGGCACGCGCCGTGGGCCGCCTCTCAACCCTCGCGGAGCTCGCATCGCCGCTGTTGAAGGAAAACGGGGCCCTCGTAGCCTGGAAGGGCAAGCGCGACCCCGACGAGGAGCAACAGCTGGCTCGCGCCTCGGACCAGCTCGCAATGCGCCTGGAGAACGTCCTCGCGGTTGGAGATAGAGCGGGCAGCAAACACCGCCACCTCTACGTCCTCCGCAAGCACGGCCCCACTCCCGCCAACCTCCCCCGCCGTCCCGGCATCGCCAAGAAGCGCCCAAAGGGCTAACTCCCCACCCCCTCGCCCGCGACCCCCAACCCAAGCCGAATAACCTCCGCCCCATGGGCCTCGTCTACGCAGTCTCAAACCAGAAGGGCGGCGTCGGCAAGACGACCACGGCGGTGAACCTGACCGCCTGCGTGGCCGCGGCCGGCTCGCAAACCCTGCTGGTCGACCTCGACCCCCAGTGCAACGCCACCGTCGCCCTCGGCGGCGACCGCGACGCCCACCCGTCCTCCTACGACTGCCTGATCGGCGACGTCTCGGTCGCCGAGGCGGCGCGCCCGGCGGGGCCCGACAACCTCTGGCTGGTACCCGCCAACCGCGACCTCGCCGGCGCCGCTGTGGAGCTGCCGCGGCTCGAGGGCTCCGAGACGCGCCTGCGCGAGCGGCTCGGCCCGCTGCGCGAGCGCTTCGCCTTCACGATGCTCGACTGCCCGCCCTCGCTGGGCCCGGTCAGCGTCAACGCGCTGGTCGCCGCCGACCGCGTGATCGTGCCGGTGCAGGCCGAGTACCTGGCGCTCGAGGGCCTGGTCCAGTTCCTCGACACGCTGGGGATGATCCGCCGCGAGCTCAACCCGGGGCTGAACGTGTCGGGCCTGGTGATCACCATGCACGATGAGCGCACCCGCCTCGCCCAGGACGTCGAGCGCGAGTTGCGCGAGCATTTCCCCGAGATGGTCTTTGCCACCGTCATACCGCGCAGCGTCAGGGTCGCCGAGGCGCCCAGCTACGGGCTGCCGGTGACCGAGCACGCGCCGGCCTCGCGCGCCGCCGGCGCCTACCAGGCGCTGGCCGAGGAGCTGGTCGGGCGTGGCTAGCGCCGCGAAGAAAGGCAAGGCCAAGCGCGGCATGGGCCGCGGGCTGGCGGCGATCCTGCCCGAGATCCGCCGCGGCCGAGGACAGTGGCGAGCTGCGCGAGCTGCCGGTCGGCCTGATCAAGCCCAACCCGAACCAGCCGCGAACGAAGTTCGACCCCGAGGCCCTCGCCGGCCTCGCCGCCTCGATCGGGGCCAGCGGCGTCGTCCAGCCGCTGCTCGTCCGCCCCCTCCACGACGGCAGCTATGAGCTGATCGCCGGCGAGCGCCGCTGGCGCGCGGCGCAGCAGGCCGGCCTGGAGAAGGTGCCGGCGGTCGTGCGCGACTCCGCCGAGGCCGAGCGGCTGCAGGTGGCGCTGATCGAGAACATGGTCCGCGAGGACCTCAACCCGGTCGAGGAGGCCCGCGCCTGCGCCGCCCTGGTCGAGGACCTCGGCCTCTCCAAAGAGGACCTCGCCCGCCGCGTCGGCCGCAGCCGCCCCGCCGTCTCCAACCTGATCCGCCTGCTCGACCTGCCCGACGAGGCGCTCGCCCTGCTCGAGGCCGGCGAGCTCAGCGAGGGCCACGGCCGCGCCCTGCTCGGCGCCTCCGGCAACGACGTCCGCCGGCGCCTCGCCCGCGACGCCGCCCGCGGTGGGTGGTCGGTGCGCGAGACCGAGAACAGGGTTAAGCTGGCTGGCCAGCCAAAAAAGAAGAGGGAGGCTTCGGGACCCGGCACCGAGGAGCTCGCCGCGATGCGCGACGCCGCCGACAAGCTCGAGAGCGCGCTCGGCCACGAGGTCAAGCTGCGCCCGCGCGGGGGGGAGCTGGCGCTCGAGATCCGCCTCGCCGATCTCGACGAGGCGCTCGCGCTGGCCGCTATCATCGCCCGCAGCTCGGGCGATTAGCTCAGTTGGTTAGAGCGCGTCTCTGATAAGGACGAGGTCCCTGGTTCGAATCCAGGATCGCCCACTTGCAGCAGATGCAGATCTACGGCGTCAGCTTCGACATGGTCGGCAAGCAGCCGATCGTCTTGTTGAAGACGGTTGACGGCAACCAGTTCCTGCCGATCTGGATCGGGCACCCCGAGGCGGCGGCGATCCTGATGAAGCTGCAGGGCGCCTCGACGCCGCGGCCGATGACCCACGACCTGCTCTCCGACATGCTCGAGCAGTTCGACGCCAAGTGCGAGCGCGTCTCGGTCACCGAGCTGCGCGACAACACCTTCTACGCCTCGATCACCGTCTCGATCGACGGCAACGAGATCGAGATCGACTCGCGGCCCTCCGACGCACTCGCCCTCGCGGTCCGTGTTTCCGCGCCGATCTTTGCGGCGGAGGAGGTGATCGAGGAGTCGGCGATCGAGTTCGAGCACGAGGTCGAGGACACCGAGGAGGTCGTCGACAAATTCAAAGAGTTCCTCGACGAGGTCACCCCGGATGATTTCGCCGAAGGAGACTCCTAGGCCGCGGCCGGCTTCAGCGCCAGCTCGAGAATTCGCTCGACCAGAGCTTCAAAGTCCATTCCCGCCGCCTCGGCCGCCTGCGGGAAGAGGCTGGTGTCGGTCAGGCCCGGGATCGCGTTGACCTCGAGCACCTGTGGGCCGTCCTCGGTGAGGATCAGGTCGACGCGTGAGAAGCCGGCGCAGCCCAGCGCCTCGTAAGCGCCCAGCGCTGCCGCTGTCACGGCGCCGAGCGCGTCCCCGCTCAAGCTCGGCCGGGCAGACGAACTCGGTGCGGCCGATCTCGTAGCGGGCCTCGAAGTCGTAGCGGTCGCCGTCGCTGGGGATCGCTTCGACCACCGGCAGCGGCTCGCCGCCGAGCACGCCGACCGCCAACTCGCGGCCCTCGGCGAAGCGCTCGAGCAGGACCCGGTCGTCGTAGCTGAAGGCCGAGACGAGCGCCTCGGGTACCTCGAACCAGCTCGCCGCGAACTTGACGCCGAGGGCGGAGCCGCCGCGACTCGGCTTGACCACGAGCGGGAAGCCGAATCGCTGCTCGAGCTCGCTCAGCGCATCGGCGGCGCCGAGCTCGCGGAAGGCGGTCTCGTTGAAGGCGAACCAGTCCGGGGTCGGGACGCCCGCCCCGCGCAGCTCGTGCTTGGCGAGGACCTTGTCGGTGCAGCGCGCGCAGGCGAGCACGCCCGGCCCGGTGAAGGGGATGCCGAGGATCTCGAGCAGCTCCTGCACGGTGCCGTCCTCGCCGCCGAGCCCGTGCATGGCGATGAAGACGACGTCGGGGCGATCGGCCGCCAGCCGCTTGACCAGGTCGCCGCCGGCGTCGATCGGCAGCGCTTCGTGGCCAAGGCCCTGGAGCGCGTCCTCGACGCGGGCGCCGGAGCGCAGCGAGACGCCGCGCTCGAGCGAGCGCCCGCCCTTCAGCACGGCGACCTTCATGCAGTCCCCTCGCCGGTCCTGCGGAACGGCAGCACGTCGCCGCCGTCCTCCGCGGCGGGCCGTGCCGGCTCTGGCCTGGCCACCGGCGCCGCCTCCTCTTCGCCTGTCAGCGCCCCGTACAACTCGACCTGCTCGGCGATCGCCTTGCCGATCCGCCGTACGCCCTCGCGGATCTCGTCGTCGCTGACGCCGGAGAAGTTGAGCCGCATCGAGCTGCGCCCCCTGCTTTCGTCGACGTAGGCGGCCTGGCCGGGGACGAAGGCGACGTCCTCGCGCAGCGCCTTGGCGAGCAGGTCGCCGGTGTCGATGTAGTCGGGCAGGGTCGCCCAGATGAAGAGGCCGCCTTCCGGTTCGGTCCAGGTCGCCTGTGCGGGGAAGTGCTCGCGCAGCGCCTCGATCATCGTGTCGCGGCGGCCGCGGTAGATCCCGACCAGGTCGTCGATGTACTCGCGCCAGCGGCGTTCGCCGAAGTACTCGCGGACGAAGTACTGGGTCAGGGTCGAGGTGCAGAGGTCGGAGGCCTGCTTGCCGAGCACGATCTTCTCCATCACCGGCGGCGGCGCGACCGCCCAGCCGAGCCGGATTCCGGGGGAGAGGATCTTCGAGAAGGTGCCGACGTAGATCACGAAGTCGCCGCCGTCGAGCTGGTAGAGCGGCGGCAGCGGCTCGCCGCCGAAGCGCAGCAGGCCGTAGGGGTTGTCCTCGACGAGGAGCAGCTCGCGCTGCCGGGCGAGCTCGACCAGGCGGCGGCGGCGCTCAAGCGACATCGTCACCCCGGCCGGGTTCTGGAAGCTCGGCACCGAGTAGACGAATTTGGGCCGCCGTCCCTCGCCGTCGAGCCGCGCCAGGACCGCTTCCAGCTCCTCGATCCGCATCCCGTCCTCGTCGCAGTCGATCTGGATCGTCTCGGCCTGGTAGCTGCAGAAGACAGGCACCGCGCCAGGGTAGGTCGGCGCCTCGCAGACGACGACGTCGCCGGGATCGACCAGCGTCTTGCAGATCAGGTCGATCGCCTGCTGCCCGCCGGTGGTGACGATCACGTCGTCGGGATCGGGCAGCATTCCCTCGGCGCCCATCACCTCGAGGATGCAGTCGACCGTCTCGGCGTAGCCCTCGGTGGGCCCGTACTGGAGCGCCTCGGCGGTCGACTCCTGGGCGATCCGGGTCATCTGCGCGGCGAAGGTCCCGGCGGGGAAGGTCGAGGTGTCGGGCAGGCCGCCCGCGAGCGAGATCACCTCGGGCCGGGCGGTGACCGCCATCAGGTCGCGCATCGCCGAGGAGCGCATCACCCTGGTTCGCGCGGCGAAGAGGCCCGCGTAGCGCTCCAGATCGCGCGAGCCGACCTGGGCGCGGCGGCGATGTGGCGTCTCTTCCATCCCTGGAGTGTAGGTTTTCGTCGTGAGCTTCCTCGAAGGCACCGGGCTCGTGCTCGGCATCGGCATCGCGATCGGCATGCTCTCCGGCACCACCGGAACGCGCGGCTCGGCCCGCGGGCGCATGACCCTGCTCGCCGCCGTGATCGGGCTGATCGTCGGCTTCCTGCTCGCCGGCGCGGCCGACCTCGGCGGCCTGCTCGCGGCGGCCTTCTGCGCGCTCGGCGCCGGTGTCGGCTGCGTCGTGATCAGCGACGTCGTCAGCGGCGCCGGCAAGCGCGAGGGCGGCAGCTCGGGGGCGCTTGGATTCCTCGTCTCGCTGGCGGCCCTGATCGTGGTCGCCGCCGCCCTGCTGCTGCCCGTGCTGACCCTGCTGGTCATTCTCGCGCTGGTCTGGCTCGGCGTCGCGCGCCATCGCCGCGCCCAGCGCAAACACGCCGGGCTGCGCGTGCTGCGTTAGTGAAGCTCGTCCTGACCTACGTCGACTCGCTGCGCACCGACATGCTCGAGCGCGCCGTCGCCGAGGGTCGCGCGCCGTCGTTCGGGGCGCTGATCGAGCGCGGCGTCCTGATCGAGGACTGCGTCTCCAGTTTCCCCTCGGTGACGCCGGTCGCCTGCGCCGAGATGGTCACCGGGACCGCCGCCGACCGCCACTGGATCAGTGGCATGAACTGGTACCACCGGCTCGAGCGGCGCTACGTCGAGTACGGCTCCTCGCTCGAGGCGACGCGCACGGTCGGTGTCTTCCGCGCCCTCTACGACCTCGTCTACAACATGAACCTCGCCCACCTGAACCCGGCGGTCGAGACCCTCTTCGAGCGGCTCGACGACGCCGGCGTGCGCACCGCCTGCACCCCCTTTCTGATCTACCGCGGCCGCCACCGGCACGAGGTCTCGCTCGATGGCCTGCTGCGGCGGGCGGTCGAGACGACGCGGCTGAAGTTTCGCCACCACACCTGGGGCCCCGGCGAGCTCTTCTACGGCGACCTCTACGCCAGCCGCGAGGTGCCCTGCAAGTCGACCTCGATCCCCGGCAACCGCGACGGCTACTCGGCCTGCTGCGCGGTCGAGCTGGAGCGCGAGGACGGCTACGACTTTCTGCTGCTCTCGCTGCCCGACAACGACAACTACTCGCACCGCCACGGGCCGGAGGCGAGCGTCGAGTCGATCGCCAAGGCCGACCACTGCTTCGCCAAACTGGTCGAGGCGGCTGGCGGGCTCGATGAGTTCCTCGCCGGCCACGCCGTGATCCTGCTCGCTGACCACGCCCAGACGCCGGTTGACCGCGGTCTGCCGCTGGCCGACGTGCTGGCCCGCGACTGGACCGTGCTCGCCCCCTCCGACGACAAGCCCGAGCTGGCCCAGCTCGCGGTCAGCCCGACCGGCCGCGCCGCCCACGTCTACCTGCTGCCGGGGGACGGGGAGCGGGCGAGCGCTCGCGCGGTCAAGCAACGGCTCGGGGAGATCGAGGGAATCGAGCTCGTTTGCCGCCTCCACGACGGTGAGGCGGTCGTCGAACGCCACGGCGAGGAGCTGCGCTTCCGGCCGGGCACGCAGCTCGCCGACCGGCGCGGCGAGCGCTGGGACGTCGAGGGCGACCTGGCGGTGCTGGAAGCCTCGGTCGACGACGGGGTCTTCTCCGCGCCCGAGTACCCCGACGCCCTCGCGCGCGTCTTCACCGCCCTCACCGGTCCGCATGCCGGCGACTTCATCGTCTCCCTCGCTCCCGGCTACGAGGCCGTCGATTGGGGCGGTGTTAGCCACGCCGGCGGCGGCAGCCACGGCTCCCTCCACGCGGGAGACTCGCTGGGCCCTCTGCTCTTCGTGGGGTGTGGCCCGGACGACCCTTCCGCCCACCCGCAGTGGACTCTCCGCGACGTCGCCCCCGTGGTCCTGAATCACTTCGGGATCGCCTGAGGGGCGGGAGGATGCCGCGGGCGACTGCGCCGGAGTGCCTCGCGAAGCGGCGCACCGGCGAGAGATTCAAGCCGCGAAGCGGCAGCAACATAATGAGCGCAGCGCAGCGGAGCGAATCTGGGCACTCCGGCGCAGTCGCCCGCGGCCTGGCCATTGCTGTCCTGTTCCTCTACTTGACGGGCGGTGTTGCACATGCCGCCGAGGTGGGCGAGCGGCGGGCGTCCGCGATCGCGAACCGTGATGCGAAGGTTGTCGACCAGCGCAAGAAGAACGGGGGGCTGACGCACTCCGCTTCGATCGTCGACGGACACTGGGAGGTGGCCTACTTCGCCGGCGACGAGGAGGTGGCGCTGGCCCTGGTCGATCCGCGCAGTGGGGAGGTGACCGAGTCCTGGACGGGGTACCAGGTGCTGTGGAAGATGGCACGGGGGTACTCGGGCTCGTTCGGGCACACGCTCAACGCGCCCTACGTGTTCCTGCCGCTCTGCGCCCTGTTCCTGCTCGGCCTGGTCGATTGGCGGCGGCCATGGCGGGTGGCGACGCTGGACCTCATTGTCCTGCTCGGCTTTGGTGTCTCGCACTACTTCTTCAACCGCGCCGAGATCGGGGTCTCGGTCCCGCTCCAGTACCCGGCGCTGCTCTACCTGCTGGCGCGCGCCCTGTGGATCGGGCTGCGCGGGAGGGGGGAGGGGATCCGCCCGGTCTGGCCGGCCGCCTGGCTGCTGGTCGCGGCGCTCTTCCTGGTCGGCCTCCGGGTCGGGCTCAACATGGCCGACTCGGGCGCGATCGACGTCGGCTACGCCGGGGTCGTCGGCGCCGACCGGATCGCCCACGGCGAACCGCTCTACGACAACTTCCCCGCGGACATCTCGCAAGGGGACACCTACGGCCCGGTCAACTACCTCGCCTACGTCCCCTTCGAGCGGATCTGGCCCTGGAGCGGCAGCTGGGACGACCTGCCCGCGGCCCACGGCGCCGCTGTCTTCTTCGACCTGCTCACCTTCGCTCTGCTGATCTGGCTCGGCCTCCGCATCCGGCCGGGACCCGCCGGCCGCAAGCTAGCCGCCACCCTCGCCTTCGGCTGGGCCGCCTACCCGTACACCGCCTACGCCCTCGAGTCCAACTCCAACGACACCCTGGTGGCAGCCTTACTGGTTGCCGTTCTGCTCGCTCTTTCCCGCCCGGCGAAGCGCGGCGTGTTTGCCGCCCTAGCCACCCTGACCAAGTTCGCCCCGGTCCTGCTGGTTCCAATGCTCGCTACGTACCGGCCCGCGGGTCCTGTCGCGGCAGGGGACCCACCACCTCCTGCGGTCGCTAAAGCGTCCTCGGGGGCGGCCCCCCTGCCACGCCACCCGCGGGAGTGGCGTTTGCGGCGGCGTTCCTGCTGACCGTCGCGGTGCTGCTGGCGTGGCCTGCCATCGACCCCGGGCTAGGCACGGTTTTCGAGAGGACCATTACCTATCAGTCCGACCGCGACTCGCCCTTCAGCTTGTGGGGCCAGGTCCCCAGCTTGGAACCCCTACGCACAGCGATCCTTGTCGCCACCGGCTTGCTGGCAGTCATCGTCGCCTTCATCCCCAAACGCAAGTCCCTGATCCAGGTGGCCGCCCTTGGCGCGGCCCTACTGATCTCCCTCCAGCTAACCGCCCAACACTGGTTCTACCTCTACCTCGTCTGGTTCTACCCCCTGCTCCTCGTCGCGATGATGTCCCTGGGAGATGGCCGGAGTCGCTTCCAGAATGCCTCGCGAAGCGGCGCACCGGCGAGAGATTCCGGCCGCGAAGCGGCACCAACATCATGAGCGAGCGGAGCGAGCGAATTTAGGCATTTCTGGAAGCGACTCCGGCCATCGCTCCTACGACCCGGTTGGAACGGGCACCATGATCTGCTCGATCGAGTCGGCGAGGCCGTTCTCGTTGATCTCGACCGCTGCCCCCATCACCCAGACGTCCTCGGTCGCGGTCTCGAACTTGACCGGCATCTGAGTCTTCATCCCCTCGAGCACCTGCTCCGGCTTGACCCCGAGCACGCTGGTCCGCGAGCCGGTCATGCCGACGTCGGAGATGTGGGCGGTGCCGCCGGGGAGGACGCGGGCGTCGGCCGTGGGGACGTGGGTGTGGGTGCCGAAGACGGCGGCGACGCGGCCGTCGAGGTGCCACCCGATCGCGACCTTCTCGCTGCTCACTTCGGCGTGGAAGTCGACGATCACGCAGTCGGCTTCGATCCGCTCGAGGATGTTGTCGGCTTCCTGGAAGGGCAGCCGCGCGACCCGCAGGCCGACCGCGCCGCTGAGGTTGATCACCCCGACCCGCATGCCGCCCGCCTCGACCACGAGGTGTCCCCTGCCGGGGTTGGCGTGCGGGTAGTTGGCCGGCCGGATCACCCGCTCGGCCCGGTCGAGGTACTCGTAGGCCTCGCGGTGGCGGTAGACGTGGTTGCCGGTCGTGATCACGTCGCAGCCCGCGTCGAAGAGCACGTTCGCGGTCTTCTCCGTGATCCCCATCCCGCCGGCCGAGTTCTCGCCGTTGACGACGACCAGGTCCGGGGCGCAGCGCTCGCGCAGCCCCGGCATCGCCGCCTTCAAACCGCGCCTGCCCGGGCCGCCGACCACGTCGCCGATGAAGAGCACTTTCATGCGTTCCTCCTATGTCAAGCCGCCACCGCAAACTGCGGTGCCAGCGAGCCTCTCTGAGTGTCCACGGTGGTCACGGATCTCTCTCTTTCAGATTCGACCAAAAGCCTCCAGACCTTGCGGGCCAGGTGGCGCTTGAGGCAGCGAAGGGCCTCCATCCTGGACTTTCCCTCGGCCTGCTTTCGAGCCAGGAACTCCCGTGCGGGTGGATGGACCCGGCTCTGGGTCACGGCAATGCGATGAAGGGCGCAGTTGAGCTGGCGGTTGCCGCCACGGTCGAGCCGGTGGCGGTCGCGGCGGCCCGAGGAGGCCGGGACCGGCGCCACCCCCGCAAGGCGGGCCAGCTTCGCGTCGGAGGCAAAGCGCTCCACCCCGGCCGTCTCGGCGAGGATCTTCGCCGCGCTCAGCGCCCCGCAGCCGGGCAAGGCCAGGAGTCCTGGGGCTTTGGCTTTGACCAGGGCTGCGATCTCGCGCTCGAGCTCACCGGCCCTGCGCACCTGAGAGCGGATCGAGCGCAGCAGCTCGCGGGCGACGCGCACGCGTGCGCGTCGAGGGGCGCGAGATAGCCGCCCGGCGATCCGCTCCAACCAGACCATGCGGTCCAGGGCGCCGGCGGGGATCTCGAGCTCGGGGAAGAGCTGGTGCAGGTGCCAGCGCAGGCGCCTTTGATCGCTCGAGCGGGCGCGAACGAGGTTCTCGCGGTGATCGAGCAACAGCTTGATCTCCATCGCCTCCTCATCGAGGTAGGCGGCAGGCAGGCTCTCGACTCCCTCCCGCAACGCTGCCCGGGCGACGTTGGCGGCGTCGATCGGATCGGACTTACCGCGCTCGCGCGAGCCTTTGCGCGATTGGCCCATCAGCTTCGGGGGGACTCGAACGACCCGCTCGCCGCTTGCGACCAGGAAGCGCTCCAGGCCACCGGATACGTGCCGACAGTCCTCGATCGCCCAGACCCGCTCGGAGTCCAGGTCGCGGGCCCAGTCGAGGTGTTGGGCGAAACCAGGCTTGCGGGCAGCCGCGGTCAACTCGTCGACCAGTTGGCCGGTGCCGCCTGCCACCGCGACAGCGGTGTGGGTGTCCTTGTGGGTGTCCGCTCCGATCACAATCATCCGCATCGTCCCTTCCATTTGTTTTGGCCATTGGACGGACCTCCGTCGGACAGACCTAACTTGGGGCGATGCCACGCTCCTATGAAGTCACGTCGGAGATCCTCGGGGGGCGGCGAGCGACAGAACGGATGCAAGTCGGCCCTGCAGGGCCGACAGCGACGCTAGGAGTCAGCTCGCCGCCTGCCCGAGAACCAACCGACCGGGTCGGACGCTGCCGCCGACCTTGGGGTCGACGTTGACAGTTAGACGACCCTACCCTCAGACCGAACCGAAGCGGCGCAGGGCGAAGCGGGCGAGCAGGCCGTAGGCGGCGACGAGGATCGCCAGGTGCAGGAGCGGCCCGCCGATCCCGGGGCCGGCCGGGTCGAGTGCGGCGGTCATCGCCTGCAGCGCCGGCTTGAACGGGAACAGCGCCGTCAGCACCCGGATCGCGTCGTAGAGCGTCGAGCCGACCGCTCCCGAGGGAACGAGCGAGAGCAGCGCGACCGGCAGCGAGACCATGAATGCGAGCAAGGAGACCGCGCGCACGTCGCGCGCCGCCGCCCCGAGCGCCGCCCCGGCCGCCCCGAGCGCCGCGCCGCCGGCGAGGATCGCGACCAGCCAGAGGCCGAAGCGGCTCCATTCGAGGCTGACGAAGAGTTGCACCCCGACCAGCATCAGCAGGGTCACGACCAGCCCCACGGCGACCCCGAGGAGGACCTTCTCGGTGAGCAGCCCGAGCCGCGAGACGAGCCCGCCGGTGAGCCGCGGGAAGGTGTTCTCCTCGCGCTCGAGGGCGAGCGAGCCGGCGACGAGCAGCAGGGTGACGAAGGTCAGGGTCAGGGTCGCGGCGACGGCGATCGCGAAGATTTCAAGCGGCGGGGTGGGGGCGCTGACGGTCTGCTTGTCGACCGCGATCGGTTGCGCGAGCCGGTCGATCAGCGGCGCCGCGACGTCGAGGTTGTCGCGGGCGAGCGTGGCGAAGCGGATCACCCGGTCGAGCTCGGCCCGTTGCGATGCGGGCACCGCCGGGCGCAGCGTCCGCAGGATCGAGGCGACGGCGCGCAGGCCGAGGATTTCGACCGGCTGGCCGAGCACTTCGAAGTCGCCGCCGTCGACGACCAGGTCGAGGTAGCGGCCGCCTTCGGCGGCGATCTGGCGCGCGATGAAGAGATTGGCCTGGGCGAGCAGGGCGGTGATCCGGTCGTCGACCACCCGCGCCTTGAGCGGGTCCTCCTCATTCACGATCACCTCGACTTCGGGCGTTTCCGGGTTCAGGGTCGAGAGCGAGTTGAGCCGGTCGATCAGGTCGGCGGGGAGAATCAGCGCGGCGAGCACGTCACCGTCTTGGACCTTCGCTTCCGCCGCCACCCGGTCGGGCACGTAAACGCACTCGACCTGTTTGCAGATCCGCTTGTTGACCCCGATCGCGGGCAGCTTGCCGTTGCCGCCGGCGACCCGCGCCCCGGCCGGGATCTCGTTGAGGAAGGCGACCCGCGGCTTGCCGGGGTCGCGCGAGATCGCGAACCCGATCAGCAGCGCGATCAGCACCGGGTAGACGACCAGCAGCGCCGCCTGCAGCGGCGAGCGGCGCAGGATCCGCAGGTCCTTGAGCAGCAGCCAGCGCACCGTTCAGTGCCCCCGGTGCTGGAGGAAGGCGACGAAGGCGGTCTCGAAGTCGCTGCCCGCGGCCTCGGGCGCCTCGCCCTTGACGGCCTCGCGCAGGGCGCCGCTGGAGCCGTCGAAAAGGCTCTCGCCGTCGGCGAGGACGAGCAGCCGCTGCCCGTAGCGCTCGGCCTCCTGGATGTCGTGGGTGGAGAAGACGACGCTCGTGCCCCGCCCGGCGAGCCCGGCGATGAACTCCCACAAGCGCGCCCGCTGGCGCGGGTCCAATCCCACGCTCGGCTCGTCGAGCAGCAGCACCGCCGGCGCCGCCATCAACCCGATCGCGATATTGACCCGCTGCTGATTCCCCCCCGAGAGCTTGGCGACCAACTCCCCCCGCCGCTCCCCCAGCCCGGTCAGCTCCAACATCTCCTCAACCGCCCGCCGCGGCTCAGGATGCTTCTGCAGCCGCGCGAACAACAGAAGGTTCTCCTCCACGGTCAGCCGCCGATAAAGCGCAGCCTGCTGCGGCACCCACCCCACGTCCCCGTTAGGCGAGCTCACGCTCCCCCCATCCGGCTTAAGCGTCCCCGCCAGAATCGACAACAACGTCGTCTTCCCAGCCCCATTAGGGCCCGATCACAGCCACAAGCTCCCCGGGAGCCGCGGAGAAATCGACCCCCTTGAGAGCTTCGCGCGCTCCATATCGCTTGACCAGCCCCTGCGCTTCCACGGGCGAACCGTACTGGGAGGGATGGGGGTGCCATCCTGATGTGCCTCGCGAAGCGGCTCCGCAGAGTGGTCTTTGCGGCGGAGCCGCACAAACATAGTGAGCGAAGCGAACCTAGGCACATACGAGGGAACCCCACGCCCCTCCCCTAAACTCGCAACCAATGCAGTTCCCAAGCACCCGCATGCGACGCCTGCGCCGCACCGAGAGCCTCCGCGGCCTCGTCCGCGAGACGACGCTCTCCCCAGCGCAGCTGATCCAGCCCGCCTTCGTCGTCGCCGGCGAGGGCGTCCGCGAGGAGGTCGAGTCGATGCCCGGGATCGAGCGCTTCTCGATCTCCGAGCTGGTCGCCGAGGCGACCGAGCTCGCCGCCGCGGGCCTCGGCGCGATCCTGCTCTTCGGCGTCCCCGCCGCCAAGGACGAGACCGGCTCGGGCGCCTACGACGACGAGGGCGTCGTGCAGATGGCGGTGCGGGCGCTGAAGGACGCGCACCCCGACCTGACCGTGATCACCGACGTCTGCCTCTGCGAGTACACCTCGCACGGCCACTGCGGCTTCGTCCGCGACGGCGAGGTCGACAACGACGTGACGATCGAGCTGCTGGCGAAAACCGCGATCTCCCACGCCGAGGCCGGCGCCGACGCGGTCGCGCCGAGCGACATGATGGACGGCCGGGTCGGCACGATCCGCCACCAGCTCGACGAGGAGGGCCACTCGGGCACCCCGATCGTCGCCTACAGCGCGAAGTACGCCTCGGCCTTCTACGGTCCCTTCCGCGACGCCGCCGGGTCGACGCCGGAGTTCGGCGACCGGCGCGGCTACCAGCTCGACCCGGCCAACGCCGAGGAAGCCGTGCGCGAGGCCCAGCTCGACCTCGACGAGGGCGCCGACATGCTGATGGTCAAGCCCGCCACCCCCTACCTGGACGTCGTCCGCCGGGTCAAGCAGGCGACCGGGGCGCCGCTGGCCGCCTACCATGTCTCCGGCGAGTACTCGATGCTGAAGGCGGCCGCCGCCAACGGCTGGATCGACGAGCGCGCCGCGGTGCTCGAGACGCTGACCTCGATCCGCCGCGCCGGCGCCGACGCGATCGTCACCTACTACGCGAAGGAGGCCGCGGCTTGGCTCCGGTGAAAGTCCCCCAGTCGAAGGCACGCTCCCGCAAGGACGGGGCGGCGATCCCGCTCGACGAAACCGACAAGCGGCTGATGAACCTGCTGCAGTCGAGCTTCCCGCTCGACCCCGAGCCCTTCGCCCTGCTCGCCGCCGAGGCCGAGCTCGAGCTGGACGACGTGCTGGCCCGCACCGGTCGCCTGCTCAAGGAGCGGATCATCCGGGAGATCACGCCGATCTTCGACACCCGCGCGCTCGGCTACGACTCGATGCTGGTCGCGGCCAAAGTCGACGGCGAGAACCCGCAACGGGCCGCGGCCGCGGTCAACGCCCATCCGGGCGTCTCGCACAACTACCTGCGCACGCACGACTTCAACCTCTGGTTCACGATCGCCGTGCCGCCCGACTCAGCGCTCGGGATGGAAGGCACCCTGGCGGCGTTGATGGAGGAGACGGGGGCCGAGTCGATGCGCCAGCTGCCGACCCTGACCCTGTTCAAGATCAACATGAACCTGGAGATGGAGAAGGGCACCGAGGCGCTCTCCAGCGCGGTCGAGGCGACGCCGCCGCGCGAGCTCGAGCGCCAGCCCTACGACGAGCGCGACATCGCCACGATCCGCGCCCTGCAGGGCCCGATGGAGGCGGTCGAGCGGCCCTACGACGCGGCCGCCGCCGAGCTCGGCATAACCACCGAGGAGCTGCTCGAGCGGCTCGGCTCGATGATCGAGCGCAAGCTGCTGCGCCGCGTCGCGGCGATCCTCTTCCACCGCCGCGCCGGCTTCTCGGCCAACGGGATGGGCGTCTGGAAGGTGCCCGAGGGGGAGATCATGGAGACGGGGCGGCGGATGGCCGCCTTCCGCGGGATCTCGCACTGCTACCAGCGGCCGACCTACGAGGACTGGCCCTACAGCGTCTTCACGATGGCCCACGGCCGCTCGAAGCAGGAGTGCGACGCGATCCTCGACTCGATCGCCGCCGAGTGCGGGATGGGGCCGGGGGACCGCGCCACGCTCTACTCCTCGACCGAGTACAAGAAGATCCGCCTGCACTACTTCACCGACGACTACGCCCGGTGGGATTCTGAGCACTCGTAGCGAGGAGCTGTACGCGCGCGCACAGCGCGTCCTCCCCGGCGGCGTCAATAGCCCCGTGCGGGCGATGCGGCAGATCGGCCGCGGCCCGGTCTTCGTCGCGCGCGGCGAGGGTTGCGAGCTGGCGGACGTCGACGGCAACCGCTACGTCGACTGGGTCTGTTCGTGGGGACCGCTGATCCTCGGCCACGCGGCCCCCGAGGTGGTTGCCGCGGTTGAGGCGGCGGCGCGGCGCGGGACCAGCTACGGCGCCCCGACCGAGGTCGAGGTCGAGCTCGCCGAGGAGGTCGTCGCGCGCGTGCCCTCGGTCGAGATGCTGCGCATGACCAGCTCCGGCACCGAGGCGGCGATGAGCGCCGTCCGCCTCGCCCGCGCCGTCACCGGTCGCGAGGTCGTGGTCAAGTTCGCCGGCGCTTACCACGGCCACTCCGACGGGCTGCTGGCCGAGGCCGGGTCGGGCCTGGCGACGCTGGCGCTTCCCGGCAGCCCGGGGGTGACCGCGGCGCAGGCGGCGGGCACTGTGGTCGTGCCCTGGAACGACCGCGAGGCCGTGGCGCACGCGCTCGAGGAGCACCAGGTCGCCGCCCTGCTCGCCGAGCCGCTGCCGGCCAATATGGGCCTGGTCCCGGCCGCCGACGGCTTTCTCGAGTTCCTCCGCATGGTGACGCGCGAGGCCGGCGCGCTGCTCGTCTTCGACGAGGTGATCAGCGGTTTCCGGATCGCTCGCGGCGGCGCCCAGGAGAGCTATGGCGTCGTCCCCGACCTGACGGTGCTGGGCAAGGTGCTGGGAGGCGGTCTGCCCGCCGCCGCCTTCGGCGGCCCGGCGGCGACGATGGAGCGGATCGCCCCGGCGGGTGACGTCTACCAGGCGGGCACGCTCTCGGGCAACCCGCTCGCGGCCGCCGCCGGCCTGGCGACGCTGCGCCGGCTCGACCCCGCCGCCTACGGGCGCCTCGAGGCCTTGACGAGGAGGCTCGCCGTGGGCCTCGCCGCTTTCGTCGGCGAGTACCCGCTGCACGTCGTCTCGGCCCCCGGCCTGCTCACCCTCTTCTTCGCCCCCGGGCCGCCAGCCGACTTCAGCACGGCCGCCGCCTGCGACCTCGACGCCCACGCGCGCTTCTGCCGGGCGATGCTCGATCGCGGCGTCTACCTGCCGCCTTCCCAGTTCGAGGCCTGGTTCCCCTCGCTGGCCCACGGCGAGAAGGAGATCGAACGCACCGTCGAAGCCGCGGGGGAATCGCTGCGCGAGGCGTTCAAATGAGCGCCCTGGCCGATCTGGCCGCGCAGCTCCGCGCCGAGGACACCCCGATATCGCCGCACATCGCCGAGCCGGATCCCGGCCGCGCATTCGCTCCCCCGGCGACTACGCCTACGTGCTCGAGGCGGTCCGCGAGGGCTACCTGCTCCACTACGCCGAGCCGCGGCTGCTAAACGGCCACGACGAGGACCTCGCCCTGCTCGCCGGCGACTACCTCTACGCGCTCGGGATCGAACGACTGGCGGCGAGCGGCGACGTCGCCGCCGTGCGGATCCTCGCGGATCTGATCAGCACCAGCGCCCAGCTTCACGCCGAGGGACGCCTGGACGAGGTCGAGCCCGCCTGGGCAAAGGCCGTCGAGGCGATCACCGCAGCCTGAGCGGGCCGCTCAACGGACCGTGCAGTCGCGGATCAGCGTGGTTGAGACCTGTGTGCCGCCCGCGAAGCTGAAGTTTGCCCGGGCGAAGGGGTAGACGGCGCCGGGGAAGCCGGGCGGCGCGGGGCAGCCGGCGCTGATGAAGCTGTGCTTGCGGCCCCTGTACTCGTAGACGCGGCGCAGCTTCATGTCGAAGTGGGTGACGTAGGCCCACTGGCGCGCCGCCTTCGGCAGCGTCGTCTTGATCACCGTGCCGAAGGTCCCCTTCTTCTCGACGACCTTGAAGTTGAGCACGAATGCCGAGGGCGGCTTGCTGCCGTAGACCTGGGCCAGCAGCCGCCGGTGGCCGCCCGACCGCGTCGCGTGGAAGACGAGCATCGGCCCCTTGAAGGTGAACGGCGACTGGTTGGCCAGTCGGACCCGCACCTGCACATGGCCGTTGCCGACGATCGCCCCGCCGCAGATGCGCTTGGCGGCGGCGATGGTCGAGGGCTGGATGCGGCGCACCTGGCAGGTCGGCAGGCCGCGGTCGAAGATCTTGCCGCCCTTGTTGATCCCGATCGAGATCTGGCGCAGCTGCGGCGGCGGGTCGCTGCCGTCGACGGTGCCGAAGCCGCTGTCCACCTTGACCGTCACCGGAGCGGTTCCCTTGCGCGGCAGCGACTTCGGCGTGATCCCGCCGTCGAAGGAGACGACCAGGTTGCCGGCGATTTCCTTCTCGGCCTGGGCGGCGCCCGCCGCGCCGAGCGCGATCAGCAGCGCCAGCGCGACCAGGGCGAGCGGCTTCAAGGTCTAGAGGAACTTCGATTGATCGATCGAGCAGTGCTGGAAGCCATAGCCGACGATCGCGGAGTTGGCCCTGTTGTTGTTGCTCTTGAGCCGTACCGCTTCCTTGTAGGCGGGGTTCTTCTTGTTCGACTTCAGCAGCTGGCCGATCCTCCGCAGGAACGACTCCTCCTTCTTCAGGTAGCGGATCCACTTCGCCAGCTTGGCCGTGTCAGACCCGGGCTGGGGAATGCGCGCGATCTTCGCCGTGGTCCTGCCGAACACCGAGGAGGCGCGAATGAAGCGCTTCCCCGCCGGGACGAGGCCGCCGTGCTGGACCTGGCCCTTGACGCCCTTGAGGATGCGCGCGTTCGCCTTCGCGTTGGCCTTGCAAATCGGGTCGACCCGGGTGACGTATTCGTCCCGGGTGAGTTCGCCTTCGGCCGCCGCAGCCGCGGATACCGCGGCGAGCAGCGCGATGACGAAGGCCAGGCCGAGCACCGGCAGGCGCGACTTCCTTGCTGAGCTTCTCACTAGATCAGTCCTCCTCTTTGCGCTGGCCGGTCCGGCGACGACGCAAAGGTCCCAGCCGATCCCCTGTTCAACCCTGCGCACAAAATATCGCAGTTGCCAAGCCGTTCATTTCCCTAACCCGCGCGGGAGCCGTGAAGATCGATCCGCGGCAGGAATTTCTCCAGCGGGCGGGGCAGCCACCAGACCCGGTCGCCGAGCAGCAGCATCAGCGCCGGCAGCAGGACGATCCGCACGACCGTCGCATCGAGCAGCACCGCCACGGTGAGGCCGGCGCCGAGCTGGCTGACCGAGGCGATGTCGGCGCCGGCGAAGGCGACGAAGACAGCCGTCATGATCGCCGCCGCGCCGGTGATCACCCGCGCCGTCTTCTCCAGCCCGAAGACGATCGCGCCCTCGTTGGAGGCGTTGTTCTCGTAGTGCTCGCGCATCCGCATCAGCAGGAAGACCGCGTAGTCGATCGAGAGCCCGAAGACGATCCCGAAGATTCCCACGGCCCCGATCGCGTCGACATAGGTGTGGCCGCCGAGGGGCCAGCCCTCGGGGACGTCGAAGAGCAGGGTCAGCACGCCGAAGGCGACCGCGACCGTGATCAGGTTGAGGGTCACGGCGATCGCGGCGAGCAGCAGGGCGCGCAGGATCACGACCAGGATCAGGAAGGTGGCGAGCGTGATCACGACGATCAGCAGCGGCACCCGGGCGGAGATCGTGTCGGTGAAATCGATCAGTTCGGCGGCGGCGCCGGTGACCCCGGTGGTCGCGCCGGTCGCCAGCGCAAGGCCCTCGGCGTCGCGCTTTAGCCGTTCGTTCAGCGCCGTCGACCCCTCGGTGTTGAAGGTGTAGCGGGGAATCACGATCATCTGCGCGGCCTGGCCGCTTTCCAGGTCGACGATCCCGCCGACCCGCTTGCGGTTCGGTTCGCTCGAGCCGGCGAGGCTGGAGAGGACGAAGTAGCCGGAGTCGAAGATGCCCGGCGAGTTGCGCCGCAGGCGGTCGACCTTGCGGTTGACGTGGGCGGCCTGCACGGAAACCTTGACGTTGGAGCGATGCAGCCCCTTCTGCAACGGTCGCGACTGGTGGAAGCCTTCGGCGAGCCGCTCTTCGAGCGTGCCGGCGCCGCCTTCGAGCTGGCCGAGCCCGTCGACGAGCTGCGCCGCGCCGCCCTCGAGCTTGCCGATCGCCCCGGGCAGTTCTCCGGTCGCCCCGGCCAGCTTCTCGGCGCCCTTGTGCAGCTTCACCGTGCCGCCGACCAGCTTCTGCTGTCCGTCGTGCAGCTGCTTGGCCTGGCCGCTGACCCGCTGCGCTTCGTTGCGGGCGATCGCCAGCGCTTCGACCAGGCGTTCGGATTCGCGCACCTGCGGCGCCAGGCTGGGGTCGGCGCCGGCCTTCTTCTTCAGTTCGGCGCGCAGGCTCCGCGCCCGCTCCAGCCCGTTCCCCTTGACGCCGTTGAGCACGCTTTCGGCGCCGCTCTGCACGGAGAACGCGCCGACCTCGGCCTGCCGCTGCCCTTCTTCCAGTTTGCCCGAGCCGGCGGCGAGCCGGTCGAGCGCGCCGGCCGCCTTCGCCGCGCCCGAGCCGAGCCGCGCGATCCCGCCTTCGAGCTGTTCGGCGCCTTCGCCCGCGCGCCCGCTGCCGCCGGCGAGCAGGCCGGCGCCGTAGCTCGCCTTGGAGATGCCTGACCGCAATTGCCGCACTCCCTGGGTCGCCGTGCCCAGCTTCTTGCCGAGGATGGTCAGCTGTTCGGGGTCGGCTTCGCCGCGACCGGCAAGCAGGTCGTTGCCGGTCTTGCGCAGCGGGCGCACCTGTTTGCGGATCTGGGCCGGGCCGATCACCGCCTGCACGCCCGGGTCGGCGGCGATCCGGCGCTGCCAGCGAGCGAGCGCGGCGAGGCTGGCGGGTTCGGTAATCGGCCCCTCGTTGGAGACGGCGACGAGGACGAAGGGCGCTTCCCAGCCGGGCCCGATCGAGTCGGCGATCAGCTCGGCTTCCTCACGAGCCGGGTTGGCGGAGGGCAGCTGCTGGGCGCTGGGCGGCCCGGTCTTCAGCGCCAGCACCGGCAGCGCCAGCAGCAGGACGATGACGCCGATCAGGATCGTCGCCGCCAGCGGTCGCCGCAGGGCGCCGCGGACCAGCGTCATCACGCCCTCGCCGTGGCCCTCGCCGCCGATCCGCCAGCGGTTGACGTTGTGGCCGAGCACGATCAGCAACGCCGGCCCGACCAGGGCGGCGACGATGACGCTGATCGCGGTCACCGCGATTGCCGTGCCGGCCAGCGAGATCAGCAGCGAGCCCGGCATCACGAAGAGCGTCACCAGCATCGCCAGGAAGAGGGTCGAGCCGGCGAAGACGATCGTGCGGCCGGCGGTGCGCCGGGTCATCCGCGCCGCCTCGCGCGGCTCGGTCCCGGCGGCGAGCTCCTCGCGGAAGCGCGAGACCATCAGGAGCGCGTAGTCGACCCCGAGCGCCAGGCCCATCATCGAACAGACGGTCAGCGCGAAGCCGTCGATCGCGATCCAGTTGGCGGCGATCGCGAGCACGCCGCGTGAGGTGATCACCGCGACCGCGCCGAAGGCGAGCGGGATCGCGGCGGCGACGGGCGAGCGGAAGACGAGCAGCAGGACGAGCAGCAGGAAGGGGATCGCGATCAGCTCGGCCCGCTCGGTCGAGGCGACCGACTCGTCGATGATCGCCCGCGAGAGGCTGGCGTAGCCGGTCTCGGCGGCGCGCACCGGCGGCGTCACCCCTTCTTCCAGTGTGCGGTCCAGGTAGGGGACCGTGTCTTTGACCGCGACGTCGTCGCTGACGTGGAAGTCGACCAGGATCAGCGCCTTGCGCGGCCCCGGCCGCAGGTCGCCGACGCTGCCCTTGTCCCAGGGCGAGACGGTGGTGACCGCCGGATCGGCGCGCAGCTTGCGGATCAGCGCCGGGCCCTGGCGGTCGAGCTCGCGCGGCGGCCCCTGCAGCAGGATCGCGAAGGGCGCGGTGTCGCCGAAGTAGCGCTTGACCAACTCGCCGGCCTTGCCGGAGGCGGTTCCGGGGACGCTGAGCGAGGTCGGCCGCAGCTCGTCCTCGACCCCGCGACCGACGATCGCCAGAGCGACGATCGCGACGATCGCGACGACAAGCAGCCTCCCTGGATGACGCAGCGTCACCCGTGCAAAGCTAACGAACGGCCGAGGCAATAAACTGCGCGGCCGGTCGAAGGCAGAGATTGGCTGACGAGGCAAACAAGCGAAACGGGACCGAGGGCGAGAGCCCGGCGGCACGGGCCAAGCCCAACCCTCCCGGCTACTTCGAGGGCGAGTCGATGACCCGCCGGCGCGCCTTCACGGTCGCGGTCCAGGGCCTCGGCGGCCTCGCCGGCGCCGCCGTCGTGCTGCCCGCGGTCGGCTTCGCCGTGGCGCCGATCTTCCATCGCGGCAAGGAGCGCTGGGAGGCCGTCGGCCCGGTCGGCGACTTCGTCGAGGACACCTACCGCCAGGTCGTCTTCACCGAAACCGAGGGGATCGGCGACGCCGGCAAGACGACCGCCTACGTGCGCAGGGGCTCGAAGCTCTTCGAGGAGAACCCGAAGGAGATGGTCGCCGTCTCCAACCGCTGCGCCCACCTCGGCTGCCCGGTGCGCTTCGTCGAGGCGGCCGGCAACTTCATCTGCCCCTGCCACGGCGGCGTCTACGACTTCCAGGGCAAGCGGATCGGCGGTCCGCCGGTGCGCCCACTCGACCAGTTCCAGACGCGGATCCGCAACGGCCAGGTCGAGCTCGGCCCGCGCTACAGCGTCACCTCCCAGCTCGACCCGGTGCGCGCCCGCGACCCCGGCGAGTTCACCGGCGGCGTCTGGGAATATCTGTATCCGCCCCGGCCGTCCACCTTCCCACCGCCGAGCGGGTGATCTAGATGAAACTCGACTCGCTGATTCCCGCCCCGCTGCGCAAACCGGCCAAGCCGGGCGCGGGCAACGGCGCCAAGGGCGCCGCGCCGGCCGATCTCAAGACGGCCCCGCCGGAGCGTCCCTCCGACGCGGCGAAGCTCGGCGACAAAGCCAAAGACGCACCGGTCGACGTGCTCGCCTGGGTCGACCAGCGCACCTCGGCCTCGGGCTTCCTCACCGGGATGCTCTACCGCAAGGTGCCGAAGGGGACCAACTGGTTCTACACGCTCGGCTCGGCGACCCTGATCGCCTTCGTCGTCCAGGCCACGACCGGCGTCTTCCTGGCGATGTTCTACACGCCCTCGACGACCCAGGCCTACGCCTCGATCGCGCACATCAACAACGACGTCTTCCTCGGCGCCTTCGTGCACGGGATGCACAAGTGGGGCTCGAGCATGATGGTGATCCTGGTCTTCCTGCACATGGGGCGGACCTTCTTCTTCGGCGCCTACAAGTACCCGCGCGAGCTCAACTGGGTGATCGGCGTCGTGCTGCTGATCCTGACGATGACGATGGCCTTCACCGGCTACCTGCTGCCTTTCGACCAACGCTCCTTCTGGGCCTCGGTCGTCGGCATCAACATCAACGGCACCGGCCCGGTCGTCGGCCCCTACCTGAGCGATTTCCTGCGCGCCGGCCCGGAGCTCGGCGCGACGACGCTCTCGCGCTTCTACGCGATCCACATGCTGCTCGTCCCCGGCGCGATCATCGCCCTGATCGGCGCCCACCTCTACCTAGTCGTCAAGCTCGGCACCACGGCGCCGCCCTGGCTGCGCGCCGAGAAGCCGAAGGCGGCGTCGCCGACGGCGCCGCTGCAGGCCGGCGCCGAGGGCAACGGGGGCCCGCGATGAAGCCGGCGGACAAGCAGGCCTATCTCGAGGAGTACGAGCTGCTGAAGAAGAAGGGCAAGCCCTTCTTCCCCTACGCGGTGCTGAAGGACTCGGCGATGATGCTGATCGTCGTCGGCGTGATCATCGTCATGTCGGTCGTGCTCGGCGCCGAGCAGGGCCCCAAGGCCGACCCGACGACGACGACCTACGTGCCGCGCCCCGAGTGGTACTTCTTCTTCCTCTTCGAGCTCCTGCGCGTGATCAAACCGCCGGAGCTGGTCCCGATCGCGACGATCGGGATCCCGACGATCTGCATGGTCCTGCTGCTCTTGCTGCCGTTCTACGACCGCGGCGCCGAGCGTAACCCGGCGCGTCGCCCGATCGCGACCACGGCCGGCGTGATGACGATCGCGGCGATGGCCTACCTGACCTTCCTCGGCGCCACCGGCGGCTCGCCGACCGAGATCGACATGAAAGTGGCGCCCCGCTACGAGGCCGGCAAGGAGGTCGTCGCCGGCTCCGGCTGCCTCGCCTGCCACAAGCTGGGCGAGAACGGCAACAACGGGCCCGGTCCCGAACTGACCCACATCGCCGATCGCATCCCGCGCGCCGCGATCGTGCGCTCGGTGGAGATCGGCCCGGGTATCATGCCCTCCTTCAGGGACCTGCCGCCGAAGAAGCTCAACGAGCTCGCCGATTTCCTCTCCTCACTCGACTAGGCCAACTGGTCCGATGAAGGACACCGCGCAGCCGCAGCGGACTCCGCCCAATTCGCGGGGCAGGTCAACCGTATGTTCGACCGGATCGCCGGGCGCTACGACCTGCTCAATTCGGTGATGACCGCCGGCCTGCACCATCGCTGGCGCCAGCGCGCCGCCGACCGCGCCGAGCTGGGGCCGGGCGACGCCGCGCTCGACGTCTGCTGTGGCACCGGCGACCTGGCGTTCGAGCTCGCCGGGCGGGTGTCGCCGGGCGGCCATGTGATCGGCTGCGACTTCTCCGAGCCGATGCTCGACCTCGCCCGCGAGAAGGCCGGGACAGACGCCCCACCGCCCGCTTCGAGTGGGCGGACGCGCTCAACCTGCCCTACGACGCCGGCCGCTTCGACGCGGTCACGGTCGGCTTCGGCGTGCGCAACTTCTCCGACCTGCGACGCCGGTCTGCGCGAGATGCGCCGCGTGCTGCGTCCCGGCGGCCGACTCGTCATCCTCGAGATCACCAGCCGACGCGGCCGCCGCTCTCGACCTTCTACTCGCTCTGGTTCGACCGGATCGTGCCGGTCCTGGGCAGGCTTGCCGCGACCCCGAGGCCTATAGCTACCTGCCGGAATCGGTGCATAGCTTCCCCTCGCCGCGCGGCCTTGCCGAGAAGATGGACGCGGCCGGGTTGGAGCGGATCGGCTGGACTGTCCTCGGCCGGCGGGATCATGGCGATCCACCGCGGCGTAGCCGGTCCGCCGGGTGACCCGGCACTCGGCGGTCCCGCCGCCGGTCACCGCCGTGCTCGACGCCTCGAGCCGCTGGCTGCCGCTGCGGCTGGGCGAGGTCGAGGAAACGCTGCGGGCGGCGGCGTTGGGCTACGGGGCGACGCTGGGCGCTGACGCGGAGGCGACGCTCGAGGCCGGCGGCAAGCGCCTGCGGCCGATGCTGGTTCTGCTCTGCGCCGGCGAGGAGGGCGGCGAGGAGGCGGTCCGCGCCGCCGCGGCGATCGAGCTGATCCACATGGCGACCCTGGTTCACGACGATGTGCTCGACGCCGCGCCGCTGCGCCGCGGCCGTCCGACGATCGCGGCGACGGCTGGCCGCGAGCGGGCCGCCGCCGCCGGCGATCTGCTCTTCTCACGCGCCTTCGAGCTGCTCGCCGCCGCCGGCGACCGGCGCGCGGTCGAGCTGCTCTCCGCCGCCGCGGTCGCGCTGGCGCGGGGCGAGCTCGCCCAGCGCCAGGATGCCTACGACCTCTCGATCTCCGCCGAGCGCTACCTCGAGCGCTGCCGGTTGAAGACGGCGACGCTGTTCGAGTGCGCCTGCCTGCTCGGCCGCGAGAACGAGGCGCTGGGCGGCTTCGGCGCGGCGATCGGCCTCGCGTTCCAGCTGCTCGACGACGTGCTCGACGTTTCCGGGCCGCCGGAGCGGACCGGCAAGGCGCGTGGCACCGACCTGCTCGACGGCACCGTGACCCTGCCGCTGATCCTTGCCGCCGAGGCCGACGCGGAGATCGCCGCCGCCGACCTGCGTGCCCTCGACGCCGCCGCCGCCGAGCGGCTCTGCGCGCGGATCGAGCGGACCGGCGCTTTGCGCCGGGTCCGCGGCCAGGCGCTGGATCTGGTCGCGGAAGCGAAGCGCGGTCTTAGCGCGGGCGGCTTCGACGCCGAACGCCGCAAGCTCTTCGAGCTCGTCGCCGACGGCGTAGTCCAGCGTTATAGCTAAGAGCCCGTCTAGGGGCCGAAGTCGTCGGCCGTGATCAGGTCCGCGGCGAGCGCGGTGGTGAAAGCCTCGACGATCTGCCGCATCGTCTCCTGTTCGAGCTCGCGCAGTTCGTTCGCAAGCGCCTCGGCGCCGACGTCGAGCGCTTCGTCGAAGGCGTCGATCTCGCTCTCGCCGTGGATACCGTCGCAGCGCCACTCACACTCCGGGCAGCGGCGCCAGAGGTGCCAGTGGCCGCGTTTGGCGGTTTGCTCCCAGCGAGTCGGCTGGACCAGTTTCGAGGCGCACTGAGGGCAGACGTGAAGTCCGCTGTCCGTCTTCGTCTCTGTGCGGCTCGCGTTGTTCATGCCTTGACCTATCGAACACGCGAGGCGGCGATTCAATCCGGAGTTTCCCACAGCGATCGCAGAAAACCCCATTACCGGGTAGGCGCGCCGCCGATTCGACCTGATCCGATCGCGACCGACGACCGTTACCATGGGCGGATGCTTGGAAACATCGGTCCCCTCGAGATCATCGTCGTCCTGATCATCGCCCTCGTGGTGTTCGGCCCGAAACGGCTGCCGGAGCTCGGCCGCTCGCTCGGTAAGGGCATCCGCGAGTTCAAAGGCTCGATCAACGGCGAAAACGACGATGACGACGAGCCGGCGCCGCCGCGTGAGATCCCAGCCGGAGACCCCGGCCCGGTCGCCGACGAGAAGGCCGAGCCGGTAGCCCAGAAGCGGCCGTAGGCCGGGGCAAGCCGGGAATGCCCCGTCGCCTCGGGCCGGTCTCGCACGAAGACCGCCTCAGCCTCGTCGAGCACCTCGATGAGTTGCGCCGGCGTTTGGTCGTCTCCGGGGTCGCGTTCGCCGTCGCCCTGGCGCTCTGCTTCTGGCAGAACCACCTGCTGCTCGAAATCGCCTCCGGGCCGCTGCCCGGCGACCACAAGCTGCTGCTCACCTTCGGCGTCACCGAGCCGTTCACGACGACGCTGACCGTCGCCGCCTACGGGGCGATCCTGCTCTCGCTGCCGCTGATCCTCTACCAGGCCTACGCCTACGTGCTGCCGGCTTTCAGCGATACCGAGCGGCGTGTCGCGCTGCCGATCATGCTGATGGCGCCGCTGCTCTTCCTCGCCGGAGTCGCCTTCGCCTACTTCATCGTGATGCCGGCCGCGGTCAAGTTCCTGCTCAACTTCAACGACAGCCAGTTCAACGTCCAGGTCCGCGCCCGCGACTACTACAGCTTCTTCTCGACCACGATGCTCGCCGGCGGGATCGTCTTCCAGTTGCCGCTGGCGATTCTCGCCGTCACTCGCCTCGGCATCGTCAGCATCGAGCAGCTGCGCGCGAACCGCCGCTACGCCTACCTGGCGATCGCTGTGATCGCCGCCGCGCTGCCCGGGGTCGACCCGATCTCGATGCTGATCGAGATGGTCCCTCTGCTCGCTTTGTACGAGTTGAGTATCTTGCTTGCGCGCGCCTTCGGCACTCCGAAGGGCGCGGGAGGCACGACCCAACCCGCTACGCAGGAGAGATAGGAGCATGGCATCGAACGGCGAGCGTCGGATGGTCTTCGACACCCGGGGGAAACGCAAACACGTTATCCGGGTCGTCTACGCGATCCTCGCCCTGCTGATGGGCGGCAGCCTCTTCCTCGTCGTCGGCCCGGTCAACATCGCCGAAATCCTCGGCAGCTCGAGCTCGAGCGGCGGCGAAGCCTCCAAGGTCTTCCACGAACAGGCCGAAAGGATCGAACGGCGCCTGGCGCAGAGCCCCCAGGACGAACAGCTACTGCTGCAGCTGACCCGCACCCGGATCAACGCCGGCAACGCCCAGATCGAACCCGCGGGGGAAACGGAAACGCCGGTCGTCCCGGCCGAAGCGACGGTCGACTTCGAAGCGGCCGGGGAAGCGTGGACCCGCTACCTGAAGCAGGCCGACGAACCGAGCGCGACCGGGGCGCAGCTCGTCGCCGGGACCTTCTTCCGCCTCGCCGAATCGTCGACCAGCCTGCTCGCCTCCGAGGAAAACGTCGCCAGAGCGACCGAGGCGCAGAAGATCGCCGCCGAATCGAGCCCCAGCCTCGGCTCGCTCAGCACGCTGGCGATCTACCAGTACTTCAACGGCGAATTCGCCGCCGGCGACAAGACGACCAAGCGGGCCGCGGCGGAAGCCCCGGCCAAGGCGGAAGCGAAGAACGTCGAAAAACAGCTGGCCGAATACCGCAAACGCGGCAAGGCTTTCGAGAAACAGAAGAAGGAACTCGCCAAAGTCCAGAAGGAAGCCGGCAAAGAACAGCTGCAGAACCAGAACCCCTTCGGCGGCCTTGGCGGCGCCACCGCCCCCGGCGGCTAGGGGAGCGAGCGGGGGCTGTCGCGAGTGGGCCGTGCTGGGTTCGAACCAGCGACCTTGAGATTAAGAGTCTCCTGCTCTACCAACTGAGCTAACGGCCCGCGGTCGGCAAGTATAGGAAGAGCGCGCCGCCGGCGGGCGGTTCCGCGGAACCGCCTCAGGGACGCATGCTGCAGGACTTGAAGGCGTCGCCGTAGATCACGTTGCCGTCGGCGAAGGAGAAGTAGCCCTGGGTCTGCAGGATGTAGTCCGAGCAGCGCGCGGAGACGTAGCTGCGTTCGCTGCCCCCGGCGCGGTAGCGGCGGTCGATCTTGGCGTCGACGTGGGTCAGGGCGCCGGCGCCGCCGGCGATCGTGGGTACGTCGAAGCTGGTCCTGTAGCCATAGATCCGACCGCGCCTCCGTTCGATCGCCGCGACGACGACGTAGCTCTGGAAGACCGGCGCCGTGGTCTGGGCGTGGGCGACGACGGTGATGTCGCCGCCCTGGCGCGGGCCGTTGAAGAGGGTCAGCGGCGAGCGCACCCTGAGCCGCGAGTCGCCGAGGCTGAGCACGGCGCCGACGTGGCCGCTGCCGACGATCGCCCCGCGGCAACGACGCCGCGCCTGCTTCACGGTCGTCGCCTCGATCCGCCCCGGCGGGCAGACCGGCAGCCCGGCCGTGGTCAGCTTGCCGTCGCGGTCGAATTCGAGCCGCACGTGGGTCAGCGCCGGCGGCACCGAGCCGTCAGTGGTCTTGACGTCGCCGTAGCCCTGAAAGCGGATCGGCGCGTAGGCCCGCCTGGGCAAGGCCCGCGGCGCGAACCCACCGTCCGCGTGCAGCACCAGCGTCCCGACCCTGACCGTGGCGGCGCTTGCGATGCCGGACGCGGCGACGGCGCTCAGCGCCAGCAGAACCCCGATCCTCAGCACTCGCTTCGCCATCATCACCTCCTTGAAACCCCGGTAGGAACCAGGGTAGCGCGACCTACTTGCGCACCTTGCAGGGTTTGAAGATCGTGCCCTGGACGAAGCTGCCGTCCTTGAAGCTGAACTCGGCCTTGGCCTGCAGGCGCCCGTCGGCGCAGCGGGCGTTGGCGTAGCTCAGCCGCTTGCCCTTGTACATCCATTCCCTGCCGATCGTCAGGTGCCCGGAGAGCGGCGAGCCGTAGTCGTTGACGATGCGGGGGAAGTTGGCGACGGTTTTGAAGCCGTAGCGGCCGTGCTTGACCCTCTGGATCTCGATCAGGATCACGTAGGTCGTCGGCCCGGGGTAGTCGATGTGGGCGTGGCCGAGCACCGTCGGGTTGCCGTGCTTGACCGGCCCGTTGAAGAGGGTCAGCGGCGAGGAGGCCTTGATCGGGCGCTGTTCGGGCAGCTCCACCAACGCCGTGCCGAAGCCCGTGCCGACGATCGCCTCGGGGCAGAGCTTGCGCGCCACCTTGGTCGTCGTCGCGACCAGCTTGCGCATCGTGCATTTTTCGAGGCCGCGCGTCTCGACCGCGCCGTGCTTGTCGAATTCGAGCGTCAGCGTGCGCAGCGGCGAGGGCCGGGTGCCGTCGACCGTCTTGAACGAGGCGTGGCCGAAGAGCTTGATCGGGGCGTTCACGTTCTTCGGCAGCTTGTTCGGCGTGAAGCCGCCGTCGCCGACGATCACGATGTTGCCGATCCGCAGCTTGATCGCCTGCGCCGCCCCGGCGCCGACCAGCGCGACAGCCGCGATCACGATCAGCGTCCTTAACACAGTCTTCCGCATTCCCAGCCCCCTCCGTAGTCCCTGACCGCCAAACTAGCACGGTGGTCTTGAGAGGGAGCAGGGGGAAAGGGCGTGGGAAGCCCGCGCGCGTACTCGCCGTCACGCTCGGCCTGCTCGTCGTGCTCGGCATCCTCGGCGTCGGGCTCGAGAGCAAGCTCAGCCCGACCAGCCTCGAAATCCCCGGCACCTCCTCGGCCCGCGCCAACCGGATGCTGCGCCAGCACTTCGGCGACAGCGCCCCGTTCGTGGTCCTGTTGCGGGGTCCGGCGAAGCAGCTCGACCGCCAGGGCCCGGCGCTGGTCCGCGCCCTGCGTCGCGACCCGGCGGTGACGACGCTCTCGCCCTGGGACCGCGGCGCGGTCGAAAGGCTGCGACCGGGGCCGCGGCGGGCGATCGTGATCGTCGACTTTCACGTCGGCATCGACGCGGCCGTCAACGATGTGGTTCCCGAACTGGACCGGACCCTGCAACGGGTGATCCATCCCCCGGTGCGCGCGACTCAGACCGGCTACGCGACGCTCTCGCGGGCGATCCAGGACGACT
The DNA here is from genome assembly GCA_963789505.1 of uncultured Solirubrobacterales bacterium. Taxonomy (GTDB): domain Bacteria; phylum Actinomycetota; class Thermoleophilia; order Solirubrobacterales; family 70-9; genus VRUE01. Next base: position 223,985 of record CAWBLE010000014.1, read on the forward strand.
CGATCGCCGCCACCGAGCGCGGCGAGTTGATCGCGCTGCCGGTCCTGCTGCTCGTCCTGCTGCTCGTCTTCCGCTCGCCGGTCGCGGCGCTGATCCCGCTCGCCTTCGGCGCGATCACGGTGATCAGCTCGCGCGGGCTGCTCTCGATCCTGACCAACTGGTTCAGCGTCGACGCCTTCGCCCTCGTCGTCTGCACGATGATGGGGCTGGCGCTCGGGGTCGACTACGCGCTGCTGATGGTCTCGCGCTTCCGCGAGGAGCTCGCCGCGGGCGCCACTCCGGCTGAGGCCGCGCGCGCGACCCGCCACACCGCCGGCCGCACCACCGTCTTCGCCGGCAGCACGCTGATGCTCTCGATGCTGGTCGCCTTCTTCATCGTGCCCGGCTCGCTGCTCGGCTCGCTGGCGGTGACGCTGATCCTCGTCGTCGCGCTCAGCGTGCTCGTCGCCGTCGTCGCCGGGCCCGCGGTGCTGACCCTGCTCGGGCCCAACGTCGACCGTTGGCGGATCGGCCCGCCGCCCGGCACCGGCCGTTCGCGGCTGATGACCGTGGTTGCGGCGGCGCTGCGCCGGCCGGTCCCGGTGGCGATCGCGATCGGGCTTGTCGTGCTGCTCCTAGCTGTCCCCGCGATCGGCCTCAAGACCGGCCCGCCAAGCCAGACCCAGCTCGCCCAGGACGACCCGATCCGGCAGGACTTCGAACTGATCGAGCGCTCGATCGGCCCCGGCTACGACGCCCCCTTCGTCGTCGTCGCCACGGCTGAGGACGGCACCGTCACCGAACCGCGACGGCTGGCGGCGCTGAGCCGCTGGCAGCACCGGATCGCCGCCCAGCCGGGAGTCAAGGCGGTGGTCGGGCCGGCGCAGATCTCGGCAGCGGTGAAGCCCTTGCGCCAGGCCGGGGCGCTGCTCGCGACCGGGGGGGAGACGGGCCCGCTGGCGCAGCTCGGGCGGCTCGGCCGCAACCTCGGCCGGGCGGCGAGCGGCGTCGCCGAACTGCGCTCCGGAATCGCCAAGGCGAGCTACGGGGCCGGGCTGCTCGCGCAGGGCTCGGGCACGGCTGAGGACGGCGCCGAAGCGATCGCCGCCGGCCTCGCCCAGGCCGAGGCGGGCAGCGAACGGGCGGTCGCCGCCCTGCACACCTTCGCCGACGGCAGCCGCCGCCTCGCCGGCGCCCAGCACCAGGCCGCGATCGCCGGCCTCAACGTCAAGTTCGCCCTGCAGAGCCTGGGGCCGAACCTGCGCCGCAACGCGCTGAACCGCTCGCGGCGCCTGCAGAAGTCGCTCAATGAAGAGTCGAAACAGAAGGTCCCGGCGCTGCGGCCGCCGGCCGAAGAAGCGGAAGCGCAGTTGCGGATCGCGCTCGGGCAACTCGAAGCGATGACGGTCGGCAAGACCGACCCCAACTACGGGGCGGCGCTGGCGGCGGTGCAGGGGGCGCTGGCGGCGGCGAGCACGCTGCCGTCCGAACTGGCGGCGTTGGAAGCGCGGCTGGTCGAAGACGCCGAAGAAGCCAAGCAGGTGACCGACTGGCTGGCCTCGGGGCTGGCTCTGATCAAGCGCCTCAGCAACGGCGCCAACCGGCTCTCCGACGGGTTGCGCAAGCTCGAGGGGGCGGGTAAAAAGCTCGCCCACGGCTCGGCCCGCCTCGCCCGCGCCGCCGGCGGCCTCGAAAGCGGCGTCGCCCGCCTCGCCGCCGGTGCGACCGCCCTGGCCGGCGGGCTGGGCCAGCTGCGCGACGGGGCCAGCTCGCTCGAAGAGAACCTCGCCCGCGGTTACAGCGAATCCCAGCCGCTGCAGATGGGGCTGCGCCGGGCGACGGTCCAGGTGCTCGCCGGCACGGCCTCGCTGAAGCGCAAAGCCCGCCGCGTGCAGCGCACCACGCCCGGCCTCTTCGACTCCGGCTACTTTGTGCTCTCGGCGCTCGACGGGGCGCAGCCGCGGGTGCGCGAGCGGGCCGCGGAAGCGATCGACCTCAGCAACGGCGGCCAGGCGGCGGCGATCCTGGTGATCTCGCGCTTCACCTTCAACTCGGCCGGCTCGATCGCGCTGCACAAGCGGCTTCAGGTCGAGGCTGACGAACTGGGCCGCGAAGCGAACCTGGAGACCGGCGTCGCCGGGGGCCCGGCGCAGCTCAACGACTACAGCCAGGTCACCCGTGCGCGGATCCCGCTGGTGATCGCGGCGATCACGATCGCGACCTTCCTCGTCCTCGTCCTCGTCCTGCGGGCGCTGCCGCTGGCGGCGATCGCGGTCGGCCTAAACCTGGCCACGGTCGCGGTCGCCTTCGGCGTCCTCACCCTGCTCTTCAGCCTGCCCGAGGACTGGCCGCTGGGCGGGCGCACCTACGTCGATGCGGTCGGCGCGACGGCGATCTTCGGCGTCGTCTTCGGGCTCTCGATCGACTACGCGGTCTTCCTCTTGGTGCGAATGCGCGAGCGCTACGACCGCGATGGCGACAACGCCGCCGCGATCGAGTTCGGGCTGGAGCGGACGGCGCGGGTGATAACCGGCGCGGCGGCGATCATGATGGCCGTCTTCGTCGCCTTCGCCGGCGCCTCGATCGCCACCGTCAGCCAGCTCGGCGTCGGCCTCACCGTGGCCGTGTTGCTCGACGCGACGGTGGTCCGGATCGTCCTGCTGCCGGCGTTGATGCTGCTGCTCGGCGACCGGGTCTGGTGGCTGCCGCGGCGGCTCGACCCGGATATTGCCCCGCTTCAACGTCTGAGCCGGCCCGGCCGGCGCCCGATGCAGCGCGTTGACTTCGAGTTAAGCCAGGCACGCGCGCACGCGTGTCGGCTGGTCGCTCGGATACGATTCGGCGGCTTTGTTCCTCTGTATGGAGGCGGAGGAACCGCAAGCGACGATCCGTGGCTGCTAATTCCTTAGGCGAGGAGAAAAGCCCGGCGAAAGGCCGGGGAGTCACCCCCGCCCGGATTGCGGCGATCGCGGGCCTGGCTATCGTCGTCATCGCCCTGCTCGTCCTCCTCCTCGGCGGCGACGGCAGCCACAAGTACAAGCTCGTATTCCAGAACGCCGCCCAGCTCGTGCCCGACAACCAGGTGCTGATCGGCGGCCAGCCGGTCGGCTCGGTCGAAAGCATCGACCTCACCGACGACAATCTGGCCGAAATCGAAGTCAGCGTCGAACAGCAGCTGCACGAGGGCTCGACCGCGGTCATCCGCGCGACCTCGCTCTCCGGCGTCGCCAACCACTACATCTCGGTCAGCCCCGGGCCGAACAGCAACCCGGCCCTCAGCGACGGCGACACGCTCGGCCTCGGCTCGACCACGACCGAGGTCGACCTCGACCAGTTCCTCAACACCTTCCCCGACCCCGTCCGTCGCGCCCTCGGCCAGTTCATCCGCGGCAACGCCGAACAGTTCGCCGACCGCGGCAAGGACGCCAACAGGGCCTTCAAGTACTTCGGCCCGGCGCTCAACCGGACCGGCGCCTTCGTCGGCGAACTGAACGCCGACCAGAACCTGCTCGAGCGCTTCATCGTCAGCTCGAGCAAGCTCTCGACCGCGGTCGCCCAGCGCGGCAACGAGCTCTCCAGCGCGGTTTCCAACGCCAGCACGGCGTTTGGGGCGATCGCAAGCCAAAACGAAGCGCTCGATCGCACGCTGCGCGTGCTGCCGCCGTTCATGCGCCAGAGCAACACCACCTTCGTCAACCTGCGGGCGGCGCTCGACGACCTCGACCCGCTGGTCGAAACGGCGAAGCCGGCGACGAAGAACCTGGCCTCGTTCCTCAGCGAACTGCGCCCGGTGCTCTCGAAAGCGGTGCCGGTCTTCAAGAACTTCCGGCTCAGCGCCAGCCGTCCCGGCTTCGCCAACGACACCGCCGAAGCGCTCGGCTTCCTGCCGGCGGTGCAGCAGCGCGCCTCGCGCGCCTTCCCGCACGCCGAACGGGGGATCGAAGCCTTCCAGCCGACCCTCAACCTCGCCCGCGCCTACACGCCGGACATCTTCAACGGCTTCGGCAAGCTCGGCCAGCTGACCGGCTACTACGACGGCAATGGCCACTACGCGCGCGTTCAGCTCGTGCTCAATCTGTTCAAGCGCGAAAGCGACGGTGAACTGAAGCCGATCTCGCCCAGCGAACAGTACGACTCCTACGGCGGCTCGGCCGGGGCGCGGCGCCCCTGTCCCGGCGGCGCCACCCAGCCGGCCGCAGACGGCTCCAGCCCCTTCACCGAACCGCCCTTCGCCGGCTCCGGCGTGAGCCCATCCTCCGATTGCGACCCGGCCGACGCGCCCCCCGGACCATGAGGAAACTCCTGCTCGCAGCCGCCGTCGTCGCCGCGATCGTGCTCGTCGTCGTGCTCGTCTCGCGGGGCGGCGACAGCGACGAATACGTCGTCCGCGGAATCTTCGACAGCGGCGGCTTCATGGTCGCCGGCGAGGAAGTGCGCGTCGCCGGCGCCACGGTCGGCGAAATCGAGTCGGTCGGCGTGACCATGCCGGGCGAGGTCGACAGCTATGAGAAGGGCAAGCCGCGGGCCGTCCCCGGCAAGGCCGTGATCGCGATGAAGATCGAAGACCCCGGCTTCCAGGATTTCCGCAGCGACGCCAGCTGCCGGATCCGGCCGCAATCGTTGATCGGCGAGAAGTTCGTCGACTGCCGGCCGACCTTGCCGCGCGCCCCCGGCTCCGCGCCGGCGCCGGCGCTGAAGCAGATCCCCGACGGCGAACCGGGCGCCGGCCAGTACCTGCTGCCCTTCCAGAACAACAGCACCAGCGTCGACCCCGACCTGATCAACAACATCAGCCAGCTGACCTACGTTCAGCGCTTCCGGCTGATCCTCAACGAACTCGGCGCCGGCTTCGCCGGGCGCGGCGAGGACGTCGCGGCGGTGGTCAGGCGGGCGAACCCGGTGCTGCGCGACGTCGACCGCCTCTTCGGGATCCTCAACGCCCAGCGCGACCAGCTCGCCCAGCTCGCGTCCGATTCCGAGCGGATCCTGGCGCCGCTCTCGCGTGAGCGCCGCAGCGTCGCCGGCTTCTTCTCCAACGCCGGCGCCGCGGCGCAGGCGAGCGCCGAAAAGGGCCCGGCGCTGGAAGCCTCGCTACAGAAGCTGCCCGGCTTCCTGCGCGAGCTGCGCAAGACGATGGGCAGCTTCGAATACTTCGCCAAGGCCGGCACCCCGGTCTCGGAATCGCTCGCCAAGGCAGCCCCGGCGCTGACCCAGGCGACCCGGGCGCTGACCCCGTTCTCGGCCGCCTCGACCGTCTCGCTGAAGTCACTCGGCGTCAACGGCGAAGTCGCCGGCCCGAAGATCCGCGCCGCCGACCCGGTGGTCAAGAAGACCCGCAACCTCGCCCGCAGCGGCGCCGGCCCGACCACCGAACTGGCCCGCTTCCTGGTCAGCGCCAAGAAGACCGGCGGCTTCGACGGGATCGCCGACCTGATCTACAACAGCTCCGCGGCGAGCAACGAATTCGATCAGTACGGTCACTTCACCCGCACGCTGGCGACGCTGACCAACTGCATCGACTACGTCGTCGCGCCGACCAGCAGCTGCTCAGCCAACTTCAACGGCCTCAACGCAGGGACCTCATCGGCCTTCGACGCGGCCGCCACCTACTCGCGCATTCAGGAAGCGCTCGGCGAAAAGTCCGGCGGCACCGGGGCCGGCGCGAGCTCTGCCTTCCCCAGGGCGCCGGCGCCCGCCAAGCCCGCGCCCGGCTCGAGCGCCCCGGATCTGGGCGAAGGCGAAGAGCTCGGCGAAGGCAACGCAAAGCGCGGCGCCAAGGCGAAGCCGGCGGCGCCCCAGCGCGCCCTCCTCAACTACCTCCTCGGCCCATGAAAAACCGCAGCGGCATACAGGGAGTGGCGAGCAGCCCGGTGATCGTCGGGGCGGTCACGGTCCTGGTCGTGATCGTCGCCGTCTTCCTCGCCTACAACGCCAACAACGGCCTGCCCTTCGTCGCCACCTACAACCTCAAGGCGCGGGTGCCGAACGCGACCGCGCTGGTCAAAGGCAACGAGGTGCGGATCGGCGGCTCGCGCGTCGGCGTGATCAAGTCGGTCACGCCGGTGCAGATCGGCAACGGCGGCGTCGCCGCCGAACTCGACCTCAGCCTCGACCAGAGCGCCGAACTGATCCCCGCCAACTCGACGATGATCATCCGGCCCAAATCGCCGCTCGGCCTCAAGTACCTGCAGATCATCCCCGGCGACTCCGCGGACGGGCTCGAGGCGGGGGAAACGATCCCGCTCGCCGCGGCGCGACCCGAACCGGTCGACATCGACGAATTCTTCGACACCTTCGACGCCAAGACCCGGACCGCGATCCAGCGCAGCAACGCCGGCTTCGGCAACGCCTTCGCCGGTCGCGGCCCGCAGATCAACTCGGCCTTCGGGGTGCTGCGCGAACTGGTCGAAAGCGGCCAGCCGGCGCTGCGCAACCTGGTCTCACCGAGCACCAACTTCGGCGGCTTCTGGAAAGCGCTCGCCGACCTCTCGGCGACGGTCGCCCCGGTCGCCGAGCAGCAGGCGAGCATGTTCGTCGCCCTCGACCGCACCTTCGCCGCCTTCGCCCGCGTCTCGCGCCCCTACATCCAGGAAACGATCGTCAAAGGTCCGCCGACGCTCGACGCGGTCACCGCCGACCTGCCGGCGCTGCGGCCCTTCTTCCGCGACAGTGGCCGCTTCTTCACCGCGCTGCGGCCGGGGGCCAAGGCGCTGGGCGACACCTCGCCGACGATCAACGCGGCGCTGCGCGCCGGCATCCCGGCGCTGAACCGCTCGCCGACCCTGTTCGCGCAGTTGACGCCGACGGCGGAAGCGCTGCTCGACTTCCAGTCCGGGCCGGGGGTCTTCAACGGCCTCGACCTGCTGATCGACACCAACGAAGTGCTCGACCCGGCGATCAAGTTCATCGCCCCGGCGCAGACCAAGTGCAATTACCTGACGCTTGTCTTCCAGCAGCTCGCCAGCGCTTTCAGCGAGGGCAACGGGCAGGCCAACTGGCTCAGCGCGGTCGGCGTCGAGGCGCCGAACGGGCCGAACGCCGAGTCGGCGCCATCCTCCGCACCCGCCAACGGGCCGGGACTCAAGAACCACCTCCACTTCAACCCATACCCGCGGACCGCGGCGCCCGGCCAGGACAACGTCTGCGAAGCCGGCAACGAGCGCTACACGCCGGGCAAGACCGTGATCGGGCGGGCGCCCGAACTGTGGGGAACGACCACGGTGAACGAGGAATAATGGGCCGCCTGCCGGAGCGTGACACCAGGGTCGGGGCGACCGACAGCCGGATCAAGTGGCGGCCGAGCAACGCGGCGATCGCGCTGATCTTCATCCTCGTCTTCACGGTCGGCCCCTACCTCGCCTTCACCAAACACGTGCCCTTCACCGGCTACGGCTACACGCTCAACGCGACCTTCTCCAACGGGGTCAACATCTCGAAGAACTCGCCGGTGCGAATCGCCGGGGTCGACGTCGGCAAAGTGATCGAAGTCGGCCGCGACGGCGACAACACCGAGGTCACCTTCACGGTCGCCGGCGCGGGACGGCCGATCCACGACGACGCCTTCGCCGCGATCCGGCCGCGGATCTTCCTCGAGGGCAACTTCTTCGTCGAACTCGACCCCGGCAGCCCGAGCGCGCCGGAGCTGGGCAGCGACGGCACGATCCCGGTCAGCCACACCTCCACCGGCGTGCAGCTCGACCAGATCCTCACCTCGCTGCAGTCCCCCGTGCGGGCCGACCTCAGTCGTCTGCTGGAGAGCTTCGGGACGGCGCTGACGCACAAGCCGACCGCGGCCGAAGACGCCACCCAGCTGCCGGAGGTGAAAGGCAGGACCGGCGCCGAAGGGCTCAACGGGGCGCTCAAATACGGCGGCGACGCCGGCCGCTACAGCGCCCAGGTCACCAACGCCTTCCTCGGCACGAGCCCGCGGGATCTGTCGCGTCTGGTCGCCGGCGCCGGCCGCGCCTTCGGCGCGCTGGCCCGGCGCGAGGCCGATCTGCAGGGGCTGATCGTCAACTTCGACACCTTCACCGGCGCCCTCGCGGCGCAGTCGACGAACCTCGCGACCACGGTCAACCGCCTGGCGCCGACGCTCGAAGTCGGCCGCAAATCGCTGGCCAGCCTCAACCGCACGCTGCCGCCATTGCGCGCCTGGGCGATCGAGTTCCGGCCCGCGGTCGCCGAGTTGCCGGCCTTGATCTCAGCGGCCGAACCGTGGCTTGCGCAGGCTCGCCCGCTGCTCTCCGGCAGGGAGGCCGGCGGGGTGGCGAGGCTGCTGCGCGAATCCAGCCCGGGCCTGGCCGGTGCGGCGCAGGCCGGCAAGGCGAACACGATCCCGCAGATCAACCGACTCAGCCTCTGCCAGACCAAGGTCTTCGTGCCGACCGGCAACCAGACGATCCACGACAGCTTCGAAACGGGGCCGAGCTACCGCGAGTTCTTCTACTTCCTCGCCAACTTCGCCGGCTGGGGCCAGAACTTCGACGGCAACGGTGGGTACCTGCGCCTGCAGCCGGGTGGAGGCGACACGCTGGTTGAACAGGAAAACCCGGGGGGCAACCTGCTTACCGACAGGCAGAACTGGGCGCACACGGTCGAAGCGCCGCTCGGACTGCAGCCACGGGCCGGCGGGCGGCCGCCGAAGAAGCCGGAAGTGCGCTGCTCGACCCAGCCGGCGCCGGACGTCAACGGACCGCTGGGACAGGTCGCGGCGCCGAATCTGAAGGCGGTGAGCAGCCCATGAGCGAGCCCGAGCCGAAAGTCGGCCGCTGGGGCCACTTCCGCGCTTCGCTCGCGCGGCAGTCGCGCGGGCGCGGCAAAGACACGATCGCGATCGCCGTGCTGACCGTGATCGCGATCGTGATGACGCTGTGGATATTCACCCAGCAGAAAGCCTCGCTGCCGTCCTGGGCGCCGCTCGTCGGCGAAGACTTCGCCCACCTCTCGGCGGACTTCAGCAACGCCCAGGCGGTCACGCCCGGGCAGGGCCAGGCCGTCGTGATCGCCGGCATCCAGGTCGGCAAGATCTCCTCGGTCGAACTCGAAGACGGCCGTGCGGTCGTCGGCATGGACGTCGAGCCCAAGTACCTGAAGCTGATCCACCCCGACGCCTCGCTGCTGCTGCGGCCGAAAACCAACCTCAACGACATGACCGTCGAGATCTCGCCCGGCAGCGGCAAGCGGCACGTCGAGGACGGCTACCGCTTCCCGCTCGCGCAGACCGAACCGAGCATCCAGTTCGAAGCCTTCCTCTCGACCCTCGACGCCGACACGCAGCAGTACCTGCAGCTGCTCGTCGCCGGCGGCGCCCAGGGGATCGGCGGGCGCGGCCGCCAGCTCTCCGGCGCCTTCCGTCGCCTGCAGCCCTTCGCCCACTACATCGCCGGCCTCAACCGCGCGGTCGCCCAGCGCCGCGTCGCCCTGGCCCGCGTGATCCACGACTTCGGCCTGCTGACCACCGAGCTGGGCCGCCACGACGCCGAGCTCGAACGCTTCGTCAGCTCCTCCAAGGACGCGCTCGGCAACTTCGCCAACCAGCAACAGGCGATCCAGGAATCCTTGGTCGAGTTCCCCTCGACGCTGACCGCGCTGCGCTCCGCCCTCGCCGCCTCGGACCGCTTCTCGACCGCGGCGCGCCCGGCGTTGACCGGGCTGATCCCGCAGGCGCAGGCCTCGGTGCCGGCATTCAAGGCCAACGAGCAGCTGTTCAAGCAGACGACCGGGCCGATCCGCGACCAGATCCGCCCCTTCACCCGCCAGGTGCGGCCGGTTCTGACCCATCTCAACGAAGGCTCGGCCGACCTCAACACCTCGGTCAGGGGCTTCGGCAACTCGCTCGGCGGCCTCAACAGCCTGCTCAACGAGCTCGCCTACAACCCCAAGGGCAAGGGGGAGAGCTTCCTCTTCTACCTGCCCTGGCTGAACCACAACATCAACGCCAGCTACAACCTCACCGATTCGGGCGGACCGATCGGCAGGGGCCTGCTCATGATCACCTGCAACGGGTCCAACCTCGCTTACGGACTTGCCCCGCTGAAGCCCTATCTGAACACTCTGCTGCAGGGGTCGAGAATCCCGACCGAAAATGAGATCCCGGCGAATACGCCGTCAGGCCATTGCGAACGGAGCTTCGCCAAGTGAGCAAGCGAGCCCCCAGCACCGCGCAGCTACTGGTCATCGCCGGCTTTGCCCTCTCCTGCTTCGGCATCCTGCTCTTCCTCTGGATCACCTTCGGCGGGCCGACCCCGTTCAAGGCGCGCACGTATGAGATCAAGGTCCCCTTCCAGGAGGCGACCCAGCTGGCGCAGCAGTCCGACGTGCGGATCTCCGGCGTCTCGGTCGGCAAAGTGCAGACGATCGAAGAGTCGCCCGACGGCCAGCAGGCGCAGGCGACGATCGACATCGACGCCAAGTACGCGCCGATCCCGGTCGGCACGCGGGCGATCCTGCGGACCAAGACGTTGCTCGGCGAGACCTACGTCGAACTCACCCCGGGCAGCTCCGACGGCCCCAAGCTGCACGATGGCGACAGCCTGGCGCGGGCCAACGTGGCCGAATCGGTGCAGCTCGATGAGATCTTCCGCACCTTCGACAAGCCCACCCGGGCGGCGTTCCAGGAATGGATGCAGCAGGGCGCCGTCGCGATCTCCGGCCAGGGCGAGTCGCTCTCGACCGCCTTCGCGGAGCTCAGCCCGACCTTCACCGAATTCGACCGGCTCTTCCGCCTGCTCGACACGCAGCGGGTCGCGGTCAAGCAGCTGTTCAGCAACGGCGCCGTCACCTTCCGCGCACTGCGCGGAAGGGAAGGCCAGCTGGCGAGCCTGATCCGCAACTCCAACGCCGTCTTCAGCACGACCGCGGCGCGCAACCGCGACATCGAAGCGCTCTTCCGCGCCTTCCCGACCTTCGAGGACGAGCAGAAGCTCACCTTCGACCGCCTGAAAACGTTCGCGCTCAACTCCGACCCGTTGTTCCGCCAGCTCGTCCCGGCGGCGGAACAGCTCTCGCCGACGCTGATCGCCTTCTCCCGCCTCGCCCCCCAGGCCAAGGGCCTCTTCGAAGGGCTGGAAACGGTCATCGACCGCGCCCCTGACGGGCTCGGCTCGCTGCGCCGCTTCCTCCGCACCGACTTCCCCGTCCTGCTGCGCGCCGTCGACCCGTTCCTGCGCAACCTCAACCCGCTCCTCACCGGGCTCGGCCTCTACAAAAACGAGTTCACGGCGCTGCTGGGCAATGTCGCCGCGGCGAGCCACGGGGTGTTCCTGCGCCCCGACGGCACCCAGACGCACTTCCTCCGCGCCGATGGGCCCTTCGGCCCCGAATCGCTGTCGGCCTACCCGAACAGGCTCAACAGCAACCGCAACAGCGCCTACAGCCAGCCCTTGGCCTCGAAGCGCCTTGCCAAGGGTCTGCTCAACTTCGATACCCGGCAGTGCAGCGCGGGCGTAACCGCCACCCTGCCGACCGACACGCCCAACAACCCGACCTTCAACGCGCGCACCGAAGGCGACGTCGACAAAGCCACGGACTTCTATCTGCGGCTGAGGAAATTCGCTCTCGCCGAACAGGACAGCACCGCGACGCTCCCGGCGCCGGGTTGCAATCCCCAGGCCCCGTTCAAGCCGATCTACGGCAGCGGCCCGGCGACGACCTACCAGCAGACCTTCGAACAGGGCGAATAGGACAAGAAAAAGGGGCGGCCTCTCGGCCGCCCCTTGGAACTTCCCTTCTGAAGCGAAGGCGCTGTCTAGCCCTTCGGCGTGCAGGGGACCGCGATAGGCTTCCCTTGGGGACGTGAAGCGGCGACGCCCGGAGTCTTCGCTTCGTTCTTGAACAGGGCGCTGGCCTTGACCTTGAAGAACGCCGTCGGGGCAGCTGGCTTCGAAGTAGCCGTGCTTCTTGCCCTAGTTGTAGTTCTTCCCCAGTTGAAACGGTAGTCGATCACCGAACCGCTGCCGCCGGCAGCCACAGGGACCTTGGCGATGGACTGAATGCCGGAGCCGTTCTTCTTGATGGTGACCTGGTCACGATCGCCGCCGGAACGGGGACAGTGAGGAAGATGTGGAAGTCAGCGTTCGCCTTGCCGGGCTTTTCGCCGCCGTTGAAGACGGTGAGCGGGCTGGTTGACGTTGATCGGCGCCTGTTCGGGGAAGGCGATCTCGACGTGGGCGAGGCCGCTGCCCGACACCGTGTTGCCGCAGACCTTCATCGCCGCCTTGGTGTCACGCGCGGTGAGCTCGCCCGGCCCTTGCAGGCCGGGTAGCCCTTGACGTTGATCTTGACGTCCTTGTCGATGTCGACCACTGCTTCCCGCAAAGCCGACGGGTGGGTCCCGTCGCTGGTCTTGATCTTGCCGAAGATCGTCGTAGTCACCGGCGTGTACTTGTTCTTCGGCAGCTTCTTCGGCGAGGTGCTGCCGCCGAAGGTGACGATCAGATTGCCCGCCCGCAGCGTGGTGAGGTCAGCGCGCTCGCGACCGCGGCCACGCCCAGCGACGCCACCGCCGCGACGGCGAGCGCCAGCATCAGGTTTCTACGCATTCTCTTCTCTCCTTTGTGGCCCTGCCCGTTTGAGCCGCGGCCGTTATAAAGCGATGTTAATCCCGCGCCCAAAGCTAGCAGCGCGGGATTGAGTTGTCGTTAGCCGCGCGGCTTGCAGGGAACCGCCAAGCCGCCCCGGAGCACAGTCCGCGCGCCGACACCCGGGATCTGCGCTTCGTTCTTGAACAGCGTCTTCGGCGTCTTCGTGCGGAAAACTCCATCGGGGCACCTGGCGCTCGAGTAGGCCATCTTGTGGCCCCTGAACCTGTAGGTGCGGCCGAGCTTGAAGCGGAAGTCCAGCACCGAGCCGCTGCCGCCGGCGATCACCGGGACCTTGGCGATCGCGTGCACGCCGGTGCCGCGCTTCTGGATCGTCACCTGGGTCACGATCGCGGCCGGAACCGGCACCGTGAGGTAGGTGTGGATCAGCAGCTTCGACTTGTGGGCGTTGCCGCCGCCGTTGAAGATCGTGATCGGGCTGGTCACCTTGATCGGCGCCTGTTCGGGGAAGGCGATCTCGGCGTGGGCGATACCCGTGCCGAGCGTCGTCTTGCCGCAGACCCGCTTTGCCGCCGTGGTGTTGCGCGCGGTCAGCTGGCCCGGCTTGCATACCGGCAGGCCCTTGACGTTCAGCTTCACGTCCTTGTCGATATCGACGATCGATTCCCGCAGGGCGGAGGGATGGGTGCCGTCGGAGGTCGCGATCTTGCCGAAGATGACCGTCTTGACCGGCGCGTACCGGTGCCTCGGCAACTTCTTCGGCACGGTCGTGCCACCGAAGGTGAGCACGAGGTTCCCGGCGCGGATCTTGGTGCTGGCCGCGCCGGCGATTGCCGCCACTCCCAGCGCCAGAATCGCGCTCAAGGCGCATGCCAGCATCAGTTTTCTACGCATAACTATTTCTCTCTCCTTTGGTCGGCGAGGCCATCCGAGCCCCCGCCATGGAAGCTGTGTGATCTATCCCGCTGGTAACCCACTTCCCGCCCCGGTCCTTTGTAAACCCGGCGCGGCGGCGAAAAGAGCGGCCAGGGGCGTGGGGCGTTCAGTCCTCGAGCGCCGCGAGCCGCACCCGCTCGCGCTCCTCGGCGGCGCCCTCCGGGCCGAGGAAGGGCAGGGTGATCCAGAACATCAGGTCGGGCAGCCGGCCGGGCAGCCGGGCCGACGCGCCGTGGAGGATCTCGCTGTAGAGCAGCTCGTTGATCCCGCCGGCGAGCGAGAGCGAGGTGATTCCCGGCAGCTCGACCGACGTCTCGGCGCGGCCGGCGTCGAGGAAGCCGGTGAACTGGCGCAACGCGGCGTCGCGGCGGGCGAGCGCTTTGGGGCCCGCGGCGAGCACCTCGACGATCGCGAAGCGGCCCTCGTCGGGATGCTCGGCCAGGTGTTTGAGCAGCTCGCCGAGCCCCGCCGCGACCCGCTCCGCCCAGGGCGCGCCGGGCTTGGACTCGAAGCCCCGCGCGGTGTCGCCGAGCAGGTTGCCGAGCAGCACGTCATAGGCGGCGAGGAAGCAGTCCTCCTTGCTCGCGAACAGCTCGTAGAAGGTCTTGCGCGAGACGCCGGCGACGCCGATCACGTCGACCACGCGCGTCTCCGGGTAGCCGCGCTCGGCGACGACCTCGATCATCGCCTGCAGGATGCGCTCCCGCTGGGACTCCGTCACCGCCTCCCGCGGTAGCCCGTGACGGCCCCGGGGCAACCGCTCTTTCACCTTGGCGGTGCGTCTATCGGAAGCCACAGGGGGACTTTAAAGCACCTCTGGTTCTCCGCCAACCCAGACGACCTGGTCGCGGCCGGGGCCAACCCCGACGAGGCGGATCGGGACGCCGGCGAACTCGGCGATGAAGGCGAGGTAGGCGCGCGCCTCGGCGGGCAGCTCGGCCTCGGTGCGGCACCCGCTGATGTCGGCGTCGAAGCCGGGCAGGTCCTGGTACTCGGGTGTCGCCCCGTGCAGGATCGACTGGTGGTACGGGAAGCTGTCGAGGACCGCCCCCTCGCGCGAGCGGTAACGCACGGCGACGCGCAACGTCTCGAGCCCGCTGAGCACGTCGAGCTTGGTGATCGTCAGCGCGCTCATCCGGTTGAGGCGGACGGCGTAGCGCAGCGCGACCAGGTCCATCCAGCCGCAGCGCCGCTCGCGCCCGGTGGTCGTCCCGTACTCGTGGCCGCGCTCGAGCAGGTGGCGCCCGACCTCGTCTTCGAGCTCGGTCGGGAAGGGCCCGGCGCCGACCCGCGTCGCGTAGGCCTTGGTGACGCCCCAGACCTGGTCGATGTCGGCCGGCCCGATCCCGGCGCCGACCGTCGCCGCGCCGGCGATCGGGTTGGAGGAGGTGACGAAGGGATAGGTGCCGTGGTCGAGGTCGAGCAGGGTCGCCTGGGCGCCCTCGAAGAGCACCGTCTTGCCGCTGTCCAGCTGCTCCCAGCAGAGCCGCGCGGTATCGGCGATGTGGGGCTCGAGACGGTGACCGTAGGCGGTGAATTCCTCGGTCATCCCGTGCAGGTCGAGGCGCGGGTCGGGCGCCGCCGCGACCGACTGGTCGGCCCCCTCGCGCGCCCCCTCGCCGGCCTCCTTGCGCAGCTTGCGGCGCTGCACCGAGAGCTCGCGCAGCGCCTGCTGCTTGGGCTCGAGCGCCGCCATGATCTTCTTGCGCAGGATCTTCTCGTCGAGCAGGTCCTGGACGCGGATCCCGAGCCGCAGCGCCTTGTCTGCGTAGCAGGGGCCGATCCCGCGCCGCGTCGTGCCGATCGAGAGCTTGCCCAGTTTGACCTCGCCGGCCGTGTCGAGCAGCACGTGGTAGGGCATGATCAGGTGCGCGTTGGCGGAGATGCGCAGGTTGCCGACATCGACCCCGCGGCGCTTCAGCCCGTCGATCTCACCGAGCAGGATGCGCGGGTCGAGCACGACCCCGTTGCCGATCGCGCAGATCTTGTCGGGGTAGAGGATGCCGGAGGGAATCAGGTGGAACTTGAACTCCTCGCCGTCGCGGACGATCGTGTGGCCGGCGTTGTTGCCGCCCTGGAAGCGCACGATCGCGTCCGCGTTCTCGGCGAGCAGGTCGACGACCTTGCCCTTGCCCTCGTCGCCCCACTGGGCGCCGACTATGACGATGCCTGGCATAAGGCGGGGATTGTGCCTTGTTTAGGCGCCGACCGCGCGCGCCTGCTCGCGGCGGTCGGGGCCGAAGAGGGGCAATGGGTCGTCGCAGATCTCGATCAGGCGCGAGACGGTGCGCGAGCCGATCTGGTCCTCGAGCTGCTTACGCCCTTCCTCGACGTCGCGGCCGGCGTTGCTGGTGACGAGCATCGAGCGCTGATTCTCGTAGCGCTCGTTGACCAGCGCGTAGAGCTGCTCGACGACCCAGTCGGTGTGGCGCTCGGAGCCGAGGTCGTCGATGTAGAGCAGGTCAACCGAGGTCAGCCGCTTGAAGAAGGCGTCGTAGGCGTCCTCCGATTCGGTCGCTTGGTAGGTCTGGCGGATCTGGGTCAGCAGCTTCGGCGTGAAGTAGACGGCGACGGTATGGCCTGCGGCCAGGGCGGACTTGGCGACGAGCATGCCGAGCGTCGTCTTGCCGGTGCCCGTGTTGCCCATCAGCCACATCCCCTTGCCGGCGGCGAGGTTCTCGTCGAGCCCCTCGACGAAGCCGGCGACCGCGTTGACGACGTGGCGGGTCGCCATATCGCGCGCCATGTCGCTGACCGGGGGGCGGTCGAAGGAGACGCCGCGGTAGCGCGGCGGAATCGCCGAGGAGACGCCGCGCACGCGGCCGCGTTTGAGCCGCTGCTCGCGGCACTCGCAGGGGCGGGCGACGTCTTCGGGGCCGAGGATCCAGCCGGAGCCGTCGCAGGCGCCGAGCGGGCAGGCGACTTCGGCGAAGGGTTCGTTGCGGGGCCGGGCGGCCATCAGAACTCAGGCCCCGCCGCCGCCGCGTCCTCGAGCGGCGGCCCTCCGCCGGCGGGCTGTTCGACCGGCTGTTCGTGACCGCTGTAGTCGGCGAATTTGGGGAAGCGGTCGAGGAAGACCAGCTTCGGCGCCCCGATCGGCCCGTTCCTGTGCTTGGCGATGATCACGTCCGCCAGCCCGTCCGGCTCGTCTTCGGGATCCCGGTAGTAGTCCTCGCGGTAGAGAAAAGCGACCAGATCCGCGTCCTGCTCGATCGATCCGCTCTCGCGCAGGTCCGAGAGCATCGGCTTCGCCGGGGTGCGCTGCTCGGGCGCGCGGGAGAGCTGGGAGATCGCCAGGACCGGGACCTCGAGCTCACGGGCGAGGATCTTCAGGCCGCGGCTCATCTGGCCGACCTGCTCGACCCGGTTGGCACGCATGTCGTCGGCGCGCATCAACTGCAGGTAGTCGACGATCACGAGGCCGAGCCCGCCCTGGTCCTGGGTCTGCGCGTGCAGGCGCCGCGCCTTGGCGCGCAGGTCGAGCAGCCCGAGGTCCGAGGAATCGTCGAACCACAGCGGCGCCTCCTCGAGCTCGTTGCAGGCCCGCACCACCTTCGGCCAGTCTTTCTGCGCGACCTGGCCCTTGCGCAGCTTGTCGCCCGAGATCCGCGCCCGGCAGGCGATGAAGCGCTGCGCCAGCTCGACCTCCGACATCTCGAGCGAGAAGAAGGCGACCGGCATCCCCCGCTTGACCGCAACATTCTCTGCGATATTCGCAACGATTGCACTCTTACCCATCGCCGGCCGTGCGGCGACGATGATCAGGTTGCCCGGCTGAAAGCCGCCGGTGATCGAGTCGACGTCGCGGAAGCCCGAGGGGGTGCCGGTCAGCTCGAGCTCGCCGGTGGAGAGCTTCTCCAGCCGGTCGACCTCGTCGTGGAGGATCTCCGAGAGCATGCGGAAGTCGCTCGCCTGCTCCTTGTGAGCGACTTCGAAGAGCAGCTTCTCGGCCCGCTCGGAGAGCTCGCGCGGTTCGCCCTCGCGCTCGTGCACCCATCCCTGGATCTCCTGGCCGGCGCCGAGCAGGCGGCGCAGCAGCGAGTTCTGCTGGACGATCTCCGCGTAGTGCTTGGCGTTGCCGGCAGCGGGCACCTTGGCGGCGAGCTCGGAGACGTAGTGCTTGCCGCCCGCCTCCTCGATCGCGTTGCGCTGGACCAGCGCCTCGCTGACGCTGAGCTCGTCGACCGGCTTCGAGTCGGCGTAGAGGTCGTGGACGGCACGGAAGATCGCCGCGTGCTTCTCGAGGTAGAAGTCCTCGGCGCTTAGCTTGACCTCGTCGATCACCCGGCTCAGCGCCGGGTCTGCGACCAGCATCGAGCCCAGCACCGATTCCTCGGCCTCGATGTTCTGCGGTGGGACGTGGGTCGCGGAAGCCATCCAGCTAAGTAACCACACGGACAGGCGGCGCGCGGTCGAAGATGCCGCTATTTAGGCTGCGGGATCTCTCCCGCCGCCTCCTGCCGTCGCTCGCCGCGCCGCAGCATCCGCTGGGTCAGGATCGCGATGCTGAGGATCGCGGTGGCGCCGAGGCTGAGCTGGACGCTGAGCAGACCCTGGCGGGTCCAGTAGACATCGCGCAGATCGAGCAGCAGCGCCGCCTCGTCGAAGGTCAGCCCCATACCGGCGCCCATCGGGATCGCCAGCCGGTCCTCGATCGTGTCGTTGTCGGTCAGCAGTGCGGCGGTGCCGGAACCGAACGCGATCAGGATCCCCGGCACGAAGTGGTGGATGTGCCGCCCGCCGACACTGACGTTGCGGAACGGCCCCCAGTTGTCGCGGATCCCCCAGGTCGAGAGCCGCACGAAGGCGAAGGCGCCGAGGAACCCGGCCAGCAGGTTGAACAGCACCGCTTCGCTGCGCGGCGTCGCTTCGTAGCCGCTACGGGCGACGCCGACCGTGTCGAGCGCCGCCGCCGGGGCGGCTTCGACCAGCGCGTCGCCCTCGCCGCGCTCGTGCCGGCGCCGCTTCAGCAGCCTTCCGAACTGGCCGGCGAGGACGGCGCCGACGCCCGCCAGCGAGACCGCCGCCAGACCGAGGGTGGCGCGCTCCGAGCGGGCCCAGCCGAACCGCGTCCGCGCCCGAAGGCGGCGGGTCAGGCGGGTGATCCTCAGGACTCCTCGGCGACGATCGTCTTCACCGAGGCGACGCTGCCGTCGGCGAGCTCGATCTCCACCATGTGGGTGCCGATCTCGCGGATCGGCTGCTCGAGGCGGACTTTGCGGCGGTCGATACGCAGATCGCGCGCCTCGCGGATCGCCTCGACGATCTCCTTGGCGCCGACCGAGCCGAAGAGTTTGCCGCCGTCGTCGGCGCGCTGCTGGATCGTCAGCACGGTCTTGGAGAGCAGCGACGCCGCCTCGGCTTCGCGCTCGGCGCGCAGCTTTTCGGCCTTTTCGGTCGCCGCCTGGCGCAGCTGCGCCTGCTCCAGAGCGCCCGGCGTGGCGGGCGCTGCGAGCTTGCGCGGGATCAGGAAGTTGCGTAGGTAGCCGGGCGAGACGTCGATCGGTTCGCCGCGCTGCCCGAGGCTCTCGACGTCCTCGAGCAGGATCGCCTGCGCCATCAACGCTCTCCGACGTAGGGCAGCAGGGCGATCTCGCGTGCCCTTTTCACCGCGACCGAGAGTTGCCGCTGGTGCTTGCGCGAGAGCCCGGTGACCCGGCGGCCGCGCGTCTTCCCCTTGTCGGAGAGGAAGCGCCGCAGCAGGTTGAGGTCCTTGTAGTCGACGGCCTCGGAATTGATCCGCGTGTATTTGCGCGGCCGCACGCGGTCGGCCCCGCGCCGTCCACGGCGCGGTGAATCGCCACTGTTCTCTCGATCTCGGGCCATAAGCGAACGGGGATGCTACAGAGAACGGCCAGGCGCCACCACGCGGCGTCCTGGCCCGCTCGCTCTAGAAGGGGATGTCGTCGTCCCCGCCGCCACCGCCGCCACCCGCCGGGGCGGCGTCGTAGTCGGAGGTGTCGGCCGGCGTGTCGCTCTGCGGGGTGAAGCCGTTGTTGCCGTTGCCGCCGTTGCCGCCCCCACCACCACCGCCGTCGCGCGAGCCGAGGAACTGGACCGAGTTGGCGATGATCTGCACGGCCTGCCGTTTGCCGCCGCCTTCTTTGGCCTCCCACTCGCGCCAGTCGAGCCGGCCTTCGACCGCGACGGGGCGGCCCTTGGAGAGGTACTGGGCGCAGTTCTCACCCTGCGCCCCCCAGACGGTGACGTTGAAGTAGTTCGGCTTGTCGACCCATTCGCCGGTCGAGCCGTCTTTGCGGCGGCTGTTCACCGCGACCCGTAGCTCACAGACCGCCGTGCCGCTGCCCAGATGGCGCAGATCGGGGTCCTGGGTCAGATTCCCGGTGATGACCACCACGTTGATGTTCGAAGCCGCCACGGCTCTCACTCCTCAAGATCGTTTATCGAGATACCAGTCTAAGAGCGCAGGCGGCGCGACTCGCCCCCCCAAATCCGGAATCTGCGTAAAAAGGCGGCTACTCGGCCGAGTCGGCCGGCTCGCCCTCGCCGCCGGCCTCGGGCTCAGCAGCGGCCTCAGGCTCCTCGACGGCGGCCTCGGGCTCAGCCGCGGGCGCCTCGGGCTCCGTGGCCGCGGGAGCGGCGGGGGGGTCGGCGACCGCCGTTGGCGCCGCGACCGCAGCCGGCGCGGCCTCGGGAGCGGCCTCGGCGGGGGGCGCCGACGGAGCTTCCGCGGGCCGCTCGCGCGACGTCGCGGGCCCTGGGGCGGCGGTCGCCGGCGGGACCAGCACCGGCGTGTCGGCGTCGACTTTGAAGATCCGGAAGCGCAGCACGCCGTCGGCGACCTTGAGGTTGTGGTCGAGCTGCTCGAGCAACTCGGTCGGGGCCTCGAAGCGGAACCAGCGGTAGTCGGCCTCGGTGCGCTTCTCGATCTCGTAGGCCATCTTGCGCAGGCCCCAGACGTTCTCGTGCTTCATCGTCCCGGTGGCCTCGATCTGCTTCTTCGCCTCGTTGGCGACAGCGTCGCGGGCCGGGGCGTCCTGCCCCGGGTCCAGCATCAGAACCAGCTCGTATTCGCGTGGTGCGGCCAAAACGGCGTCGGACTATAGCGGTGGGCTAGTGAGGCGCGAACTCGGAGGAGCCATCGTCGGCTGGTGGAGGCGCAGGTTCGGGCGGCGCTGGAAGAGCAACTTGGGGGGCTGGGGAAGGGGCGGCAGGGACTGGGGCTTCGGCGGGCGGGGCCTGCCGCGGGGAGGGGGTGTCCGTGTGCGGCTGGGTTTTTCGCCTCGACGACCCCTGCCGTCCGAGATCGCGATCGGGGCGAAAAAGAGGACGCCGCCCCCCACGGACACCCCCTCCCCCCGTCACCCGCCCGAGATGCCCCCGTGGCTGACGTTTCTCCAGCTTCGGGGGCGCCGCAACAACCCGGGGCAACCCCACATCCGCGGGAAGCGGCTCAGGCGACGGCGGCCTCAACAGCGTTGGAAGGAGCTGCAGCAGCACAACGCCTGCCAGCAGGACACCAGCACCTTTAACCACAAGCTGCCAGCGAACGCGCAGTCTCATACACCTCTAAGCCCCCAGCTCAAAGAGTTCGCCCCCTGAAAGCTATGGAGAGAGACGCCTCCCGGCCCCTACGCCACGGCCTCGCGCAACTCGGCGATGTCCTTCAGCTGGTCGTCGACCCAGTCGCCCGGGTTGCGCGCGTAGATGATCTCCTTCAAGTGTTGCGCGCGCACCCGCCGCTCCTCGGGCTCCATCGTCAGTGCCCGGTGGATCGCGTCGGCCTGCTCCTGGATGTCGAACGGGTTGACCGTGAGCACGCAGTCGGCCAGCTCCTCGTGCGAGCCGGTGTTCTCGGAGAGCATCAGCACGCCGTTGCGGGTGTTGACCGCCGGCGCCTCCTTGGCGACCAGGTTCATCCCGTCGAAGATCGAGTTGACCATCAAGAGGTCGAAGTGCTTGTAGCGGGCGACCGCCTCGGGGAAGTTCTCGTAGATGTTGAGGTTGATCGGCATCCAGTCGGTCGTCCCGTGTTTGTGGTTGACGACCGCGACCAGCGCCTCGATTTTCTCCAGGTACTCGGCGTACTCGGGAACGTCCTGGCGTGAGGGCTGCAGGTGGGCGATGAAGGTGACTTTCTCGCGGAACTCGGGGTGCTGGGTGAGGAAGGTGTCGAAGGCGGTGAAGCCGCGCAGCACGTTCTTCGAGAGGTCGGCGCGGTCGACGCGGATGATCAGGTGCTCGCGGCGGCGCTCCAGCACCTCGCGCTCGTACTCGGCGACCTCGGGCGAGCCGGCCGCCCGCCGCAGCCGCTCGGCGTCGATCGAGAGCGGGTAGGCGCGGGCGAAGGTCTCGCCGCCGGCGTGGCGGACCAGGCAGCGGTCGTAGTCGACGTCGACCTCGAGCAGTTCGTCGCAGCAGCGGATGAAGTTGAGGCAGTAGGCGTGGGTGTGGAAGCCGATGATGTCGTTGGCGAGCATGCCGCGGAAGATCGCCTCGCGGATCCGCCCCGGCAGGATCCGCCAGCTGTCGGGCTGGGACCAGGGGATGTGGACGAAGTGGTGGAGGAAGGCGTCGGGGCGCTCGGCGCGGATCATCCCCGGCGCCGTGTAGAGGTGGTAGTCGTGCAGCATCACCAGCGGCCGCTCGCGGCCCTCGATCTGTCCGAGCACGGCGGTGGCGATGTCGCGGTTGACCGCCTGGTAGCCCTCGTCCCAGGCGTCGAGCTCCTCCTGGCGGATATCCGGGGCGTTGGAGAGGTCCCAGAGGTAGTGCTGGATGAACCAGAGGATCGGGTTGGCGATCACGTTGTAGAAGCCGTCGTAGGCGGCGGGATCGCTGCCGACCAGCAGAACCTTGTAGTCGATTCCGTCGATCGAGAGCTCGACCGGGCCGCCGCGCTCTTCGGAGACGGCGACGTCCTCGTCGGTCATCGCCGAGGCGATCCAGAGCGCCTCGCGGTGGGATACGAGGCCCGAGAGCGCCGTGACCAGGCCCCCGCCGCCGCGCCGCACGGTGCGCTCGCCGTCCTCGCCACGCTCGAACTGGGCCGGGCCGCGGTTGGAGACGATGATCAGCGGATCGGAATCGGGCATCGGCCTCTCAGCCTACCCGCACTCCGCGGCGCCTATTCGTCGAGCTCGGTGAGCAGCTGCAGCCAGTCGCGCAGCAGGCGCGGCGAGAGGAACTCGCGCCTGGCGTGTTCCTTGCCCGCCTTGCCCAGCCGCATGCCGAGCTCGGGGTCGGCGAGGAACTCGAGGCAGCGCTGCGCGCACTCGGCCGGCGAGTCGACCAGGTAGCCGCTGACGCCGTTCTCGATCTGCAGCGGGATGCCGCCGACGTTGCCGGCCACCGTCGGCCGCCCCTTCCAGAGCGCCTCGGTCACGGTCAGGCCGAAGCCCTCGCGGATCGACTTCTGCAGGCAGACGTCGGACTGCGACTGAAAGGCGTTGACCTCGATCGCGCCGACGTTGTTGAGGTTGTTGAGGATCTTGATGTCCTCGTCAGCATCGGCGTATTCGACCGTCTGCTGGAAGAACTCCCAGCCCTCGGGGTCGTCGGTCGCCATCGAGCCGACCAGCGCCAGCTGCACGTCCGGCTGCTCGGCGGTCACCTCGCGGTAGGCGTCGATAACGCCGATCGGGTCCTTCCAGGGGTCGAAGCGGGAGACCTGGGTGATCAGCGGCCGGTCGACGTCGATCCCGAACTGGTGGCAGACGAAGGAGGCGTCGTCGGGCGAGAAGGCCATGTTCTTCGGCGAGAGCGGGTCGATCGCCGGCGGCACGATGCGGATCCCGGCGTGTCCGCTCATCCCGTCGGGGACGTAGGCGGGCATGTGCCAGACGGTCGCGTCGTACTCCTCGATCAAGGGCTGCAGGCGGGCGATCGGCTCCGGGTTGGGCTCGGAGAGGTCGATGTGGCAGCGCCAGACCCAGTTGCGGCTCTTCGCGGTGGCGCCGCGGCGCAGCCCGATCGGCTGCGGGTCGTGGACGATGATCGTGTCCCACTCGCCCTTGAGGCCGTCGGCGTTGATCGTGTTGATCTCGTCGAACACGTCCCACTGCTCGTCGCTCAGCGTCTCCTCGGCGCCCTGCAGCGAGTTGTGCAGCAGCTTGGTCGCGTTGAAGAACTCCTCCTTGCCGAAGATCACGTGCCAGTGGGCGTCGACGCCGACGTCGCGCATCAGCGGCACGATCGTGTAGAGGATCTCCGAGACGCCACCGCCGAACGCGGTCGCGCTGACGTGCAGGACTCGCTGTCCTTTCAGTGGCTCGGCCAGCTCGCGAATCCGCTCGCTCAGCTCCTTGCCGGCGATGTGCGTGTAGTCGGAGAGGGACTTCTGGCCGAGTGAGACTTCCTGAAGCATCGGCGAGTTCTACAGGCAACGGCGGCTGGACGACTATTCGCCCGGCTGGGCGACCGGCCGCTTGCTCAGAGTCACGTCGACCTTCTCACGATCCCCGTTCGCATGGAGAACTTCGAGCGTCACCGCGTCGCCCGGCTTGGCGGTCGAGATGTAGCGGGCGAGGTCGTCGGGCTGAACGACCTCGTGGCCATCGACGGAGAGGATCGTGTCGCCTCCCGCCTTGTAGGGAATTCCCTGGAAGCGGAGCTTTTCGTCGCCGCCTTTGAGGCCCGCATCGTCGCCGGGGCCGTCGGCGACGACTTCGGCCAGCAGGCCGCCGTGGTCGGTGTCGAGCCCGAGCTTCTCGGCGAGCTGGGGGTAGAGCGCCTGGGTGCTGACGCCGATGTAGGCGTACTCGACTTCGCCGTTGCGCTTCAGCTGCGCCAGCGAGCGCTTGATCGCGGAGACCGGCACGGCGAAGCCGACGCCGTCGTTGGCGCCGGAGTTGGTCTCGATCTGCTGGTTGATCCCGACCACGCGGGCGCCGGCGTCGAGCAGCGGCCCGCCCGAGTTGCCCGGGTTGATCGAGGCGTCGGTCTGGACCGCGCCCTCGATCTGGAACTGGGTCAGCGAGCCAACCGAGCGGTCCGTCGCCGAGACGATCCCCAGCGAGAGCGACTGCTGCTCGCCGAACGGGCTGCCGATCGCCGCCACAGGCTGGCCGACGACCAGTTCGCCGTCGTCGCCCAGCTTCAGCGGGTGCAGGGGGAAGCCGTCGGGCTTGACCTCGAGCAGGGCGACGTCGGCGAAGGGGTCGAAGCCGACGATCTGGGCCGGCACGACGTTGCGGTCGGGGAACTCGACGAAGACCGCCTTGGCCTCCTTGCGCTCGGCGCCTTCGCCGTCGGTGACGACGTGGGCGTTGGTGACGATGCGGCCGTCGGTGTCGAGCACGAAGCCTGAGCCTTCGGCGGCGCCCTGGTCGAAGATCGAGCGGATCGTGACCACGCCGGGCGAGGCCTCGCGGTAGACCGCCGCGGCGTCGAAGCCCTCGTTCGCCGCCCGCACGACGACCGCGGTCGTCGTCTTCGTCGCCCCCGGCGAGCCCGCGGCCGCCGAATCGCCGCCCCCGCCCCCGCCGCAGCCGGCGAGCAAGGCCAGCGCCAGCACCACCACCACGAGCGGGGCGCCTTTTGGGTGCATAGCACCCATAACGCGCCCCGGGCTCACGCGGGCGCTTTCGCCGGGTCGGCGAGAGCGAGCGCGGGCGTGCCCGGCGGGGCCAGCGGCAGGTCGAGCGTGAAGGCGGTGAAGCGCCGCGAGGAGGAGATCGCGATGCGGCCGTCCATGCGCTGGGCGAGCTCGCGCGCGATCGCCAGCCCCAGCCCGGAGCCGCCGGCCGAGTCGGCCGTGTAGAAGCGCTCGAAGATGCGCTTCTGCACCCGCTGGGGGATGCCGGTGCCATCGTCGGAGACGGTCAGCTCGGCGCGCGTGTCGCTGGAATAGATGGTCACGGTTACGCTCGTCCCGTCCGGGGTGTGGGTGAGGGCGTTGTCGAGCAGGATACGGATGATCTGCCGCACCCTCTCGGGGTCGGCGACGGCGACGACGGGTTGGTTGGGCCGGCGCAGCTCCAACCGCGAACCGCGCAGGTCGGCGCGGGCGCCGAACTCGCGCACGACGTCGCGGGCCAGCGTGCCGAGGTCAACGCTGCGGAGCGTCATCACGATCCCGCCGGCGTCGAGCTGGGAGAGGTTGAGCAGGTCGCCGGTGAGCTTGGTCAGCCGCTCGATCTGCTGGCGCATCGTGCGCACGAACTCGGCCCGCTCCTCGGGGGTGGGGTCCTCTTCGTCGAGCAGCTCGACGAAGCCCCCGAGGCTGAAGATCGGCGTGCGCAGCTCATGCGAGGCGTTGGCGATGAACTGCTTGCGGGCGCTGTCGAGCTCGGCGAGGCGGCGCTGCATCTCGTTGAAGGTGCGGGCGAGCTGGCCGAGCTGGCCGGAGGAGTCGACCGGGATGCGGGCGGCGAAGTCGCCGTCGGCGACCGCGCGCGCGGCGTCCTCGATCCGGCTGACCCGGGTGGTGACGAGCTCGCGCCGAGTAGATCCCGACCGCGAGCGAGATCAGGAGGGCGAAGAAGGCGCCGACCAGGATCGGCCCCGAGGCGGCGCTGTGGCCCTCGATGACGACGACCCAGAGGTAGATCGTCAGTGACGTCCCAGCCCCGATCGACAGCGACGTGGTCGTTATCCGGCTGCCGAGCGGGGTGAGGCGCAGGCCCTTCATTCGCGGAAGCGGTAGCCGACGCCGCGCACCGTGAACAGGTACTCGGGCTCCTTCGGGTCGGTCTCGATCTTCTCGCGCAGGTGGCGGATGTGAACGTCGACGGTGCGCGGGTCGCGGTAGTCGGAGTCGCCCCAGACGTGCTCGAGCAGGGTCTCGCGGCTGAGCACCTTGCCCGGCGAGCGGGCGAGCGCGGTGAGGATCTCGAACTCGACGTAGGTTGCGGCGACCTCCTCGTCGCGCAGGGAGACGGCGCGCCGCTCGGGGTCGATCTTCAACTCGCCGTGCTCGATCGGTTCGTCCTCCGGCGGGTCGACGGCCATCCGCGAGCGGCGCAGCGCGGCCTTGACGCGGCTGCGGAACTCGCGCATCGAGAATGGCTTGGTGATGTAGTCGTCGGCGCCGACCTCGAGCCCGGCGACCTTGTCGGTCTCGCTGCCCTTAGCGGTCAGCATGATGATCGGAACCTGGCTCTGGCGGCGCAGCTGGCGGCAGACTTCGACCCCGTCCAGCTTGGGCAGCATCAGGTCGAGGACGACGAGGTCGAAACGGGCCTCCTTGAAGCGCTCGAGCGCTTCACGCCCGTCGAGCGCCGAGGTGACGTGGTAGCCGTCCTTGCGCAGCGGGTAGCTGAGCAGGGTCTGCAGCGACTGCTCGTCGTCGACGAGCAAGATCCGAGTAGAGCCGTTCGGCATGGCACAAAGGGTAATCCGCGGGCGCCGTGCGCCGCCTTGGACGGATGTGTGAGTACCAAGAACTAAGGTTCCGAGGCACCCGGCCGATACGAGCAGGGTGATGGAGCAACGGCAACTGAAGAGCCTCGTCGAGAACGGCGCCTACCGGCCTGAGCCGGCCCTGGTCGCGGGCGCGATGCTGCGTCGTCGCGGCGTGCGGGCACTGCTGACCGGGACCGCGTTCAGCTCAGCTGATCGAATCCCCGTGACTCCCAGGAACCGCCGCCAGGCAGCCTGATCTCGACCCCCTCGCCGGCGACGACGGCGCCGATCCGGGTCAGCCTCGAACCTTCCCGCTCCTCCACCGCTCTCGCGGCGGCGTCGAAGCGCTCGGCGGGCAGCGCCGCCAGTAGCTCGTAGTCCTCGCCGCCGCCGACTGCCAGATCGAGCGGGTCCTTTTCGGCGGTTCGAGCGACCGCGGCGACCCCGTCGGCAAGCGGCAGCGCCGCGGCCTCGATCCGCAGGCCGGCCCCGCTGGCCCGGGCGATGTGTACGGCGTCGCCGCCGAGCCCGTCGCTGAGGTCGATCATCGCCGTTGCGCCGTTCGCCGCCAGCGCCCGTCCGGCTTCCAGCCGCGGCTGTGGTTCGAGCTGCCGAGCGATCTGCGACGTGCCGGTGCTCCGGTGTCCATGTGGACCTTGCTCCACCGGCACGTCGCGACCGGCTTCGAGTTGCAGCAGGCCCGCGGCGGCGGCGCCGAGCTCTCCGGTGACGACGAGGGCGTCGCCGGGACGGGCGCCGGCGCGGCTGACGAAGGCGCCGGGGCCCGGCGCATGGCCGACGACGGTGATCGCCAGGCTCAGCACCGGCGAGCGGCTGACGTCGCCGCCGGCGAGCGTCGTGCCGGTGCGCGCGGCGAGCGCCGCCATCCCGTCGAGCAGCTCGAGGCAGCCGGCTTCGTCGAGGTCGGGGGGCAGGCCGAGGACGGCGTAGGCCTCGCCGGGAGCGGCGCCCATCGCCGCCAGGTCGGAGAGCGCCGCGGCGAGCGCCTTGGCGCCGATCTGGGCCGGGCTGCACCACTCGCGCTTGAAGTGGACTCCGTCGACGAGCGCGTCGACGGAGGTCGCGGTCGCGCCCTCGGGCACGACGATCGCCGCGTCGTCGCCGCTGCCGAGCCGCACCCGCGGCCCCGGCGGCGGCAGCCTTCGCCTGATTGCGTCGAGCAGCTCAAACTCGCCCATGCGCTCATTCTCGCCCTTGTGGGTAGTCGGTAGACGCCTCCAATCGGACTAAGGTGGCGGCGAGCGTGGCCGAGGACCAACCACTCCTGCACAAGATCGGCGCCGCGGGCGCCAGTTTCGGCACCAAGCCGCCGCGCAGCAAGCGCGTCCGCCTGGCGATCCAGCTCGGCATCGCGATCGTTGTCTTCGGCTTCCTCGTGCTCACGGTGATCAACCAGTGGGCGGAGATCAAGGACAAGGGGGTTCACTTCCACGTTCTCTGGTTGATCCCGGCCTTCGCGGCGCTGCCCTTCTTCTACGTGATGAGCGCGCTCGGCTGGGACCTGATCCTGCGCTTCCTCGGCTACCGGATCGGGATGGGTCGGGCCCAAGTCGCGTGGGGGCAGCCACTGCTGGCCCGCTACGTGCCCGGCAGCGTGCTCTACGTATTGGGGCGCGTGCTGCTCTCCGAACGGGCAGGGGTGCCGCGGCGGCTGACCGTCGCCAGCATCGTCTACGAGCAGGCGATCTCGGCCACCTCGGGGATCGCCTTCGCCGCCTATTTTCTGATCAGCCACCCGGACCTGCAGGGCCAGCCGCTGCGCTGGGCCGTGCTGCTGTTGATCCCGGCCGCGATCGCGGTCCTGCACCCGCGCGTCTTCGGGCCACTCGCCAACCGTGTGCTGAAGGCCTTCGGGCGCGAGCCGCTGCCGGCGGTGATCCCGCTGCGCGGGGTGCTCGCGATGACCCTCTTCTACATGCTCGTCTGGTGCGTCGTCTCGGTCGGGATCTACTGCGTCGCGCGTTCGGTCACGACGATCCCGCTGAGCGAAATGCTCACCGTCGGCTCGGCCCAGGCGGTCGGCTACGTCGCGGCGCTGGTCACCCTCGTCGCACCCGCCGGGCTGGGCATCCGCGACGCCGCCTTCGCCTGGGCGGTGAAGGGCGCCGTGCCGGGCGGCAGCTTCGCGGTCGGCTCGCTGATCGCGATTGTGGTGCGCGGCGTGATGACCGTGGTCGAGCTGGTCTACGTCGCCCTGGTGACCGCCCTGGGCCGCCGCGAGGGCTGGTCGGTCGCGACCGGCGTGATCCATCCGTCGCCCGAGGAGCAGGTTGCCGAGGAGGAAGGGGAGTCCCCCGCCCCGACTCGCGGGCTTCGCCCGCTCTGAGTATCCGCCGGTTCGGGGGACTCCCCTTCCTCCTCCCGAGAGCGCTACAGGGGCATCCGGGCTGGTAGTTGAGACGCGGTCAGCGCCAAGGTAAGTAGCTGTAAGGGACGGTCTCTTGAGAGGGCGGTCAGAGGGAGGGTCCAGATCAGGTACCAGGGGAGCAGCCAGGCGGTGGCCAGGAGCAGGGCGAAGGAGGCCCAGGCGGCGGCGCGGAGCCAGTCCATCCCCCGCCAGGTGCGGAGCAGGAGGTAGAGGAAGGCGAGGGCGAAGAGGGCGAGCGCTACGGCCCGGATCGCGGCGGGTTCGAGGCCGGTTATGCGGGCGAAGCTGATCGGGATGCTCATGTGGGTCGTGCGGTCCTGGTTTTCGCCGGCCAGCCCGATCGCGTCGAGCCAGTGCCAACCGAAGGCGGCGTAGGCGGCCAGGCCGATCGCGAGTGCCGCGCCGCCCGCCCCAGCCAGCAGCAGCGCCGTGGGGCGCCCCGGGCGCTCGATTGCTGCTTTGTCCCCACGATGGTGTGGAAAAGGCTGCAATCGACCGGCGCTGATCAGGGCGAAGGGGGCGGCGAGCGCCGCGGGGGGCTTGAGGGCGAAGGCGGCGACGAAGGCGGCGCCGGCGCTTGCCTCGCGGGCGGAGAGCATCGCGGCGACGGCGAGCGTCGTCGCCAGCATCGCGACGCCGTCGTTGTGGGCGCCGCCGACTACGTGGATCAGGACTAGCGGGTTGAGGGCGACGAAGGCGGCGGCGCCCAGTGGCGAGACGCCGCGCGCGGGGGCGATGCGGGCGAGCAGCAGCGCCGTGGCGAGGACGGCGAGCGCCGCCGTCGCCTTCAGCACGACCACGGCCCACCAGACCGGCAGCCACGCCAGCGGGTAGGTCAGCAGCGTGAACAAAGGACCGTAGGCGCTGGTCGCGTCGATCCAGGTGACCCGCGCGTAGGCGGGGTCGAAGGGCGCCGCGGCCGGCGGGTGGACGTAGGGGTCGAGCCCGTGGACCACGCCGAGCCGGGCGTAGTCGACGTAGCTGTAGACGTCGTGCGAGAGCAGGACCGGGGCGAGGGCGAAGCCCGCGACAAGAAGCAGAATCGCCGCGCGGGCGATCGAGCTTGCGGTTACCCGCCTATAGGACGGGAAACTGCAGTCTCGCCGTTGTCCGGGCCGGCGCCGCCGGGTCAATTTTCGGCGCCGCCGGCCGGGGCGCCGCCGCCGACCCCCGCGCCGCCGCCGGTCCCGTAGGCGGGCGGGGGCGGCGGCACCGGGGCCGGTTCCTGGCCAACTCCCGGCGCGTAGGCGTCGGGGTCATAGCCGCCGGTCGCTTCCTTGCCGAGGCGCTCGGCTTCGCTTTCGTCGCCTTCGGTTGCTTCGAAGCCGTCGCCGGTCCCGCGCGAGCGCGGCGCGCCCGCGGTGTACGTGCCGTAGAACGGCGCCCAGCTGACCGGCCTCTTCGGCTGCTCGAATTCCTCGCAGGGCACTTCGGCGTTGGCGTAGAGCGAGTGCCAGATCTCGGCCGGGAAGGTGCCGCCGTAGACGGTCGAGCCGTGCACGCTGGTCATTTCGATCGCGTTCGACTGCGGGTAGCCGACCCAGACGACCGTCGCCAGGTTGGGCTGGATGCCGGCGAACCAGGCGTCGGTGAAGTTGTCGGTCGTGCCGGTCTTGCCGCCCTGGCCGGGGCAGCCGGTGTAGGCGGCGGTGCCGGTGCCTTCGGTGATGTTGTCGTGCAGCAGCCGCCAGACCTCGTAGGCGACGGCTTCGGGGACGACCCGGCGCGGGTCGGCGCGTTCGGGGCGGTCGGTCTTGCCGCCGGGGAAGACGACGCGGCGGATCGCGATCGGGTTGCGGTGGATGCCGCCGGCGGCGAGCGTCGCGTAGGCGTCGGCCATCTCCAGCGGCGAGACGCCGATCCGCAGGCCGCCGATCCCCTCGGCCGGGATCCCGTCGAGCGGGCTTTCGATCCCCAGCGATTTCGCCGTCGCTTTCACCTGGCGCGGGCCGACGTCGAGGTCGAGCTGGGCGAAGACGGTGTTGTCGGAGGCGATCGTCGCCTGCTGCAGGTTGACCCGGCCCAGGTAGCCCTCGTCGGCGGTGCTCACTTCCCAGTGGCCCCACTCGGGCAGGTTCAGGTCGAGGTGCTTGGAGGTGTAGTAGGTCGAGTAGGGGTCGATGCCCTGCTTGATCGCCGTCGTCAGCACGAAGGCCTTGAAGGTCGAGCCCGGCTGGCGGTGGCCCTGGGCGGCGAGGTTGAACTTGCTCTGTTCATAGCTGGAACTGCTCACCATCGCCTCGATCCGGCCGTTGCGGGGATCGATCGAGACCAGCGCCGAGGAGGGGTCTTCGGCGTAGGGGAGGGCCGAGCTCATCGCCTCCAGGCCGGCCTCCTGCAGGCGCGGGTCGATCGTCGTGTAGATGTCGAGGCCGCCCTTGCGGACCGTGTTGACGCCGTAGGCCGCGAGCAGCTTGTCCTCGACGTAGTCGAAGAAGTAGGGCTGGTGCTTGTCGAAGTAGCCGCGGTCGAGCTCGAGCCCGAGGCCCTGTTGCCGGGCGCGGCGCGCCCGGGCGCGGGAGACGTAGCCGAGCTTGGCCATCTTCGCCAGCACCGCGTTGCGGCGCTCGCGCGCGCCGGCCGGGTTGAGCACCGGGTTGTAATCGGTCGGCGCCTGCGGCAGGCCGGCCAGCAGCGCCGCCTGGCGCAGCTTCAGCTTCCAGACCGGGCGCGAGAAGTAGATCTTCGACGCGGCCTGGACGCCGATCGCGGTCGCGCCCTTGATCGTCCCGTAGGAGGCGGTGTTGAGGTACTGGCTGAGGATCTGGCGGCGCGAGTGGCGCCCCGCGTACTCGATCGCCAGCTTTGCCTCGATGATCTTGCGCTCGAGCGTGCGCGCCGGGTTGGAGATGCAGAGGTTGCGGACGAGCTGCTGGGTGATCGTCGAGCCGCCCTCGACCGTCTTGCCCGCTTCGAGGTTCTTCAGCGCGGCGCGGACGATGCCCTCGGGGTCGACGCCGCCGTGTTCGTAGAAGCGCTCGTCCTCGATCGCGACGGTGGCGCGCTGCAGGCTCTTCGGCACGCGCTTTATAGAGACGGGCGTGCGCGCCTCTTCGGACTCGACGACGCCGAGCTTGCTGCCGTCGCCCGCGTAGATGGTCGAGTTGCCGCCCTTCTCGATCGGCTTGCAGGCGGCCAGCGAGGGCGCCTTGGCGGCGACGTCGAGCACCCAGGAGGCGACCCCGACCGCGGCGATCGCGATCAGCGCGGCCGCGCCGAGGCCGACCAGGAGGATCTTGCCGCCGGCGCCCCCCCGGTGCCGCTGGCGACGGCGGTTGCGCTGCGTCATCGCAGAGAGGGTACCCGGGGCGGGCCGCGCGCCCCGGCGGGCTATTCCTTCGTGTCCGCGGTCGAGAGGTTGTGGACGACCCCTTCGACCAGCAGCTGGTTGGGGATCACTACCGCGGTCGCGTCGCCGGGGTCGACGTAGGTGTAGGAGAGGGTGATGTCGACGACGCGGCCGTCGATTTCCTGGAAGGCGATCCGGTCGCCGATCCGGAACGGCTGGGAGACGGCCAGCATCACGCCGGCGACCATGTTGGCGATCGTGTGCTGGGCGGCGAAGCCGACGATCGCGGCGAGCACGGCGGTCGAGGCGAGGATCGCGGTGGCGACCCGCTGCAGTTCGGTGAACTGGCCGATCGCGAGCCCGGCGAGGACGAGGAAGACGACCAGGAACAGCACCCGGCGGAGGAAGCGCAGGCGCGTCCGGGTGGACCGCGAGACCTGTGAGACTTGCGGCTTCATGGACGGCAACTTAGTGGTAGGAGACCCCGGGGGTCGATTCGACGGAGCGAACGGCGGGGAGGCTCCGTCGAATCGACCCCCGGGGTCCTTCCCGTATGCCAGTTGGGGTCCACAACTGGCGATCGGGGGCGTGCTGATCGCGCTGGGCGTGGGGATCCTGATCGGGATCCCGGCGGTGATCGTCGACAGCCCGGGCGACGGCGACCTCAGCACCGGGGCCAACGTGATCGTCCAGCTGGCGACCGCACTCGGCTTCCTGCTGGTGCCGATCCTGATCGCGAGCCGCTGGGGCGAGGCCTCGCTCGGCCAGGCGCTGCGGCGGCTCGGCGTGCGCGGCTTCTCGCCCTCGGCGCTGAAGTGGATGCTGGCGGCGGTCGGGGCCTACCTGCTCTTCGCCGGCGTCTACAGCGCGATCTTCGGCGCGCCCGAACAGGAGGACATCGCCGATTCGTTCGGCCCCCTGCCGCTGCAGATCCTGCTGATCGTGATCGCGGCTCCGGTCAGCGAGGAGGTCTGCTTCCGCGGCATGCTCTTCGGCGGCCTGCGCACGCGGATGCCGCGGATCCTCGCGGCGTTGGTCAGCGCGCTGATCTTCGGCGCCCTGCACGCACTTACCGGGATCACCGCCGTGCCGCCGTTGATCTTCTTCGGCTTCGTGCTGGCGCTGCTCTACGAGAGGACCGGCTCGATCGTGCCGGGAATCATCCTGCACATGCTGAACAACTCCGTCGCCCTGATCGGCCAGTAGGATTGCGCCGGTGAAGCGCCTCGTCCTGCTTACGGCTCTGGTCGTCGCCGCGCTCGCGCCGCCGAGCGCCCTCGCCGCGGGCGCCGCCAAGCCCGCGCCCGAGAAGCCCGCCGGGCCGCCCGATGCGACGGTGAAGATCACCCACATCGGGCACCTGAACGGCGGCCGGGCGCAGATCTACAGCACGGTCCCGGCGATCGGCACGGTCGAGCCCTTCGTCGCCGGCCAGAAGGTCGAGGTCAGCTTCTATCTCGACGGCCACCGGATTCAGCACCAGCGGGTCAAGCTGGGCAAGGGCAAGGGCGGCGCCGGCGTCTTCCGGGCGAAGGTGCGCGTGCGCGAGGCGGGCAAGTACGCGGTCGCCGCCAAGCACGTGGCGACCCCGGCGCTCGGCGCCGACAGCACCGTGCGCAAGAGTTGGAAGGTCAGCTTCCCGGCGCTGCACCAGGGTCAGTGCGGCGACGTCGTCGTCGGCTTCAAGAAGGCGATGCGCAAGATCGGCTACGTCGTCAACAGCGGTCGCTGCTTCGGCGGCAAGACCGGCCGCGGCGTGCTCGCCTACCGCAAGGTGAACGGGATGACGCGCAGCACCCGCGCCGGCAAGGGCCTGGTCGAGCGCGTCTTCGCGGGCCGCGGCGAGTACAAGGTGCTGCACCCCAACGCGGGCGAACACCTCGAGGCGCCGCTCGACAAGCAGGTGCTCGTCTTCGCCAAGGGCGACAAGCCGTTCGCCGTCTACCCGGTCTCTTCGGGCAAGCCCTCGACCCCCACGGTCACCGGCCACTTCAGCTTCATCCGCACCGAACCGGGCTACAACTCGCACGGCATGTACTACTCCTTCTACTTCTACGGCGGCTACGCGGTGCACGGCTACGAATCGGTGCCCGATTACCCCGCCAGCCACGGTTGCATTCGCACCTTCATCGCCGACCAGCCCGAGATCTACCACCGGATTCACTTCGGCGAGTCGATTTTCGTTTTCTGACGTGGCGGATCTCGCAGCCGCCAAGCGGACCCTGATCGCGGAGCTGCGCGAGCACTCGCTGATCCTCGGCGAGGTGACGCTGGCGAGCGGGGCGACGGCGCAGTACTACGTCGACGCGCGGCGGGCGCTGCTGCGGCCGGCCGGGTTCCGTGCCGCGGGCGAGCTGATCGCCGCCGCGGCGGTCGAGGCCGGCGCCAGCGCCGTCGGCGGCCCGGCGACGGCGGCGATCCCGCCCGGCTGCGCCGCCCTGGCGGTGCCCGCCGGGAATGGCCTCGTCGGCTTCTTCGTTCGCGGCGAGCGCAAGCAGCACGGCCTCCAGCGCTGGGTCGAGGGCCCGATCGAGGCGGGCGACAGGGTGCTCGTCGTCGAGGACACCGTCACCACCGGCGGCTCGACCGTGAAGGCGATCGAGAAGATCAGGGAGCAGGGCCTCGAGCCCGTCTCCGTGGTCGCCGTCGTCGACCGCCTTGCCGGCGGCGGCGAAGCGATCGAAGCGGCCGCCGCCGCCCCCTACCGGGCACTCGTCACGATCGACGAGCTCTACCCAGACCGCCCCGACCGCGGCTGACTGCCACCAATGCCCCGAGCTGGATTCGAACCAGCGGCCTACTCCTTAGGAGGGAGTCGCTCTATCCAGCTGAGCTATCGGGGCCTATGCCGTGAAAAGGCTCTGCTGAGCCGTTTCCGGCGGTTGCCCGTCGCTCGCGCTCGGCTCCGAATCGGCTGAGAACGACTCTCCGCTGCCCACTGCTGCCCAATCGAGCGCTGCATCGAACTCGCGGAGCGCCACGCCGATCAACCGCTCACGGCGACGCACAGCACTAGCGTAGACCTTCATCGAGAACCCCGGCTCGGTGTGCCCAAGCTGGGCCGCCACGTACACCGGATCGTCGCCCAAGGCGAAGCGCAGGCTGGCGTAGAGACGGCGCAGCGAGTGTGGCGTCGCGGCCTCGTCGATCGGTTGCAGGCCGATCTCGGCGAGCCTCCGGTTGGCGCGGCGGATCGCCGTCTTGAAGCGCCGCTCGACGTTGCTGACGCTCTGCCGCCGTCCGTTGCGGTTGAGGAACAGCGGCCCCACGTCGCGCCGGATGCGCGCCTTGTGGGCGGTCAGTTCGCGTCGCAGGGCGAGCGGCGTATCGACCAGCCGCACCCCCGCCTCGGTCTTCGCTTCCGCGACGGTCAGTCCGCCGCTGCCGGGGTCGAAGTCCGACAGGTCGAGCGCGCAGACCTCGC
Organism: uncultured Solirubrobacterales bacterium; assembly: GCA_963789505.1. Lineage (GTDB taxonomy): Bacteria > Actinomycetota > Thermoleophilia > Solirubrobacterales > 70-9 > VRUE01. The sequence goes on from CAWBLE010000014.1 coordinate 259,846, forward strand.
CGTTGCGCAGACCGCCCCCGGCCATCGTCGCCAGAAGCGGCCGCAGCCTCCCTGCGGCCTCGAGCAGCGCGGGCAGCTGCTCGGGCTCGATGGTCGGACGGCGTGGCATCGTCCGCTTGACCCGCCGCCTGCGCCCTCGTGCAGGGTTCCGAGCCGGATCGACGTGCCCGTAGTCGCCGGCGGCGTCGAGGATCATCGCCAATAGCCCAATCGACTTGTTGATCTGATTCGGCCCCAGCGCGCCCTCGCGCAGCTTCGCGGCCTTGTAGCGGTCGATGTCCTCGGGGCCGATCTGGTCGAGGTGCATCGCGGCGAAGTGCGGGAGCAGGTGGCCGCTCAGCAGCCAGCGGTAGCTCGTGATGGTCTTCGGCCGAAGCTCGGGCTCGCGCCCCTCCAGCCATTCGGAGGCGAACTCGTGGAAGGTCGGAGCCTCGGCCACCAGCGGAGCCTTCGCGGGCTCGTACGGTTGCCATAGGCCGCGCTCCACGTCGGCGAGAACGTGGCGCAACTCGGCCTCCGCCTTCGTACGGCTCCAGCCGTCATCGGCGGTGCCGAGCGCCACATAACGGCGTTTGCCGTAGGCCCGGAACCGGATCGCCCAGCTGCGCCCGGCGCTCGGCTCGATCACCTGTCCTGTCGCCTTGCGAGGCATAGCTACCTAAGCCGCAGGGGGCGGCTCGTTCTCCCCCTGGCCGTGGATCGGCAACAAACGCCTGCCACGCCCTCCGCTGGCCGAAGGCTGACCCGCCCGCTTACCCGAGCGGGTGGGCGGGTCAGCCGCCGAACCCTCACCAGCCTTCCGCAGCACCCGCGCGGCGATCTGCGGATCAAATCGGAGCCGAGGTTTCGGCCCACTGCCGAGCTTGACCGCGCCAAGCTCGATCGCATGCGAGTAGACCCAGGAGCGCTCGATCCCGAACTGCCGGGCAAGCTCGGCGGCATCGACAAGCTCCCGGCTTTGCAGCCCGCGCCGTTCGAGGATCTCGACCACCCGGCGGGCGATCGCCTCGACGGCCTGCGGGTCGAGCTTGATGCGTGGCGATGCCATCGGTTTGTAAGTCCGGAAAATGGCCCGATTGCCCCACGAACATTCGTCCAGGTTCGAGCCCCCAGACGCATTCTCGGGCCCAGTTCATAGTGTGTCGGGGGTTCGGGGTGCGGACCTCCGCAGGGCGGAGTGATGTGGTGTGAGGGGGTTGCGGTTGGGGTGCTTCGGGCCTTGATCCGGGTTCGTCTCGAACGGGATCGAGTCGGGCTTGCTGTAGCTGCTGGCTGCATCGGTGAAGCGGGTCTTGGTTTCTGGACGCTGGACGTTGTGGCTGGCCTTTGGCTGGTGGGCTCTTCTGGCATGGGGATTCCGGCGGGCCGGAGCAGCCCGACGAGTCGGGCTCCCTGCGAACGCCCCGACCCGCCGAAATCCCCAGCCCCGCCTAGCAGTTGCCTTCGTAGAGGATCTTCAGGAAGCGCAGGGCGGCCGGAGTGGGCGCTGCGAGGCCGCTCGGGCACATGAGTAGCCCGACGCCGGTCAGATCGCGCACCGCGCGCTCCATCGCGTCTCCTTCCGCGAAGTCCTCCGGCCCCGTGGTGATCTCGCGGACGAGATCGGGGATCGTCAACAACGTCGGGTGCCGCGTCAAAACGTGGATCAAAACGACGCCCTGATCGCGGATGTCCTGAGCTTCGGTCGGCGGGGCCTCGTGGTCGCTCGCCTCACTAGGCTGGTCTTGCATGGGAAGCACTCCTTCCTGTGCCACGCCCCCGGCTGTTCCACCAGCGCGGGGGCACTTTCTTGGTCAACGGCAACGCTAGCGCAGCTTACGCTGAAACACAAGTGCTGCGGCAGATGGCCTAAGACGCCTGCGTTTGAGACGGTGCAAGACGATGCGCCGCTCCGATCAGCCTCAACCCGCCCTGGGCAAAGCAATCCGCCAGCTGCGCGAGCAACGCGACATGACCCAAGAAGCCCTAGCCCACGCCGCCGGAGTCACGGTCGGCCACCTCTCAACGATCGAACGCGGTCACTCCAACCCAACCTGGGCCACGGTCAAACGCGCGGCGAACGCCCTAGACATTCCCCTGAGCAACCTGGCGCACACCGCAGAACGCTTTGAGTAGCCCACACCCGAGGCTTCCGTAGGTTCCTCAGCCGTCGTCGCTCGGTTGAATTTGGTCGGTTGAGACTTGACCACGATTGCGGAAGAACGACGCGGCGAGAGCGGCTAGCGCAAGGAAAAAGGCTGCAAAGCCTACGATGGCATGCCCAAGCGCGACGACAATGAGGCCCCCCGCGCCGATAACCAGGATGACCGCAAATGCCATCCACTGGGCTCTGGTCATCCCAGAGATATAGGCGTCCGCCATCCGATTCTCAAGGTCATGCCGATGCTGGGTCTCACGTTCCCACTGACTCACGATGCGGTCAGCTCCGCCATTAACGACCTCACCATATGCACGAAGAATGTCCGGTGGGGGAAGGGGTCCACTGAACTGCGCAGCGGCAACCACGATCGCCTCTAACGCCTCCGCTTCGGTGGGATCTATTTCCTGGTCGTCTGCCTCTGCGTCCTCGCTAGAGCCCTCTGCTAGAGAGCGGTCAGCGGCATCGTCCGTCTCGACCTCGGCTTTAGCCGACGCAACGACATCTTTCTCCGGTTTCTCTGCTCCCGGTGCGTTCAATTGGCTGCGTGGGACCGAATGTATTGGGCTAGAGCCTTCGCCAAATGCACACGCGTTTTGGGAGGAAGCTCTTGAAGTTGCTCCGTCAGCTTTTCAACGGTGGCCCAGAGATCAGATTCGACCCGCCGCCAATCTTCTCGCAAGGGGTCGGAACCGGAACTCCGGAAGAACTCTCTTTGTCCGATCCACGGGTTCAGGTCCACAGACCCGGTTTCCTGTATCCCACGCCAGAAGCCAGCGCGAAACGCTTTCTTGTTGGCGTCGGTGACGCTCTTGGGGAGGATGGGATCTTTCAGTCCGATCAGATGAGTGATGGTTGGCGCTGGCATGCCTCTTCTGTGCGCCGTTGCAATTTGCTGGAGCGCGCTTGCAAGATCTTTAGGGCGATCGTCGCCAACTTTCCCCAAATCAGATTCAACGTCTGACGCCTTCTGTGCTTCCGATGCTTTCGCTACCGCCCTGCTGACCGCCGCCCTGAATGCGGGGTCTTGATGGCGGGTCTTTTGGCTAGCAGAAATCTTTCGCAGGGCGCCGGAAACGTTGCTTTGCTTGGCGTGAGAGAGGCTTCTAATTGCCGCTCTGAGCGCGACACTGGACTTAGCCCCCTCGCCTTGCTTCGGGGAGACTTCCCTCAGCGCTTCCGCCAGATTTCTCTGCGATTGCTTCGCAGCCTGCTTGTCGTCCTTAGGAGCGTTCATTTCGTTCCCTAAATCTAATCAGTCGGCAGGCTGGCGTCTTGTCATCGGCTAGACCTGCACGCGATCTCGGTCGTCTTCGACCCGGCTGCGCGACGAGACACCTCCAATGTTGATTCTGCGGACGTGGGCCCTGTCCTCTCAATGGATGTTGGGCAGCAGAGCGGTGGTCGCTGCCCAAACGGGATCAGATCGTGCCTAATCGAATCGAATCCGCAGAACCAGAGATCGCGGCGCATTCGGCATCACAGAGCCGAAAACTCCCGCTCCTCCGCTTCGCTTAGGAGGGAGTCGCTCTATCCAGCTGAGCTATCGGGGCTGGTTGCCGGATAGCGTAGACCCTGATCGCCATCCGGTGGACGGATTGGGCCGTACTCCGCTTCGAAGTCAGCCCAGGTGCCAGGCTCAGTGCCGAGGCGTTCACGAACAGCCTTGAATGAGGTGTCGGTTGGCGGCAGCGGAGACTCGCAAGAGGACACGTTCGGCTACTCGCCTTCGCCGCTCGATGAGGTGGCGAGCTGGGCGTCGGCCCAGGCCTTCGTTTGCTCGACCAGGGTTCGCATCTGTTCACGATCGGGAACCGCCTCGGGCGCCCGGCCGTAGCGCAGCTCGGCTGCCCACGGGCTCAGATTCGGAAGATCGCCGGCCTCATCGGGTTTGGCGATTCCGGCGTCATCGAGCAGCTTGAGCAGATAGGCGATGTTGTGCGTGCGCGCGTAGGCGACATCGTTCTGCGCTAGGACCGCCTTGATCAACTTCTCAACGGCCTGCTGTGCATGGAACCCGAGCCCATCGACTGGGATGTCGTCCTCATCGATGAGGCGGAAGAGGATCTTTTCGTCGCCGGCCGCCTTCTCCACCAGCAGCTGAGCGAGATCCTCGCCGCTACGCGGCTCTGCCGCCAACGACCGTCCCCTCAGACAGGGCATCGTGGATCATCGTGCCCGAAAGGCCCCCCCATTCACGTACGTGGTCTTCACTGGCGACCACCACGTCAGCGGGTAGGCCAAGCTCCCCGACCAGCTTCGCGAGCCGCACTGACTCGCCGAAGTGATCCTTGACCTCCGGCTCGATCACCAAGAAGTCTAGGTCGCTGTCGGATCTCTCCTCGCCACGTGCGTAGGAGCCGAACAGGATGACCTTCGCGTCGACTCCTGCCGCCTTCGCCAATGCGGCGCCAGCTTTGTCAATCGATTCGCGAGATGCCATGACGACACGGTAGCGGAGCACACCGCTGACAACGCAATCCAATGGGCAGCGGCTGCCCAAAATCGCGCAAGCGAGGCCGAGGTACTCGGCAAGCCGCCCAGGCCGAGGCGGCTGGCGTCATCGCCCCTGGGCTGACTCCATGTCCACGCGGTAGCGGAGGGCTCTGCGGACACTGCAATGCGTCGGGCGGGAGTTGTCCGGCCCGGGGGGAACTTTTCGTAGGTTGAATTCGTCCCTCTTTTATACGAACATATGTTCGCATGACGGCTCTCGTCTCAGATCTCCCGGTTCGGGCTTTGAAAGGGCTGCTGGGGCTGCCGGAGCGCGAGGCGGGCGATCTGGTCGAGACGCTGGGGCGGCTCGGGATCGGCACGCTGGGGGAGCTGGCGGCGCTGCCGCCGGGGCACGTCGCCGACCGCTTCGGGCCCGCCGGGCAGCGCGCCCTGCGCCTCGCCCGTGGTGAGGACGCGCTGCTCGTCCCCACCGTGCACGGCGCCTGGGAGGAGCTGACCGAGGAGATAGAGCTTCCCGATGGGACGGCCGGCAGCCGGCTCGAGCGAGCGCTGGAGCTGCTGGTCGATCGACTGCTCGCCGCCCCGCGGCGCCAGGGGCGGACGTTGCTGGGGCTTCGCCTCGGCGCCGTTCTCGGTGGCGGCGGCAGCTGGAGCGTCGCGCAGGGCCTCGGTCGGCCGACCGGGTCAGCCCGGGCCCTGCGCGCCGTGCTCCTGCCCCGTCTCGAGGAGCTGCCCGCGCCGGCGACCTCGCTCTCGCTGCGCGCCGCCGGCCTCGGCCCGCCCGCCGCCGAGCAGCTCGAGCTGCGGCGGCCGGGGGAGGAGTCCCGCCATCACCGGCTCGCCGACGCCCTGCGCGAGGTCCGGGTCGCCCAGGGGCCCGAGTCCCTGCTCAAGGTGTTGCCGGTCGACCCCACCTCACGGATCCCCGAGCGCCGCGCGCTGTTGACGCCCTACCCGGTCCCGGCGCGATGACGCCGGGGATTCGGCGGCTCTACGCGCCGCGCCGCGCCGCGGTCGAGGTCGACCCCGAAGGGGCGCCGCTGACGGTCGCCGGGGTCGGGGTGGCGGCGGTGCGCGAGGAGTGGGTCGTCGAGGATCGCTGGTGGACCCTGCGGCGGCTCTGGCGGCACTACTTCGAGCTCGCCCTGCTCGATGGGCGCGTCGCGGTCGTTTTCCGCGACAGCCGCGGGCGCTGGCACCGGCAGCGCGCCTGAGCGGGGCCGGCGTGAGCACCCCGTATATAGAGCTGCACGCCCACTCGGCCTTCTCCTTCCTCGACGGCGCCTCAAGCCCGACCGAGCTCGCCGCGGCGGCGGCCGAGGCGGGCTACCCGGCCTTCGCGCTCACCGACCACGACGGGATCTGGGGCTCGATGGAGTTCGTCCACGCCTGTCGGGGGTTCGGAGTGCGCGCGATCACGGGGGTCGAGCTGACCGTGGCGGTCGGACCCCCGGGAGAGCACGCTCACCTGACGCTGCTGGTCGAGGACGCGGCCGGCTACCGCAACCTCTGCCGGCTGCTCAGCGAGGCCCATTCCCACACTCGCGACAACACGGCGCGCAGCGCCGGGCAGCCGTCGGTGACGCTGGAGCAGGTCGAGGCGGGCGCCGCGGGGCTCGTCTGCCTCTCGGGCTGCGCCGACTCCGGCGCGGTGGCCGGGACACGGGCGCGCGGCGACCCGGGGGGCGCGGCATCGCTCGCCCGTCGCCTGCTCACCGTCTTCGGCCCCGAGCGCTTTCGGATCGAGCTGCAACGCCCCTACTGGCGCCACGACCGCGCTCGCAACCGCTGGCTCGCCGGGCTTGCTGAGCGGCTCGGCGTGGCCTGCGTGGCGACCGGCAACGTCCACTCGCACAGCCGCCGTCGCGCCCGTCTGCAGGACGCCTTCGTCGCGGTCCGACTCGGCACGACGCTGGAGGCGAGCGAGCCGCGCCGGCGCGGCAACCCGTCCTCGGTGCTGGCCTCGCCCGCGGCGATGGCGAAGCGCTTCGCCGAGTACCCCGCCGCGGTCACCGAGACCCTGCGGCTCGCCGAGCGCCTGCGCTTCGACCTCACCGCCGAGCTCGGCTATCGCTACCCGGGCGCCGAGGACGCCGGCGCGGACGGCGAGCTGGCCGCCGTCTGCGCGGCCCGTCTCGACGAGCGCTACGCGGGCTCGCCCCGTCGCGACGAGGCGGCGACCCGGCTCGACACCGAGCTGGCGACGATCCGCAAGCTCGGCCTCTCCGGCTTCTTCCTGCTCCACCGCGACCTGCTCGAGCTCGCCCGCGAGGTCGCGCTCGAGGTGCGCGGTCCCGAGTCGGCCCGCAACGTGCTGCCGCCGGGTCGCGGCCGCGGCTCCAGCGTCAGCTCGATCGTCTGCTACCTGACCGGCCTCTCCCACGTCGACCCGGTCGCGGCGCGGCTCTTCCCCGGGCGTTTTCTCAACGACGAAATGGCGGCGGTGCCCGACATCGACCTCGACTTCCCACGCGACATCCGCGAGGTCCTGATCCCGCGCGTCCACGACCGCTATGGCGCCGACCGCTCCGCCCTCGTCGCCGCCTTCCCCACCTACCGTCCGCGCGGCGCCGTGCGCGACCTCGGCAAGGCCCTGGCGCTGCCGCCGGCGGAGATCGAGCGGGTGGCGAAGACGGCCGGCTTCCACGAGCGCGGCGGTGAGATCGAGCGCGACGTCGTCGCCGCGATCGGCGCCGAGCGCGCCCGCTCGCGCGGCTGGCGGGTGCTGATCGGCCTCGCCGCCGAGGCGATGGGCCTGCCGCGGCACGCCTCCCAGCACCCGGGCGGGATGGTGATCTCGACCCAGCCCCTGATCGACGTCTGCCCGGTCGTCCCGGCGGCGATGGCGGGGCGGCAGATCGTGCAGTGGGACAAGGACTCCTGCGCCGACGCCGGCCTGCTCAAGATCGACCTGCTCGGGCTCGGGATGCTCTCCGCGGTCGAGCGCTGCGTCGAGGAGATCGGCCGGGCGCGGGGCGAGCGACTCGACCTCTCGCGGATCCCCCTCGACGACGCCGAGACGTTCGAATCGGTCCGCGCCGCGGAGACGACCGGCGTCTTCCAGATCGAGAGCCGCGCCCAGATGCAGATGCTGCCGCGCACCCGCCCGCGCACGCTCGAGGATCTGACCGTGCAGGTGGCGCTGGTCCGCCCCGGCCCGATCCAGGGCGGCGCCGTCCACCCGTATATGGAGCGACGCAAGCGCCTGCGCGAGGACCCCGGCTTCGCGATCCCCTACGAGCACCCGCTGCTGGAGCCGGTGCTGCGCGACACGCTCGGCACGATCGTCTACCAGGAGCAGGTGATCGAGGTGGCGATGGCGCTGGCGGGCTTCAGCTCGGCCGAGGCGGAGGGGCTGCGGCGGGCGATGAGCCGCAAGCGCTCCGAGGCGGCGATCGAGGAGCACCACGAACGCTTCCTGGTCGGCGCGGTGGGGGCGAACCGGGTGCCGCTGGAGACGGCCGAGCGCGTCTGGCAACAGATCCAGGGCTTCTCCGGCTTCGGCTTCCCGAAGGCGCACTCGGCCGCCTTCGGCCTACTTGCCTACCAGTCGGCCTGGCTGCGCATCCACTACGCGCCGGAGTTCCTCTGCTCGCTGCTCAACGAGCAGCCGATGGGCTTCTACCCGCCCGACGCGCTCGTCCACGAGGCCCAGCGCCGCGGCGTCCGCCTCGCTCCCCCCGACGCCAACCGCAGCCGCGTCCTCTGCCACGTCGAGACACCCCGCCGACGGGCCGATTTGTCGTCTATAGGCCGACAAATCGGCCCGTCGGCCCCGGGGGTTCGTGGGGGGCTGAGGGTGCGTGTCGGACTGGGCTACGTGAAGGGGGCGCGGGCCGAGGAGATGGAGGCGCTCGTGCGCGAGCGCGAGCGCGGCGGGCCCTACCGGGGGATCGCCGACCTCGCTTCGCGCTCCGGCGCCGGTCGCGACGGGCTCGAGCGCCTCGCCTGGGCCGGCGCCCTCGATGGGCTCCAGGGTGACGTGCCGGCGGAGAGAGGTCCATATGGACACCGCGGCACTGGCACGTCCGGAACCGGCGATCGGCGGGGGGCGCTCTGGGAGGTCGGCCTGGTCGGGACCGGTCGCCGTCACGAGGTCGGGACGCAGATGGCGCTGCCGCTGGAGACGCCCGGGGAGCCGGAGCTGGAGCCGCTGGGCGCCTGGGGAGAGGCGATCGCCGACTACGGCTCGACCGGGCTGACCCTGGGCGAGCACCCGATCGGCCTAATGCGCCCCGGCCTCGGCGAGGAGCTGGCCCGCAGCACCGACCTCGAGCGGATCGAGGACGGGACGATCGTCGAGGTGGCGGGGATGGTCATCGCTCGCCAGCGCCCCGAGACCGCGAAGGGGATCGTCTTCATGCTGCTCGAAGACGAGCGCGGCACGATCAACGTGATCGTGCCGCCGCCGGTCTACGAGCGCCACCGGGCCGAGGTCCGCACCGCATCCCTCCTCCGCGCCAAGGGCCGGCTCGAGCGCCGCGAGGGCACGATCAACGTGCTCATCTCCAGCCTGACCGAACTGCACCCCCGCCAGCCGGGCCCAGACGTCCCCGAGACGGGCTTCGCGGGCCCGGCGGCAGGGGGATCCCGCCCCCGGGCGGTGGAGCAGCTACAGGCGGTCGCCCCCGCCGGCCACAGCTTCGGCCGTCGCGGGCGTTGAGGCCGGGCACGGCTCGGGCATCTTGAAGAGCTTGAAGAAGCGACGGACCTCCCGCTTGCCGCCCTCGGTGCTCGCTGCGCCGGACTCGAGCGCCTGCTCGAGCGGTAGCTCACCGGTAAGTAAGGCCGCCAGCAGGCCGGGCTCGGCGGTGACGATCGTCGCCTCGGGCTCGGCGGCCGGCCCGCGGCCCAGCTCGAGCTCGCCGTCGCTGACCATGACGTGGAAGGGCTCGCCGTCGAGCCGCAGCTCGTAGCTCGCCTCGAGCTCGCCCGCGGCCTCGCGGTCGAAGAGCGAGCGCAGCGCCAGCACGACCGAGTCGGCGCCGATCTCCTTGTGCTCGGGCGGGACAGGTGAGCGCGCGCCCCAGGCGCCGAGCCTGGTCACGATCGGCTCCAGCTCCCGGCCCCACTCGGTCAGCTCGTAGACGTGGGTCGCCGCGGGCGGCGGCAGCTCGCGACGCCGCACGATCCCGTTGGCCTCGAGCTCGCGCAGGCGCTCGGAGAGGATGTTCGGGCTGGCGTGCGGGAGGCCCTCGCGCAGGTCGGTGAAGCGCTTCGGCCCGAGCAGTAGCTCGCGCACGACGAGCAGCGCCCAGCGCTCGCCGACAAGGTCGAGGGCGTACGCGAACCGGCACGCCTCCCCGTATGAACGTTTCGTCCCCATCGCGACCAGTTTAGCCGCTTGATACAAAGTTGCAACTAAGCAGTTGTTTTTCTGAACTCTTTTGCTAGGGTGCCGGGACGATGGCGCACGCGACCCCCGAGGAGACCGCCGAGATGAACGCAAGCACCGACCGCAGCCGCTGGCCGGCTCTCTACGTGCTCTGCGCGGGGATGCTGATGATCGTCCTCGACATCACGATCGTCAACGTCGCCCTGCCCTCGATCCAGGACGACCTCGGCTTCTCGCAGAGCAACCTGGCCTGGGTCGTCAACGGCTACCTCGTGCCGTTCGGTGGCCTGCTGCTGCTCGCCGGCCGGCTCGGCGACCTGCTCGGCCAGCGCCGCGTCTTCCTCACCGGCCTCGCGGTCTTCACTGCCGCCTCGCTGCTCTGCGGCGTCTCGCAGAGCCAGGAGATGCTGATCGGCGCCCGCTTCGTCCAGGGCATCGGCGGGGCGCTTACCTCGGCCGTGATCCTGGGGATGATCGTGACGATGTTCCCGCAGCCGCGTGAGCAGGCGAAAGCGATCGGCGTCTACGGCTTCGTCGCCTCCGCCGGGGGCTCGATCGGCCTGCTCGTCGGCGGCGCCCTGACCGAGGCGATCGCCTGGCACTGGATCTTCTTCATCAACGTCCCGCTCGGGATCGCGACCGCCTTCTTCACCTGCCGCCTCGTCCCCGACGTCGAGGGGATCGGCCTCGGCAGGGGGGCCGACATCCTTGGCGCGGCTCTGATCACCGGCGGCCTGATGCTCGGCTCCTACACGATCCTCGGCGTCGACGAGCACGGCTGGGCCTCAACCCAGACCGTCGTGCTTGGCGCGATCTCGCTCGCCCTCGGCGGCGCCTTCCTGTTGCGCCAGGCGCGGATCGCCAACCCGCTGATGCCGCTGCGGCTGTTCCGCTCGCGCAACGTCTCCGGCGCGAACGCGCTGCAGATGCTGCTCGTCGCCGGCATGTTCTCGACCTTCTTCCTCGGCGCTCTCTACCTGCAGCGGATCCTCGGCTACAACCCGCTCGAGGTCGGCCTCGCCTTCCTGCCGACGACGGTCGTGATGGGGACGCTCTCGCTCGGCTACTCGGAAAAGCTGATCATGCGCTTCGGCCCGCGCAACATGTTGATCCCGGGCATGGTCCTGGTCGCGCTGGCGCTGCTGCTCTTCGCCCGCACGCCGGTTGGCGGCGAGTACCTCGTCGATCTGCTGCCGGCGCTGCTGCTGCTCGGCATCGGCATCGGCATCTCCTTCCCCTCGCTGATGACGCTGGCGATGTCGGGGGCGACGCCGGAAGACGCCGGCCTTGCTTCGGGCGTGGTCAACACCAGCGCTCAGGTCGGCGGCGCGATCGGCCTCGCCGTGCTGGCGACGCTGGCCTCGGGCCGCACCACCTCGCTGCTCGACAGCGGCGCGACCAACGCGGCGGCGCTCAACTCCGGCTTCCACCTTGCCTACGTCGTCGCCGCCGGCCTGGTCGGCGCCGCGCTGGCGATCGCCGTCTTCGTGTTGCGCTCCGAACCGATGCCCGACCCGGCCGCGATGGCCAAGGCGCACGGCGAGGAGCCGCACGGCGGCCCGGAGCCCGCCTACTCGGAGGCGGGCTAGCAACCTGGAATCGACGCGACCTGCATCGGACCCCTATTTGGGGCTCGATGCAGGTCGCGTCACTAGAAAAGGAGGGGGAGATGGGACAGCCTGTTGTGCATTTCGAGGTCGGCGGCAAGGACGCCGCCAAGTTGCAGAGCTACTACGCCGATCTGTTCGACTGGAAGGTCGATGCCGACAACCCGATGAACTACGGGATTGTCAAAGGTGAGGACAACCCCTCGCCGGTGGGCAGCATCGGCGGTGGTGTCGGCCCCGCGCCGGAGGGTGCGGACGGCTGGGTCACCTTCTACATCGCCGTCCCCGACATCGAGGCCGCCCTGCAGAAGGCCGAGAGTCTCGGCGGAACCCGCGTCATGGGTCCGATGAAGGTGACGGAGGAAGTCGAACTCGGCCACTTCAAGGACCCGGAGGGCAACCTGATCGGCCTCGTCCGCGGCTCCTAGCCCGCAGCTTCGGCGCGCTTGAGGCCGCCACGGGCCCAGAGGGAGAAGAGCAGCGGCAGGGCGATGGCGATCGCGAAGGCGAGCGCGACCACGGTCGGCTCGCCGGAGATGAAGCCGCGCCCTGCCTCGAGCAGCGCCGTCACCGGGTTGAGCGAGGCGACGGTGTGGATCCAGCCGCTGAGCAGGTCGAGCGGCACGTAGACCGGGGCGAGGAAGAGGATCAGGAAGACCGGGAACTGCATCAGCGGGCCGCCCTGAATCGAGCGCACGCGCATCGCCACCCCGGCCGCCCACATCGTCGCGGTCAGGTTGACGAGCACGGCGAGCCCGTAGAGGCCGACCAGTTCGACCCCCTCGCCGCCGACGTCCATGCCGGCGATCAGCGCGACCGTGGTCAGCACGGTCCAGGTGATCACGGCCCGGGCCAGCGCCGCGAGCGCGTAGCCGGCGACGATCCCGCGGCGGTCGCCCGCCGCCAGCAGGTAGCGGCGGGCGAAGCCGGTCTCGAAGTCGCGGGCGATGCCGAAGCCGGTGAAGACGCCGCCGAAGGCGGCCGACTGGAGCAGCACGAAGACGAACTGGAAGGCCGTGTAGCCGCTGGGGAAGTCGAACCCGGGCGCCCCGGCGATCGCCGAAAGCCCGCCGGCGAAGGCGGTGAAGAAGAAGAGCGGGAAGAGGATGCCCGGCGCGAGGAAGGCCGGGTTGGTGAGGAAGATGTGGATGCTGCGCCAGGCGACGGCGCGGGCGGTGTCGATCACGTCCTCACCAGCCTCGTCTTCAGCGCGCCCGCCGCCGCGGTCATCCCGATCGAGAGGATCGCCCCGGCGATCGCGAAGCCGAGCGCCAGGTCGCCGATGTTCCAGCCTTCGATCAAGAGCGAGCGGAAGGCCTGCAGCAGGTAGGAGACCGGGTTGATGCTGGCGACCGTGTGGAACCACTCGGTCTGCAGCAGTTCGAGCGGCAGCGCCATCGTGGAGAGGAAGAGGAGGACGAAGAAGAGCGGGAACATCCCCTGCACCGCCTCGGCGGTGCCGCTGCGCAGGGCGACAAAGAGCCCGAGCGTGCCGAAGGCGACCGTGATCGAGACCGAGAGCGGCGACGATGACGAGCGCGCCGCCGGCCCCGGCCGCCAGCTCGGCGCCGGCGATCAGCCCGACCGAGAGGTAGACGACCGCCTGCACGAGGCCGAGCACGATCGCGCCGCAGAGCAGGCCGCCGAGCAGGGCGGCGCCGCGCAGCGGCGTCAGCGCCAGCCGGTTGAGGAAGCCGGTCTCGATGTCGCGGGCGAGGTCGGTGCCGGCGTTCATCACCGCGAACAGCGCCCCCTGCATGAAGGGCACGGCGAGCGCGAAGGTGAGGTAGGAGTCGGTCGGGAAGCCGGGCAGCGCGGTCGCGTCTTTGAGCCCGCCGGCGTTGACCGCGAGCAGGAAGAGGGGGAAGATCAGCGCCGGCACGATCTGCCCCGGCTGACGCAGGGTGCGCAGCACCGAGCGCCGCGCCAGCTGGCCGACCTGGGTGCGGGGCGGCGCCGCTCATGGCGCGCCGACCGCCTCCATTTCCTCGCTGCCGGGCTCGCCGTCGGCGGCCTCGCCGGCGCCCTCCAGCGAGCGGCCGGTCTTGGCGAGGAAGACGTCGTCGAGCGAGGGCGCGTGCAGCTGCAGCGTCTCGATCGCGATCCCCTCGGCGTCGAGCGCGCGGACGACGTCGGCGAGCTGCGACTCGCCGCCGGCGAGCAGAACCGCGGCGCCGTCTCGCCGCGAGGACCCGGCCTCCTCGCCGAACGTGGCCAGAGCCCGCGCGACGCGCTCGCGGTCGCCGCTCTCGCGCGGCACCGCCTCGACGGTCGGCCGGCCGATCTCGGCCTTGAGCTCGGCCGGCGTGCCCTCGGCGACGATCTTGCCGTGGTCGATGATCCCGACCCGGTCGGCGAGCGCGTCGGCCTCCTCCAGGTACTGGGTGGTGAGGAAGACGGTGACGCCCTCCTCGGCCAGCCCGGCGACCTCGTCCCAGAGCGCCGTGCGGCTCTGGATGTCGAGCCCGGTGGTCGGCTCGTCGAGGAAGAGGATGCGCGGCCGGTGGGCCAGCGCCAGCGCCAGGTCGAGCCGCCGTTTCATCCCGCCCGAGTACTCCCCGACCTTGCGGTCGGCGGCTTCGGAGAGGCCGACGCGGGCGAGCAGCTCGTCGGAGCGGGCGCCGCGCTCGGCCTTCGCCAGGCCGTGCAGCGCGGTCTGCAGGCGCATGTGCTCGCGCCCGGTCAGCAGCGGGTCGAGCGCCGCTTCCTGCAGGGCGGCGCCGATCGCGCCGCGCACCTTGCCGCCTTCGGCGGCGATGTCGAAGCCGGCCACGCGCGCGGTGCCCGCGGTCGGCGGCAGCAGCGTGGTCAGCATCAGCACCGTGGTCGACTTGCCGGCGCCGTTGGGGCCGAGGAAGCCGTAGATCTCGCCGGGGGCGACGGCGAGGTCGATCCCGTCGACGGCGCGCGGCCCGTTCTTGAACTCGCGCACCAGCGCTTCGGCTTCGATGCCGGCCGGCTCGCGCTTCTGGTCAGCCATCTTCACTCCAGGGTTCGGGGTTGAACCGTGAAGCTACCGAGGTACGGTGGTCGGCGGGATGGCTCCCGAGACCCGATACGCGCGCAGCGGCGACGTCAGCATCGCCTACCAGGTGATCGGCGAAGGCGAGCTCGACCTGGTCGTCGCCTTCCAGTTCGTCTCCCACCTCGACCTGCTCTGGGAGAACGTCGCCGAGGCCGAGTTCATGCGCCGGCTCGGCTCCTTCGCCCGGGTGATCCTCTTCGACCGGCGCGGCGTCGGCCTCTCCGATCCCGCCGGGGGCGCGCCGAACCTCGAGCAGCGGATGGACGACGTGCGCGCTGTGATGGACGCCGCCGGCTCCGAGCGAGCGGCGCTGGTCGGCATGTCAGAGGGGGCGACGGTATCGCTGCTCTTCGCCGCGACCTATCCGGAGCGCGTCTCGGCCCTGGTCCTCTGGGGCGCGATGGCGCGCTCGACCGCCGCCCCCGACTACCCCTGGGCGCCGCTTCGCGAGGCGGTCGAAGAAGCGCAGAACGAGCTGATCGGGCCGATGTGGGGCAAGGGGGCGACGATCGACATCTTCGCGCCGAGCATGGCCGCCAACCCCACGGCGCGCGAGTTCCAGGCGCGCTTCGAGCGTCAGGCGGCGAGCCCGATGCGGGTCCAGCAGCTCTTCGAGATGTTTCTCGACACCGACGTGCGCGGCGCGCTGCCGCTGGTCCAGGCGCCGACCTTGGTGATGCATCGCCGCGGCGACAGGGCGGTCAACTACCGCGCTGCGCGCTGGCTCGCCGAGCAGATCGAGGGCAGCCGCTACGTCGAGTTCGAGGGCGAGGACCACTTCCCCTGGATCGGTGAGAGCGAGCCGCCGCTGGCGGCGATCGAGGAGTTCCTCACCGGCGTGCGGCCGCAGCCGCCGAGCGAGCGGGTGCTGGCGACGGTGCTCTTCACCGACATCGTCGACTCGACCCGGCTGGCGACCGAGCTCGGCGACGCGCGCTGGCGCGAGCTGCTCGAGCGCCACCAGGAGCTGACCCGGGAGCAGCTGCGCCGCTTCAGCGGCCGCGAGATCAAGACGACGGGCGATGGGTTCCTCGCCACCTTCGACGGCCCGACCCGGGCGGCGCAGTGCGCGCTGGCGATCGGCGACGCGATGCCGGCGCTGGGGATCGACGTGCGGGCCGGCCTGCACACCGGCGAGGTCGAGCTGATTGGCGACGACGTCGGCGGGATCGCGGTCCACGTCGCCGCCCGCATCGCCGGCCTGGCGGGCGCGCGGCAGGTGCTCGCCTCGCGCACGGTGCGCGACCTCGCCGCCGGCTCAGGCATCGAGTTCGCCCCCGCCGGCAGCCACGCGCTCAAGGGCGTCCCCGACGAGTGGGAGGTCTACAGCGTCGCCTGACCTCGGGGCGCTCTATTGGTGCTGTGCACCATTAACGTGCCCCGGGGAGTTGCCTACCGCCCAGATCGCGATCGGTGGCGGGACGAGCAGGAAGGCCAGCGAGGCGAGCTCGGCAATCGCGTCGCCCGTGTCGAAGTTGTCGAGATGGGTCGCGTGGAAGCCGAGGTGCAGCGCGGCGGCGAGCAGCCAGGCGACGCAGACGGCGCGGACCAGGGTTGGCTGCAGCGTCCAGGCCGCCCAGGCGAAGAGCACGGTGAAGCCGAGGTAGAGGCCGCCGACGTCGGTGACCAGGTGCTCGTTGTATGGGGGCAGCAGGTCGACCCAGTGGCGCAGGAAGGGGAAGTCGTCGTAGAAGGCGTGCGGGGCGAAGGCGGCGGCGACGCCGACCGAGGCGGCGGAGACGAAGAGGACGACGAGCGCCGCGCGGGCGGTCGCGGGCGACCTGATCTCCGGCGGGGCGCTCACCGCTGCGCCAGCCAGCGCTCGAAGGTCGGGCCGCCCGCGGCGGCGTCGGGGGCGCAGAGCGCGCCTTCGCCGACCGGGCGGCCGATCTTGCCGAGCATCGGCACGCGCAGCGGCAGCAGGCGCCGCCCCTCGGCTCGGCGCCAGGCCCGCGCCAGCTCGCCCAGCGTGGTCGGCTCGGGGCCGCCGATGTCGGGCAGGCGCCCGGCGGGCTCGCCGCGCGCCGCCACGGCCAGCCGCGCGGCGACGACGACGGGGTCGATCGGCTGCAGGCATGCGGCGCCGGTGGGCAGGACCCGCCCGCGCGCGGCCGCCCCGAAGGCCCAGGCGAGCAGGTCGTGGAACTGGGTGGCGCGCAGCAGGCTCCAGGGGACCGGGCTCGCCGCGATCGCCTCCTCCTGCTCGACCTTGGCCTTGTAGTAGGAAGTCGGCACGCGGTCGCAGCCGACGATCGAGATGCCGACGAAGTGGCGCGCCTCCGCCTCGGCCGCGGCGCCGAGCAGGGTTCGGGTTCCGGCGAGGAGCACGTCGCCCTTGTTTGGCGGCGTGTTCGAGGCGTCGACGACGACGTCGACGCTGGCGAGCGCGGCGGCCAGTCCCTCCCCGGTGGTCAGGTCGACCGCGCGGTGCGTGGCCCCGGGCGGCAGCTCGCGTCCGGGCCGGCGGCTCAGCGCCAGCACCTCGCCTTCCCCGCCCGCCAGTGCGGCGACCAGGGGCGCGCCGAGGACTCCGGTTCCACCGACCACCGCGACCTTCATACCGGCAGCCTATGCCAGCTGCGGCTGGCCGAACAGCTCGGCCGAGGGGATGCCGATGACCTCGCCCGCGAAGCGCTTCTCGCGGCCGTAGACGACCCAGGTGGTGTCGATTTCGCCGATGTCGAGGTCGAGCCGCAGCTCATCGGCGTGCTCGCTGACGTGCTCCATGTGGGTCAGGCCGGAGTCGTAATCGCCACGCAGCAGGCCTTCGGCGACCAGGGGCTTCGAGGCGACGTCGATCACCTCGTCCCAGCCCGAGAGGTCGACGTAGCCCTTGGTCGCCGGCACGATTCCCAGCGAGCGCGGCTGCTCGACCTCCTTGCGGCTGAGCAGCACGAGGTGCTTGGTCGGGTAGATGAAGGTGTCGACGACCCAGACCTCGGTCCAGTACTTCTCGGTGATCTCGTGGACCTTTGGGTGGGCGCTGCACTGGACGAGGAAGGCGCCCGGCGTCTCGCGCAGCATCTCCAGGCCGTCGAAGAAGTCGACGATCAGCTCGATCCCGTAGTCCTCGATCCCCTGGAACTCCGCGTAGCGCCGTACCGCGCGCTCATGGCAGGTGCCGGTCGGGCCGAGCGTGATGAACGTCGTCCGCCCCATCAGCGCTAAAGGATACTCGACTATAGAAGGCGCGCCGGGCCGAGCCAGCCCCGATCGAGGCGACGGCTAGCGCCGGCCGACGGCTTCGCGGGCCGTGGCGACGGCGGAGGCGGAGGTGTGGCAGGCCTTGGCGATCGCGTTGTCGGCGCGCTCGGGGGCGCGGCGCACCTCGAACTCGAGCAGGCCGGAGCGGCGCGCTTTGACGCGAGCGGCGTTGCTGCAATCGGCGGGCGCCGCCTCGAGGGCGGCCTCGCCGGCGCGCTCGCGCCGGCAGATCAGGCAGAAGCGACCGTCGGCTTCTTTGGCCCAGCTGTCCGGCAGCGCCGCGCTTCCTCCGTCGATGCGGCTGACGGAGACGCCGCAGCGGTCGCAGGTCCACTCGCGGGCGGTGCCGGCGGCGCTCATCGTGCTGCCTTGCTGGGGCGGCGTCGGCGTCGGCGACGCCGTGGCGCCCCGTTCGCTCGCTGCTGCTGGGGACGGGACTCGGCCAGCGGTCGGTCGCCGCGCTCGCGGTCGAACTCCTTGACCAGCCCGAGCGCGACGGCCATCTTGCGCACTTCGGCGGCCTGGTCGGCGAGCACGAAGCTGATCCCGGCGCCACGCTGGCCGGCGCGGCCGGTGCGGCCGACCCGGTGGGTGTAGGAGTCCTGGTCGTCGGGGGCGTCGAAGTTGATCACCTGTGTGATCCCCTCGACGTCGATCCCGCGGGCGGCGACGTCGGTCGCGACGAGCGCGTCGACGTCGCCCCGCTCGAAGCGGGCGAGGGCGCGTTCGCGCTGTCCCTGGCTTTTGTCGCCGTGCATCGCGACCGCCTCGACGCTGTGTTTGCGCAGCCGCTTGACCAGCCGGTCGGCGCCGCGCTTGGTGCGGACGAAGACGAGCGTGCGCCCGCCCCCCTCGCCGCGCAGCTGCTCGACCAGATGGTCGAGCTTGGCGCTCTGCGAGTCGACGTGCAGGAAGCGGTGCTCGATGTCGGCCTTGTCGGCCTTGCTTGCGGCACGGGTGTGGCGCCGCGGATCGCGCGTGTAGGCGGCGGCGATCTTGCCGGTCGCGCCCTCCAGGGTCGCCGAGAAAAAGAGCGTCTGCCGCTCGTCCGGGGTCTGGCCGACGATCCGGTCGACGGCGGGCTTGAAGCCCATGTCGAGCATCCGGTCGGCCTCGTCGAGAACGAGGACGCCGACCCGCGCGAGCGAGATCGTGCCGCGGGCGATCAGGTCCTCGAGCCGGCCGGGGGTGGCGACGACGATGTCGGCGCGCTTCGCCGCGGCGCTCTGCGGGCCGAAGCCGACGCCGCCGTAGACAGCGGCGATGCGCAGCTGCCGCGCATCGGCGATCGAGCCGAGCTCGTCGACGATCTGGCTCGCCAGCTCGCGCGTGGGGGCGAGGATGAGGGCGGAGAGTCGCTTCTGGTCTGGCTCGATCCGGTCGACGAGCGGCACGCCGAAGGCGAGCGTCTTGCCGGATCCGGTCGGCGACTGGACGAGCAGGTCGTGGCCGGCGAGCGCGTCGCTGACGACCATCTGCTGGACGGGGAAGGGTTGTTCGATGCCGCGCTGCGCGAGTGCGCGCACGACAGGCTTGGAAACGCCGAGATCGGCGAAGGACATGTGTAGTGAGCTCCTTTTTGAGCGAATAGGGGAGATCCAGCGACCCCTAGACGCAAAGCAAGCGCACGGAGGAAACGGAACCTCTCGGGTGCCTTTAGGTCAAACCCGACCTATTCACCGTAGCAGGCGCCCTTGCTACCGGTGGCGGCTCTTGCCCACCTGGGTGGTCAGGGTCGCTTTGCCGCCCGAGGTCACCTTCGCCGCCTTGACCTTGAAGCGCAGCGTCCCTTTGCGCAGCCCCGCGACTTTGAGGATCGTGAAGGTGGAGCTGTTCTTCTGCGTCACCCTCAGCTTGCCCGGCTTGCGCGAGGCGACGGCGAGCAGGCCTTTTTTGCCGACCAGGCGGAGGCCGGTGAGCTTGAATTTGTCGAGCGGGTTGGTCCAGGTCAGGGTGATCTGGACTGACTTGGTGGTGGCGCCGACCGCGAGGCTGTGCGGCTTGCTCTGGCCTTTGCGCAGCGCGTCGATGAACGAGCGCGGCGGCGTCTGGCAGGTCAGCGCCGCGCCGATGCTGTTCATCGCCGCCTGCAGCCGGCTCGTGTCGTCGACCGGGAAGTACTTGCCGCCGGTGTCCTTGGCGATTTTCTTCAGCCGCGCCTGGTCGGGGCCGCTGCCGACCGCGGAGCCGAATCCGATCACGTAGGTCGGCACCTTGTGGTTGAGGTGCCCGTTGCTGTAGTCGCCGACGTCGTGGCCACCGTCGGTGAGGAAGACGCGCGCGTCGGCGCCGGGGTTGTCGGTGTCGGCCTGGGCGAAGGCGCCGTTGTAGTCGGTGGCGCCGTTGTCGGCCTTGATCGCGTTGTCGAGTGCGCTCAGCATCGCCGTCGCGTTCGGCCCGACCGCCTCGGGCGGGAACACGGTCGAGGCCGCCGGGATCGTCAGGATCGGGGGCGCGTCGATGCCGGAGCCGAACTCGACCGCGCCAAGCCGCGCCTTGGGCGAGAGGTCGTTGATCAGCAGATTCATCGCCTGCACCCGGAGGCGGTCCGGGTCGGTGAATTCCATCGAGCCGGAGTCGTCGACGATCGCCTCGATGTTGCCGGCTTGCTTACAACTCGAAGCGCTGGTCGTCGCCGCGCCGGCGGCCGGGGCGATCAGGGCGACGATCAGGAACGCAACGGCGGCGGTGCCCGACAGCAGCTTGGCGACTGGTCCCATCTCGCTCTCCCTTTCGAATTGTGCGATAGCGCACGATAGCGCGGAAAGACGCCTCTGTGAAGCGGAGCGGCATCGGTCGCGGACGTTTATCGCAGCGGGCCTCGGGGGTAGCCGTGGAATCCACCAGATCGAGAGAAAGGCAAAACCAGATGAGCATTCTTGACAAGCTCACCGGCCGCGCGAAGCAGGCGGCCGGCGACCTCGCCGACGACGCCTCGTTGCGGCGCGAAGGCAAAAACGAGGAGAAGAAGGGCGAGAAGAAGGAGGAGCGCGACCGCGCCCGCGAGCACGCCGACGAGAAGGCAGAGGAAGCGGCCGAGCTCGAGCGCAAGACCTGAGCTTCGCCGCCCGGGCCGCCGCGGCGGCCCGGGCATAGGATTCGCGGAGAAGCCAGTCACCGTCTCCACCACGGTCGCAGCTCCGACGGCGCGCTCGAGGTCGACCTGCAAGAAGCTCGGGGTCGGCGATGTCGCGATCGACTCCAAGGCGATGCTGGTCACGGGCGAGGAACGCAGCTTCACGATCGCGGTCGAGCTGGTTCGGGCGACGCACAAGGTCTGTCCCTACTCGAACGCCACCCGGGGCAACATCGAGATCACCCTGAGCGCCAACGGCGCCGCGGTCGAGATTCCCCCACCGGCCGCGCTCAGAGACCAGGCGGGTGGCGGATCGAGAACCTCTGCGAGGAAACCCGTTCGGTGTGCCAGCGCGGTCCGCTGACGCCGGGCGGGTCGTCGCGGGTGTCGAACCGCAGCCCGGCGATCACCATGTAGACGTGGTGGTAGTTCGCGTAGACGGTGATCCAGCGGCCGCCGCCGCGGCTACCCCAGGCGGCGAGCTGCCCGGAGACCATCGTCGTCTCGAGTTGCCCGGCGGCGTGCAGGACGTAGCCGACGGCCCCCGAGCAGTCGTAGCCGCGGTCGCGCCAGGCGCGGTGCCCGCCGCCCCATATATAGGGCGTGTGGGCGATCCGGTTGGCGGCCGCGATCGCGGCCGCGACTGCGGCCGGCGCGTTCGGCGGCGCCACCGCCCGGCCCTCGATCAGGGTCGCGCCGCAGGTGGCGCTGGTCCGCGGCGTTTCCGGCGAGGCGGGGACGCAGCTGTAGCCCCAGGGGACAGCCCGCGCGGCGGCCGGGCTCGCGCCGAGCGCCCCTGCGGCGCTCGCGACGAGCAGGGCGAGCGCGATCTTCCTTGTCGACCGGGCCAAGATCCCGTCTAGGCTACGCAGTGCCGCGCGTCCGGGCCCGGTACGGATCGCGGCGGCGATTAGAGGCCTACTGGCTCGCCCGGCGAACTGAACCGCTGCGCATGACTCTTCGACAGCTCAAGATCCCGCTCGCCGCTGTGCTCGCGCTCACCGCCTGCGCGGCGCTGGCGTTGTCCGCGCCGGCCGCGGCCGCGCCCCACAAGGCGCCGCCGCGGGCGATCATCGGAGTCAGCACGGTCACGGTCGGCGCGCCCGGCAACCCGTCGGTGGGGATCGTCCCGTTCAGCGACGCGATCTACGCCTCCTGCGCGGAAGCGGCGGAATCGAAACCCGCCTGCCAGACCGTCGGCGGGGTTGGCTACCGCTACGGGATCGGCCAGCTCGAGGTCACCGTCGGCCAGTGGGTCAAGTTCCTCAACACGGTCGACCCGACGGGCCGCGACAAGCACCACCTCTTCACCTCTACCGAAAGCTCATCGATCTGGCCCAAGTTCGGCCAGATCGAGTTCAAGGCTCGTACCGCCAAGGGCCGTCATTACTCGGTCGGTTACCCCGAATGGTCCGACAAGCCCTACGGCTTCGCCACCTTCCTGCGCGCCGCGCGCTTCGTCAACTCGCTCTACAACGGCCGCGTGCTCGCCAGGCGGGTCGCCGTCAACAACGGCTTCCGCTACGTCAACTACCGGGTCCGGCTCTCGCGCAACACCGAGCGCGGCATGTACGACCTCGCCCGCCACAAGCGCACCGGCGCGACCCGCGCGCACAAGCTCGGCTTCGTCCTGCCCAGCCAGAACGAGTGGATCAAGGCCGCCTACTACGACCCCAGCGGCGGCGGCACCTACTCCTACTGGAAGTACCCGACCAACCCGGGTGTGTTCGGCGACGGGACCGCGACCGCGCCCGAGCCGAGCGCTCTCGCCCCGACCAGCGGCGACGTGACCAACTCCACGACGCAGCCGCTGGCGACCTACCACGACTCCGAAAAACCGGTCCCCAGCTGGTGCCCGGCGCCGGTCGAAGCCGGCATCTGCTCGAGCGTCAACCCGTTCGGGATCGACCCGGCCACCTACGCGAAGCTCTACCAGGGCAGCCTCGGCACGGTCGGCCAGGCGGGCACGACCTCGCCCTGGGGCACGCTCGACCAGGGCGGCAACGCGGTCGAGTGGACCGACACCATCACCCCGCCGCCCTCTGGCCGCAGCGACGGCCGGGTCTGGCGGCGGCTGCACGGCGGCATCTCCAACGCTCCCGCCTACCAGCTCTGGCTCTCCGCGGTCGGCCTACAGCCGCAGGACAACGTCTTCTACGACCTGACCTACCCCTGGCTCGGCTTCCGCGTCGGCGTCGTCGGCAATCTCAAGCCGCACCGCGGCAAGTAGCCTGGCCCCGGCCGTCGCACGGCGCATCGCGCTGGTAGCCAGGTCTTGTCACTCGCTGCGATCGAGGTCGCTGTGTAGCCGCCTTCGCTCCGCGTCCGCCACTCGAGTTGCTGCGTTCGAGCGGCGGTGGAACTGAAGCACAGCCATCAGCGCGGCGAGGCTCAACACCACTAAAGCCCCCACCATCACCCAGAATCCCCAGTGCCGGCCTTGGCCCGGAACCCACGTGTTGGCTCCGTAGAAGCCGACGATCAGCGTCGGAACGAGAAACACGACCGCGGCGATCTCAAGCCGGTGTTGAGTGCGTTCGCTTTGCCGGCGCATCTCCTCGGCTTGCTCCAGATGGAGGAGCCCGAAGGATTGCCGCAGGGTCTCGCTCAGCTTGGCGAGGCCCGCAAGGGCTTTATCAACTCGGTTATCGACGTCGATGACTGCTTGGTGATCGGTTGCGGGAAGCCATGCCTTGTCGATGTTTGCGCGAAGCCCGGGCTTATTGAGCGGATTGAGCCAGTCGCGTAGGACCGCCATCAGACCCCATAACTCCGGCAACTCGTCCTGGTTATCGAGGTCGTCCTCCACGTAGAGGCTCAACTCCCAATCCTCCAGCCAGCCGTAGAGGTCGCGTTGGGCCGGTACGTAGGTGAGAGCGAGCTCGTGCATGACGGATACGCCCAGGTCACCGGGCGTGCCTCGCTTTCCCTGTTGCCACCTTCCCACCACCGCCCGATAGAGCTCGTCCGCATTGCCGGGCGGGCCTTCGTCGACCTTGCTGGGACCCCGAAAGGTGCGAGTCGGATGCCAGCAACTGATCAGCCAGCCATCGCCGGCGAGTAACTCCACCGGCTGGAAGTAGAGCCTTCCGGCCCGTTGCGCCGTTCCCCGTTCCAGTTTCATCTCCGGCCGTCGAGCGAAAACGCTGAACGAGGAGGCAAGGCGAATCTCACCGTCTGCATATGACCTTCCAGCCGGCTCGTCGTCGGGGGTAAGCAGGTCCTCCAGCATTTCGGCGGTCAAGCCGGGGCAGTACCGGCCCAGTGCGGTCATCACCGAAGCGACGTTGCTCGAGCCACAGGCCAACTCGAACCAGGGAAAGCCCCTCTCCCGTCCGACCAGATCGAGGTCGACCTCCCGCGGGTCGCCCTCGCCGGGCCAAATGCTGACCCGACGAAGCCAGTCAGCGTGGGGCCCCCTCTCCACGGAGCGACCTTATAGGGACTAATTTGATCCTGTCAAGGTACTCAAACGCATAGAGCCTGCTTGCCGCCTCGAATCATGAGAGTCGCTCGTGGACGAAGCGCACCACCGCGGCGCCCTCGCCGACCGCCGTCGCGCAGCGCTTGATCGAGCCGGCGCGCACGTCGCCGGCCGCGTAGACGCCGGGCACGCTCGTCTCCAGCAGCCCTTCCGCGCCGGCTTCGGGGCCGGTGAGGACGAAGCCCTTGGCGTCGCGGGCGACGGTCTCAGGGAGCGTGGAGCCGTTCTACCTGGACGAGCGCGTGTTCACCTTCAACCTACGCGACCGCTCCGATTTCGGCCGCTGCGAGGCCGTGCTGAGTGCCGCCGTTGGGCGTCGGCTCACCTTCGCGGAAGTGACCGGGCAGCGCTAGCAGTGCGGAGGATTCAGCGGGGAAGACATCATGGGAGGTGAACGCCCTCCCCGCCGGGCTGAAAATAGCCCGGCCCGCCTGTGAATCCTGCATTTTTGCGAAGTAAAGCGAGCCGGGCTTGCTGACCGGCGGCCCTAGCCGTGCTTAACGACCTGGCGCAGGGGCGCAGTCTCGCTCATCTTCGCGAGCTTCATGGGGTCACCTCCCTTCGCGGTAGACCGCGCCCCTGACCTGGCTATGGTGGAGAAAGTTCCACCATTCGGCGGTTCTCCCTAGTACCGCGCGCGTTCCGCTATATATTGGGCTTCGTACTCAAAACGAATGGAGCGAAGGGCGGTCGAGGGATGATTGAGGAGAGCGACGGCACGGAGCGCTTCCGCAGCGGCTGGCGGGTCGGCAATCCGGGGCTGGTTATCGCGCACGCGGCGGCGCACCCCATCCGACTGAATTGCTGGAGCGCACTGATTGATGACGTGGCTAGTCCGACCGAGCTCGACCGCATCCTCGGCGAAGACGACCGCCGCGCCATCGCGCATCACGTCGCGATCCTGCACGAGAACGGGGTTGTGCGCGCGGTCGAAAAGCTCACGGGCGGACATCGGCGCGGCAGCACGGAGACGTTCTACACGGCGGTAAAGGCTCCGGAAATCAACCGGGAATGCTGGGAGGGGCTGGCGGACCCGCTCCGTACAGAGGTTGCGGGCGCGGCGGGTGGAACGATTGTCGCGCTCCTCCTAACCGCCATGGAAAACGGGGCGTTTGGCGATGATCTGCGCGCGGAGGTCACCTGGATGTCGATTCCCACTGACGTGGAGGGTGAGGACGAAATCGAGGCGTTCCACGATAAGAAGCGAGAGGAACTTCACGCGATCAAGGCGCGGAACGCGATGCGGATCGCGGACGGGTCCAGGCAGGTCGGCCGCCGTATCGTTGCAGCGCTCGGCTTCAACCGCCCAGAGCGCCCGAGCGAGGCGATGCGGGAGGCGCGCGCGTCCTAGGCAGGTCCCGGCCTGCGAGCTTATGCGCGGGGTCTAGCTTCTTTCCTTCTCTTCTTCGCGCTTCTCGTCTAGCTCTTTCTTCGGGACTTTGAGCAGCTTGCCGTTCAAATCCTCGAAGCGGCCGAACTCAGTTGGCTCGTCTTTGCCTGCGGAAACGCTTGCCCGACGCGTCTTCGGCGCAGATTCGTTCATCCGGTCCACAATCTCCTCCCTTGTCTTGGTCAGTTCCTCGCTGTGCAGTAGCTCGTCAATTCGGGCAGCGGGTATCACCGACGTGATCCCCACATTCCGCTGCACCGAGTTTGGGTGACCTGGGTGTTCCTCAAAGCTGCCCTGCACGATCCCAAGAAGCCAGTTCCCGCCGGTCGGTCCCGTTGGCCCATCGAGGGCCAACAGATCGCCCCGGCCATGGTTCTCACGTCTGAAGTCACCTAAATGCAAGAACGCCGGGGAGCCACTCAGGCCGCCGAATGACAGAACCTCGATCAGAACTGCGCCCTCTGGGCGAGTGTCGAGATTTACTTTTGTCGGGTGGGAACGACGCCACATGCCCGACT
Organism: uncultured Solirubrobacterales bacterium; assembly: GCA_963789505.1. Taxonomy (GTDB): domain Bacteria; phylum Actinomycetota; class Thermoleophilia; order Solirubrobacterales; family 70-9; genus VRUE01. Next base: position 286,079 of record CAWBLE010000014.1, read on the forward strand.
CGGACTATTGGCGTGATTTGGGGCTCGCCGGGATGCGCCCACAAAAGGCCCGTAACGATGACCTCCTCGCCCGGCGTGAGCTGGTGCGTGGAGAAGAACTCCGTATTCACGTAGGACCCGGCCGGCCAGAGCATGTAATCAACGGTCGGGGGTATGTCGATTCGGACGACAGCCGTATCGGAGGCCGGATGCTTGGCCCACAGTTCGGGACGAACCGGCAGGTACTGGACGCCGCCGGAACGGTCATTCAAGACCAGGCGCGCATCGTCATACCACCACGGATCGTCCTCATCGCACGTCTCCCCGTCGTGATACAGAACGTGCTTCGCGGTGACCGCATAGGCGACCTCTGGATCGCCCGCGACGGCCCTGCTAACACCCTCTAGCGGCATTCCGACCAAGAACGCGGTGCCGTGAAGTCGCCAATCTTCAGTGCCATTGCGCACTTCCACGTAGCAGACGCACTTGAGGATCTCGGGTGCAATCTGCATTATCTCCCACTCGTGGCAGTAGGCATATCTAGCTTGCCGCCTCGAATCATGAGAGTCGCTCGTGGACGAAGCGCACCACCGCGGCGCCCTCGCCGACCGCCGTCGCGCAGCGCTTGATCGAGCCGGCGCGCACGTCGCCGGCCGCGTAGACGCCGGCCACGCTCGTCTCCAGCAGCCCTTCCGCGCCGGCTTCGGGGCCGGTGAGGACGAAGCCCTTGGCGTCGCGGGCGACGGTCTCCCCGAGCCACTCGGTGCAGGGCGAGGCGCCGAGGAAGAGGAAGAGGAAGGCGAGCGGAACCTCGGTCCCGTCGGTCAGGGTGACGCCGTCGAGTCGCCCGTCCTCGCCGTGCAGCGCCGCGACTTCGCTGCGGTCGCGGACGGCGACGCCGTAGCGGTCGAGCTCCTCGATCAGGTAGTTGGACATCGTCTCGCTGAGCGCGGCGCGGCGGTGCAGGAGGGTGACCAGGGCGCCACCGCGGGCGAGCCAGACGGCCGCCTGGGCGGCCGAGTTGCCGCCGCCGATCACGCCGACCCGCTGGGCGCCGCAGAGGTGGGCCTCGGGCGGCCCGGCGGCGTAGAAGACGCTGATTCCCTCGTAGCTCTCGAGGTCGTCGACCGGCAGGCGGCGGTATTCGGCCCCGGTCGAGAGCAGCACCGCCCCGGCGCTGACCTCGTTGCCCTCGTCGAGCTTGACCAGGTGGCGGCCGTTGCCGGGCTCGAGCGCGGCGGCGCGGTAGGGAGTCGCGGTGCGGGCGCGGAACTTGCGCGCCTGCGAGATCGCCCGACTGGTCAGCTCGTTGCCGCTGATCCCGGCCGGGAAGCCGAGGTAGTTCTCGATCCGCCGCGAGGTTCCGGCCTGGCCGCCGAGCACGGTGCTCTCGATCACCAACGTGTCGAGGCCCTCCGAGGCGCCGTAGACCGCCGCGCCGAGGCCGGCCGGGCCGCCGCCGACGACGAGCAGGTCGACCTCCTCGCGCTCGCCCAGCTCGAGCCCGATCCCCAGCGCCCGCGAGAGCTCACCGTGGCTGGGCCGGCGCAGCTCGCCGCCGCCGGGCAGGCGCACCAGCGGGATCTCGGCCGGGTCGAGCCGCTCCAGCAGCGCCGCCGCCTCGGCGCTCTCGGCCGGCTCGAGCCAGGAGTGGGGCAGCCGCATGCGACGGGCGAACTCGACCGTCTCGCGCGTCTCGTGCGAGTCGCGCGGGCCGACGATCTCGAGCCCGACCCCCTCGCGCTGCTGCAGCAGTTCGCGCCGCTCGACGAAGGCGGAGAGCAGCAGGTCCGAGAGCGAGCCGTCCTCGAAGAGCAACTGCCGCAGCGCTTCGCGGTCGACGGCGATGTAGCGGACCGGTTCGGTGACGACCGCGTCGAGGAAGACCGTCTGCCCGGAGAGCAGGTTCATCTCGCCGAGGAAGCCGGAGGCGCCGTGGCGGACGATCTCCTGCCCGGCCGCGTCGGTCACCGCGACCTCACCCGCGACCACCGCGATGAAGGGGTAGGTCCTGTCGCCGACTTCGAACAGCTTCTCCCCGACCGCCGCCTCCCGCTCCTCGCCATGCTCCGCCAAAGTCGCCATCTGCGACGTCGAGAGCACACGACTCATCGGGCCGGCCACGCGGAAAGGCTACTCCGCCCTGACCGGCGAGAAGCATCCTGTAGGCTGCGGCTGCCAATTGGGCAAGTGAGGATCGGTGGCTCTACCGCCGGGTAATCCCGCGCCGCGCCGATACCGGATGCATTTGAACTCTCTCTCCGCACGTCAGAAACTGACCCTGCGCCTGCCGCGCCCGGACCTGCTCCGGGTCGAGCTGCTCGCTGGGTTGGTCGTCGCCCTGGCGCTGATCCCGGAGGCGATCTCGTTCTCGATCATCGCCGGGGTCGACCCCCGCGTCGGCCTCTTCGCCTCCTTCACGATGGCCGTCTCGATCGCGATCGTCGGCGGCCGTCCGGCGATGATCTCCGCCGCCACCGGGGCGATGGCGCTGGTCATCGTCGGGCTGGTCAAGGAGCACGGGGTCGAGTACCTGCTCGCGGCGACGATCCTCGCCGGCGCGATCCAGATCGCGCTCGGGCTGCTCGGCGTGCCGAAGCTGATGCGCTTCGTGCCGCGCTCGGTGATGACGGGCTTCGTCAACGCCCTCGCGATCCTGATCTTCCTCGCCCAGGTCCCGCACCTCGTCGAGGGCGGCGGCCTCGGGCTCGTCCTCGTCGCCGCCGGGCTGGGCCTGATCTTCGTCGTGCCGCGGCTGACCAGCGCGATCCCGGCGCCGCTCGTCGCGATCGTCGTGCTCACCGTCGCGGCTGCCGCCGGCGGCATCGACGTGCCGACCGTCGGCGACGAGGGAGCGCTGCCGGACGCGCTGCCGATCCTCGGCATCCCCGCGGTCCCGTTCTCGCTCGAAACCCTGGTGATCGTCGCCCCCTACTCGCTGACCCTGGCGGCGGTCGGCCTGCTGGAGACGCTGATGACGACCCGCCTCGTCGACGACATCACCGAGACCAGCTCCGACCACGAGCGCGAGGCCCGCGGCCAGGGGATCGCCAACGTCGTCACCGGCCTCTTCGGCGGCATGGCGGGCTGCGCGATGATCGGCCAGACGATGATCAACGTCAAGGCCTCGGGCGCCCGCACCCGCCTCTCGACCTTCGCCGCGGGCGCCTTCCTGCTGATCCTCGTCGTCGGCCTCGGCGGGATCGTGGCCGTGATCCCGATGGCGGCGCTGGTCGCGGTGATGATCCTCGTCTCCGTCTCGACCTTCGACTGGCACAGCGTCGCGCCCACGACCCTGCGCCGCATGCCCGCCGGCGAGACGGTGATCATGCTGGTCACCGTGATCGGCACGGTCGCGACCGGCAACCTGGCGATCGGGGTCGGCCTCGGCGTGCTCACGGCGATGGCGCACTTCGCCCGCCGCGTCGCCCACCTGGTCGAGGTCGACCGGGTGCTCGATCCCGACGGCGACGCCTGCATTTACGCGGTCACGGGCGAGCTGTTCTTCGCCTCCGACCAGGAGCTGATCGACTCCTTCGACTTCGCCGGCGACCCGCCGCGGGTGATCATCGACCTCTCGCGGGCCCACCTCTGGGACGCCTCCGCGGTGGCGGCGCTGGACGCGATCGAAACCCACTACAGCCGCCACGGCGTCGAGGTCGAGATCACCGGCCTCAACCGCAACAGCGAGCGGCTGCACGCGACCCTCTCGGGCCAGCTGGCGACCGCGCACTGAGCGCGCTCAGGAGAGGCTGGAGAGGGCGGTGGCGACGGCGAAGCCGAGGGTGGTGACGAGGCCCGCCACGCGACCGGACTCCTTGCTCGCCTCAGGGATCATCGAGTCGATCAGCATGACCAGCAGGGCGCCGGCGGCAAAGCCGTCGATGCCGGCCTGGAGCTCGCCCGAGGCGGCGTCGGCGATCGCGTAGCCGGCGACGCTGGCGAGCATGCAGATAGCCGCGACGGCGCCCCAGAGGGCGAGGACTCTGCCGCGGCCGGTGCCCGCCTTGACCATCTCGCTGGCCGAGCCGACCGCCTCGGGCAGGTTGGAGACGAAGATCGCGACGAGTAGGCCGATGCCGATGCCGCCGCCCCCGGCCAGGCCGATGCCGAGCACGAGCTGCTCGGGGATCCCGTCGAGGAAGGCGCCGAGCGCCAGCGCGGAGCCGGGGTCGGCGCCTTCCGTGCGCCCCGCCCGGCCGCGCCCCGCGGCGTGGCGGCTGGCGATCAGCCCGTCGAGGCCGAAGTAGGTGAGCGCGCCGGCGCCGAGGCCGATCGCGGTCGCGCCGAGGCTGCCGACGCGGATCCCCTCGCCGGCGAGCTCGAAGCTGACGGCGCTGATCAGCGCCCCGGCGCCGAAAGCGAGCACCAGCCCGACCTGGCGCGACGGCCACTCGTGGGCCATCGCGAGCAGCGCCCCGAGCAGCAGCGACGAGGCCGCCAGGGCTCCCCAGCCGAGTGCAGCGATCATCGCCTGAGCGTAGTCCAGCCGCGCATTCGTCCAATCGTCGCGTGCTCAGGAGGCAGGCAATACAGCGGTGTGACTCCGAGGAGCTACACTACGCTGGTGCCCTCCAAGCATCCCCGCATCGCCGTGACCGCCGACCCGGAGTTGGGAGAAGCGTTGGCGCGAGTGCGCGCCGCGACCGGTACCCGCGAGGCCGACGCGACGCTGTTGCGGCGCCTCGCCGTCGAGGGGGCCGAGGCCGAGCTCGAGGCGGGGCGCGATCGCAGGGCCGCCGCCGAGGCGCTGTTCGAGGCGATGGACGATGATCGATTCGACCTCGACCTCGCGGCGGTCGATCGCCTCAACGCCCCGCCCACGAACTGATGTCTCCCCGTCTATGGGACGGGCTCGGCCCGGTGCTCGCCGATACCTCCGCCTGGATGCAGGCGCGGCGCGATCGTCGCGCCCGCGAGCTGCTGCTCGGCGCCGCCGAGCGCGGCGACGTCTGCTGGTGCTGGCCGGTGCGTTATGAGCTGATGGTCGACGCTCGCGGGCCGGAGGGCATCGCCGCCGTCGAGAATTCCCTGGAGAGCCTGCGCGAGATTCCCGTCGACCGCGGGGTGCAGCGCGGCGCGCTGGCGACGATGCGGGAGCTGGCGGCGTCCGGTTCCCACGGCGCGCATCGCTTCCCGCTCACCGATCTGACCGTCGCCGTCGCCGCCCAGGCGGCGGGTATCGCGATCCTGCACTTCGACCAGCACCTGGAGCGCCTCGGCGATCACCTCGGCGTCGCCGCGCACTGGATCGCCGAGCCCGCGCCGGCCTGAGGAGCGACCCTCGATGCTGTCCAAGCTCTTCAGACGCCCGCCGGCGAATCGTCCTCGGCCGGCGACGCCGCCCCGCCCGCCGGCGCCAACCCACCGCGGTCCCGCCTATTACCTCGTCGCGGGAGTGGCGTTGGACCGCGAGCTGGAGCGCCTGCGGGGGCTGCCGGTCTTCGCCGACGGGCCGCTGGCGGCGCGTGCGCCGGCGCTCAAGGTGCGGCGCGCGCAGAAGCGCCCGCAGCGGCTCGGCTTCGCCGTCCCGAGCGAGTTCCGCCTCCAGCTCACCGCCTATCCCGGGGCACGGCCCGGCGACGTCCTCGAGACCCTGCTGCACGAGCTGGTCCACCTGCACGTCGGCCGCGCCGCCGAGCCGCAGGCGTGGCATGGCAGGGTCTTCAAGCGGGCGCTGGCGACGGCGATGGAGCAGGCCTACGGGGTCGCGATCCCGCCGCCCGCGAACACCCGCCACGGGATCTACGCCGAGGCGATCGAGCGGGCGCGGGTCGGGCCCCGCGCCGTCAGAGAGTGACGGCCCCGGCGGGCCTCAGCGCGGTTCGCACTGCGGCTGCGGGTTCGCCACCGAGCCGTCCGGCATCACCGTGTTGCAGAGGACGGCGCTTGCGGGAAGGGGCCCGCTCAGCCGCGCAGCCGAGAGGGTCGCTTCGCTGAGGTCGGCCGCGCCGAGCTTGGCGCCGCGCAGGTCGGCGCCGGCCAGGGCGGCCGAGCCGAGGCGTGCGCGGCGCAGGTCCGCCCCGCGCAGGTTGGCGCGGGTCAGGTTCGCGTCGCGGACATCCGCCCGTGACAGCTTCGCTCCGGCCAGGTCGGCGCCGACGAAGTCGGCCAGAGTCAGGTTGGCCGCGGTCATGTTCGCGGCGCCGAAATCGGTTTCGACCCCGGCGCTGCCGGCGAGCGCGGCGCCGCGGAAGTCCGCTCGCCTCATATTTGCGAAGGAGAGGTTCCCCAGGGTGACGCTGGCGCCGCGGAAGTCAGCCGCGGGGAAGCGCGCGTAGGAGAGGAAGGCGGCGTGCAGGTGGGCCCCGCGCAGGTCGCCGTGCAGGCAGGTGGAGGAGGGGGCGATGACGCACCCCCCGACGCGGATGCCTGGCAGCCGGGGCGACCCGCCTACCGCGTTCAGCACCGTGTAGAGCGCGGCCTCCGGCGGGATCGCGATCGTCGGCCCGCGCAGGTGGCTGGGCGGGCTCGGGCACTTCGCTTTGCGGTTGCGGACCCCACCGCCGGGCATCACGGTGTCGCAGAAGAAGGCGCCCTTCAACCGGGCGCCGCGCAGATCGGCGCGGTGGAGGTCGGCAAAGGAGAGGTCGGCCCCGCGCAGATCGGCCCCGCGCAGGTCCGTGCCCGCCGCCAGAGCGCCGGCCATGGTCGCGGAGCGCAGGTCGGCCCCGCGCAGATCGGACCCGGTGAGGTCGGAGCTGAACAGGTTCGCCCCGCTCAGGTCGACGCCGGGGGCCCGCATCTCGGCCAGCCCTCCGAGCGTCAGATCGGCGCCGGAGAGGTCGGCGCGGTCGAGGTGGGCATAGCTGGAGACGAGCGCGGCGGCACGGATCCCGTGCAGGTCGGAGCCCTCGAGATGGGAGAGGGACACCGCTGCCCCGGCAAGGCTCGCCGCGGGCGCCTGCAGGCGACGCAGGTTGGAGGAGGTGAGGATCGCGCCGGTCAGCTTCGCCCCGCCCAGTTTCGCGTCCGGGCAGCTCGTGAAGGGCTGCAGGCGGCAGCCGCGGAGCACGGACCCGGGTTCCGCGCTCCCTTCGCCGAATGCCTCCAGCACCGCGTAGAAGGGGTTGGCCGGAGTCACCTTGACCGGGGCCCGCTTGGCGGCGGCGGCGACCGGCGCCCCGGCGGCGAGGACGGCAAGCACGGCGATCAGGGGGGCGATCCACTTCATCTCATCCGCAATCTAGAGTCTGCCGCCGCCGGAACCGCTCGGCAGCGGGTGTTTCGGGGGCGCCCGATTCGCGGCCGGCGCGTAAGGTCGCAGCGTGCGCCGCGAGGAGAGAGACGGGCTGCGTGTGTACCGCTTCGAGACGCTGCCCGCCGGGCTCGACGCCTTCGTCTCGACCCGGCGCGGCGGCGTCAGCCCGCCGCCGTGGGACTCGCTCAACCTGGGCCTGCGGGTCGGGGACGATGCCGAGCGGGTGGTGGCGAACCGGCGGCGCCTGCTCGCGGCGTTCGGGACGTCGCTGGAGCGCTCGGTCTGGTGCTTGCAGGCGCACTCGGACGGGGTGGCCGTGGTCGGCGAGGAGGACGCCGGGCGCGGCGCGGCCGCGGAGGACTCGGTGGTCGATGGGGCGGACGCGCTGGTTACCGACGCGCCCGGGTTGGCGCTCTGCGTGAAGCTCGCCGACTGCGTACCGGTGGTCGTCTTCGACCCGGTTCGCCGCGTGGTCGGGGTGGCGCATGCCGGCTGGGCCGGGACGGTGGCGCGGATCTGCGCGGCGACGGTGGCGAGGATGGGCGAGCGCTTCGGCTGCGCCCCGGGCGACCTCGTCGCGGCAATCGGCCCCTCGATCGGCCCGGCGGCCTACGAAGTGGGCGCCGACGTGATCGGGCGCGCCGAGGCGGCTTACGGCGACCGCGCCGCCGAGCTGCTCGCCCCGCTCGGCGAGGCCAGGGCCCGCTTTGACCTCTGGAGCGCCAACCGCATCGACCTCGAAGAAGCCGGCGTTCCCGCCGAGCGGATCGAGGTCGCCGCGATCTCCACCGAGGACCACCTCGACGACTTCTTCTCCCACCGCGCCGAGGGCGAGACCGGGCGGTTCGTCACGGTCGTTTCGCTGATTGGCGCATAATGTGCAATATATGGCAGCGGAACGGCTAAAATAGGCCATATATGGCATCTAAAAAGAGCAGGCCGGTCCCCCCACCGATCCGTCGCGGCCTGCGCGTATGGGCTGAAGACCTGACCACCTGGCGGCAGCTCAGCGGCCTGACTCAAGCGCAGCTCGCCGACAGATCGGGAGTGTCGCGACGCACCCTGATCCGGCTCGAGCACGGCGACGGAGGCGTGAGCACCGAGAACCTGATGCGCGTACTGCGCGCACTCGGGATCCTCGACCTGCTGAGCAAGGCCCTCGATCCCTTCGAATCGGAAATCGGGCGGCTGCGCAGTGACGAAAAACCGCGTCGGCGTGTTCGCCCCACGAGCCTGACCGAGCAAAACGATGCCTGACGAGATCCAGGTCTTCGTCCAGATCGCCGGCGAGGATGTGCCTGCCGGTCAGCTCTGGCCGCACCGGCGGCGAAACACCGAGTCCGCCACCTTCAGGTATTTCTCGGACTACATCGGGCGGGCCGGCGCCTACCCCTTGGATCCGCTGCTCCCGCTGTCCTCGCAGGCATCCCAGACGCCGGCCGGCAGAGCGATCTTCGGCGCCTTCTCAGACTGCGCGCCCGATCGCTGGGGTCGGATGTTGATCCGTCGGCGGCAGCGCACGGCGCGGGGCCACACCGCCGAGGAGAGCTATGGCGAGGCGGACTACCTGTTGGGCGCCCGCGACGATCTACGCCAGGGAGCGCTCCGGTTCAGGACCGGCGACGACACTCCGTTCCAAGCGGTTGCCGACGAGGGCGTTCCCGACCTGCTCGAACTTCCCGAACTGTTGAACCTCGCCGAGCGGGCCGAACAGGACAAAGCCGATGAGAGGGAACTGGAGATCCTGCTCCGTGGAGGAAGCTCGCTCGGGGGCGCCAGGCCAAAGGCCCATGTCAGGGACGGCGAGGGCCGTATCTCGATCGCGAAGTTCCCCAAGCCCGAAGGGGACGAGTGGGACGTTCCGCGCTGGGAGAGCGTGGCCCTGAAGCTTGCCCGCGCGGCCGGCATCGTCGTCGCGGACTCAGAGCTGCGAGGGATCGACGGCCGGTCCGTGCTGATCGTCAACCGGTTCGATCGCATCGGCACGCTCCGGGTCGGCTATGTCAGCGCGATGACGATGCTCGAGGCGCTCGACGGGGACGCGCGCAGCTATCCCGAGATAGCGGAAGTGCTCGAAGGGGAGTCGGTCCGGGTGACCGAGGATCTGAGACAGCTATGGCGGCGGATCGCCTTCACGGTCCTGATCCGCAACACGGACGATCACCTCCGCAACCACGGTTTCCTCCGCACCTCCTCGAGCGGCTGGTCGCTGTCGCCCGCTTTCGATCTGAACCCAAACCCCGAGCGCGGTAACTCTCACCTCAGCACTTCGATCGACGGCGACTCCGATAGCGCCAGCCTCGAGATCCTGCTCGCGGTCGCCGGGCTCTTCCGCCTCAGTGACACCGAGGCCAAGGCGGTGGTCCGGGAGGTGTTCGAAGCCACGGACCGTTGGCGCACCGTGGCCGCCGGCGAGGGGCTCGCCGCCGCTGAAATCGCGGCAATGGAGCCCGCCTTCGAGCACGACTCAGCCGAGTTCGCACGCCGGATAAGCGGCTAACGCACCAGCAGCAGCTTGCGGTGGCGGTGGGTGGCGCGCTTTCCGGCCGGGGCGACCCAGAGGTCGAGCCTGACCTTGAGCTTGCGGCGGTGGCGCAGCAGCTTGCGGCCCGGCTTGGTCAGGTGGGCGACGACGAGGTGCTTGCGGCCGGCGTGCTTGACCCGCGCCCGGGCGAGCACGCGCTTGCCCTTCCTGACCACGGCGCGGACGCGGCCGCAGGGGGTCGCGCAGGCGATCCGGGCGACGCGCAGCTTGCCGCGCCGCAGCTTCGCCCGCTTGAACAGCTTTGCGTGGACGGCGGACTTGTGCTTGCGGATCGGGACGACGCTCGAGCCACCGCTTGGCGCGGGGACGCCGCTCGGGCCGGCGCCGCAGTTCGAGTTGCCGCCGCTCACCGGTTGAGCGTCACCGCTGTCGGGCTGGATCCGCAGCTGCAGGGCTTTGACGCCGCTCGATTCGTCGAGGCTGACCGCGACTTTGCTGGTCGCGTCGCTGTAGGGGTTGCCGTACTCGTCGGTGTACTGGTTGATCACGGCCGCGTACTGCTCGCAGGTGGCGAACGGTGAGAGGCTGGCGCGGGCGTCGCCATAGACGGGCTGGTTGAAGCCGGTCGGGCAGAAGGGCTGTGCGACGCCGAGCGTGGGGTCGGTGCAGAAGCCGATCGCGTCGTTGCCGTAGCGGCCGTCCCAGTAACCGGCCATGAAGCCGACGAGCAGGTCGTGCCGGATCTGCCCTTCGAGGTTGTTGGGCGTGTTGCCGCCGGTGTAGATGTCGCCGATCAGTTCGCCGCCGGGGATCGGGATCTGCGCCGGAGCGGTGGCTTCGGGGGCCGAGCTGTTGCGTTCGTAGGTTCCGTTCAGCGTGATCGAGCCGTCGGCGGCGAAGGTCCCGGTGTACAGGGAGCTCGCGAAGTTCCCTTTGGCGGGGCCGGAGAAGGTGCTGTGCAGCGTTATCGACTTGCCTGCCATCGAGCGCACGTAGTCGCCGAGGTCGGGATAGACATCGGCGTAGGCGGGGTAGCTGGGGGTGATCTTCGGCGCCAGCACGCGGACGATGTCCCCGGCGCCGTCGCGCACCGTCGCCGCGGCCCCGCCCGGGATCCCCTGCAGCGCCTCGAAGACCGTGTCCGAGTTGGCGGAGCCGAGTTCTTCGACAACGCCGTCGCCGGCGTTCAGGGTTTCGAGCCGCGTCCCGATCCCGAACTGTTCGATCGCGGTCAGGTTGGCGCTGCCGGCGTTCCCTCCCGTTCCTTCGACCGTAAGCTCGACCCAGTCGAAGCGCGTGGGGGAGACGAACAGCTCCCCGAGTTCGCTTTCGTGGATCGGCGTGTCGTAGGAGAAGTAGATGCGCCCCGATTTGAGCGAGTTGATTTCGAGCGGGTCCGGGACTTCGTCGAGCGGCATCGGCTCGTCGGCTTTCATCCCGACCACGTCGAAATCATCGCCGGTTGCCGTGACGTAGACGTTTTGTTTCAGGGTTTCGCTTTCGTTGACGATCTTGAATTCCAGCGCCTGCGCCGCCGCCGGGAAGGCAAACGCGGCCAGAACGGCGGCGAGGACGAGGAGTGGACGGGACGCGGAGCGCAGCGGGGTTCGAGGCATGCCCGCCTGATCGGCAGCGGCATCCCGTCCCTTGAGGCGCGACCAGCGGTGTTCACCCTGTCGGGGTCCCTCGCGACAACCTCGCAGCGGAGGGAGGAGCATGTGCGCGCAGATGTGGCTGCAGCGAACGATCCGACTTGAGGCGCGGCCGCGCGGCTTCCACCTGGTCGGCGCCGAGGTGCTCGACGCCCTTCCCGAGCTGGCGGAGGTCTCCGTCGGCCTCCTGCACCTGCTGATCCAGCACACCTCGGCCTCCCTCGCGCTGAGCGAGAACGCCTCGCCCGAGGTGCGCCGCGACTTCGAGGCCTGGTTCGACCGCGCCGTCCCCGAAGGCGCTCCCTACTGGACCCACACCCTCGAGGGCGACGACGACATGCCCGCCCACATCAAGGCAGCCCTCCTCGGCCCCTCCCTGACACTCCCGCTGACCGACGGCCGCCCCGCCCTCGGAACCTGGCAGGGCATCTACCTCTGCGAGCACCGCGACCAAGGCGGCCCCCGCTCCCTGGTCGCCACCGTTACGGGCGAGCCGGAAAAAGACTCTAGGTAGAGCAGGTTCCGTCGCTCGCGCAGCATGCTTCTTCCCATAGCCTGGGTGCGTGGCGCAGCCAGGTCCGATCCTCGGCCGGGCGCTTCGGCTACCGGTTCATCTCTATGACTTGGGAGCGGCAAGGCTCTTCGGGCATCGCTTCCTGCTGCTCACGCATCGCGGCCGGCGCAGCGGCCGGCCGTACCGCACGATGCTGGAGGTTGTGGGGTGGGATTCCGAGAGGTGCGAGGCGATCGTGATGTCCGGCTTCGGGCCCGAAGCGAACTGGCGGCTGAACGTCCTCGCCGGGGGAGCCGTTGAGATCCAGATTGCGGGGCTTCGCTTCGAGCCACAGGTGCGCTCGCTAGAGCGGGAGGAGTCGGTCACCGTGGTCGCCGGTTACGAGCGACGGAACCGAGTGGCCGGCCCGATCGTGCGTGCGGTGTTCTCTCGGTTGGCCGGCTTTCACTACGACGGCTCCGCCGAATCGCGGCACAGACTGGTCGAAACGCTACCCCTGATGGCGTTCAGTCCAAGGGACGGAGGCGACTGAATATGCCGCACTGCGGCATCGCGCCGTCGGTGCTCAACGGCGGAACGGCCGCTCGGGTCTGTAGAAACTCGTGGACAGCAGGCCCAAAGGGGGCCTGCGCGTGCTACTTCAAGGAGACGAGATGGCGATAACCACCAAGGATGATTTGGCAAAGCAGGTGGCCTCGCGGACCGGGCTCGAGACCGGCCAGGCGAAGCGCGCGGTTGAGGCGACGATCGAGGAGATCACCGCTCAGCTTGCGGCCGGCAACGAGGTCAAATTCACCGGCTTCGGCAAGTTCTCGACCGTGGACCGGCCGGCGCGGGAAGGCCGCAATCCGCAGACCGGCGAGTCGCTGCAGATCGCCGCGAAAACGGCGCCGAAGTTCAGCGCTGGCGCGGAACTGAAGAAGGCCGTAAACGGCTGACGCCGGGGGGCCGGCGAACGGCGGCCCTGGGGCCTTTCACCCGATCAGCCGCGCCCTGACGGTTGCCGCGATGTTCAGTCGCAGCGCCCGTCGGGTCGCGTGCGCGGCGGCGAGCAGGGCGAGGCCCAGCGCCGGGAGGATCACCAGCAGGAAGCTCGGCGCCTTCGGGTGCAGGCCGATCTCGAACCAGGCTTCGGCGATGCGCTGAGAGAGGGGGGAGGCGATCAGGATCCCGAGCGGAACCGAGAGCGCTGCCGCCAGCAGCGTTTGGGTCAGCGCCTCACCGGCGACGGCGGCCCCGATCTGGCGTCGCCCGTACCCGAGCGCGGCCAACGTCGCGAACTCGCCGCGGCGATCCAGATAGGAGAGCGTCAGGGTGGAGACGAGGAACAGGGCGCCGACCCCGAGGCTGATCGCCTGCAGGACGGAGATCAGGCTCGTCAGCTCGTCGAGCAGTTCGCGCTCGGCGGCGAGCGCCGACGCTTTCGAGCTGACCCGCGCCACGGCCGGGTCGGTGCGCAGGCGGCGGGCGTCCGCCGCGCTGCCGCTGAGGAGGACGCTCGTCGACCGCCCGGGGAGCCCGAGCAGGCGTGCCGCTTCGGCCCGCGGCAGGTAGGCCTGTTCGGTCGCCAGGGTGCGGGCGACGCCGGCGACGCGGACGGTCGCCCTGTGCTCGGAGGTACGCAGAGCGATCGTGCTCCCCGGGCCCACGCCGAGCTTGTCGGCCGCCTGTTCGCTGAGCACGATCCGTCCCCGCCCGGGGGCCCTGCCGGAGGTCAGGTCGAGGCGCAGCAGAGCCGGCCGTCGCGGCAGGCCGGTGAGCTGGGCCCCGATCCCGCCCGCCCCGCCGCGGGTGCGCAGTTCCGCCGGTCCCTTCACGGTCGCCTCGGCGCGATCGGCGCCCGCCCGCTTCGCCAGGGCCGCCGCCCGGCCGTTGGACAGCGGCCGCGTCAGGTCCGCCGAGTGGGTCCAGCCCTGGCCGGCGAACGCGGCGTCGACCGAGCTGTTGGTCGAGGAGACGAGGATGTTGAGCGCGGCGCCGAGCCCGATCGCGCCGGCGATGCTGAGCACGGTGGCGGCGCTCAGCAGCGGCCGGCGCAGCAGCCCGCGCAGCCCGTAGGTGAGCGCCGGCGGGCCGATCGCGGTCAGCCGCTGCAGCCAGCCGGGCAGCTCGAAGGAGCCGACGCTCTCCCCGCGCAGCGCCTCGATCGGGTCGAGGCGGGCGAGCCGGTAGGCGGGGAGGAGGGCGGCGAGCAGGGTGGCGAGGACCGCCAGGCCGGCCGCCAACGCGAGCGGCCCGAAGGCGAGTGGGTACTGCGTTTCGGGGAAGCCGACCGCGCCCGAGTACTCGTTCGTGACCAGCCGCCCGACCCCGATCGTCACCCCGATCGCCAGCGCCGCGCCGAGCGCGGCGAGCGCCGCCGCCAGCAGCATGACCGAGCCGACCACCGCCCGTGGCGGGTAGCCGATCGCCAGCAGGGCGCCCAGCTCGCGCCGTTGCGAGCTGACCAGCCGCCGCAGGCTGAGCGCGATCAGCAGCAGGCCGACGATCCCGAAGACGACCCCCATCACCGGGGCGAAGATCGAGAAGCTGTGGATGTCGGCCTCGGTCAGGCGCCGCCCGTACTGGCGCGAGCGCGGCGTCACGCGGGCCGTCGGCAACCCGGCCGCGAGCCGTTTCGCCGCCGCCCCGTTGCCGCCCCCGGGTAGATCGACGGCGAGGTCGTCGGCCCGCCCGCCGAGGCCGGTGAGGCGCTGCAGCGAGTCGCGCGGGAGGAAGACGACCGCCAGTGAGCCGCGCTGGGGCACGAGGTAATCGGGGTTGGCGGTCGCGAGCAGGTACTCGGGGCTGCGCGCCAGTCCCCGCACCCGCACCGAGAAGGCGCGGCCGGAGACGCGCAGCGCCAGGCGGTCGCCTGGGGCGATGCCGACGCGATCGGCGTAGTCGGCGTCGACCGCCGCACCGCGTGGAGCGCCCCGGTCGAGCCCCTGCCCGGCGGTGACAGCGAGCCGGTTGAGCCGCGCGCCGACCGCCATCCCGACGACTTCCGCGGTGGTTCGCGAGCCGCCGTGCGCCGCCGCGCCGTCGAGGATCAGCCGGGTCTCGGTGCGGCGTGCGCCGGCCTGCTCCGCCCGCCGGCGCAACTGCTTGGTCGGCAGCGGGCTGCGCAGGCGCAGGTCGAGGTCGGCAAGCGCGTAGCGGGAGTAGAAGTCATCGCGGGTCGCTTCGACGTCGTGCATCGCGAGCGCGATGCCGGCGGCGGTTCCCGGGCCGGCGCCGATCACGATCACGATCAGGACCGCGCGCAGCCCCATCGCGCGCAGGTCGCGGTATGCCTTGCGCCAGAGCATCAGGGCGCCGCGGCCGACGCATCGGCGAGGCGCCCGTGGGAGAGCTCGACGACGCGGTCCCCCGCCCGGGCGATCGCCGGGTTGTGGCTGACGATCACGAAGGTGACGGCGGTCTCCCGGTTCAACTCGCGGACCAGCTCCAGCACCCCGGCCGAGGTCTCCTCGTCGAGGTTGCCGGTCGGCTCGTCGGCCAGCAGCAGGCGCGGTCGCTTGGCGAGGGCGCGGGCGATCGCGACGCGCTGCTGCTGGCCGCCCGAGAGCTGGGCCGGGAAGCGGCCCGCCAGATCCCCGAGGCCGACCCGCCCCAGCAGCGTCTGGCCGCGCTCACGCGCCTCCTCCCGCCCGATCCCGGCCACCCGCACTCCGGCCTCGACGTTCTCCAGCGCGGTCAGCGTGGGGAGCAGGTTGTAGAACTGGAATATGAAGCCGACCGAGCGCGCCCGGTAGGCGGTCAGCTCGGGGCGCGAGGCGTGCGTCAGCTCGGTCCCGCAGGCGAGCACCCGGCCACTCTCGGGGCGGTCGAGGCCGCCGATCAGGTTGAGCAAAGTCGTCTTGCCGCAGCCCGAGGGGCCGTGGACGACGACCAGCTCGCCGCTGCCGATCTCCAGCGAGAGGTCGTCGAGCACCAGCTGGGCCGCGTCGCCCTTGCCATAGGACTTGCTGACGCCCGTGAGGCTGACCAGGGGCTCAGCCACGCTCCTCCTTGCGGCGGTGTGGACCCGACTGCCGTTCCGCGTACGCCATACGCACACTTTCGCACCTATGCAGGTATACGAAGGCCCAAAGCACCTAGTCGACTGGGTGGGTGATCTCGTCCAGAAGGCGTCGCATGGGCTCTTCATCTCCCTGCATCGCCGCTATCGAGGCGTCGATGTTGACTTGTGGTTCGACGAGCTGCCAGTCGAGGCGGTAGCCGGCGTCGGAGGCCAACTGGGCGAAGAAGGCGCGCTGGGCGCGTCCGTTGCCATCACGGAACGGATGCAGGGCGTTGACGTCGCCCAGGTAGTGGGCGAGTCGATCGACGAAGCGATTGCGATCAAGGCCGCGGAGCAGACTCTCCTCGGCGAGCTGACCGAAGACCTCAGCTCCGTACGACTCGATGTGCTCGGGCAGGCAAAAGAGATCGGTCCTCGCGAGAACCACTGTCCTCAGATCACCCGCCCACTCGTAGAGCCCGGTGAATAGATACCGGTGGAAGGCCCGAAGATGGGCGAGGTCGCACTCGCCGGCGATCGAGTCGGAGGCCAGTTGCAGGCCGCGCAGGAACGTCAGGCGTGCCTCGAACCCTTCGAGCTCGTCGCCATCATGGATTCCCGGGATGTTCCGGAGGACGTCGGTGCCGGGGTAGACGTACGGGTCGTCGCTCACACGTGTCGCGACGCGCCATTGGTCGCGGTGGCCGCGATCAAGCCCTCAAGCGGCTCCCCTGCAAGCAGCCGGCGCTCTCCCTCGCGCAGGTCGGCGTCCGTTGCATCCCCCTGGACCCAGAGGTCAGCAAGCTCACGAACCGGTCCGGTCGCTTCGAGGCCCTCCAAGCGCAGCGATCCAATGACGCTGGCGGCGATCTGAGCCCGATCAATCACAACGTCCATTCTACCGCCCAAGCTCGTCCTCACCGTCTCTGCAGTCAAGGCGGAAAATCTTCGTGCTGCCCGCGGCCGTCACGGAAGTGAGCAGGTGTGGCGACCACTTCGCGGATCGCCACACACACGCGGCGCTTACCGTCGCGCTCGCGCCGCCTGGCGGACGAGGTGGTCGCGCTCGGCGACGGTCGTGGCGCGGCGGGCGGCCTCGGCGTAGGCCTCCGCGGCGGCGGGGAGGTCGCCGTCGAGCTCGTGCAGGTGGCCGCGCACGGCGTGCCAGCGATGGCGCTCGCCGAGCACCTCGCGCAGGCGGTCGCTCTCGCGCAGGCCGGCGGCGGCGTCGTGGACGTGGCCGACCGCGACGGCGCGGCCGAGCACGGCGGCGGGGTCGTCGCGGACCGGGTCGTCGGTGAGCGCGACGAGGTCGTCGTACCAGGAGAGGATCTGCGGCCAGTCGGTCTCCGCGGCGCTCGCCGCGTCGTCGTGCAGGGCGGCGATCGCGGCCTCGAGCTGGTAGCGGCCCGGCGGCCGCGCCTCGGTCTGCAGCGCCAGCGCCGACTGCAGGACGCGCACGCCCTCGGCGATCTCGCGCGCTGTCCCAGAGGCCGCGGTCCTGCCGGTCGAGCGTGACGAGGCGGCCCTCGGCGTCGATCCGCGCCGGCAGGCGCGCGTGGTTGAGCAGCATCAGCGCGAGCAGGCCGCGCGCCTCCGGCTCCTGCGGTCGCGAGGGTGAGCTGGCGGGCGAGGCGGATCGCCTCACGCGGCGAGGTCGACCCGGCCCGCGTGGCCGGTCGTGTAGACGAGGTAGAGCACCCGCAGCACGACGGCGAGGTCGCCGGGCCGGTCCAGCCGGCGGTCCCGCAGGGTGCGCTTGGCGCGGCTGATCCGCTGCGCCATCGTCGCCTCGGGGACGTAGAAGGCGTCGGCGATCTCACGCGTCGTCAGGCCGCCGACGGCGCGCAGCGTCAGCGCCACCTGGGAGGCCGGCGCGAGCGCGGGGTGGCAGCAGCAGAAGAGCAGGAAGAGCGTGTCGTCGCCGACGCTCCTCCGCCGCGGCCTCGGGCCGCGGCTCGGCCTCCGCCTGCTCCTCGCGGCGCTGCCGGGCGGCCTCGCTGCGGCGGGCGTCGACCAGCCGCCGGGTCGCGACCGTGCTCAGCCACGCGCGCGGGTCGCGCGGCGGCTGCTCGGGCCAGACCCGCAGCGCCTCGATCAGCGCCTCCTGGAGCGCGTCCTCGGCGGCGTCGAAGTCCTCGCCGCGCCGGACCAGGCCGGCGAGCACCCGCGGGACGAGGGCGCGCAGCGCGCCCTCGTCCCACGCCGCCGCGGCTCGTCGGCCACGACCCGGTCAGTCCTCCGACGACGGCGCCCCGGACATGACCTCGCGCACGTCGATCCACTCGTACAGCGGCTCGCCGCCCGGGCCGGGCTCGGAGGAGATGTGGGCCGCGATCTCGATCGCGCGCTCGTGCGACTCGACGTCGACCATGTACCAGCCGGCGACGAGGTCGCTGGTCTCCGGCAGCGGGCCGTCGGTGGTGACCGGCGCCGCGTCCGGGCCGCCGTAGCGGACCCAGGTCTGCGCCGGCGTCAGCGCCTGCGCGTCGACGTACTCGCCGTTCTCCCGCAGCATGTCGCCGACGCTGCCGCAGGAAGGCCATGTGCGCCTCCACGTCCTCGGGCGCCCACTGGTCCATCGGCGGGAAGGGATGGTGCGGCTCCGGGCCGCCGCGGTAGTGCTTGAGCAGCAGATACTTCGGCATGGTCGTCTCCTGAACGTCGGCGGGCCGCGCCTCTCGCGGCCTTCACCTGGTGAGCGGAGCCGGTTACGGCTTCTCGACATCGAATCAATCGGGCTGAATCAGGGATGGATCTTCTCGCGGCGCTCGAGCATGGCGACGAACTTGCGCAGCCGCCGCTCGCGCGTCTCCGGCTTTTTCGCGTCGCCGAGGCGGTAGACGATCGCGTAGCGGTTGGCGCTGTCGAGCTCGGCGAAGAACTCGGCCGCGGCGGGATTGGCGTCGAGCTCGCGCTGTAGGTCGCCCGGCACCTCCGCCGTGCGCTGGCCCTCGTAGGCGACCTCCCAGCGACCATCGGCTTTGGCCGCCTCGACCTCAGTCAGCCCCGCCGGTCGCATTGCGCCGGTCGCGAGCAGCGCTTCCACCTTCCCGCGGTTGATCTTCGACCAGCGGCCGCCGGGACGGCGCGGCGTGAAGCGCTGCAGGAAGTGGCGCTCGTCGAGGCCGCGCTTCTGGCTGTCGATCCAGCCGAAGCAGAGCGCCAGCTCCAGCGCCTCGGCATAGGTGACGCTCGGCGGCTCGGTCCCCTTCTTGGCGATCTTCAGCCAGAGCCCCCGGGACTCCGCGTGGCTCTCCTCCAGCCAGGCCTCGAGCTCGGCCGGCGTGGCGAAGAGCAGGATCGGCAGCTCGTCAGGCATCGGCGACATTCTCGCTCAGGGGCATTTTGAAAGGGCCGCTCAACCGGCTGTGTCGATGGCGGCGATGAAGTCACGGACCTGGTCGGCGCCGGCGTCCACATCAAGTGGCAGGCCGGCGTCGAGCTCGCCAGCCGCCGCCGCATACGGCTCACGCCAGTCGTCGGGAACCACGAGCTCGGGCGGCCAGGGGTGAAGATGGCGTCCGGCGAAGATCTCGACGCATGCCTCTCGAACCCGAGCAAGGTCGTTGCCGAGCAGCTCGCGCTGGAGCTGGAGATCGATCAGGTCCCAGAAGCGGTGGTTGATCCTGCCGTCCGGTTGCTCGGTGACGGCGTGGAGCTTCTGGGCCACCTGATAGCGCAGGGCGAGGCAGGCAACGCGCTCCGGACCGTCGAGCTTGAAGTCGGCGATGCCGATCGCCACCGGGACGAGTTCAGGCTCGGTCGCCTCGGCGCGCGCCACCTCGATCTGCAGGGTCTGCCAGTCCTTGCCGGCGAAGCTGACCTGTACGAAGAGACGGCGACTACCCGTTTCGCGGATGTCCTCGACCGGCCCCTTGCGACGGAACGAGAAGCTGCCGTAGGGCTGGGCGAATGCCTCCTCGAGCGCATCGAGCATCTCCCCTGGAGCGCCCCGAAAGACGACATCGATGTCCTTGGTCGTGCGGGCTCCCACTCCCAGCCGAAGCTCCATCGACGCACCGCCCTTGATCAGGAAGCGCGCCCCGTCGTTGGCACGGACGGTGTCGAGCGCGCCAGCGAACGAAACTAGCGAGAGCCAGCGCCGCGCTCGCTCGTGCGCGATGCCGTGCGCACGTCCGTAATCGCCGGCGAGGCGCTCCAGATGGCTGCGCTGGCTTGGTCTGCGCCGAGGCCGCTTGAACTCCGAAGGACTCACCCTCGCCTCCCGCTACCACGGCGAATCCCCAACTCACGGCGAAGCGCGCTCGCCTGGCGCTTGGTCAAGCGACCGCCGTCCTCGCCTTGGTCGATCGCCTGTCCGACGAGCGCCGCCCCCAGGTGCGCCTTGTGCGCCTGGCGGATCGCATGCATCGGAGTGACGATCGCGATCCCCTCATGCTGGGTGATCTGATCTGCTCCCAGATCCTCGTGGTGCAGCATGTACGCCGATGGCACGCTGCGGCGGACGCGGTGGCTGTGGGGGATAGTGACGTGAATCTTCGCCGGGTGGATGTCGCTCAGCTCATAGAGCTCCAGCGCCGTCTCGTGGGAGAGGACGCCGTGCGCCCCGCGCGGCCAGAGCGTCGCCTCCATGTAGGGGTCGAGGCGGCTCGCCGGCGTGAGCGGGAAGCGGTACAGGCCGGTCCCGCGGCGCTCGATCTGCCCTCGCTCGGCCATCCGCACGAGGGCCATCGGGCTGATGCCCAACTCCCGCGCGTCGCCTGGCGTCACGAAGCCGTACCGCTCGTTGGCGACCTCGGCCAGCTGCGTGTAGGCACGTCCTGGCATGTGGACAATTTAGCACAAAATAGGCTAATTCATCCCGCGACACCTTGGCTGCAAGTGTCGCGCGAAGCGAAGGCCACGCTTGGCTGCGCCGATGATGCATCGGTTGCATTTCGCAACCTTTCAAGTCAACGGCCAGCTCACTGCGGGCCGGTTACACCACTTCTAGCGAGTGCGCCCTGAGTTGGAGGTGCAGATCAATGACCAGATAATCCAACATAAGCTCGTCGCCGCCCGCGGGTGAGAGTCCCGTCCGGGTAGCTGCCAGGAGGCCCGGTAGCAGGCCGGCGGCTCGACCTGGAAACGGGTCGGGTCGAAGCCCGGCGTCAAAAGCCCTGCAAGGGGGAGCGACCGAGCGGTCCGCAGCATCAAGCGAAGCCTGCCGCGTCGTTGGTGTGCCCGCTGAAAGGCGGGAGAAAGGGAGAGCCGAGCCGCGTTGTTCACGGCGAAGGCCACGGAAGGGGCGAAGAGCCTGGATCGCAGCCCCGAGGAACTCCCCGGCGCAGGGGGCGTGGAACGCTCGGAAGGTGGCGATGGGAACAGGGGAGGCCCTCCCCGGCCCGGTGGCTGCGGAAAAGCGCCGGAGCGCCGCTTGCCGATAACCGCAGACCGGGAAACGGCAAGCGAGCCGGGTGGGCGTCGGAGGCGGCCGTAGTACCGCTCGAACCCACGGGACAACAGAACCCGGGGTGAGGGAAGGGCCGCTGCTTCACCCACGCGTCACGTGCAAGGAAAGGTTCGGCGAGTGCCCGATATGGCTATTGCCGCCGCGAAAGACAAGACCCGAGAACTGCAACGAACGCTCTACCGGGCGGCCAAGGCCGATTCCCGGCGACGGTTCCACGCGCTCCACGACAAGGTCCACCGCAGGGACGTCTTGGAGCGGGCGTGGGGGATGGTGCGCGCCAACCGTGGCGCGGCCGGTATCGACCGGATCACCATCGAGGAGGTCGAGCGCCACGGCGTCAGCCAGATGCTCGATCAGCTCGAAGCCGACCTCAAGAACGGCAGCTATGAGGCGCAGCCCTCCCGGCGGGTATTCATTCCCAAGCCGGGTGGGGCAGAGCGTCGCCCGCTGTCGATCCCCACGGTCGGCGACCGCATCGTTCAGGCGGCAGCGAAGATCGTCATTGAGCCGATCTTCGAGGCCGACTTCATGCCGTGCTCCTTCGGCTTCCGGCCCAAGAAGGCGGCGCACGATGCCCTCCAGGTTCTGCTTGACGAGACCTGGAGGGGTGCGCGGTGGGTGGTCGAGACGGACATCGCCTCTTGCTTTGAGGAGATCCCGCACGATCGGTTGATGGCGGCAGTCGAGGAGAGGATCGTCGACCGCAAGCTCCTGCGGCTCCTGCGCGCGATGCTGAGCGCCGGGGTCATGCAGGAGGGAGCAGTCAGGCACAGCGACGCCGGAACGCCACAGGGCGGGGTCATCTCCCCGCTGCTGGCCAACGTCTACCTGCATCGGCTCGACCGGCGCTGGCAGACCGAGGGTTGCGGCACGATGGCGCGCTACGCCGACGATCTGGTGGTGCTCTGTGACAGCGAGCGTGATGCCCGCCGTGCCCTTGCGGCGCTGCGGGCGATCCTGGTCGACCTGGGGCTTCGGCCCAAGCAGGCCAAGACGCGGATCGTGCACCTGCGTGAGGGCGGCCCGGGCTTTGACTTCCTGGGTTTCCACCACCGTTGGGTGCGCGGCCGTACCGCTCGCTCGCGCCACCTGTGTTTCCTGGCTCGCTGGCCCTCCGCCAGGGCAATGCAGCAGGCCCGCGACCGGATACGGGAGTTGACCCACCGGCGCAGGCTGCTGGTCGAGACCGAGGTGGTCGTGGGGAACCTCAACCGGTTCCTGCGCGGCTGGACGGGCTATTTCCGCTATGGAAACTCGGCCCGTCACCTGGTCAAGATCAGGACCTATGCGCTCGGGCGTCTCGCCCTGTTCGTGGCCAAGCGCCACAAGCGGAGCCGGGACTACGGGTGGTGGACTGTCGTCCACCGCTCACCCGATCAGCTGGGCCTGGTCAACCTCAACGGAACCATCGTCGCGCCGCGGCCCAACCGGTCGTGGCGGAGATGACGCCGAATGCCGCCGGTGAAGGATGTCGGTGAGCCGGGTGCGGGAGAACCGCACGCCCGGTTCGATGAGGCGGTGGGAGGAGACCAAGCCAGTCGGGCCATCATGCGCCGCACGGCTCAGGCGCCTCCCGCCGACCCTACCATGACCGGAAACGCCGTGAGAAGCCCTGATGTCCGCGAAACCCAAGCTATACTTTGGCTATGCATGACCAACCCGATATGCGAGGGCTTGAGGCGACCGCTTACTCCCAGCACGGCTACTTCACCACGAGCCAGGCCCGTGAGCATGGACTCAGCAGCCAGCTCCTGAGTCACTACGTACGCGGGAACCGGTTCGAGCGGGTGCGGCGCGGGCTCTATCGCCTGCCTGGCTTTCCTCGCCCGGAAGACGACGAGATGCGGGAGAAGTGGATGGCGGTTGGCACCGAGAAGGCCGTCCTCTCGCACCAGAGCGCGCTCGCCCTCCTCGATCTCAGCGACAACATTCCCAATGCGGTCCACCTGCTCCTCGGGCGTCGGTACCGCGGCCTGCGCCGTCCGGCCGGCGTCGTCATTCACACCCGCCCCGACGAGGAAGAGGTCGCCACGGTCTGGCGCGAAGGGCTCCGCCTAACCGCCCCGGCACGAACGCTCGTCGACGTAGCCAGCGAAATTCAGCCCGAGCAACTGGAAATGGCTGTGTGGCAGGCACTTCGCCGCGGCCTGCTCACGGCGCGGAAACTGGAAGAGGAGGCCCGACGGCGCGGCCGCCCCGACGCGCTGAGCGGCGCCCTTGTGGCGGTGGTCTCATGAGATCTGAAAACGGGGCTGGGAAGCGAACCGATCTCCTGCTGGGGCACCGCTCAGCGAGACCTACCCGCCGCCGTGCTGCTCTGATGAATAGCCAAGGGATGGAGACCGACAACCGCCCCGTATTACCCCACCCGCGCGAGTCGGTAGCGCCCACTCCGCCTGCCGAGCGGCTCGACCGCGGAGGAACGGTTGATCTGCGCAAGGAAGGTGTTAATCGGCTCCTTGCCGCCGACCAGGTAGCCGCGGGCGCGCAGCAGCGCAAACCACTCCCGGTAGTGAACCTCACCGTCCTCACCGACCTCTTCAGCGAGGATTTGCGTGGCCACTTCTTCGAGACGGCGCCCACGCAGTCGCAGGTCGGACTGCTCTAGTCGTAGCTGCGCATCGGTCCCGAGTACCGCCTCGACCTCGGAGAGCTGGTGCTCGTCTCGTGCGAGCTGCTCGTCGATTCCAGCGACGATGGCCATTAGCGCCTCTCGCTCTTCGAGGCTGTCCTCGATCCGACTTGATAGCCGCTGCCGCTGGGCAAGGAGGGCATTGAGAGAGGCAGCCTTCGACATCGGCGGCAACCTACCCGGCCGGCCGGATACGAGAGGTAGGGACTCGGACCGTTCCGATTTGCCGCCGGACGTTGGCCCATACTCGTTGGAACGCGTAGCTACGCACCAGGAAGCCCATGTCTTCGAGGAAACCGAAACCGCATCTCCTAAGCGCCACGGCAGCCGCCGCCGGCCCTTGGCGGCCGATCGAGCCACGTTCGGATGCGGACGGTTACGTCTCCTACTACTACGCCGATGAGCTCGCCCGGCTACCTATTCGGGCGGTTGTAGGCGCCGCCTGAAAACTGGACCACCTGCGCCGGTCGAAAACTGACCCCCCTGGCGCAGGGCCGGAGCCATCCGGCCGGGTCTGGACGCTCGCCCGATCGAAGAGATCGAGGCGAGGAGGAGCGGGTGGTCGACGTGGAGCAATGGGCGGAGATCAGACGGATGCACTTCGTCGACGGCGTCTCGATTCGCGAGATCCGCCGTCGCACCGGCTTGCACCGGGAAACAATCCGCCGCGCCTTGGCGGCGAAGCGCCCGCCGGCCTACCGCCGAGCGAAGGCGCCCTCCAAGCTCGACCCCTTCAAGGAGGAGATCGAGCGCCTGCTGCGCTCCGACCACCGCATGCCCGGCACCCGCATCCGCGAGCTGCTCGCAGAGCTCGGCTATGAGGGCGGCAAGACGATCCTCGACGACCACCTGCGCGAGGTCCGTCCGCGCTTGGCTCCCAGGCGCACCTACCAGCGCACCGTCTACCGGCCCGGGGAGATCTGCCAGTTCGACCTCTGGGAGCCGAGGGCTGAGATCCCGGTCGGCCACGGGCAGACGCGGCGGGGCTGGGTCGTCACGAGTGCCCTGGGTTACTCCCGCGCCGGCGCCGGGGCGCTGATCTTCGCCAAGCAGGCGCCCGACATCCTCTGGGGCATAGGCCGCTGCCTGGCGAAGCTGGGCGCCCTCCCGGAGACCGTGGTCTGGGACCGCGAGGCGGCGATCGCCCCGAAGGGCAAGCCCACCGACGCCTTCGCTGCCTTCTGCGGCTCCCTGCCGGTCGGCTTCTCGATCTGCGAGGCAGCAGACCCCGAGTCCAAGGGCATCCTCGAGCGCTCCCACCGCTTCTTGCGCTCCAACTTCGAACCGGGTCGCGCCTTCGCCTCCCCCGAGCACTTCCAGGCCAGCCTCGACGAGTGGTTCGCCAAGCGCGCCAACACCCGGCTTCACCGCGGCATCCGCGCCGTGCCCGCCGAGCGGCTTGTCGAGGAGCACAAGTCGATGCGACCACTACCGGAGCGCCTGCCCGACACAGATCGCCGCTTCGTCATGCGCGTGCCCCAACAGCCCTACCTGCGCTTCGACACCAACGACTACTCCCTGGACCCGCGGGCGGCGGGGAGGCGCGTGGAGGTACGCGTCAGCCAGCGCAAGGTAACCGCGATCGAGCTGGACACAGGCGCGCTCGTCGCCTCCCACCGGCGCTCCTTCGCCAAGCACATCACCTTCACCGATCCCGCTCACCAGCAGCTGCTCGACCAGATGCGCGGCACCCGCCGGCGTGGGCCCGACGTCGAGGTCGAGCTGCGCTCCCTGGCGCGCTATGACGAGCTGATCCCGGCATGACCAAGACCGCCGAGCTCAGCCATCTCTTCCGGGCGCTGAAGACGCCGGCTGCGGCGCGGGCGCTGCCCAAGCTCGCCGAGCGCGCCCGCGAGGAGGAGTGGTCCCACGAGCGCTTCTTGGAGGCGGTGCTCTCCACCGAGGTCTCCTCCAGGGAGTCCCACGGCGGCGAGAACCGGATCAAGGCCGCGCGCTTCCCGGCCAGGAAGACGCTCGAGGAGTTCGACTTCACCTTCCAGAACTCGGTGAAGAAGCAGGTGGTCCAGCACCTCGGCCAACTCGACTTCCTGCACGGCAAGGAGAACGTGGTGCTGCTCGGGCCGCCGGGCACCGGCAAGACCCACCTGGCGATCGCGCTCGGTATCCGCGCCTGCCTGGCCGGCCAGCGGGTGCAGTTCGCCACCGCGACCGAGTGGGTGGCGCGCCTCGGCGAGGCCAAGCGCCAGGGCAAGCTCGAGGAGGAGCTGCGCAGGTTGGGCTACGTGCCCCTGATCGTGGTCGACGAGGTCGGCTATATCCCTTTCGATCCCGAGGCGGCCAACCTGATGTTCAGCCTGGTCTCAGCCCGCTACGAGCGCGCCTCGCTGATCGTCACCTCGAACAAGCCCTTCAGCGCCTGGGGGGAGATCTTCGGCGACGAAGTCGTGGCCGCGGCGATGATCGACCGGCTGGTGCATCACGCCGAGATCCTCGGCCTCAAGGGCGACAGCTTCCGCCTGCGCGACAAGGACCTGGGTTCCCCGCCGCCTCGCGACTGAGCGCTCCCGCCTGCTCCGCCTCGCCCTACGGGCTCGTCTCCGCAGGCGGGACCACGAGCATCAGGCCGGGCAACTGCTCGACGTTGCGGCCGCCGGGGGTGGTCCACTTTTCAACCGGCAGAAGTGGTCCGGTTTTCAACCGGCGTTGACAGCGGTCACCAAGATTCGCGACAACAAGTCTGATCCCAACATCGAGACCGGTACGTATGGGCTCTTCTCCACCTGTCAGGAGAAGATGCGATCAGGGATCGTCCGCAGCCGACCTCGCTACATCTTCTTCGTCACCAAGCCGCGAAAGAATCCGCGTGCGCTGACCGGGATGTATGAGCTCGGCTGGTGGGCGCCCGGCTCCTTCTCAAACCGCGCCCGCGATTTCTCGTTAGCAGCATGCGCGGTCCATTTCATCACCCCTGAGTCGCTCGGTGAGCTCCCGGGAGAGCTGGCAGCGCTACTCAACAAGCCCTGGCGCCTGGACAAACGGATTAGCCCCGAACAGGCGAAGCAGCTTGCCTCGCATGTGCGCTCGAAACCCGATCGAACCGCCGACTACCTCGTCGAGGTCGAGCGAATGGAGCAAGTCAACATGTTCCACTCCGGATATCGCTATCCGACCTGGCGACGTTCCGATCCATGGAGTTGGAACGAGGCCCGCCGCTACCTGGCAGCCGGACCGCCCGTCCTCGGTTCGTCGTCCAAGGTCGCCAATTCCTCGCCGAGCGACTGGTGGCACTGCAACACCTGTGGCGAAGAGTTCGAGAACCAGGCACTCCTGAAGGCCTGCCCCGGCTGCGGGGCGATTGCCACTTTGCAGCCAATGGCGAAGTCACCGCGGCTGAAGGAGGCGGCCTGATGGCTCGTCGAGTGTTCCTCTCCTACCAGCACCGCGATCACGGGCGTGCCAACGGGTTCAACCTGCTGCGCCACGCCCGCAACCTCAACCTCGAGTATTCGGTCAGGCACCTGCTGCGACCGGTGGACTCGACCCGCGACGTTTACGTCGGCAGCCAGATCCGCGAGCAGATGAAGGGCACCAGCGTCACTGTGGTCCTGATCGGCCGCGAAACCGCCTCAAGCGATTGGGTGGGCAAAGAGATCGCCTGGAGCCTCGAGAAGCAGCCTGCCAATGGCCTTGTGGGACTCGCGATCGAGCCAGGTGCCACCGTTCCGGCGGCGCTCCGGGCCTATGGCGCCGAGATCATCGACTGGACCAAACCCGCTGACGTCGGAGGGTTCGAAGCGGCGATCGAGCGGGCGGCGTTGCGGGCCGGCCGCGGCGAGCGGATCGCCGCCGGCGCAGGCCAGAATGCTGGCGGTTGTGGCCGCCTCTAATCACTCCGCCGGACGCGGCTGAGATGCTGGGGCGGTGCAACCGGTCCCGCGTCGCGAGGTCTTCGATGCCTACTGGACCTTTGCGGCAGAGCGTCAGCGCATATACCTCTCCCGGCTTGCCGGAGTCCGCGCGCCTTGGAGCGAGAATCCAATCCTCGCCCGCTTCAAGTTCTGTAACGCCTACCGGGCTGCGGACCGCGTCTCCCAATACCTCATCCGCGAGGTGGTCTACGACGACCGTGAGGTCGATCCCGAGGATCTTCTCTTGCGGATCGTCCTCTTCCGGCTCTTCTCACGGCCGGAGACTTGGGAGCTGCTCGAGGCAGGCGGGGGCGTCGACCGCCGCGCCCTGGCTTCAGGCCATCTCGGCGAGATCCTCGACGGAGCCATGGCGCGCGGGGAAAGGCTCTACACGGGTGCCTTCATTCTCTGCGCCAACCGCGCCTATGGGCATCCGCGGAAGCACCAAAACCACCTCGCCCTCGTTACCGAGATGTCGCGTCCGGGCGGAATCGCCGCGGCGGTGGCGCGTGCAGGCTCGATTGGTGACCTCTACGAGGCGCTCCGCGCGTACCCGCTGATTGGTCCTTTTATGGCCTACCAGCTGGCGATCGATATCAACTACAGCGAGCTGTGCGACTTTGACGAGAGCGAAGCCGCCGTCGCCGGCCCGGGGGCGCTACGTGGCATCGCAAAGTGCTTCTCCGATCGAGCCGGTCTTGATCCCGAACAGATCATCCTCTGGATGACCGAGCGCCAGGACATCGAGTTCGAGCGGCTGGAGATTGATTTCCCCGGCCTCTTCGGCCGGCCGCTGCAGGCGATCGACATCCAGAACCTCTTCTGCGAGGTCGACAAGTACAGCCGCGTCGCCTTTCCCGAGTTGAAGAGCAACCGGAGCCGTATCAAGACCCGCTTCCGGCCGAGCGGCTCGCCACCACCACCCTTCTTTCCGCCGAAGTGGCGTCTGCAGATCCCAGCCGACCTGACCTTGGACGGGAAGGCGGCAACGTGTCACTGATCCTCCACGTGTCGGACCTGCACCTGGGCAGCCCTGCGGACTTTCAACTCGACTACGAGGACAAGATCGGCTTGGAAGACGAGGACGGCGCAACCGGTGAGACCGGCGACACGGCAAGCGATCATCTCGGCCACACGCTTAGAGCGATTGGGGAGACGCTGAAGGTCGAAGAGCGGACCCTCGACGCTGTCATCGTCACCGGCGACCTGACGAAGGCCAACCAGCCCGACGGCTACGCTGAGTTCGACGGCGTTCTCGAACAGCTAGGCGATGCCCGACCGGCCGACGATGCGATCGTCGTCCTCCCCGGGAACCACGATGTCGACAATCAGCTGGGGGCCGGGGATCCTCGGAAGCTCGCGCTCTTCATGGATGCCGTACGGCCCCGCCATGCCACCCCGCTGATCAAAGGGGTCGACTATGAAGGCCCAGACCTCGCCCTCGACCCCGGCGAGCGCGGCCCGCCGAAGCCGATTTCGGTGCTCTCCGACGCGCTCGTCCTCGCGATCAACTCGGCAGATTTCTGCTTCGTCGAAGGTCGGCGAGGCGAGACCGACTGGGACGCGGTCCTCGACGACTATCTCGCCGGGGATGACTCGAGTGAGGCCAAGACGAAACGCGAAAAGGCCGTTGAAGAACTGCGACGCCTCCGAACCTACGACATCGCGAAAGTCGACAAGCGACAGATCGAAGCACTGGAGGAGCGTCTCGCGGCCTTCGGGATCAAAAGGGACGAGGACCCCGACCGCGATCCTCGTCTCCGGATCGCGGCGATCCATCATCCGATCACCGCGGCGAGCGGCCAGGAGGAGATAAAGCCCTTCGAGGTGATCACCAACCTCGCCCGTGTGCGGACCTTTCTCTACCACCACGGCTTTCATCTGATCCTGCACGGCCACAAGCACTCCTCCTATGCCGCCTGGGATTGGCTCGCCCCGCCGCGCGAGAATCTCGACCTGATCCCTCGCCGTGCGCTCGTCCTCGGCGCGCCCGCCCGCTTCCGTCCCGGGGAGTCGGTTTGCCGCCTTCTCGAGATCTGTCCTGACGGTGACGCGCCGGTTCCTGGCGCCCCTCGGCTTCGAGTCATGACCGTCAAAGGCGTCGGCGGCTCCGAGAGCCTCGAGCTGCCCTTCGCGCGCACCCCGAAGCGATCGCTGGCGCAGCCGACGTCCCTCTCGGCAAACCGCAACACCCCTTGGGTAGTGCAAGGCACGACCGCCGACGCTGTGTACCAGCAGCTGCGCGATCTACCCTTAGCCGATGGGGCAAATCGTGCGGTGATCAGCGTCGTAGAGGATCCGAGTTCGACCATCCGGCTGCCGACCAACTACCCCAAGCGAGAGGACATGCCCTCCCTGCAGGACCTGGTCGACTGGTGGCAGCACCCGCGTCCCGAGGCGGTCCAGGCGCTCGCCGGATCGGTCTTCAACCACGGCGAACGCCTCTACGGCTATGGCGACCACGAGAACGCAATTGTCGAGGCCGTCGCCGCCCTGCCCTCAAGCAAGGCCTTCGCCCTACTCGTGCGCCCTGGCGAGCCGGGTCGGCGCGATCGTAAGTTCCCTGCCTTCTCGGAGGTGCAGTTGCAGGTCCGTAGGGTCGAGACTGATCGCTACCTCCTCGATGTTGTCGGGACCTACCGAAAGCAGGACCTGAAGCTCTGGTGGCCGGTGAACATGGCAGAGCTTGCTCACATCCAGAAGGACGCGGTAGCGGCTGCCAACGAGGAGCCGCCGATTGAGGAGGCCTCGTTCGTGGCCGGCCGGCTGATCGCCGTTGCGAGCCAAGGCGTCCACGAGGATGTATTTCCTCAGATGGCGGGAACCACCCTGGACCGGGCGGTCGAC
Source organism: uncultured Solirubrobacterales bacterium (assembly GCA_963789505.1). Classification (GTDB taxonomy): domain Bacteria; phylum Actinomycetota; class Thermoleophilia; order Solirubrobacterales; family 70-9; genus VRUE01. The sequence continues at coordinate 316,659 of CAWBLE010000014.1, forward strand.
CTGCGCCCAGAGTGGATCTACCGGCTCTCCTACCTCGCTGCACGCCCCGACGCCGCCGGAGACCCCTCAGAGGTGACGGGGGAATGGGCACGGGCCCTCGCAGACGTCGGCGAGCGGTCGGCCGAGGGATTATTGGTGCCCTCGATCGGGCTCGAACGCCTGCTGGGGGCGCTCGCCACCCACGTCGAGATGGAGGCCGAGAAATCCTTCGCCGATCTTCGCACCGCCGTCGGAAAACTCCGCGAGCGCGCCTCTCAAGCCGAGAGCACCCTGCGCCCGCAAAAGAACCCTCGCGCAAGCACCCTTGACAGCCTCGGCGCTGGACTCAAAGAGGTTGTCAAGATGTGCGAAGCTGCCCTCGCCGCGCGGGTCGCGGAGGTCGCGGTGACATGAATGTCGCCGCGCTTCTCCTCGTCCGCCAAACGTGTAAAGGTGCGCCATACAGCCGATGATCTTCCAGCAAAAAGACCTCATCGACGCCCTCCTCGAACTCGCCCCTGCCGCTGCCAGAGTTGCCAACTACTGCGACCACGTCGAGCACAATGAGCATGTCGAGATCGAGTGGGTGCGCGACGCGGCGCGGACTCTCCGCCGGACCTCACTAGACCTCTGCGTCCTCGCCGACGTCGACCCGGTCGACCTTTATGCCGAGCGCCTCGGGATGATCGAGCGCCGCAACGTCCACCACAGCGAGGAATCCCTCGACGGCGCCGCTGCGGCCCGGGGGGTGGGGGAGTGGCGGGACCTGCAATTGGTGCAGGACGAGCACGATCAGGCCTACCACTTCGACGTCGTCGGCCTGACCAAGTCAGAGCAGCTCCGCCATTACGCCCTTCACGTAGCAAAGCTAGCCGGCGCCTGCGCCGATGCCGCCCGTGGTGATCTTGGGCATGAGGACTTCCTGGCGCGCCGGGTTGCTGACATGCTCCTCTTCGGCGTGAAGCTCGCGACGGTTACCTCCGAAAAGCTCCCGCACGAGCCGATCGCGGTGAGCGGAACCGTGCCCGATGTCCGTGCCGTCGCCTGACCGACGCGCATACCTGCAAAGGCGAAGGCGCACTGGCGCCACTCTCCAGTTTTTGGCCTAGGACTCTGCTTGCTTCGGCAATATGCGCTGGGCGAGATCGACGACCCATCGCTGCTCATCGCCGCCGCCGAGAGCCTCGCTTAGGATGCCGAGATTCCTCGCGGTCGTCGCCCGCTCCCAGTCCTGCGGTCCAATGAGCTCTATCCGGCCAAGAGCGCGCTCGGCCAGCGCCTGGTCGTCGCCGATCACCGCCAACTCCATCACCGCCGCGACGTCCCAGTAGTCACTGGAGTCGAGAGCTCCGCGACGGGCGAGCGCGAAAAGGACCACCGGCCGTAGCTCAGTGACCCGTTCGATGTCGGCCGTGCCGCCACGTCGCAGCAGCAGCGTCAGCAGGTTGATGCCGGGATAGGCGTCGCGCGGATCGGCGTCGAAACCCTCGTCGTACTCCTTGATCGCGGCGTCGAGCGCCGCTTCGGCTTTTGCGTTCTCGCCCGCGTCAAGGGCTTCCTGCCAGATGTCCTTGTAGGCGCGGCCCAGGATGCCGTTGGTCTCCGGCGAGGGGCCGTATTCGCCAACCAGTTGTTTCAGCTGTTCGATTGCTCGTTCACGGTCCCCGGGCTCGTTGCGTCTGTTTAGTGCGAATGCCTGCTGCTCGCGGATCGTGGGAACATCGCGCAATTCGGCGGGCATCTTTTCGATGCAGCCGAGCATCTCGGCCCAGGCCGAGGCGTCGCGGTAGGCAAGCAGTAGGTCCAGAGGTAGCTCCTGGGAAGCAGCCGAAAAATCGCCGATCCGCCCCTCAATCTCCTTGAGAATCGCGACCCGTTCCTCCTTGGGCATCGACTGCGTGTGGCGCATCTCCTCGGTCAGCTCGGAGACCTGCTGTACCCGGTCGCGGAACGCCTCGGTGACCTCATGGGGAAGCGTGATCCCGGGGTAGCTGTCAACCAGCTGGAACAGCGGACTGTCAATCGACTCGCTCTCCTTCGCCTCGACCAGACGTTCGCTCAACGTGCGGCTCAGTTCTTCGGCACGCTCGCTGGAGAACTTGCCTTTCTCGTCGAGCTCATAAGGGATAGCGCGGATCGGGGCGACGTCGAATGGGAGATGACTGCTTCTGGCGAAGATGAGGATCGTCGAGCGGGGTCGCGCCGCATGGCGGATGCCGAGCTCGTAAAAGACGTTGGCGTTGGCCAGGGTCAGGTCGGCGATCACGATCTCGGCCAGGAGCAGGCGCTCGTACATCGGCTTGTGAATGATCCCGCCGAGCGTCTCCTCGTCGGCACGGATTACATCGAGCTCAGCCTCCTCGGTGGCTGGCTTGATCGAGCGGTCATAGACATCGTCGAAATCGATCTCGAAGCGGTGGGTGGGATCGGGCTTGGACCCAAATGGCATCGCCACAAAGAGGAGCTTTCTAAGGCCGCTCATGATTACTCCGCTCAACCAAAGTTTGGTTCTTTTGCCTAGCCACAGACGACTTCTCAAGAAGCGATACCGGGGGTTCCGGAAAGAGATGAACATTGCTCGCGGGTCCGGTAGGTATCCGGGAGCTCGGGCCCGAAGACGCTGAAGCCGCCTTCGGGCTCCGGTTCAGCACGATCTCGTACTCGCGCTCGATGCTCATGCCGTGAAGCTAGCGCGGCCGTAGCTCTGCTGTCCCCCAAATGCAAGGCGGGAATCCGCGGCAATCCCCGGTAAACCCTTCGCATCGCCGGCATTTCGGGCACTCGTGCCCGAAATGGAGCGCAAATTCAGCGGCGGTTGGAAAGCCTCTGGGAAGGCGGAAACTCCCACGTGCAGGGACATCCTCCGATGGAGCTAGGCGGATTCGAACCGCCGACCTCCTGGGTGCGATCCAGGCGCTCTGCCAGCTGAGCTATAGCCCCTCGTGCGTGGCTGGGAGGATCATCCCAGAGGACACGCAGGAGCAAGGATAACCGCATAGTCTTTAGGTTCCCCAGGGATCAGCATGGGCATTCTCGACGACGCGATCAAAGAGCACCTGGAGCTGAAGCGCCAGCACGGCGCCGACGACTCCGAGTTGAAGCAGCTCGAGGACGAGGCGTTCGGTGCTGCCGAGCGGCCTGGCGAGGAGGGATCGGCGCCCGATCCGGCCGCCGAGGCGCCGACCGAATTCTTGACCCAACCCGATTTGGAGGGGCCGGGGGAGGCGGAGCCGAGCGCCGAGGAGCCGCCCGAGGCGCCCGAGTCGCGCTCGGCGCGCACCGAGATCGCCGACCTGCAGGAGCCGCCGCCGGCCGACCCGGAGCCGAGCGCTCCCGAGCCGGAGGCCGCGGAGCCCGCCGACGACGAGCCCGCCGAGGAGGAGGCGCCGGCGATGGAACACGAGGCGATCCCAGAGCCGCCCGAGCCCGCGGGCGAGTCCGAGATCTCCACCGGACCGACCACCGAGGAGCGCGAGGCGATCGCCGAGCAGCCGACCGAGATGTACGACCTCGAGGCCGAGCTCGGCGGCTCGGAGGCCGCGGACGAGCCGGAGGCCCCGCCGCGGAGGACGAGGACGATGAGGACGACGACTTCTGGGACGAGAAGCGCCTCTCCGACGAGCTCGACCAGGCGCTCGAGGCGCCGAGCGATGTCGAGGAGGAAGAGGAGGACGCTGTCTTCGAGCCGGACCGAGCCCGAGCCCGAGCCCGCCGCGGAGCCGGAGGCGGAGAAGCCCAGCCCGGGCCCCGAGGAGGACGTGCTCGAGGAGACGCCGGACTTCCTCGAGGAGACCCCCGAGGACGACGAGCTCTGGTTCGAGCAGAAACCGCCCAAGGACTTCGACTTCGACGACTGATGGAGCCAGCGGGGCTCGAACCCGCGACCTCCCGGATGCAAACCGGACGCTCTTCCAGCTGAGCTATGGCCCCTCTGGTCCAATTGTAGGCGCGGATCTGCGGCGCGCCTGGACCCGCGCTCGAACTACCCCGCGAGGCCGATCATCAGCTGGGAGTGGTCGCTGGGGTCGACCTTGACCGGAACCTGGGCGCCCGGCTGGAGCTGGCCGATGATCGCGGGGGAGACGACCTGGGTGTGGGTCACCTCGGACTGGCTGCCGTCGACGTCGACGGTCATCTGGAACTGCAGCTCGGGCTGCATGTTGATCTGTCTGCCCGTCGCCACCATCTGCACGATCGTCGCCGTCGCGTCGACGCCTTCGTTGGCGAGCTTCTCGGCCAGCACCTGGTCGCCCTGCACCTGCTGCACCGCTTCGTTGGCCTGGGCGAGGCCGTCCTTCATCATCTTGAGGCTGCCGCCCCGTTCCTTCTTCATCTGCTTGCCCGTCTTGCTCAGGTCCCTCATGTCCTTGAACATGCCCATCTGGCTTCTCCTTGGCTCTGGGGGACCCTGCCGCTCCCCGGGTTTTCGGCCTCGACCATACATCCGCAAGCCCGCCCTGGCTATAGGGTCGGACGGGCGATGTTCCGGCGCTCCAAGAAGCCGCCACCCGGCAAAGCGGCCGCGAAGGCGACGGTCCTCGAAGCCGTCGCCACGCCCGGCTCGGTCGCCGGCTACCCGATCGTCGAGCTGACGCTCGAGGTGCGCCCCAAGGGCGGCGTCCCCTTCCAGGTCAAGCGCAAGTTCTCCTCCGGCCGCCTCGGCGGCGTCGAGCAGGGAAAGCAGCTCGACGTCGTCTACGACCCGGCCAACCCGGAGAAGCTCGACCTGGCTTGATCGCGGCGCTCAGGCGCTCGCGGCAGCTGCCGGCTTCGGCAGGTTCTGGTCCGCGTGGTAGCTGGACCGCACCAGCGGGCCGGAAGCCACCGACTCGAAGCCGATCGCGTAGGCCTCGCGCTCGAGCGCGGCGAACTCGTCGGGGTGCCAGTAGCGCTCGACCGGTAGGTGGTTCTCGGTCGGGCGCAGGTACTGGCCCACGGTCAAGACCTGGACGCGGTGCTCGCGCAGCAGGCCGAAGGTCTCGACCATCTCCTCGAAGGACTCGCCCAGCCCGACCATCAGGCCGGACTTGGTGACGACCTCGGCGCCGCCCATCTCCTTCGCCATCCGCAGCACCCGCGCCGAGCGCAGGAACTTCGAGCCGCGGCGCGCCTTCGGGTAGAGCCGCGGCACCGTCTCGACGTTGTGGTTGAAGACGTCGGGGCGCTCGTGGATCACCTTCGCCAGCGGCATCTCCTGGCCGCGGAAGTCGGGGGTGAGGATCTCGACCTTGCAGCCGGGCGCCTGCATGCGGATCGAGCGGATCGTGCCGACGAAGGCGCTCGCCCCGTAGTCGGGCAGGTCGTCGCGGTCGACCGAGGTGATCACCGCGTGGCGCAGGCCCATCCGCTTGACCTGGTTGGCGACGCGCAGCGGCTCCAGCGGGTCGTTCCAGCTCGGCACGCCCGTCTGCACGTTGCAGAAGCCGCAGCGGCGGGTGCAGACGTCGCCGAGGATCATGAAGGTCGCCGTGCCGCGCTCCCAGCACTCGCCGACGTTGGGGCAGTTCGCCTCCTCGCAGACGGTGTGCAGTCCCTCGCCGCCGATCTCGGCCTTCAGCCGCCGGTAGGTCGGCCCGCCCGGCGCCGGCACCTTCAGCCAGGGCGGCTTGCGGGCGCGGCGGAAGGGAACGGCGCCCTCGCCGTCGGCCGCCGTGCCGCCCGGCTTCGCCCGCGAGCGGGTGACGTGGACGCGCTCGGCGGCCGGGTCTGCGGTCTGGTCACTCATGCGACTCCGAGCCTAGCGAGGTCGATGCCCAGCGCCGCCGGCTCTGTCTCGACCGGCGTCCGCTCGAAGACCGCGCCGAAGCGCGCCGCGACCGTGCCGGCGAAGGCGGCGAGATCCTGCTCGGCGCCGAGCTCGCGGCTGAGCGAGGTGACGCCGCAGTTGTCGATCCCGCAGGGCACCACCCACTCGAACGGCTGCAGGTCGTTGTTGACGTTGACCGAGAGCCCGTGCGTGGTCACCCCACGGCTCACATGCACGCCCGATCGAGCCGATCTTGCGCGCCGCGCCCGCGCCCGCCTCGGGTCCGGGCGGCTCGCCCTCGGTCCAGACCCCGGTCAGGCCCTCGATCGTCCCCGCCGCGACGCCGTGCTCGGCGAGCGACCCGATCGCCACCCGCTCGAGCCGCCGCACGTACTCGTGGACGTCGTCGCCGTAGGGCTTCAGCGAGACGATCGGGTAGGCGACGAGCTGGCCCGGCCCGTGGTAGGTGACGCGCCCGCCGCGGTCGGTGTCGCGCACTTCGATCCCCTGCATTTCGTACCACTCGGCCCGCATCGGCAGCTCGTCCGCGGTCGAGCGGCGGCCGCGCGTGTAGACGGGCGGGTGCTCGAGCAGCAGCAGCACGTCGGGAACCTCGCCCTCCTGGCGCGCGCCCTCGAGCCAGCGCTGGGCGACGCGCGCCTCCTCATAGGGGACGAGCCCACAGCGGACGACCAGGATTTCCTCGCTCATCATTGAAATCGTCGCATGCCGCGGCCATATCCTTCGGCACTCCCCATGGACCGGCTCAAGAGCGCACAGCTGCTCCGCCCCGACTGGCTCCCGGCCGTGGGGCTCAGCGCCGCGCTCGCCGCCGCGATGCTGGCCTGGAACCCGCAGGTCGGCGACCTCGCCGCGCAGGTCTTCCGCACCGAGCTCTTCCAGCGCGGCGGCCTCGGCGATCTGGAACGGCAGCTGGTACGGCGGCCACTACACCCTCACCTACAGCGTCCTCTTCCCGCCGCTCGCCGCCCTGCTCGGGCCGCGCCTGGTCGGGACGGTCGCCGTCGTCGCCTCCTCCTACCTCTTCGACCGCCTCGTCCGCGACCGCTGGGGCGAGGCGGCCCGCTGGGCGACCCTCTGGTTCGCCGTCGGCGTCGTCACCCTGCTCGCCGACGGCCAGCTCACCTTCGCCCTGGGGGTCGCCTGCGGCCTCGCCTCCCTACGCGCCCTGCAGCTCCATCGCACCCCACTGGCCCTGTGCGCTTCAGCAGCCTGCGCCCTCTCCAGCCCCGTAGCAGCCGTCTTCCTGGCCGGAGTCGTCCTGGCGGGCGCCTTCGACCCACTCGTCCATCTCCAGCGCCTCTCCCGCGGCTGTCCGACAGGACCCGCGGGCCAGCGGCCGCCTGGGCGCCTCGATCGCTCGCCCTGACCCTGATCCCCAACGTCGCCTTCCCCGGCGCCGGCGAGTTCCCGTTCGCGTTCAGCTCCTACCTGGCGATCCCGCTCTGGGTCGGCTCGGCGCTCTACGTCACCCGCGGCCTCGGCGCGGAGGAGCGGCAACTGCGCCGCGTGCTGCTCGCCTACCTGCTCGCGGCGACGGCGATCTGGCTGGTCGCCGAACGCGGTCGGCGGCAACGCGGTCCGCCTCGGCGCCCTCTTCGGCGGCCCGGTGCTCGCCGCCGTGATCCTCGCCCGCCGCCCGCGCGTCCCCGTCTGGTTCCTCGTCCTCTTCCTCTCCGGCGGCCTCTACTGGCAGCTGACCGCGAGCGTCAACCAGATCGCCCGCAGCGTCGGCGACCCCTCGACCGCGTCGTCGTACTTCGCCCCCGTCGCCGGCTGGCTGCGCGACCACGGCGGCGCCGCCGTGCGGGTCGAGGTGCCGCCGACCGCGAACCACTGGGAGTCGGCCTACCTGGCGCCCGGCTTCGAACTCGCCCGCGGCTGGCTGCGCCAGCTCGACACCACCCGCGACGACATCTTCTACGGCGACGGCCAGCCGCTGACCGACCGCAGCTACCGCGCCTGGCTGCACGACAACGCGGTCCGCTACGTAGCCCTGCCCGACGCCCCGCTCGACTACTCCTCGGCCGCCGAGCGCCGCCTGATCCTGCGCGAGCCGCCCTACCTGGCGCCGCGCTGGAGCGACGGCCACTGGCGCGTCTACGAGGTGCGCGACCCGGCGCCGCTGGTGCAGTCGCTCGGCGCCGGCGCCGCCAGCGTGCGCCAGGTCGGCCACAACGGCTTCGCCCTCGACGTCAGCCGACCGGGCCGCTTCCTCGTCCGCGTCGCCTTCACCCCCTACTGGTCGATCGCCCGCGGCCAAGGTTGCCTGCTCCGTCACGGCGATTGGACGATGGCGCGCGCGAGCCGCCCGGGGATCTTCCGCGTGGCCGCCGACTTCTCGCTCGGCCGCGCCTGGAACGCGGTAACCGGCGCCCGCAAGACCTGCTGACCCGCGTCGATGGCAGCGTTGTCCCCACAGGAGTGGGACAAAAGCATCGCAATCGACGCCGCTAGAGCGCCAGCGCCAGCGGCTCTTCGAGCAGCGCCCGCACGCGGGCGAGGAACTCGGCGGCGGGGGCGCCGTAGAGGATGCGGTGGTCGCAGGCGAGGTCGACCTGCATCATCTGCGCCGTCGTGATCTCGCCGTCGCGGACGACCGGCCGCTCCTCGATCGCGCCGACGGCGAGGATCGCCGCCTGCGGCGGGTTGATCACGGCGGAGAAGCCGTCGATCCCGTACATCCCCAGGTTGGAGACGGTGAAGGTCGCGCCCGAGAGCTCCGGCGGCGTGATCTGCCCCTCGCGCACCTTGCCCGCCAGCGCCCGCGACTCGACCGCGATCTGGCGCAGCCCCTTGCGGTCGGCGTCGAACAGGGTGGGGACGATCAGCGTGTCCTCGGCCGCCACCGCGACCCCGACGTTGACCCGCGAGTAGAGCTCGAACCTGCCGTCCCTGTAGGCGCCGTTCGCCCGCGGGTGCTCGCGCAGCGCCAGCGCGCAGGCCTTGACCACCATGTCGTTGAACGAGGGCACGACCGAGTCCGCCGCCGCCAGCGCCTTCAGTTTCGCCCGCCCCTCGACCGCCTGGCTCATGTCGACCGACGCCCGCAGGTAGAAGTGCGGCGCCGTCGCCTTCGACTCCGACATCCGCCGTGCGATCACCTGCTGCGTCTTCGACAGCTCCTCATAAGAGGTTTGCCCCTTGGCCGTTTCAGCTTGGCCGTCGGCAGTTGGGGGCGGAGCGGTCGCAGGTTTAAATCCTTTCTCCCCGATGGGCACCTCTCCAGCCTTCTCCACATCCGCCTTGATGATCCGCCCGCCGGGCCCCGATCCCTCGAGCTGGGCGAGATCCAGATGCCTGTCTTTCGCGATTCGCCGCGCCAGCGGGGACGCTTTCATCCTATGCCCGTTGCCATCTCGCGCGGGTGGCGGGGAGGAGGTGTCCGCCCCGGCGCGGCGTCCACTTTTTCGCCCCGCCGGCTCAGCGAGTGAGGACCCCTTCTCTGGCGAAAAACCCAGCGACGGGGCGGACACCTCCTCCGCGACAGGACCCGCGGCTGAAGCCTCCGAACCCTCAGCCGAATCGCCAACCCGCGCGATCGGGGTACCAATGGCCACCGTCTCACCCTCGTCCACCAAGATCTCACTCAGCGTCCCCGCCAGGTCGCTTTCGTAAGCCATGTTCGCCTTGTCGGTCTCGATTTCAACCAGCTCGTCTCCGACCGCAACCTCATCCCCGACCTTCTTCAGCCACTGCAGAACCGTCCCCTCCTCCATCGAGTCGGACAGCCTCGGCATCACCACGTCGGCCATCACAAGCTCCCCTCCAGCGCCGCCAGGGCAGCCTGCACCACATGCTCCTCGTGCGGGATCGCCGCCTGCTCTAGCCGTTTCGCGTAGGGCATCGGCACGTCGGCGCCGGTCACCCGCTGCACCGGCGCGTCGAGGTGGTCAAAGGCCTGCTCGGTGATCAGCGTGGCGAGGTTGGCGCCGACGCCGCCGTGCGGCCAGCCCTCCTCGACGATCACCGCGTGGTTGGTCTTGCGCACCGACTCTAGGATCGTGTCGAGGTCGAGCGGGCGCAGCGTGCGCGGGTCGATCACCTCGGCCTCGACCCCGTGCTCGTTGGCGAGCACCCGCGCCGCGTCCTCGGCCACGTGCGCCATCTTCAGCAGCCCGACGATCGTCACGTCGCCGCCCTCGCGCCGCACCGCCGCTTCGCCGAAGCGCAGCGGCTCGCCCTCGCCGTCCTCGGCGACCTCGCCGCGCGTCCCGTAGAGGCTCTCGTGCTCGATGAAGACGACCGGGTTGTCGTTGCGGATCGCCGCCTTCAGCAGCGCCTTGCCGTCGGCCGGGGTCGAGGGGCAGGCGACGAGCAGGCCCGGCACCTGCAGGAAGAGCGCCTCGAGGCTGTGCGAGTGGGTCGGGCCGAGCTGATGCCCGCCGCCGCCGGGCATGCGGATCACCAGCGGCACCCGCGCCTGGCCGTTGAACATGTAGGGGATCGCGGCGGCGTGGTTGACGATCTGGTCCAGCGCCAGCAGCGAGAAGTTGACCGTCATCAGCTCGACCACCGGCCGCAGCCCGCCGAGCGCTGCGCCGACCCCGGCGCCGACGATCGTGTTCTCGGAGATCGGCGTGTCGCGCACGCGGCGCTCGCCGAACTCCTCGAGCAGCCCTTCGGTCACCTTGAACGCGCCTTCGAACACGCCGACGTCCTCGCCCATCACGAAGACCGCCTCGTCGGCGCGCATCTCCTCGGCCATCGCGTCGCGCAGCGCCTCGCGCATCCGCAGCGTCGCCATCAGCCCTCGTCCTCCTCGGCCGGCGCGTCCGGCTGCCCCCCGTACGCCGCTCCCGCTTCGGCCAGCGCCCGCGCCGCATCGGGCATCTCCTCCTCGCGCTCGCCGCGGTGCGGCTCGGGGCTGCGCTCGTCGACCGCGTACCAGGCGGCCTCCTCCTCGACCACGTAGAGGTTTTCGTAGAGCGTGTCGAGCGCCGGTTCGGCCGCCGCGTCGGCGAACTCGACCGCCTCCTTGACCCGCTCGTCGGCCTTCTCGCGCACCTCCTGCACCTCGCGCTCGCCGAGCACGCCGGCCTCGACGCAGCGCCGCGCGAACGCCTCGATCGGGTCTTTGCGCTCCCACTCCTCGACCTCCTCGCGCTCGCGGTAGACCTCGGGATCGGCGGCGGAGTGGCCGCGGTAGCGGTAGGTGAAGGCCTCGAGCATCGTCGGCCGGCGCTCCTCGCGCGCCTGGCGGATCCCCTCGGCGACCGCCTCGCGCACCGCGATCACGTCCATCCCGTCGATCCGCTCGCCGGGGATGCCGTAGCCCTCGGCCTTCTTGGAGAGATCGGTCTGGGCCGAGTGCCGCTCGACCGAGGTCCCCATCCCGTAGAGGTTGTTCTCGACCAGGAAGAAGACCGGCAGCTGCCAGAGCGCCGCCAGGTTCATCGTCTCGCCGAAGTTGCCGGTGTTGGAGGCGCCGTCGCCGAACATGCAGACGGTCACCGCGTCTTCGCCCTTGTACTCGGAGGAGAGCGCCAGGCCGGCGGCGATCGGCAGGTTGCCGCCGACGATCCCGTAACCGCCCATGAAGCGCTTCTCGCGGTCGAAGATGTGCATCGAGCCACCGCGGCCGCCGCTCGTCCCCTCGACCCGGCCGAACAGCTCCGCCATCACCCGCTTCGGCTCGGTGCCGCGGGCGATCGCGTGGCCGTGCGTACGGTAGGTGCCGATCAGGTAGTCCTCGTCGCGCATCACCGAGGTCGTGCCGACGATCGTCGCCTCCTCGCCGATCGCCAGGTGCAGGAAGCCCCCCGCCTTGGCCCGCTGGTACTGCCGCCCGGCCTCCTCCTCGAAGCGGCGGATCAGGGCCATCCGCGCGAGCAACTCGTAACAGGTGCCGGCGTCTGGGAGGTCAGGCATCGACCTCAGACTAGCTCGCCGCCTCGACCGCCTCCGCGAGCCGGTCGTCCCCCCAGAAGACCTCGTCGCCGACGGCGATCGAGGGGACGCCGATCACGCCGCGCTCGGCTGCGCTCTCGGTCGCCTCGCGCAGCGCCCGCTTGACGCTCTCGGTCCCCGCCGCCTTGGCGACGGCGTTGGGGTGCAGCTCGCAGGCGGCGGCGGCGATCAGCACGTTGTCGTGCTCGCTCAGGTCGCGCCCCGCGGCGAACTGCTGGCGGAAGGCGGCGAGGGCGAAGGAGACGGTGCGGCCGGTCTGCTTGGCGAAGGTCGCGACCCGCATCGCGAACAGCATGTTGCCCGGCCAGGGATCGGGCCAGTCGATCCGCGGCAGCCCGTAATCGGCGGCGCGCCGCTCGACCTCGGCGATGCCGTCCTCGCGCGCGGGGCCGTTGCCCCACGAGTCGCGGCCGAAGTGCTGGAAGAGCCCGCCGAGCAGGACCGGCTGCCACTCCGGCTGCTCGAGCTCGGCATCGGTGAACAGCCCGCTGACCCGCTCCGCGGTCAGGTAGGCGTAGGGCGATCCGAGGTCGAAGTAGAAGGTCGCGCGCGCGCCGGTCAAGCGTGCGTCGCCCAACCGTCAACGGCGCGGGCGGCTTCGAAAATCGACTCGGAGATCGTCGGGTGGGGATGGACGATCCGCGCCAGCTCCTGGTAGCCGCCCTCCAGCGCCATCGTCGCGACCAGCTCGGCGATCATGTCGCAGGCGCGGTTGCCGACGATGTGGGCGCCGAGGATCTCGCCGTACTTGGCGTCGACGACGAGCTTGACCATGCCGTCTTTGTCGTCGTAGACGGTCGCGCCGCCGACCGCGCCGAGCTTCAGCTTGCCGACCTTGACGTCGTGCCCCGCCTCCTTCGCCGCCGCCTCGGTGAGGCCGACGCTGGCGACCTGCGGGTGGCAGAAGGTCGCCCCGGCGACGAGGTTCTGGTCGACCGGGTGGGGGCTCTCGCCGGCCGCTTTCTCGGCCGCGACGACGCCCTCCTCGGAGGCCTTGTGGGCGAGCGCCTTGGCGTTGACGAGGTCGCCGATCGCGTAGACCTTGGCGTTCGAGGTCTGGCCGTACCCGTCGACCTTGACCTTGCCGTTGTCCTCGAGCTCGACCCCGGCGTCCTCGAGCCCGAGCCCGCTGACGTCGGCGCCGCGGCCGCCGGCGACGCAGAGGTAGTCGACCTCGGCGCTCTCGCCGCCGTAGGTGAACTTGACCGAGGACTTGCCGGCCTCGACGTTCTCGACCGGGCTGCCGGTGGAGATCGTGATGTTCTGCTTCTTGAAGGCCCGCTCGACCACGCGGGCCATGTCCTTGTCCTCGGCGGGGAGGATCTGGTCGAGCATCTCGATCAGCAGCACCTCGGTGCCGAAGCGCCCGTAGGCGGAGGCGAGCTCGCAGCCCGAGGCGCCGGCGCCGACCACGGCGATCTTCCGTGGTTGCTCGGGCAGCGACCAGGCGCCCCAGGTGTCGAGCACGCGCCCGCCGAACTCGACCCCGGGGATCGGCAGCGCGGTAGAGCCGGTGGCGAGGACCACCGCGCCCGCCTCGTAGACGTCGTCGCCGACCTTGACGTCGCCGTCGGCGGTGAGCGTCCCGTCGCCCTCGATCAGCTTGATCTTGTTCTTGTCCCAGAGCATCTTGACGCCGCCCGAGAGCGATTCCGAGACCGCGGCCCGCCGCTTGCCGAGGGCGTCCCAGTCGAGCGAGACGTCCTTGGCGACGACGCCGAGCTCGGCGCTCCCGCGCGCCTGGTCATAGATCTCGGCCGTGCGCAACACCGTCTTTGCCGGGATGCAGGCGTAGTTGAGGCAGCGTCCGCCCGGCTTGTCGCGCTCAACCACGGCGGTCTTCTTGCCCAGCTGGGCGGCGCGGATCGCGGCGACATAGCCGCCCGGCCCGCCGCCGATCACGATCATGTCGAAGGATTCAGCCAAGTCACTTCAGCCTATAGAAGCACCGTTCCGGTGCGCCTTTCCTACCCAGGAGGAGGGAAAAGCGCACCGGAAGCTCAGTCGCGGCTCGGCATCTGGATCCGCGCCATCGCCTTGACCATGAAGTAGAAGAAGGAGCCGGAGACGGCGAGCAGGGCGAGGGTCGCCGCCACCTGGCCGACGCTCGATGCCTGCACCGCAAGGCCGAAGACGGCGCTGAAGATGAGAAAGACGAGCAGCAGCTGGAAGCCGAGCACGGCCCAGTAGCGGGCGCGCCACATGCCCCAAGCCATCACGCCCATGATCAGCGCCGGGGCGAGCACCTGGGCGAGGCGCGGTTTATCGCCGTCGACCTCGGCCCCGGCCATGTAGGCGATCAGCACCGAGGCGGCGATCAGGGCGGCGACGGCGGCGCCGATCGTGACGACCAGCGGGCGCTCCCCCGCGCCCAGTGGCTCGAGGCTCTCGCGCGCCTCCTGGTTGCGCTGCTCGGCGCGCGCGTAGCCGCGTCGCATCCGCTCCTGCGGGTCGGAGGCGTCGGCGCCGCGGCGCTTGCGCTTGCGCGGCGCCTCGCCGGCGGGCTTGGAGTCCTCAGGCACCAGGCGCCGCCTCGCCGATTGCGGCGAGCGCGCCGCGCAGCGCTTCCGCCGTCGCCGCCGGGTCGCCGGCGTCGCGGATCGCCCGTACCACGCCGAGCCGCCGCGCCCCGGCCGCGACCACCGCGGCCGCGGTGGCCGGCTCGATGCCGCCGATCGCGAAGAAGGGGTGGGGGGCGGCGTCCGCGGCGTGCTCGACCAGGCCGAGGCCGACGCCGGGCCGCCCGGCTTTCGTCGGCGTCTCCCAAACCGGTCCCACGCTGACGTAGTCCACAGGCGCGGCGGCGCTGGCGGCTAACTGGTCCTCCGAGTGCGTTGAAAGCCCAATGATCATGTCGGGTCCCAGGATTTCTCTCGCCTCCTCCACAGGCATGTCGTCCTGTCCCACATGAACCCCGTCTGCATCACACGTCTGGGCGAGGTAGGGGTCGTCGTTGACGATGAAGAGGGCGCTGTGGGTGTCGCAGAGGCGGCGGAAGGTGCGCGCCGAGCGCTCGATCTCCTCCCGCCCAAGCTGCTTCTCGCGCAACTGCACGATGTCGACGCCGCCGGCCAGGGCGGCCTGCAGCAGCGCTTCCGGCTCGCGCCCGCCCGGCATCGCCTCGCAGACGAAGTAGAGCCGCGCCGTGCGCAGTCGCTCGCGCCGCAGTGGGCCGTGGGACTCGGGGGGCGCGAGGCTCATCGCTCGATTATCGCGCGATGTACCATCGGGGTAACGGGAGTCCGTAAGCCACGGGCTGAGAGGGCGACTAAGGCGTCGCCGACCGTATCGACCTGATCCGGGTAATGCCGGCGGAGGCAAGTGTGAGCAGCAGTCCCTCTAATCGGAGTTATGACGCGGTAATCGTCGGGGGCGGCGTCATCGGTCTCTCCTGCGCTTGGCGCGCGGCGCAGCGCGGCGCCGAGGTTGTCGTGGTCGAGCGGTCTGGCCCGCCCGCCGGGGCGACCCGGGTCGCCGCCGGGATGCTGGCGCCGGTTGGCGAGCTCAGCTTCGGTGAGCCCGAGCTGTTGAAGCTGACCCTCGCCGCGGCCGAGCTCTACCCGGGCTTCGTCGCCGAGCTGGAGGGCGCGAGCGGCCTCGCCACCGGCTACCGCCGCGACGGTGCTCTGCATGTCGCGCTCGACCGCGACGAGGCGGCCGAGCTGCGCCGCGTGCACGAGCTGCAGCGCTCACTCGAGCTCGGCGCCGAGTGGCTGCCGCCGCGCCGTTGCCGCGAGCTCGAGCCGGGCCTGACGTCGTCCCTCAACGGCGGTGTGTACGCGCCGGGCGAGGCATCGATTGACCCGCGGGCGCTGAGCGCCACGCTGCTGGCGGCGCTCGAGGTCGAGGATGGAGCAGAGCTGCTGCTCGGGACCGGGGCGGAGGGGGCGCTGCTCGACGGCGAGCGGGTCGCCGGCGTGCGCACCGAAGCCGGGGCGGAGTTACGCGCCGAGAGCGTCGTGCTCGCGACCGGCGCCTGGTCGGGACAGGCCGACTGGCTGCCCGAGGCCGCCCGTCCGCCGGTGCGCCCGGTCAAGGGACAGGTACTCGAGCTGCGCGCCCGCGACGGGGTCGTGCCCTGTACCCGCATCGTCGCCTCCGAGCGTGTCTACCTGGTGCCGCGCCCCGACGGCCGCCTGGTCGCCGGCGCGACCGCCGAGGAGCAGGGCTTCGACACCGCCGTCACCGCGGGCGGCGTGCACGAGCTGCTGCGCGAGGCCTACCGCCTGCTGCCCGAGGTCGCCGAGATGGAGCTGGTCGAGGCGGTGGCCGGGCTGCGCCCGGGGACGCCGGACAACCTGCCGCTGGTCGGCCCGAGCCCGGTCGACGGCCTGCTCTGGGCGACCGGCCACTACCGCAATGGGATCCTGCTCGCCCCGCTGGCGGCGAACGTCGTGGTCGATCTGTTGGACGACCGTTCGCCGCTTGTTGCGCATAGCGACACAAAGAGCGAACCGACGGCGGAGGGAGTGGTCCGGTGAGGATCGAGCTGAACGGGGAGCCGCGCGAGCTCGCGACGGGGTCGATGCTCGCCGACGCGGTGCGGGCCAGCGGCGCGGACGAGGGGGCGCGCGGCGTCGCCGTCGCGCTCGACGGCGAGGTCGTGCCGCGCGCCGAGTGGGGTTCGACCCAGCTCGCCGAGGGCGCCGGTGTAGAGGTCCTCGCCGCGATCCAGGGTGGCGCCGAGACCTGGGAGCTGGGTGGCCGGCAGTGGTCGTCCCGTCTGATCGCCGGCACCGGCGGCTTCCGCTCGCTGGAGCAGATGGAGGCGGCGCTGGCGGCGTCGGGAGCGGAGATCGTCACCGTTGCCCTGCGCCGCGTCGACCCCGCCGCGAAGGGCTCCGTCCTCGACACGATCGAGAAGCTCGGCCTCTTCGCCCTGCCCAACACGGCCGGCTGCTTCACCGCCCGCGACGCGGTCCGCACGGCCCGCCTCGCCCGCGAGGCGTTCGAGATCGATTGGATCAAGCTCGAGGTGATCGGCGACGACCGCACGCTCTACCCCGACGCGGTCGAGCTGCTCGACGCCGCCGAGACCCTGGTCGGCGAGGGTTTCACCGTCCTCCCCTACACCAACGACGACCCGATCCTCGCCCGCCGCCTCGAAGGGGCCGGCTGCGCCGCGGTGATGCCGCTCGGCTCGCCGATCGGCTCCGGTGCCGGCATCCGCAACCCGTACAACATCGCGATCGTCACCGAACGGGCCGAGGTTCCGGTGATCCTCGACGCCGGCATCGGCACCGCCTCCGACGCCGCCCTGGCGATGGAGCTCGGCTGCGACGCGGTGATAGCGGCCAGCTCGATCTTCGGCGCCGAGGATCCAACCGCGATGGCCGGCGCCCTGCGCGGCGCGGTCACGGCCGGTCGCGCCGCCCGCAAGGCCGGCCGCATCCCCCACCGTACCCACGCCAAGGCCTCGACCCCCGAGGACGGCCTGCCGGAGCTATCCTGAGGCGGGACCTACGCCTGTTGTTCGAGCAGTTCTGCGGCGTCCTCCACGACCGCATCTGCCTGAGGGAAATCGACAAACACATCCGTCATCTTCGCCAGGTGCTCGCTACTCTCTTTCGGCAGGGAGCCTTCGGCGACGAACGTCTTCAGATTCCGCGCCGTCGCCTGCAGCGCGGCGCGCTGCTTGGCCGCAGGACCGGCCGCTATCGAGACGTGCAGCTGGAACCGCTCTCGCATTCCCTCAGGCGTGGCCGGCAGGAAGAAGAGGAGCAACTCGGCCATCGTGAATCGCGCATCGCACAGCTCTGCACCGACCAGCCACTTGCTGAGCTGTTCCACCAGTCCGGTGTCTCGACGTCCATCCAGAGCGCCGCCCCCCAGAGCGGCCCTAACCGCTTCGGTCGCGAGGTCGGGGTAATAAAAGCGCAACCCCGAACGCAGGTCTTTGACCTGCGCTTCAAGGTCGTTGCGCCGCGTCATCAGACAGCCGCTGCGGAGCGCCTTCGCGTTGGAGAGCAGCTCCCCGGTCGCGTGCCTGATCGCCGTGCGTCGCGCGGCCTGCCGCGAGGCGCGCTGCTCGGCGATCAGGAGGAGGAGCGCGGTCACGAACGAGCAGGTC
Source organism: uncultured Solirubrobacterales bacterium (assembly GCA_963789505.1). Classification (GTDB taxonomy): domain Bacteria; phylum Actinomycetota; class Thermoleophilia; order Solirubrobacterales; family 70-9; genus VRUE01. Next base: position 334,385 of record CAWBLE010000014.1, read on the forward strand.
TCGATCACTATCTCCGGGCGAAACTCGGAGAAGGAGGCACGCACGGCGGTCACCAGACCCATCCCGACCAGAAGCGCGATGACGATCCAGATGACTCTGTTCAGCACAGCGTCGCGGCGGGCGCTCCAGTTGTCCATCTTCAATGGGCGAGCGGCTCTGCGTAGTCTTACTTGTCTTCCCCAGCTACGGGGTGGACTGGGGGGACCGATGAATCGGCCAACTCCAGCAGGTCCATGGTGATGCCGAAGCCGGTGCGGCTCAGGCTCCTGTTGCGGTATCGCGAAGAGTTGGTGGCCACATTCCGGAATCCCGAGTAGAGAGATTGCAGCGCGGCTTCGCTGTACTTACGTGAGATGTAGAGCTCGATCGGCTCGTCCTTCTGCAGGTCGAAGTGATCTCCGTCCTTCAACTCCACTTTATGCACCTTGTCCACCGTAAAGCGAGTGGTGATCTGCAGGGCAGCCTCCTCGATGACCTCCGCTGACGGTTCCACCTGTCCCTGGTCCCGGGTCAGATCGGTGTAATCCAGCAGGGTTGCCAATGCGAACTCACGGAAAGATTTACTGCCTTCGTACTCGACTGCGGCACTCTTCGCCGAGTGGACGTCCGCCTCCGTGGTGGTCGCCAGTTCGATGAAAAGAAGGTCGTTGGGAGATGACATCAGAGAAGCGATCTGTTTAAGCATTGTGCGGTCGTCGCGAAAGTTCGCCAGCGTGTTGCCTAGCAGCGAGAGCAGCATCCCGGAGTCGCCGATCAACTCATGGAGAACGGTCTTCAGGTCGGCGACAGCGTCGGCATCCGTGATGTCGAGCTCGACGGGAAGAACTTCGACTCGATCGTCGATCTCCTCCATCGAGTTGTCCAGACCCATTCGCAGCAGGTCGGAGCTGATGTCGACAGGGACGTACACAATCGTCTCCGTCGTCGCCATCGACTGAAGGTGTTGCAGGACGCTCCGATCCTTCTCGCCGGTCCCCGGTCCGATGCTGACGTAGTGGTACGGCTTGACGAGGGCTTTACGTATCGGCTCCCACTCTTTACGAAACTGCTTAATGCCGTAACGGAGCGTTTTATAGTGATCGTCGTTGGTGGCGAGTCGCCACATATGGGCGGGAAAACCGCCGACGTACTGGTAGCCGTCCTTGATGTGCTTCACCTGTCCCCCGGTGCCCTTGATCGCGTCCATAACCTCACCGCGGCAATCGGCGGTACGGGTGTCCCAAAGTCCAAAGCCCAAAGGGCTGTCGAGGGATTTCAACTGCTTTACGGCATCGGAGATCCGGTCGGCAACAGTCGACTTGGGAAGATTCGGCAGCTGTAAATCCTTAGCCATATCCTGGTTAAACTCCAACAAATGCACAATGGGAAGTAATAAGTTCTATAAATCTGTATCACATGTCAAGTCTCGCGGTAATGTGAGAGACCAGTTGCGGGCGTTAAGATCGATGTGGAGCGTCCGGTCCAGGCGTTCCTGATCGGACTACCATTGGCACCACGCCCCTGTAGCTCAGTTGGTTAGAGCGGCGGCCTTTTAAGCCGCGCGGCGCGGGTTCGAATCCCGCCGGGGGCACTCCGGGAGTGGCTGGCGAAAAGGAGATCCGCGGCGGTCCCGGCCCGAACGGCGCCCGGCGCGACCGCGAGTTGCTGCGTCAGCCCTGCGACGTCGAGGCCGGGGACGAGCTGAGGCTTGAGCGGATCCACGACGAGGTCGAGCGTGGCTTCGACGCTCTGCGCGACATCGAGGAGGGCGTCTCGATCTTCGGCTCCGCCCGGGTCGCCGAGGACCATCGTTGGTATGAGCTCTGCCGCCAGACCGCCGCCTGCCTCGCCGCCGAGGACTTCGCCGTGATCACCGGCGGCGGCCCCGGCCTGATGGCTGCGGCGAACCGCGGCGCCGCCGAGGCCGGCGGCCTCTCGGTCGGCCTCAACATCGAGCTGCCGCACGAGCAGCGGCCCAACCCCTACCTCAACCGCTCGCTCGACTTCCACTACTTCTTCGCCCGCAAGCTGATGTTCGTGCGCTACGCGCGCGCCTTCGTCATCTTTCCCGGCGGCCTCGGCACGCTCGATGAGCTGTTCGAGAGCCTCACCCTGATCCAGACCGAGCGGATCGAGCATTTCCCGACGATCCTCGTCGACCGCGAACACTGGGCGCCGCTGCTGCGCTGGATCGACGACGAGCTCGACGACAACGGCCTGATCGACCGCGCCGACATGCACCAGCTCGTCACCGCCGACACCACCGAGGAGATCTGCAACCACGTCCGCCGCGCCAGCGCCGCCCAGAAGCAACTGGCCTGAAAGCGAATGGCCCGCCGAAGCGGGCCATTTTGAAAAACGAGGTTGCCGCCGGACTTCAACGACCTTGCCCTCACTTATTCCATGGTAACGCCCCGAGCGGGAGTCGAACCCGCCAACCTCGCTTAGTGAGGGCAAGGTCCGCGTCCGGCGGCCGGGGCGTCCGCCGCGGCCGCGACACGGCAAAGCTACTTAGGCAGTCGTCACGCGTGGTGCGCTAAATCAAAAAGTTCGTGTGACGGCTCAGTGCCGGAAATGCCGGTGCTTGGTGAAGACCATCGGGATGGCCGCTGCGTCGCAGGCCTCGATCACCTCGGCGTCGCGTTTGGAGCCGCCGGGCTGGATCACGCAGTTGGCGCCGGCGTCGATCGCGGCCTGGGGGCCGTCGGCGAAAGGGAAGAAGGCGTCTGAGGCGACGGCGGAGCCGGCGAGCAGGGCGTCGGCCTCCTCGCCGCGCGCGTCGCGGCACTTCTCGACCGCGAGGCGGACCGAGTCGACCCGGCTCATCTGGCCGGCGCCGATGCCGAGCGTCGCGCCGCCCTTGGCGAGCACGATCGCGTTCGAGCGCACGTGCCGCACCACCGTCCAGGCGAAGAGCAGGTCGTCCCACTGCTCGGCGCTCGGCTCGGTCGCGGTAACCGTCTCCATGATCTGGCGCGGCTCGGGGTCGCCGTCGCGGTCCTGGATCAGGAGCCCGCCGCGGACCCGCTTGACGTCGCGTTCGGCGGGGTCGGCCTGGCGCCGCTCCTCGTCGCTCGAGAATGCGGATCGCCTCCTTCTGCTGCAGCACGTCGAGCGCCCCCTTCTCGAAGCCGGGCGCCAGCAGCACCTCGACGAAGTTCTCGTGCAGCGCCTCGGCCAGCGCCACGCTGACCGGCCGGTTGAGCGCGATCACGCTGCCGTAGGCCGAGACCGGGTCGCAGGCCAGTGCCTTGCGGTAGGCGTCGAGCCCGTCGGCCCCGATCGCCACCCCGCAGGGGTTGTTGTGCTTGACGATCGTGCAGGCCGGCGGCTCGAAGTCTTCGTTCAGCCGCCGCGCCGAGTCGAGGTCGAGCACGTTGTTGAACGAGAGCGCCTTGCCGTGCAGCTTCGCCACTCCCGAGAGGATGTGGCTGCGCACGCCGACCTCGGAGTAGAGCGCCGCCCGCTGGTGCGGGTTCTCGCCGTAGGCAAGGTCGAGCTCCTTCTCGTAGGAGACCGTCAGGTGTTCGGGGAAGTCCTCGTAGGAGGCCGAGAACCAGCGGCTGATCGCGGCGTCGTAGCGGGCGATGTGGGTGAAGGCCTCGTTGGCGAGCCAGTGGCTGGTCGAGGCCGAAACCTCGCCGCCGCTCTCCTCCAACTCGGCGCAGACCGCGTCGTAGGACTCCGGCTTGACGATCACCGCGACGCCCTCATGGTTCTTGGCGGCGGCGCGGATCATCGTCGGCCCGCCGATGTCGATGTTCTCGACCGCGACCTCGGGGTCGACCTCGTGCGCGGCGACGGTCTGCTCGAAGGGGTAGAGGTTGACGCAGACAAGGTCGATCGGCTCGATCCCCTCGCGCTCCAGCGTCGCCATGTGCTCGGGGTCGTCGCGCCGCGCCAGCAGCGCCCCGTGCAGCCGCGGGTGCAGCGTCTTGACCCGGCCGCCGAGCATTTCCTCCTGGCCGGTGAACTCGGCGACCTCGGTCACCTCGAGCCCGGCCTCGCGCAGCGCGCTCGCGGTGCCGCCGGTGGAGAGGATCTCGACCCCCTGCGCCGCCAGGGTCCGGGCGAAGTCGGCGACCCCGGTCTTGTCGGAGACCGAGATCAGCGCCCGGCGCACCCGGATCG
>CAWBLE010000015.1:0-10930 GCA_963789505.1 uncultured Solirubrobacterales bacterium
TCCGGCGCGAGCGGACCGAAGTAACGCTCGTCGATCGAGGCCATCGGCGCGATGTCGCAGGCGCCGAGGCACTCGAACCCGGTGACGAAGAGCTCGGCGTCCTTGCCCTTGGCGGCGGCCCGGAAGGCCTCGAGCAGCTCGTCGCCCCCGCGCATCCAGCAGCTGATGTTGGTGCAGACGGCGACTTTGTGGGTGCCGACCGGCTCGGTGTGCAGCAGGTCGTAGAAGCTGGCCACGGACTCCAGGTAGGCCGGCGTCACACGCATCACCGCGGCCGCCTGCCGAATCCCCTCCGGCGTGCACCACCCGTACAGCCTCTGCACCGCCCACAACGCCGGAATCGAGACGGAATGTCGATCCGGATACTTGCCCATCAAGGTCTCGACTTGCTCGCGCAGCTCCGCCGGGCAATCGACTTCATGCAGCTCCGGAACCCCTCCGGGGTCCGATCCGGAACCCGACCTTCAGACACGGCGCGATCGACAGGAAAGTCAGCCATTGACCTTCCTCCCGCGGGTGGCGCGGTGGCGGGGGAGGCCGCCGCGACAGGACCCGCGGCCGAAGGCAACGTCCCTCATCTGTCGACCCCCCCCAAGATCGGGTCGAGCATGCCGAGGCTGCAGATCATGTCGGCGACGTAGCTCTCGGTCGACATGTCCTTGAAGGCCTGCAGGTTGACGAAGGAGGGGTCGCGGAAGTGGACCCGGGCCGGCTTCGCCGAGCCGTCGGCGAGGACGAAGCAGCCGAGCTCGCCGCGCGGCGACTCGATCGCGTAGTAGGCCTCGCCGGGGTCGACCCGGTAGCCCTCGGTGACGAGCTTGAAGTGGTGGATCAGCGACTCCATCGAGGTCGAGAGCTCCGAGCGCGGCGGCAGCACGTACTTGCGGTCCTCGGCGATGAAGGGGCCCTCGGGCAGCGCGTCGAGCGCCTGCTCCACTATCCGCGTCGACTCGACCATCTCCGCCACGCGCACGCGGTAGCGGTCGTAGTTGTCGCCGACCGTGCCGACCGGGACCTTGAAGTCCATCTCCGGGTAGACGAGGTAGTCGAAGGCCTTGCGCAGGTCCCATGGCTCGCCGGCGGCGCGCAGCAGCGGCCCGGTCACGCCGAGCTCGAGCAGGCGCTCGCGCGGCACGATCCCGGTCCCTTTGGTGCGCGAGAGGAAGACCTCGTTGCGGTCGAGCAGATCCTGGTACTGGCCGACCCGCACGGGCATATCGGCGATGAACTCGCGCAGTTTCGCCTCGAAGCCGCGGGGGATGTCCTCGATCACGCCGCCGACCTGGAAGTAGCGCGTGTGCATGCGTTGCCCGGTCGCCATTTCGAACAGGTCGAGGATCCGGTCGCGCTCGCGAAAGCAGTACCAGAGCATCGAGATCGCGCCGAGGTCGAGCGCCGTCGTGCCCAGCCAGACGAGGTGGGAGTGGATCCGGTTGAGCTCGAGGAAGATCGTCCGCAGGTACTTGGCGCGGGGCGGGATCTCGAGCCCGACGAGCCGCTCGACCGCGCCGCAGTAGGCCTCCATCTGGAAGAAGTAGGAGACGTAGTCCATCCGCTCGACGAAGGGGATGACCTTCCAGTAGCTCTTGTCCTCGCAGGACTTTTCGATCCCGGTGTGGACGTAGCCGATCACCGGCTTGAGGTCCTTGACCACCTCGCCTTCGAGGTCGACGACCAGCCGCAGCACCCCGTGCGTCGCCGGGTGGTGCGGCCCGATGTTGATCGTCATCACCTCGGTATCGAGGTCCGGCGCTTTTGCGATCTCAGCCATAGTTGCGCTCGTTGTAGGTGAAGGTCACCGGCTCCCCACCCACGGGGAAGTCGCGCCGCTGCGGCCAGCCGACGTAGTCGTCGGGAAGCAAGATCCGCGTCATGTCCGGATGCCCTTTGAACACAATCCCGAAGAAGTCGTAGACCTCGCGCTCCTGGAACTCGGCGGTTGGAAACAGCTCAACGCAAGAGTCGATCTCCGGAAGCGCTTCTGCCGCGGGTGGCGGTGTAGGGGGGACCTCCCCTGAGGACGCTTTAGCGACCGGAGGGGGAGGTGGGTCCCCTGCGCCGACAGGACCCGCGGCCCTGGGCTCCTCGAGCATCGCTTTCACCCTGAGGCGCTCGACTCGATCCCGGTTCAGCAGCTCGTAGTGGACCGCGAAGCGGGGTTGAGCTGGCAGGTAGTCGGCGGCGTGCAGCGAGGAGAGGAAGCGGTAGCCCTGACCCGGGGCGTCGCGCAGCCAGGTGAGGGCGGCAAGGATCTGGGCGGGGTCGACGATCAGTGCCGGCTGGTCGCGGTCGAAGCTGGTGTCGAGCACGGCGCCGGGGTGGTCCTGCTCGATCTCCCCCCGGATCAGCTCCAGCCCGGGGGCGTCAGGCACGGACCAGCCCTCGCGCCTGCTCGTAGGCCGCGGCGGCCTCGGGGCTGGGCGTGCTGCGCGGCCCGCCGCGCGCCCACTCCTCGGTGCCGCTCGCGTCGTAGCGCTGGCGCCAGCCCTGGTCGGGGCTGCCGATGATCTTGCGCTGCAATTTGGTGAAGCCGTAGAGCACCGCCTCCGGCCGCGGCGGGCAGCCCGGGATGTGCATATCGATCGGCATGAACTTGTCGGCGCCCTGGACGACGGCGTAGTTGGAGAACATCCCGCCCGAGGAGGAGCAGGCGCCCATCGAGATCGCCCACTTCGGCTCCAGCATCTGGTCGTAGAGGCGGCGGACGACCGGCGCCATCTTGATCGAGACGCGGCCCGAGAGGATGATCATGTCGGCCTGGCGGGGCGACGCCCGCAACGCCTCGGCGCCGAAGCGGGCGAGGTCGTAGCGCGCGGTCACGATCGAGATCGGCGCCTCGATCGCGCAGCAGGCGAGGCCGAAGGTGAGCGGGAAGCAGGAGTTCGCCCGCGCCCAGCCGAGCAGTTTCTCGAAGTTGGTCATCACGACTTTTTCGGAGACGTAGCGCTCCAAGTCCTCGCCCTCGAGGTCGCCGCGCAGCATGTCGCGGGCGCGCAGCTGGCGCTCGCGCATCGTCTGTCGCTCTACCTCCAATCGAGCGCACCCTTTCGCCACACGTAGACGAAGGCGACGAGCAGCAGGACGACGAAGGTGATCAACTCGCCGAGCACGAAGACGCTGTCGGCGTCCTTGAGGATGACGCCGATCGGGTAGAGGAAGACGACCTCGATGTCGAAGAGGATGAAGAGCATCGCGATCAGGTAGAAGCCGACGCCGAAGCGCATCCCGCCCGAGGGCTCGACTGGGATCCCGGACTCATACGCCTCGCCCTGGCGTCGGCTCGCCGCGGTCGGGCTCGCCGGCTTCTTCGGCCCGATCAGGTGATTGAGCATCACGAAGGCGCTGCCGACCCCGAGGCCCAGAAAGGCGAAGACGAGTATCGGCAGGTAGCTCTTCAGCACGGCGAGACCCGTTATACAACCACATTGTGACAACTTGCTACATAGTGATTTTCCGCATCAGCAAGCGGAATCCCGACTCTTTCGGGCGGATTTAGGGCGATGGTCGCGGTCCATCTCGTCGTCGGCTGCGCGCTGATCGCGCTCAACCTCGCGGCCTTCGCCGCGGGTGGGGTCGCCTGGCTGCGCCGGCGCCCCTCGATCCCCTTCTGGTACCTGCTCCGCGGCGCCCAGGGGGCGGTCTTCCTGCAGGCTCTGCTCGGCGGCCTGCTGGTGATGACCGGCCACGAGCCCGACGACAACCTGCACTACCTCTACGGGATCCTGCCGCTGGTCGTCTCCTTCCTCGCCGAGGGCGCCCGCGCCGGGGCCGCCCAGCGTGAGCTTGGCGACATCGACTTCGAAGCCCTGCCGGAGGCCGATCAGCAGACCCTCGCCCTGGCGATAGTCCGCCGCGAGATGGGGATCATGGCCGTCAGCTGCGGCGTCATCCTCTTCCTCGCCCTGCGCGCCGCCGGCACCAGCGGCGCCTTCTGAGCTCAGCCCAGCGGGCGGTACTCGCCCGCGTGGAAGACGAGGGGGACGCCCTCGATCGTCTCCAGCGCGGTGACCTCGCCGGTGACGATCACGTGGTCGCCGCCGGCGATCACGTCGCGCAGCTCGCAGGCGACGAAGGCGAGCGCGTCGTCGATCGCCGGGATCCCGTCGCGCTCGCTCCAGCCGACCCCCTGCCACTTCTCGGCCACCGGGGCCTTGCTGGCGAAGGCGCGGGCGGTCGGCTCCTGGCCCGCGTGCAGGACATTGATCCCGAATCGGTTGGCGGCCTGCACGGCCAGCAGCGTGCGCGAGCCGCGGTCCAGGCAGGCCAGCATCAGCATCGGCTCGATCGATAGCGAGCAGACCGCGTTGGCCGTCGCGCCGGCCGGCCCATCGGCTCCGGAGGCGCTCACCACGGTGACTCCGGTGGGCAGCATCCCGATCGCGGTGCGGAAGCCGGCGGGGTCGGGCGGGCTCATCTCAGCCGATCGGGGAGTCGGTCATCGAGCCTGGACAATATGATGCGCGCCGCGTGCGACCTGTACTCGCAATAGCGGCGGCCCTGGTGGCCGCGCTCGCGCTCGGAGCCTGTGGCTTCGGCGAAGAGGGCATCTCCGTCTCCAGGGACGACGCCGACTACAACGGCGCCGTCACCTTCGCCACCCACTGCAGCGGCTGCCACACGCTGAGCGCCGCCGGCACGCAGGGCAGCGGGAACCGCAGCGTGCGTACGCAGGGTCCGAACCTCGACCAGCGAACCGAGAGCTATGACGACGCTCTCTTCGCGATCCAGAACGGCGGTTTCTCGGGCGCGATCATGCCGCAGAACATCGTGGTCGGAGCCGATGCCGAAGCGCTGGCGCGCTTCGTCGCCAAGTACGCCGGCAGCGAAGCCGAAGAATCGCCGCGGCCCGGCAACCAGCCAGCGCCCTAACGGAAGCGCGCCATGCTCGACCTGAAGCTGATCCGCTCCGACCCCGAGCGGGTCAAGCGGGCGCTTGCCCGCCGCGGCGCCGCGGACGAGGTCGACGCGCTGCTCGGGCTCGATGCGCGCCGCCGCGAGTTGCTGCCCGAGATCGAGGGTGCCCAGGCCGAGCGCAAGACGCTCTCCAAGCAGGTCGGCGAGGCGAAGCAACGGGGTGAGGAGGCCGAGGAGCTGATCGCGACCGTGGGCGGGCTGAAGGACCGGATCGAGGCCGGCAAGGCCGAGCTGGAGACGGTCGAGTCCGAGCTGGAGCGGGTCGCGGCGGTGCTCCCCAACCTGCCCGATCCCGACGCCCCCGACGGGATGACCGAGGACGACGCGGTCGTCGTGCGCGAGGTCGGCGAGCGGACCCGCTTTGAGTTTGAGCCGCGCGACCACCTCGAGATCGGCACCGAGCTGGGCCTGATCGACATGGAGGCGGGGGCGCGGCTCTCCGGCTCGCGCTTCGCCTACCTGCAGGGCGATCTGGTCATGCTCGAGCTGGCCCTGGTCCGCTACGCGCTCGAGCTGGTCCGGGGCGAGGGGCACGAGCCGGTTGTGCCGCCGGTCCTGGTCCGCGAGGAGGCGCTCTACGGGACCGGCTTCCTGCCCGGCGATCGCGATCAGATCTACGCGGTGGAGAAGGACGACCTCTTCCTCGTCGGCACCTCAGAGGTGGCGCTGGCCGGCCTGCACGCCGACGAGATCCTCGCCGCCGATCGGCTGCCGTTGCGCTACGCCGGCTTCTCGCCCTGCTTCCGCCGCGAGGCCGGCGCCGCGGGACGCGACACGCGCGGCATCTTCCGCGTCCACCAGTTCGACAAGGTCGAGATGTTCTCGTTCGTCGAGCCGGCCGAGTCGGCGGCCGAGCACGAGCGCCTGCTGGCGATCGAGGAGCGCATCCTCGGCGAGCTGGAAATCCCCTACCGGGTGGTCAACGTCGCCGCGGGAGATCTCGGCGCGCCGGCGGCGAAGAAGTACGACTGCGAGGCCTGGATCCCGAGCCAGGGGCGCTACCGCGAGCTGACCTCCTGCTCGAATACCACGGATTACCAGGCCCGACGCCTCAATTGTAGGTATCGACGTGCCGATAACGAAGCACTTCAGGCGGTTCACACCCTGAATGGGACCGCCGTAGCCGTAGGACGGACGATGATCGCTCTGATTGAGAATCGCCAGGACCGGGAAGGTGGCTTTACGCTACCTAATATTCTGTACGACTACGGGGCCCCCGAAAGGATCGCGCCAAGGTGAGCAGCGGCGTTCGTGACGCCAAACGCGTCGTCCTCTGCGACGACCACGAGATCGTCCGCGACGCGATCAAGTCGCGGATGGCGAACTCGAGCATCCTGCAGATCGTCGGCGAGGCCTCGAACGGCCGCGACGTCGTCGATGTCGTCAAGGAGCTCGAACCCGATGTCCTGATCATCGACGTCGAGCTGCCCAAACGGGACGGGATCGAGGCGACCAAGGCCGTGCTCAAGGTGCGCCCGCGGACCAAGGTGATCGTCTTCACCGCCCACGCCCAGCCCGACCTGCTCGCCCTCGCCCTGCGCGCCGGCGCCTCCGGCTACGTGCTCAAGTCGGCGCCGGCCGAGGACATCGCCCGGGCGGTCAAAGCCGTCACCGGCGGTGGCACGTTCCTCGGCGGCGACTTCGCCGGCGGCAAGCCTTCGGAGGTCGAGAAACTGCTCCACCTCTCGCCACGCGAGCGCCAGATCCTCGAGTTGCTCGCCGAGGGCCTGCGGGTGAAAGAGATCGCCGAGCGGCTCGACCTCAGCCCGGCGACCGTGCACACGCACGTGCGCAACGCGATCGCCAAGCTCGAGGTCGACACGCGCACCGAGGCGGTCGCGCTGGCGGTTCGCTTCAACTACCTCGGCGCCGGCGGCGGCGTCAAAAAATGATTACTCGCTCTTGTCGAGTTCCAGCGCGCAGCCGTTGATGCAGTAGCGCTGGCCGTTCGGCCCCGGGCCGTCGTCGAAGACGTGGCCGAGGTGGGCGTCGCAGTGCTTGCAGACGACCTCGGTGCGGCGCATCATCAGGCCGTTGTCCGGGCGTAGCTCGACGTGCTCGAGGTTGGCGGGCTCGGTGAAGCTGGGCCAGCCGGTGCCCGAGTCGAACTTGGTGTCCGAGGAGAACAGCTCGGTGCCGCAGCAGACACAGCGGTACATGCCCGCGCTCTTCTCGTCGACGTACGGCCCGGTAAAGGGGCGCTCGGTGCCTGCCCGGCGGGTCACCTCGTACTGCTCCGGCGTCAGGTGGTCGCGCCACTCCTGGTCGGATTTCTCGATTTTCTCCATGGGTTAAGCGTAGAGGGCGTCAGGGGTCGCCTCGTCAGAGTTGAGATTCGCTCACTCCGCTCGCTCATGATGTTGGTGCCGCTTCGCGGCAGGAATCTCTCGCCGGTGCGCCGCTTCGCGACACTCTGACGAGACGACCCCTGACGCCCATACGATGCGCCGCTGTGGACGCGTTCTACGAGAAGGCCGACCAGGGCTTCGTCGCCACCGAGCTCACCCGTGGTCCTTGGGATCCCGGGGCTCAGCATGCGGGGCCGCCGTCCGGGTTGTTGGGGCGAGAGATCGAGCGGGTTCCCGGCGGTGAGGGGTTTCAGGTTGCTCGGGTGACCTTTGAGATCTTGCGGCCGGTGCCGATCGGGGCGGTGCGGGTGGAGGCGGAGCTGGTGCGGCCGGGACGCTCGGTGCAGATGATCGAGGCGACGCTCTCCGGGGAGGCGGGGCCGCTGATCAGGGCGCGGGCCTGGCGGATCCGGACTAGCGAGCTGGAGATTCCCGATGGCGTGGCGCCGATGCCCGCACCGCCGCCGGGGCCCGAGCAGGGGGACGAGCCGGGGTTTTTCGAGACCGGTCAGTCGGCCGGGTACCACACGGCGATGGAGTGGCGCTCGGTCGGCGGTGGGTTCCTCGATCCCGGACCGGCGACGGTCTGGATGCGGATGGGCTGTCAGCTGGTCGCCGGCGAGGAGCCCTCGCCGCTGCAGCGCACCCTGGTCGCCGCCGACGTTGGCAACGGGATCAGCGCCGTGCTCGATTGGCGGCGCTTCGTCTTCATCAACGTCGACCTCAGCGTCCACCTCGAGCGCCTGCCGGAGGGCGAGTGGGTCTGCGTCGACGCCGTCACCGTGCCGGGGCGCGACGGGATCGGCACCGCCGAGTCGGTGCTATCCGACGAGCGCGGCCGCATCGGCCGCGCCGCTCAGGCGCTGCTGATCAGTGAACGCCCCTGAGGCTTACGTTGCGTGTGAGGTTTGGATCGCCATGCAGCCCTAACCTCACACGCAACCGTCAGCGGGTGGAAAGGAGGGCGCGGCCGCGGGTGGAGATGGTGAGCGCGATCATCGTCGCCGAGGCCAGGGCTACACAGGCGGCGAAGAGGAAGGCGCCCTCGTAGTCGCTGAGCGCCGCGGCGACCCCGGCCAGCGGGGCGCCGAAGCCGATCCCGGCGTCGAAGAAGGCGGTGAAGGTGCCGAGCGCGGCGCCGCGGCGGGTCTCCGCCACGCGGTCGACGACGATCAAGAGCAGCGAGGGGTAGAGCAGCGAGAAGGCGGCGCCCATCGCCATCGCGCCGGCGACGGCGACAGGAATGCTGTGGGCGGCGCCGAGCGCGACCAGCCCGGCCGCCTCGACGATCGCCGCGCCGATCGCCACGCGTGCCGGCCCGACGCGGTCGGGCAGGTCGCCGGCCGCGAGGCGGGTCAGCACGACCATCGTCGCGAAGACGCCGAAGACGACGGCGCCGTGGCCGAGCCCGCGCTGGTCGAGATGGAGGACGACGAAGGAGGCGACGGTCGCGTAGCCGAGCGAGCCGAGCGCCAGCGCGGCGCCGGGGCGTACCGCCTCGGGGGCGATCAGCGGGTGGTGCTCGTCCTTTCCGGGCTTGGGGTGGAAGGGGTCGGGCAGGCGGGTCGCGATCAGGGCGCCGACCAGCGGCGCCACTCCGGCGAAGAGCCAGACCGCGGTGTAGCCGGAGGCGTGCAGGAGCAGCTCGCCGATCAGCGGCCCGACGCTGAGTCCCGACCAGACCGCGAGCCCGTAGAGGCCGATGATCCGGCCGCGGCGGTCGGGCGGCGCAATGTCGACGATCCAGGCCGAGCCCGCGGTGAAGACGGTCCCCTCGCCGGCGCCGAGCAGCAGCCGCGCGCCGATCAACCCCGGGATGCCGAGCGGCAGCAGGTAGAGGAAGCCGGCGATCGCGACCAGGAACGAGCCGAGCAGGACGGTGGGCTTGCGGCCGCGGTGGTCGGCGAGGCGTCCGGCGACGGGCCGCAGCAGCAGCCCGGTGACGGCGTAGGCGCCGATCACGACGCCGACGGCGATGTTGCCGCCGCCGAGCGGCCCGTCGACGTAGCGCGGCAGCACCGGCAGCACCGCGCCGACCGCGACCAGGCCGGAGAAGGTGACGGCGAAGACTCCGGCGAAGGCGATGCCCGGCCGGGCGACCGACGGAGTCATCGCCGTCGCGCATCCGACATTGACCACGCTCTGGTGGGGTCAATGTCGGATGCGTTGGCTGAGTTCATGCCAAGAGGCCTGAGAGATCGTCGATTACGTGGTCGGGAGTTGGGTTGGCCGATTCCGCCTCGGCCCGGGTGCAGGCGCCGGTGAGCACCAGGATCGTCGTCAATCCGGCCCTGCGGCCGCCCTCGATGTCCGAGGAGACGCGGTCGCCGACCATCGCCACCCGCTCGGCGGCGGCGATCCGCTCGCGGGCCAGATCGAATAGGCGTGGCTCGGGCTTGCCGCCGATCTCGGCGCTCGCGCCGCTCGCCGTCTCGACCGCGGCGAGGATCGAGCCCGTGCCGGGCCAGGCCCCACCGGGCATCGGCAGGGTCGGGTCACGGCTGGTCGCGAGCAGCGCCGCGCCGCCCTTCAGCGCCAACGTCGCCGTCAGCAGCTCCTCGTAATCGAAGCCGCGATGCCCGGAGACGAGAACCACGTCGGCCTCGCGCCCCGCCTCGCCCTCGATCAGCTCCAACCCGGCGGCCGCGACCGTGTCGTGGAAGGCGGGAGCGCCGATGACAAAGGCGCTGGCGCCGATACCCGTGCGCTCGGCCGCCAGCGAAGCGGTCGCTTCCCCGGCGCTGACGATCCGATCGTCAGCCACGGGAACGCCGGCTTTCCGCAGGCGTTCGGCGTACGCAGCCGCCGGCTTCGCCGGGTTGTTGGTCACGAAGCAGATCTCCACGCCGGCCTCCAGCAGCGCGACCAGCGCCTCGACCGACCCCGGCACCAGCTCCCGCCCGACCCATACAACCCCATCGAGATCGATCAGCAACCCGTCGAATTCGTTCGCCAGCGCCATCTCCAGGCTCAGGCTATTGAGGGGACTCGCGGTAGGGGTGGAACGTCTTGTACTTTTTCGTCAATACCCTCGGGCGACAGCCCATCCGCGATCCACCGAAAAAGTTAAGTGGAACCCCTACCGCGAGTCCCCCTTGACCAACCGCCTCGATAGCGTGCGCGCCATGAGTGTCGCCAACGGTCAGGTGGTCGTCGCCGAAGACATCTCGCGCCGCTACGGTGAGGGCGAGGCGGCGGTCGACGCCCTGCTCGGCGTCTCGACCGGGTTCGAGCGCGGTCGCTTCACCGCGATCATGGGCCCCTCGGGCTCGGGGAAGTCGACGTTGATGCACATCCTCGCCGGCCTCGATCTGCCGACTTCCGGCACGGTGACGCTCGACGGCGAGCGGATCACCGGCCTCGACGACGCCGCCCTGACCAGGTTGCGGCGCGACAAGCTCGGCTTCGTCTTCCAGTTCTTCAACCTGCTGCCGGTGCTGAGCGCCGAAGAGAACCTCGTGCTGCCGCTATCGATCGCCGGCCGCAAGCCCGACCCCGAGTGGCTCGAGCGGCTGATCCGCACGGTCGGGCTCGAGGACCGCCGCACCCACCGTCCCTCCGAGCTCTCCGGCGGCCAGCAGCAGCGCGTCGCCGTCGCCCGTGCTCTGGTCTCCAAACCGGCCGTCGTCTTCGCCGACGAGCCGACCGGCAACCTCGACTCGAAGGCC
>CAWBLE010000016.1:0-51090 GCA_963789505.1 uncultured Solirubrobacterales bacterium
GAAGCAGGCGTCGCAGTGGTCCTCGGGCGGGGTCCCGATCGCCTCGTAGACGCCCGCCATCGAGAGGTAGGCGAGCGAGTCGGCGCCGAGCTCGTCGGAGATCTCCTCGACCGTGCGTTCGTGGGCGATCATCTCCTCGCGGGTCGACATGTCGACCCCGTAGTGGCACGGGTGGCGGATCGGCGGCGCCGAGATCCGCAGGTGCACCTCGCTCGCCCCGGCGTCGCGCAGCATGCCGACGATCTGCCGCGTCGTGTTGCCGCGCACGATCGAGTCGTCGACGACGACGATCCGCTGCCCGGAGACGATCTCCGGCAGCGGGTTGAACTTGAGCCGCAGGCCGCGCTTGCGCAGCTCCTGGCCGGGCTGGATGAAGGTGCGGGCGACGTAGCGGTTCTTGATCAGGCCGTCGTCGCGGGGCAGCCCCGAGGCGCGCGCGAAGCCCGCCGCCGCCGGGTTGCCCAGTCCGGCACCGAGATCACCAGGTCGGCCTCGACCGGCGCCTCGCGCCAGAGGATCTCACCCATCCGGCCGCGCACCTGCTGCAGCACTTTGCCCTCGAGCCGGCTGTCGGGGCGGGAAAAGTAGATGTGCTCAAAGACGCAGTGGGCCGGGCGCTGCGCCTTGACCACCTGGCGCGTGTCGAGCCCGCGCTCGGTCAGCGAGACCATCTCACCGGGGCGGATCTCCCGCAGCAGCTCGGCGCCGACGATGTCGAAGGCGCAGCTCTCCGAGGCGACGACGAAGCGCTGGCCGAGCCGCCCCAGCGAGAGCGGCCGCACCCCGTGCGGGTCGCGGAAGGCGACGATCGCGTGCTTGGTCATCGCCACGGTCGAGTAGGCGCCCTGCAGGCGCGGCATCACGTCGGCCACGGCGTCCTCGACGAAGCGGCCCTTGTTGGAGGAGATCAGCGCCGCGATGATCTCCGAGTCCGAGGTGCCGCGGAAGGCGATCCCGGCCTCTTTCAGCTCGCCCAGAGCTCGACCGCGTTGGTCAGGTTGCCGTTGTGGGCGAGTGCCAGCTCGCGGCCGTCGTCGCGCCAGACCGGCTGCGCGTTCTCCCAGGAGCCGCCGCCGGTGGTCGAGTAGCGCACGTGGCCGATCGCCATGTCGCCCTCCAGCGCCTTCAGCTTCTCCTCGTCGAAGACCTGCGAGACGAGCCCCGAGTCGCGCATCGTCGTGATGTGGCCGCCCTCGCAGGTCGCGATCCCGGCCGACTCCTGGCCGCGGTGCTGCAGCGAGTAGAGGCCGAAGTAGGCGAGCCGGGCGACATCGTGCCCAGGTGCGTATACGCCGAACACGCCGCATTCCTCGCGCGGCGCATCGCGATCTATCGAGTGCTCCTCGAGCGGAGTCAAGCGCGTTCTTCCTAAGGTTGGGAAAGGACCGACGCGCAGGCGGACTGCCTACCCCGGCAGGGTAGCAACGGGACAGGACCAGCTCAGCCCCGCTGCCGGCCCTTCAGCCTGACAATCGTCAGGCGCTCCGCCAGGGCCCCCTCCAGGTCGGTGGCCCGCGCGGTGACTTCGGCTTTCAGCGACTCCCGCGGCGTGATCCGCCCAAGCCTCCGAGTCACCGACCGCGGTAGCGCCAACCTGAAGCTGACTGCTCTGCCCGGGAGCAGGTGTTTGGTGGCGCCGCCGAGGCCGACGATCAACCGCGTCGGCTTGGCGTGACCGGGCGCACGCTTCCCCTTCGCCTTGAAGCCCCAGCCGACCTGGCCGAAGACCTGCAGCGAGATCTCCATGTCGGCCCTGACCCGGACCAGGATCGAGCGTTTTCTCGCCTTCGCCCTGACCCGCAGCTTCACCGCCGAGCAGGCGTCGCGGTGGTAGGCGGCGCTCTGCGGGCACTTGTCCTGGCGCTCGTCGCCGAAGCCGTCGCCGTCGACATCCGGCTCGACGATCGCGCTCACCGGCGTCCCCAGGCCCGTTTCAACCCTGAAGAGCCTGTTCTTGCCGACCCGGGCTTCGCCATCGGAGAGGCCGGAGCTATCCGTGTCCGCGCCCCTGCAGAGATAGGTGCCGTTGTATCCGGAGAGCCCGAACCGGTCACCGGCCCGCACCGGGATCCGGGTCCGGAATTCGTTCGAGCCGGCTTTCACCAGCTCCGTTTCGCTCGCGGCGGCGGTGAGGAACTCGCCCACCCGCCCGGTCGGCCGGAACACGATCAGGCGCTGCGGCAGGTAGTTCGGCGGCTCCGGGCCCACCTGCATCCTCCAGCGGGTGACGACGCCGGGCGCCGGGACCGTGAGCGGGAAGGGATTGTCCGTGCCGGCGAACGGCAGTGCGACCCGGTCCTTCTCGCTGGCGTTGGCGAGGCAGTCGCTGCCGACCTCGGTTCCCGCCGATGCACTCGCGGGAGCGATCAGCGCGACGGCCACGATTACGATCGCTAGCACCGCGCCGCTGCTTGGCTTTCTCACCCGAGCACCTCGTGTACCAGCCTAGCGAGGGCTGAGCAGTGAGTCGAGCGCCTGGTGCAGGCCGGCGACGGCGGAGTCGAGCGGGGCCTCGTCGCCGGCGGCGACCGGGCAGCCGAGTCGCTCGGGCCTGTCCTTGACCCGGCGGCGGAACATCTCACCGAACATCGTCAGCGTCTCGCCCAGCCCGCGCTCGGCCAGCGAGCGCTCGATCGCGACGCGGATCTCGGCCCCCTCGGCCGGGGCCGAGCCCGATTGGCTCGGCCTCTGGCTGCCCGGCGCGATGCTGACCGGGATCGGCATCGGCCTCGCCTTCCCGACCCTCGGCTCGGCCGCGGTCCGCGACATCCCGGTCGACCGCTTCGCCACCGCCAGTGCCGTCAACGCCGCATTCCGCCAGATCGGCGCCGTGCTCGGCACCGCGATCCTCGTCGCCATCGTCGGCGAACCGGTGGGCCTGAGCGAGGCGCTCTCCTCGGCCGACGCCGCCTACCTCTTCGCCGCGATCGCCGCGCTGCTGGCCGGCGCCGTCACCCTCGGCCTGCGAGCCCCTTCAGCTTCACGACGAGACGATCGCTCGCCGTCGCCCCCGAGGAGTCCGTCGCAACCGCGGAGAGCTTCGCCTGCAGCGACTGCTTCGGCGTCAGGCGATTGAGGCGACGCAGCACCGCTTTCGGCAGCTTCACCCTGAAGGCGGCGATCTCACCCGGGGAAACATCGCGCCGGCCGCCGCTGAGGCCGACGATCAAACGGGCGCGCTTGCCCTTCTTCGTCTTGATCCCCCAGCCGACCTGACCGCCGGCGAGGATCCGTGCGTCGCGGCTGGTGGCGACCAGGATCCGGATCGCGCCCCTGCCCGCACGCAGCGCGAGCGCCTCGACCGAGAGTGGCGGCGGGGCCGGATCGGCCACCGACGGGACCGGGCATGGGCCGTGCGCCGCACCGTCCCCCGGACAGCCGTCCTGGGTTTCGTCGCCGTAGCCGTCGCCGTCGGCATCGGGCTCGACGATCGCGGCCACCGCGACCCGCGCGGACGCGAAGCTGGTCGGGAAGGCAGCGGTTGAACCCAGTGCCGGGTCGTTGAGCATCCCCAAGCCGGTGTCGAGCGCATTGCCCGTGAGGCAGACCAGCCCCATACCCCCGTCGCTCACGCCGAAGCGGTCCCCTGCGGCGACTGCGATCCGGGTAGCGAAGACGTTCTGGCCGCCGGTCACGGTCTCAAACGTGCTCTCGCCGACGGTTAAGAATTCTTTCGGTTCGGCGGTGGGACGAAACACCTTGAGCTTCTCTTCGAGCGGTTCGAGGCCGCTGATCGCGTTCACCCGCCACTTAGTCACGATCCCGGCCGACGGCACACTGGTCGGCAGGGGATTGCTGGAACTGACGCTCGCCTGGACCATGGTCCGATAGGCGATTGGGGTTTCTCCCAGGCAGTTGTTGCCGACTTCGGTGAACGCGGCGGCGCTGCTCGTCCCGCCCAGCGCCATCGCCATCAGCGCGATCACCGTGACCCCAGCAACTCGCTTGCGCATCGGTTCAGGATAGCGCCGCCTGTCAATACTCCCGGCAGATGCCCAGATCGGGCCTTTGGGCCTGAACGGGGCCGCTCAGACCGCGAGCGAGCGCCAGGCGCGCTCGGCCTCGGCCAGCGGCAGGCTGAGGCTGCGGTCGCCGGCGGCGAGCTCGATCTCCTCGCCGCCGACGGTGCCGAGGAAGGTCGCGCCGAGGCCCTCGAGCACGGTGCGCTCGCCGCTGACGATGAAGCCGCCGACGCCCTCGCCGAAGAGCGCCTCTTCGGGCGAGCAGCCGCGCTCGCGCAGGTGCTGGAGGTCGACCCGACAGCCGAGCCCGGCGCCGATCGCCGCCTCGGCGAGCGCGCAGGCGAGGCCGCCGTCGCTGACGTCGTGGGCGCAGGCGAGCGCCCCGGCGCGGACCGCCTCGCGCACGGTCGCGCAGGCGGCGGCGACGGCGGCGACGTCGGGCTGCGGCAGGCCGGCGTCGAGCTCGCCGCGCTGCTTGGCCAGCTCCGATCCCTCGAGGCTCGGTTCGAACGGGCCGAGCAGGGCGATCGCGTCGCCGGCGGCGGCGAAGGCGCTCGGCGCGGCCAGCCCGGGATCGGGCAGCTCGCCGACCATGCCGACCACCGGGGTCGGGTAGATCGGGCCTTCCGGGCCCTCGTTGTAGAGCGAGACGTTGCCGCCGACGACCGGCACCCCGAGCGCCTCGCAGGCGTCGGCGAGGCCCTGCACGGCGCGGTCGAGCTGCCAGGCGGGGACCGGCTTCTCGGGGTTGCCGAAGTTGAGGCAGTTGGTCAGGCCGAGCGGCTCGGCGCCGGCGCAGGCGAGGTTCTGGGCGCACTCGAGCACCGCCTCGACCGTGCCGGCGTAGGGGTCGCAGGCGACCCGCCGCCCGTTGCCGTCGATCGAGATCGCGATCCCGCGGTCGGCCTCGGGGATCGCCAGTACCGCCGCGTCGGCGCTCTCCGGCCGCCGCGCCGTGCGCGAGCCGACGATCGAGTCGTACTGCTCGAAGGCCCAGCGCTTCGAGGCGACGCTGGGCGCGCCGAGCAGGGCGAGCAGCGTCGCCTCGGCCGTGACCCCGGGCGCGAGCGTCGCCCGGTTGCCGTAGATCCACCCCTCCGGCGCGGTCGGCTCGAGGTCATAGAGCGGGCAGCCGTCGACCAGGGCGTCGACCGGCATCTCGCCGACGAGCTCGCCGTCGCGCAGCACCCGGACCAGGTCGTGCGCGGCGATCGCGCCGATCTCGGCGCCGCCGGTCTGCCATTTCTCGCAGACCGCGAGCACCTCCGCGACCCGGGCCGGCTCGACCACGGCGAGCATCCGCTCCTGCGACTCGGAGACCATGATCTCGAACGGCTCCATGTCAGCCTCGCGCAGCGGCACCCGGCCGACGTCGAGGTCGATCCCGACCCCGCCGGCCGAGGCCATCTCGCTCGCCGAGGAGGTAAGCCCGGCGGCGCCGAGATCCTGCAGCGATACGAGCAGCCCCTTGCCGAGCAACTCCAGGCAGCACTCCAGCACCTTGGACTCCTCGAACGGGTCGCCGATCTGCACCGTCGGCCGCTTCCCCTCGTCGCCCTCGCCGAGCTCGGCCGAGGCGAGCACCGAGGCGCCGCCGATCCCGTCGCGCCCGGTCGAGGCGCCGATCAGGACGACCGCGTTGCCGACCCCGGCCGCGGCCGCACGCACCATCTCGTCCTGCTTGGCGATGCCGACGCACATCGCGTTGATCAGGCAGTTGTGCTCGTAGGGAGCCTCGAAGTAGATCTCGCCGCCGACGGTCGGCACCCCGATCGAGTTGCCGTAGTGGCCGATCCCGCGCACGGCGCCGTCGAGCAGGTGGCGCGAGCGCACCGAGTCGAGCTCGCCGAAGCGCAGCGAGTCGAGGATCGCGATCGGCCGCGCGCCGAGCGCGAAGACGTCGCGCAGGATCCCGCCGACCCCGGTCGCCGCGCCCTGGAAGGGCTCGACCGCGCTCGGGTGGTTGTGCGACTCGACCTTGAAGGCGATCGCGTGGCCGTCGCCGATGTCGACCGCGCCGGCGTTCTCGCCCGGCCCCATCACCACCCGCTCGCCCTCGGTCGGCAGGCGGCGCAGCAGCTTGCGCGAGTGCTTGTAGGCGCAGTGCTCGGACCAGAGCAGGCTGAACATCGCCAGCTCGACCCCGTTCGGCTCCCGCCCCAGCTTCTCGACGATCAGGTCGAACTCGGCGTCGGTCAGTCCCAGCTCACGGTGCGGGGAGGAGGCGGCCGGTGCGCTCACGCCCGCGCTCCCGCAACCGCCTCGAACACCTTCAGCCCGTCTGTCGACCCCGTCATCGCGTCGACCGCGTGCTCGGGGTGGGGCATCAGGCCGAGCACGTTGCCGGCCTCGTTGCGCACCCCGGCGACGTCGCGCGCCGACCCGTTCGGGTTCTGCCCCGGCGCGTAGCGGTAGGCGACCTGCCCGTTCGCCTCGAGCGCGTCGAGCATCTCCTCCGGCGCCCAGTAGCGCCCTTCCCCGTGCTTGGCCGGGATCGAGAGCGTCTCCTCAGGCAGAGTGGACGATTGTGTCCCCTCCGGGGGACTCAATCGTCCAACCTGCAGCTCGAGCTGGCGGCAGACGAAGCGGGTGCTCTCGTTGACGAGCAGGGCGCCGGGGAGGAGGCCCGCCTCGCAGAGGACCTGGAAGCCGTTGCAGATGCCCAGCACCGGGCCGCCCGCGGCGGCGAACTCGGCGACCGCCTCCATAGCCGGCGAGAAGCGGGCGATCGCGCCCGCCCGTAGGTAGTCGCCGTAGGAGAAGCCGCCGGGGACGACGACCGCGTCGATCCCGCCCAGGTCGCGGGACTCGTGCCAGATCAGCCGCGCCTCGCCGCCGGCCCGCTCGCAGGCGTGCAGGGCGTCCCGCTCGTCGCAGGAGCCGGGGAACTGAAGCACGCCCCAACGCATCAGGCGCCGTCGATGCTCTCTATCTCGAAGTCCTCGATCAGCGGGTTGGCGAGCAGCTTCTCGCAGAGCGCCGGCAGCTGCGCCGGGTCCTCGGCCTCGAGCTCGACCATGCGCCCGACCCGCACGTGGCCCACTCCCTCGAAGCCGAGCGCCGGCAGCGCCCGCTCGACCGCCTTGCCCTGTGGGTCGAGGATCCCCTCCTTCGGCCGGATCAGAACCCTCGCTCGGGGCATCTAGAAGGAGCGCTCCGTGATCCGCTCGTAGGCTTCGACGTACTTGGCCCGCGTCTGCTCGATCACGTCGGCGGGCAGCTCCGGCGCCGGCGGCTGCTTGTCCCAGCCGCTCTGCGTCGCCCAGTCACGCACGTACTGCTTGTCGAAGGACGGTTGCGTCTTGCCCGGCTCGTAGCGGTCGGCGGGCCAGAAGCGCGAGGAGTCTGGGGTCAGCACCTCGTCGCCGAGCACGATCTCGGCGCCGGCGTGGCGACCGAACTCGAACTTGGTGTCGGCGAGGATGATCCCGCGCTCGGCCGCGTGCTCGGCGCCGCGCGTGTAGACCTCGATCGAGATCCGCCGCAACTCCTCCATCAGCGCCCGGTCGCCGACGATCTCGGCCGCACGCTCGAAGTCGACGTTCTCGTCGTGGTCGCCGATCTCGGCCTTGGTCGCCGGCGTGAAGATCGGCTCCGGCAGCTTGTCCGACTCGAGCAGGTTGGGCGGCAGCTCAATCCCGCAGACGGCGCCGCCCTGCTTGTATTCCTTCCAGCCCGAGCCGGAGAGGTAGCCGCGCACGACGCACTCGACCGGGTACATCTCCAGCCGCCGCACCCGCATCGCCCGTTCGGCGACCTCTTCCGGCACGTCGGCGGAGAGGAAGTGGTTGGGGACGATCCCGCCGGTCAGCTCGAACCAGAATTCGGAGATCCGGTTCAGCACCTTGCCCTTGTCGGTGACCGGGGTCGGCATGACCACGTCGTAGATCGAGATCCGGTCCGAGGCGACCATCAGCAGGTCGTCCTCCCACTCGTAGATCTCGCGCACCTTGCCCGAGGAATGGAGCTTGAGGTCGGCGACGGCGGTCATTAAGCCGATGCTAGCGAGGGGAGAGGCGGGGAGGGGAGGCGCCGGGGTGTCCCTCCGTCTTGCTGGGTTTTTCGCCTCGGTGTTTGCGGCCGTCCGAGGTTGTGGGCGGGGCGAAAAAAGAGGACGCCGCTGCGCCGGAGGGACACCCCGACGCCTCTACTCTGGCGTCTGCCATGCTTCGCCGATGCTTCCTCCCGAACCGAAGTCGTCGCCGTTTGTGCAGACGCTGAGGTGGTCGTTTCGCCCGTTGCCGTTCATGCAGGAGTGCCGGGAGAAGTACGGGGATAACTTCAGCGTCAAGTTCATGAGCTTCGAGCGGCCGATGGTGATGATCTCCGACCCGGCCGCGATCAAGGCGCTCTACACGGAGCGCTCGCACGGGCTGCCGCCGGGGCGCGAGGTCGTGCTGACGCCGGTCGTCGGCGCCCGCTCGGTGCTGGTGATCGAGGGCGCCGACCACCTCGCCCACCGCAAGCTGATCCTGCCCGCCTTCCACGGCGAGCGGATGCGCTCCTACGAGCCGCTCGTCAACGAGATCGTCGACGCCGAGATCGACTCCTGGCCGCTCGCCGAGCGCTTCGCGATCCACCCGCACATGCAGGCGATGACCCTGGAGGTGATCCTGCGCGTCGTCTTCGGCGTCGCCGAGGGGCCGCGGCTGGAGCGGCTGCGCGCCGTGCTCACCAAGCTCTTGGAGGAAACCGCCTCGCCCTTCACCCAGCTGATCGGGCTCGCCGCCCGCCGCTTCGGCGGCCGTGGGCCGTGGGCGCGATTCGAGGCGCAGCTGAAAGCGGTCGACGAGCTGCTCTACGCCGAGATCGCCGAGCGCCGCGAGAGCGGCGACTTCGCCGCGCGCGACGACATCCTCTCGCAGCTGATCGGGGCGCGCTTCGATGACGGCGAGGCGATGACCGACACCGACCTGCGCGACCAACTGATGACGCTGCTGCTGGCCGGTCACGAGACGACGGCGACGGCGCTCGCCTGGACCTTCGACCTGCTGCTGCGCCACCCGCGCGAGCTGGCCAAGCTGCGCGACTCGCTCGCGGCGGGCGAGGACGAGTACCTGCGGGCGACGATCAGCGAGTCGCTGCGCCTGCGCCCGGTCGTGCCGCTGGCCGGCCGTCGCCTCAACGCCGATCTCGAGGTCGAGGGGCTCAGCCTGCCGGCGGGGACCGATGTCACCCCGGCGATCTGGCTCGCCCACACCCGCGCCGACTCCTACCCCGAGCCCTTCGCCTTCCACCCCGAGCGCTTCCTCGACGATCCGCCCGATACGTACGCGTGGGTGCCGTTCGGGGGTGGTGTGAGGAGGTGCCTCGGCGCCGCCTTCGCCGAGTTCGAGATGCGGATCGTGCTGCGCGAGGTGCTGACCCGCTGCGAGCTGCACAAGGCCGACCCCCGCCCCGAGAAGATCGGCCGCCGCAACATCACCCTTTCCCCCAAGCAGGGAACCCCAGTAGTGCTCGACGCGCGCCATCCCGCCAGGGAGTTAGTCGCCGCATAGAGCCCATCCGGTAGGGATGGAACGTCTTGTACTTTTTCGTCGACGCCCCCGGGCGTTAGCGCAACCGCGCCCCACCGAAAAAGTTAAGTGGAATCCCTGCCGGATGGGCTCTTGGCCACAGGGTGTTCCCCTGCCCAGCGAGCGATCGTGCTCGACCCAGAGACCACCTCGCCGTCGTCGAGGATCAGGATCGGCACCTCGTTCTTGCCGCTCAGCCTGCGGATCTCGGCCCGGTCCTCGTCGCGGCTGCCCCAGGTCAGCGGCAGCATCCGGTAGCCGCCGACCGTGCGCAGCTCATAGCTGTACCCCGCCGCGTCGAGCGCCTTGCCGGCCTTCGCGCAAGGATGCAGCGCGCCCGGCCCCCGCTTCTTCTGCGCGCAGGTGTAGAGGATCACCAGCCGCAGCTTATCCGTTCCGGTGCGCCTTTCCTACCAATACGGTGGGAAAGGCGCACCGGAACCTAGCGCAGCGCTTCCAGCCGCTCGAAGATCGCCGGCACGTGGCCGAGGTAGGCGCTGTAGTCGAAGATGGCGTCGAGATCGAGCTCGGGGGCGGCCGCGGCGAGCAGCTCGCGGAAGTGGGTGCCGCTGTCCCAAGCTCGCTGGGCGTTCTCCTGGACCACGCGGTAGGCGTCGTCGCGGGTCATCCCGGACTCGACCAGGGCGGTCAGGGCTCGCTGGCTGAACAGGGCGCCGTGGGTCAGCTCGAGGTTCTCCTTCATCCGCTCGGCGCGGATCGTCATATCCCGGGCGACCCCGGTGGCGAGGCCCTGCATGTAGTCGAGCCCGATCGTCGCGTCGGGCAGGATCACCCGCTCGGCGCCGGAGTGGGAGATGTCGCGCTCGTGCCAGAGGGCGACGTTCTCGAGCCCGGTCTGGGCGTAGCCGCGCAGCACCCGGGCGAGCCCGGTGATCCGCTCGGTGCGGATCGGGTTGCGCTTGTGCGGCATCGCCGAGGAGCCCTTCTGGCCGGCCCCGAACGGCTCCTCGACCTCGCGCACCTCGGTCCGCTGCAGGTTGCGCACCTCGGTTGCGAAGCGCTCCAGCCCCGCCCCGGCGATCGCGATCGCCGAGGTCAGCACGGCGTGGCGGTCGCGCGGCACGACCTGGGTGGCGACGTCCTCGCGCCGCAGCCCGAGCCGCTCCATCACCCGCGCCTCGACCGCCGGGGGCACCGAGGCGTAGGTGCCGACCGCGCCGGAGAGCTTGCCGTAGCGCAGCTGCGCGAAGGCGTCCTCAAGCCGGGCGAGGTTGCGGTCGGCCTCGAAGGCGAAGCCCGCGAGGCGCAGGCCGAAGGTGGTCGGCTCGGCGTGGACGCCGTGGGTGCGGCCGACGCAGAGCGTCTCGCGCTGCTCCAGCGCCCGTTCGACCAGCGCGTCGCGGTAGGCCCGCGCCGAGGCGATCACGATCTCGCCCGCCTGGCCCAGCTGCAGAGCCAGCGCCGTGTCGAGCACGTCGGAGGAGGTGAGGCCGTAGTGGATCCAGCGCCCGTGCTCGCCGACCGATTGCGCGACGACGTCGACGAAGGCGGCGACGTCATGGTCGGTCACCTTCTCGCGCTCGTTGACCGCCTCAACCGTGAACGCCGCGTTCGCGCGCGCAGCCTCCGCCGCCTCCCCAGGAACCACCCCCTCCTCAGCCCAAGCCTCGGTAGCCGCCAGCTCCACCTCCAGCCAGCACTCCAGCTTCCGTTGCGGGCTCCAAACACCCGCCATCTCCGGCCGCGTATACCGGGAGATCACCGAACCCCTCCCCTCGCGCGGGTGGCACGGCGGCGGGGGCCCCCCATAGCGGAGGGCTCGCGAAGCGAGTCCGAGCACATGGGGGAGGGCCGCCGTGACAGGACCCGCGCGCCGCTGCTCATGCGTTGATGATTCTCACGGCGAGCAACCCCGCGTTCTTGGCGCCGTCGACCGCCACGCAGGCGACCGGCACGCCGGGCGGCATCTGCACCGCCGAGAGCAGCGCGTCGAGCCCGCCGAGGCTCTTGCCGAGGATCGGCACGCCGATCACCGGCAGGTCGGTGTGGGCCGCGGCGACGCCGGGCAGCGCCGCCGACATCCCGGCCCCGGCGATGATCGCCCGCAGGCCGCGCATGCGGGCGCTGTGGCAGTACTCGCGGACCAGCTCGGGGTCGCGGTGGGCGCTCATCACGCGCACCTCGTAGCGGATGCCGGCCTCATGCAGGGCGGCGCCGGCGGGCTGCATCTTGGGCTTGTCGTTTTTCGAGCCCATGATGATCCCGACGCGCGGCGCGTCGACCTCGATCTCCTCGAACGCCTCCTCGACCGCGGGCATCGTGGTGGCGCCGGTACTCGGCTGCGGGTCCTCTGAGATCTCGCTCATCTCTTCCTCTTTCGGTTCCAGGGTCATCTCGTCAACTGGGTACCCGCTCGACCGCGCGGGCGGCGATGTCGGAGCGGATCTGCATTCCGTCGAACGCGATCCGGCCGGCGGCATCGTATGCGCGTTCGCGCGCCGCGGACGGCGTCGGCCCCAGCGCGGTCACGTTGAGCACGCGGCCGCCGGCGGTGACGACCTCGCCGTCGCGCTCCGCCGTGCCGGCGTGGGTCACCTCAGCCAGGTCGGCGGCGGCCTCGAGGCCGCGGATGACGTCGCCCTTGGAAGAGGACTCCGGGTAGCCGGCCGAGGCGAGCACCAGCGTCACCGCCCAGTCGGAGTCGAACTCGGCCTCGACCCCCGCCAGGCCGCCCGGCTCACGCGCCGCGAGGCAGAGCTCGAGCAGGTCGGAGCGCAGCCGCGGCAGCACGGCCTGCGTCTCGGGGTCGCCGAAGCGGGTGTTGAACTCGAGCACCTTCGGGCCGTCCGGGCCGACCATCAGGCCGGCGTAGAGGACACCGTGGAAGGGGACGCCGCGCGCCGCCATCGTCGCCAGCACCGGCCGGTGTACCGAGTCGACGATTGCCTCGACCGCGTCCGGGCCGAAGCCGGGGACCGGCGAGTAGGAGCCCATGCCGCCGGTGTTCGGCCCCTCGTCGCCGTCGAAGATCCGCTTGTAGTCCTGCGCCGGGGCGAGCGGGACGACGTTCTCGCCGTCGCAGAGCGCCAGCAGCGAGAGCTCTTCGCCGGGCAGGAACTCCTCCAGCACGACGGTCGTCGCGCCGAAGCGGCGCTCGCCGAAGAAGATCTCAATCGCCTCCCGTGCCTCGGCTTCGGAGGCGCAGACGATCACGCCCTTGCCCGCCGCCAGGCCGTCGGCCTTGAGCACCGCCGGGTAGGAGGCGCGGGCAATCTGCTCGAGCGCCTCCTCCCGACTGCGCAGCAGAACGTGCGACGCGGTCGGCACCCCCGCCTCCGCCATCAGCTGCTTGGCGAAGGCCTTCGAGCCCTCGAGCTCGGCGGCGGCGGCCCGCGGGCCGAAGGCGGCGATCCCGGCCCGCTCGAGCGCATCGACGAGGCCGGCGACGAGCGGCGCCTCCGGCCCGACCGCGACCAGGTCGACCTGGCGCTCGCGCGCCGCCGCGACTACTTCATCGACCCCGCCGCCGACCCCCGGCAGGCACTCGGCGTCGGCGGCGATGCCGGCGTTGCCGGGCGCGCAGAGCAGCTCGGGTGCGCGGGATGAGCGCGCGAAGGCCCGCACCATCGCGTGCTCGCGCCCGCCTCCCCCTACGACGAGGACCTTCAAGCTCTAGAGAGAGTCGGACAGCTCGTCGGCCGGCATGGCGGTCAAGGTCTGACTGGTCATCGTCCCGCGCGAGCCGAGCTCGACCGAGACCTTGGCCATCGTCTTCTCGTCGGGCGCCTCGACGATCGTGACGAAGTCGTACTGGCCCAAGGTCGCGTACTGCGCCTGGACTTTCGCCCCGATCTGTTCGACCTCCTTGTTCACCTCGGAAACCCGTCCCGGGTTGTTCTTCAGCGTCCGCACACCCTCGGCGGTCAGATTGGTCAGCATCACGTAAGTCGGCATTGCCCTCTCCTCTATGCGCTCAGCAGGGACTCGCCCTACGTTACCCGGCTTCTAGCCGTCGTAGCCGGCGTGCACGTGATCGCAGTGGTCTGAGCGGGCGAAGGCCGGGCCGGGCCCGTCCACGTCGTAGCAGTAGATCAGCTCGGTCGGCATCGCCGGAGCCGGTAGCTGCGAGAGGGTCGTCGCCAGTTCGCCGCACGGGGCGTCGGGCGCCGTGTCGGTGCAGGAGACGCCGTCGACGGCGGCGATGTCCATCGCGCGGCCGTAGAAGTGGTTGGAGACATTGCCTTCGGTCGTGAACTGGGAGTGGTCGGAGCGCAGCGCCGAGATCGTGATCTGGTGCGACTGCGTGATCGCCCCGAGCAGCCCGACGATGCGCGGGTCGATCAGGCCGTTGTCGAGATCCTGTTTCTCGAGCTCGTTGGAGAGCGTCAGGTTGTCCCAGTTGATCGGCGCGATCACCGCGTTGGGCAGCGCCAGCGCCCAGTCGACGGTGCTGACCTTGCACCTGCCTTCGATCCGACTCGCGTCGGCGAGCACCGCGTCGACGTACCACTTGGCGTGGTTGTGCTCGAAGAGGCCGGCGTTGAGGCCGCCCTGCGACCAGATCAGCCGCGCCAGCGTCGCCGCCGAGTCGGCCGGATCCTCGTGGCGGATGCGCCCGTCGTCGTCGCCGTCGACCGCGTAGCTCTTCCACTCCTCGCCGACGAGGCCGAGCGCGCCGTGCTTTTCGAGCTCGGCTTTGGTCATCCCGCGGCCGAAGTTCGACTCCAGCCGGGCGACCGCGGCCAGCGCCCAGACGCCGCGGCTGCCGAGGTCGTAGCGGGCGGCGGCGCCCTCGAAGGCGGCGAGGTACTCGGGCGGGACGCGCTTGCGCCAGGACTTCGCCGTGTCGCAGCTCAGCACCTGCAGCTTCGGCGTCAGTTCGAACGCGCCGCTGACCGCGCCGCCGCCGAGTTGGCCGTAGCAGGGGCGTTGGCGAGCACCTCGGCGACGTACCAGTCGGCGTGGTTGTAGGCGAAGACGGCCGTAGGTAAGTCGCGGGGGCGCCGCCGGCGCGCAGGTAGCTGGCCGCGGCGAAGATCGCGTCTTCGGGGTTGTAGGGGTCCTTGCCCCGTCGCCGTTGGCGTCGACCCCGTAGCCGGCCCAGGTCTACGGCATGAACTGCATCCAGCCGACCGCGCCGGCCGAGGAGACGTTGAGGTTGGTGCCGAAGGCGGTCTCGATCCCGTTGATCGCGGCGAGCATCGCCGCGCCCTGCGGCCCCAGCCCGTAGGCGGCGGCGGCGCGCTGGTAGATCGGGACCAGCATCGGCGGCACGCCCGAGGTCGCGCAGCTCGAGCTCGGCAGCAGGGGATCAGCAGGAGGGCGGTGCGGCGGGGACTTCCTGGGCCCCGTCTTCAGGTTCTTCCTCGGCTTGCGGCGTCGCCTTCGTTTCAGGTTTGGCCGTGACGCCGCCGCCACTCGGCTTCGGAGCGGGGGAGGGCTTCGGCGGCGCCAGCGTCGTGCCCTGCTTGACCGTCGGCGTCGGGGCCGGCGCTTCGGTCTGGCTCGCCGCCGTGCCTTCTTCGACGCCCGCGGATTCTTCGCTCGGCGCGGCCGGCGCTTCGAGCGGTTCGTCGGCGAGCACGCCGGGTGCGGCCAGCGCCAGCGCCAGCGCGAGGCCGAGCAGGATCGCGGCCAGCCGCCGCATCAGCCGCGCAGTCCGTGACCAGCCACTGGCCCTTCTTCTTTTTCAGCTTGAGCCGCAGCTCGCTGGTCAGGCCGACCCGCAGCAGCGAGACGCTGACCGTGTACTGCTTGCCGGAGCGCGGGCCCGGCGACGAGGTTGAGCACCTTCGCCTTCGGCACCTTGCCGTTCGAGGGCAGCCGCGGCGGCCGTTCCTCCAGCGCTTCGGCGAGCTGTTCGGTCGCCGTTTCGCCGAACACCGCCTTCGCCCGCGCCGGCCTCTTGCCGATCTCGTAGAAGACGAAGGCCTCGGAGAAGCGGCGCGCGGTCTTCATCGCCACCGGGCCGGCGGGGACGGGCTTGCCGGCTCGAGCGCGTGGCGGCGGCGTCTTCTTCGCCGCTCGCGGCTTCGTCGCCCGCGTCCGCTTCCGTTTCCCCGCTCGAGCCGGCGTCGCTGGATTCCCCCGTGCCGCCGTCGCCTTCGCTCGGCTTCGCCGGGCCGCCGCTCGCGCCGACGCCGAAGTGGGCTCGACGCCCTGCAGTGTCGGGCTCCTTCGGCTGCGCGGCCCGCGGCGCGCGGGGGGCACGATCGCGACCCGCGCCGGCCTGGCGACGCGCTCCTGGCGGCGCCCGCCGCCCGGCAGGATCAGCACGGCGGCCAGGATCGCGGCCACGCCGATCGCGGCCAGCGCCGCGGCGCCGGCGCCGCGGCTGCGCGGGCTCCGCCGCGAAGGTCGCTGCAGCGGCCACAGCAGCCGCCGCTCGACCGCCCAGGCGGCCCGCTCGAACGGCCAGCGCGCGGCGTCGACGGCAGCGAGGCAAGGCGCCTGGCGCGCCCCCTCGGATCGCCGTTGATATGTCGTCGTCTCAACATCGTGATGAAGCCCACGCACAGCTTACGTCGGAATTTCTGCCCGAAACCTAAAGAGTCGGCCTGGGTTGCGTATCCCAGCTCGAAGACCAGCTCGCCGTCGGCGGCGTCGACGCGGACGGTGTCGCCGTCGGCGAACTCGCCCTCGAGCAGCTTCAGCGCCAGCTTGTCGACCAGCTGCTTCTGCACGACGCGCTTCAGCGGGCGGGCGCCGTAGGTCGGGTCGTAGCCGAGGTTGCCGAGCAGCGTGCGGGCGTCGCCGCGTCAGCTCGACCTCGATCCCGCGCTCGCGCACCCGGCCGACCAGCAGCTCGACCTGCAGCTCGACGATCCGGCCGATGTCGGCCTTGGAGAGGCGGTGGAAGATCACCGTGTCGTCGATCCGGTTGAGGAACTCCGGCTTGAAGGTCGCCGCCAGCACCTCCTCGATCTGCTCGCGGATCTTCTCGTCGACCGACTCGGCGACGATCCGGTCGCTGCCGACGTTCGAGGTCATGATCAGCACCGTGTTGGCGAAGCTGACCGTGCGCCCCTGGCCGTCCGTCAGCCGGCCGTCGTCCATCAGCTGCAGCAGCGTGTTGAAGACGTCGGGGTGCGCCTTCTCGATCTCGTCGAGCAGCACCACCGCGTAGGGGCGCCGCCGCACCGCCTCGGTCAGCTGGCCGCCCTCCTCGTAGCCGACGTAGCCGGGCGGCGCGCCGATCAGCCGCGCCACCGTGTGCTTCTCCATGTACTCGGACATGTCGAGCCGGACGATCGCCTGCTCGGAGTCGAACATCAGCTCGGTCAGAACTCTTCGCCAGCTCGGTCTTGCCGACCCCGGTCGGGCCGAGGAAGAGGAAGGAGCCGATCGGCCGGTTCGGGTCCGAGAGCCCGGCGCGCGAGCGGCGCAGCGCGTTCGAGACGGCGGCGATCGCCTCGTCCTGGCCGATCACCCGCTCGTGCAGGCGCTCCTCCATCTGGATCAGCTTCTCGACCTCGCCCTCCATCAGCCGGCTGACCGGGATCCCGGTCCATTTGGCGACGACCTCGGCGACGTCCTCCTCGGTCACCTCGTCGGCCAGCATCGAGCCGTGCTCGGAGTGCAGCGCGGCGAGCCGCTGCTCGCCCTCGCCGACGGTCTTCTCGAGCTCCGGGATCTCGCCGTAGCGCAGCTTCGCCGCGCCCTCCAGGTCGCCCTCGCGCTCCGCCCGCTCGGCCGCCCGCCCGGCCTCCTCGAGCCGCGCCTTCGCCGACTTGATCTCCTCGATCGCGTCCTTCTCGTTCTGCCAGCGCGCTTTCATCTCGCCCGAGCTCTCGCGCAGCTCGGCCAGCTCGGCCTCGAGCGCCTCGAGCCGCGCCTTCGAGGCCTCGTCGCTCTCCTTCTTCAGCGCCTCGCGCTCGATCTCCAGCTGCTGCACGCGCCGCTCGACCTCGTCGATCTCGGTCGGCACCGAGTCGATCTCGATCTTCAGCCGCGAGGCCGCCTCGTCGATCAGGTCGATCGCCTTGTCGGGCAGGAAGCGGTCGGCGATGTAGCGCTCCGAGAGGGTCGCCGCGGCGACGATCGCCGAGTCGGCGATGCGCACGCCGTGGTGCTCCTCGTAGCGCCCCTTCAGCCCGCGCAGGATCGCGATCGTGTCGCCGATGTCGGGCTCGCCGACCAGCACAGGCTGGAAGCGCCGCTCCAGCGCCGCGTCCTTCTCGATGTGCTTGCGGTACTCGTCGAGCGTCGTCGCGCCGACCGCGCGCAGCTCGCCGCGCGCCAGCATCGGCTTCAGCAGGTTGGCGGCGTCGACCGCGCCTTCCGCCGCGCCGGCGCCGACGATCGTGTGCAGCTCGTCGAGGAAGAGGACGATCTGCCCCTCCGCCTCCTGGACCTCGGAGAGCACCGCTTTCAGCCGCTCCTCGAACTCGCCGCGGTATTTGGAGCCGGCGAGCAGCGAGCCGATGTCGAGCGCGATCACGCGCCGGTCGCGCAGGCTCTCCGGCACGTCGCCGTTGACGATCCGCTGCGCCAGCCCCTCGACGATCGCCGTCTTGCCGACACCGGGGTCGCCGATCAGCACCGGGTTGTTCTTGGTCCGCCGCGAGAGCACCTGGATCACGCGGCGGATCTCCTCGTCGCGCCCGATCACCGGGTCGAGCTTGCCGCTCTGCGCCTCGGCGGTCAGGTCGCGGCCGAATTTCTCCAGCGCCTGCGCCGTCGTCTCCGGCTCGGGCGTGGTGACCCGCTGCGGGCGGACTTCGCCGATCGCCTTCTCCAGCGCCGTCGCGTCGGGCAGCAGCTCGGCGAGGCCCGAGCCCTTGTCGGTCATCGCCAGCAGGATGTGGTCGGTCGAGATGTACTCGTCGCCGAGCTTGCCCATCTCGCGCTCGGCCCCCTGCAGCACCGCGAGGAAGGCGGAGGAGGGGCGCACCTCGGGCTGCTCGGCGCCGCTCAGCTTCGGCAGCGCTTCGACCGCCTCGTTGGCGCCCGTCCCGACCGCCGCCGGGTCGGCGCCGGTCTTGCGCAGGATCGGCGCCACCAGCCCGTCGTCCTGCTGGACCAGGGCGAGCAGCAGGTGGGCGGGGGCGACCTCGGAGTTGCGCCGCTTGGCCGCCAGCGCCTGCGCCGCGGCGACGGCTTCCTGCGACTTGACGGTGAAGCGGTCGGGCTGCATCAGAGTCCTTTCCTCGCCATGCGGCGTTCGAGCTCGGCGGCGTGGCGGCGCATCCGCTCGAGCTTGGCCTTCATCCTCTCGACCTCGGCTTCCATCTCGAGCACGATCTCGACGCCGCTGAGGTTGAGGCCGGCGGCGGTGAGCCGCTGGATGTGGCGCAGGCGCTCGACGTCGCGCTGCGAGTACAGGCGCGTGTTCTTGGCCGAGCGCTGCGGCTCGATCAGCCCGCGCGCCTCGTACATGCGCAGCGTCTGCGGGTGCATCTCGGCGAGCTCGGCGGCGACCGAGATCATGAACACGCCCTGCTCGTCGTCGACCGCGATCTCGACTCGTTCGCCGCGCACTCACGATCACACCGCGCGTTCCACTTTGACCATCTGGAGAATATGAAGTCGGCGCGCTCATCGCGCCGCCTTCCGCAGCAGCTCGGCGCGCGGGTCGGCGCCGTTGAGCGACTCGGCCAGCTCGTCGGCGGCCTCCGCTGCTCCTCGGTCAGCTCCTTCGGCAGCTCGATCTCGAGCCGGTAGCGGATGTCGCCGCGGCCCTTGCCGCCCGGCTTCGGCGCGCCCTCGCCGCGCAGGCGCTGGATCGAGCCGTGCCTGGTCCCGGCCGCGACCTTGATCTTCTTCGTCCCCTGCAGCGTCGGCACCTCGATCGTGCCGCCGCGCAGCGCCTCGGCGACCGTGATCGGCACCGTCACCTCGAGGTTGCCGCCGTCGAGCCGCTTGAAGACCGGGGAGGGCAGGACCCGGGCGACGACGTACAGGTCGCCGGGCGGGCCGCCGCTCGGGCCGGTTCGCCCTTGCCGGCGATCTTGATCCGCGATCCGTTCTTGACCCCGGCGGGGATGTTGACCCTGAGCGTCTTGTCTGTTGGGTCAGCCCGGAGCCGCCGCAGGTCGGGCAGGGTTCCTCGATGATCTGGCCGGCGCCGCCGCACTGCGGGCAGGGCTGGCTGATCGAGAAGAGCCCCTGGCTCTCGGCGTCGATGCCGCGGCCTTGCAGCGCGGGCAGGTGACCGGCGCGGTGCCCGGTTTGGCGCCGCTGCCGTGGCAGGTCGTGCAGCGCTCGGCCTGGGCACGCGACGCTGACCTGGGTTCCGTCGATCGCCTGCTTGAAGCTCAGCGGCGCTTCCGTTTCGAGGTCGCGCCGCGCTGCTGCGCGGCCCGCCGGCCGCCGCCGCCACCGCGGCCGAACATCGAGAGGATGTCGCCGAGGTCGCCGACGCCGGGCGCGCCCCGCCGGGCCCGGCCGTGAACGGCCCGTACCCGGCGCCGCCGGGCCGCCGCGCCGGCGAACATGCCGCCCGAGTCGTACTCCTTGCGCTTCTCGGGATCGGAGAGCGTGTCGTAGGCGCCCTGGACCTGCTTGAACTTCTCCTCGGCCGCGGCGTCGTCGGGGTTGCGATCGGGGTGGTACTTGCGCACCAGCTTGCGGTGCGCCTTCTTGATCTCCTCGTCGCTCGCCCCTTTCGAGACGCCCAGCACCTTGTAGAGGTCGTCCGCCAAGCGCTCCTCCTACTCCGCCACCACGACGCGCGCCGGCCGCAGCAGCTGCTCGCCCAGCCGGTAGCCCTTCTGCATCGTCTCGACCACGGTCCCGGACTCGACCCCGTCGGCCGCCTGCATCGAGAGCGCCTCGTGCAGCTGCGGATCGAACCGCTCCCCAGCCGGATCGACAGCCTCGATCCCGTGCTTGGTAAGCGACTCGCGCAGGCTGCGAAAGACCAGCAGAACCCCATGCGCCAACCCGTCGTCCGAATCTCCCTCCGGGTCCAGGCCGGCCGCCTGAATAGCCCGCTCCAAGATCGTCGAGCACAGGCAAGACATCCCGCAGCACTTCAGCTTTCCCCCTCCCGAGGCGGCGAGCACATCCGCAGTCATCCGCTTCCGGAAGTTCTCGAAGTCAGCTTTCGTCCGCTTCGCGAGATCCAGGTACTCGTCCCGCTCGACTGCGAGCAGCTCGTCGAGATCGTGCTCGACCTGCGTCCTCCGGCGGGTGCGGCGTAGGGGGGACCGGCCCTGAGGACGCTCTGCCGACCGGACAGGGGCCGGTGGGTCCCCTGCCCCGACAGGACCCGCCGGCCGGGACTCCGTCCCTTTGTCGTCCCTTTCTTCGGCTCACGACTCATCGCCCTCGTCGACCACCTCAGCCTCGACCACTTCCTCCTCGTCATCGGAGCCCGCCGTCGCCGGCCCCGTCCTCGGAAGCCGCCTGCGCCTCCTCCTGCGCCGCCGCGTAGATCTGCTCGGACACTTTGGTCATCGCCGCGGTCAGCGCCTCGGTCTTCGACTCGATCTCCTCTTTGCTCTCGGAGCCGAGCGCCTCGCGCAGCTCCTTGATCGCCGCCTCGATCTCCTCCTTGTTCGAGGAGTCGACTTTGTCGCCCAGCTCCTCGACCTGTTTCTCGGACTGGTAGGCGGCGTTCTCGCCGAGGTTGCGCGCCTCCGCCAGCTCGCGCTGCCGCTTGTCGTCCTCGGCGTGCGACTCGGCGTCGGAGACCATGCTCTGGATCTCCTCGTCGGAGAGCCCGGAGCCGGATTTGATCTCGATCTTCTGCTCTTTCTCCGTGCCGAGGTCCTTGGCGGCGACGTGGATGATGCCGTTGGCGTCGATGTCGAAGGTGACCTCGATCTGCGGCAGGCCGCGCGGCGCCGGCGGGATCCCGGTCAGCTGGAACTTGCCGAGGCTCTTGTTGCCGCCGGCCATCTCGCGCTCGCCCTGCAGGACGTGGATCTCGACCGAGGGCTGGTTGTCCTCGGCGGTCGAGAAGACCTCCGACTTCTTCGTCGGGATCGTCGTGTTGCGCTCGATCAGCTTCGTCATCACGCCGCCTTTGGTCTCGATCCCGAGGGTCAGCGGGGTGACGTCGAGCAGCAGCACGTCCTTGACCTCGCCGCCCAGCACGCCGGCCTGGATCGCGGCGCCGACGGCGACGACCTCGTCCGGGTTGACGCCCTGGTGCGGGTCCTTGCCGGTCAGCTCCTTGACCTTGTCGCGCACCGCCGGCATCCGGGACATGCCGCCGACCAGGACGACGTGGTCGATCGAGGCGTCGGCGTCGTCGAGCGCCCGTTTGACCGGGCCGACGATACGGTCCAGCAGGTCGCCGGTCAGCTCGTTCAGCTTCGAGCGGCTGAGCTTCATGTCGAGGTGCTTGGGCTGGCCCTCGACCGCGGTGATGAAGGGCAGGTTGATCTGCGTCTCCTGCGCCGAGGAGAGCTCGATCTTCGCCTTCTCCGCCGCCTCGTAGAGGCGCTGCAGCGAGTTCTTGTCAGCGGCCAGGTCGACGCCCTGGTCCTTCTTGAACTCGGCGACCAGCCACTCGACGATCGCTTTGTCCCAGTTGTCGCCGCCGAGGTGGTTGTCGCCGGCGGTCGACTTGACCTCGAAGACGCCGTCGCCGATTTCCAGCACCGAGACGTCGAAGGTGCCGCCGCCGAGGTCGAAGACGAGGATCGTGTGGTCGGCCTCCTCCTTCTCCAGCCCGTAGGCGAGCGAGGCGGCGGTCGGCTCGTTGATGATCCGTTTGACGTCGAGCCCGGCGATCTTGCCGGCGTCCTTGGTCGCCTGGCGCTGGTCGTCGTTGAAGTAGGCGGGGACGGTGATCACCGCGCTGTCGACCGTTTCGCCGAGCTTCGCTTCGGCGTCGGTCTTCAGCTTCTGCAGGATCATCGCGCTGATCTCCGGCGGGCTGTACTGCTTGCCGCGCACGTCGACGCGCACGTCGCCGTTGGGGCCGGCCTCGACCTTGTAGGGGACGATCGTCTCCTCCTCTTTGACTTCGGCCTCCTTGCGGCCCATGAAGCGCTTGATCGAGAAGATCGTGTTCTCCGGGTTCATCACCGCCTGCCGTTTGGCGACGGTGCCGACGAGGCGGTCGCCGGAGTCGGCGAAGGCGACGACCGAGGGGGTCGTGCGCCCGCCCTCGGAGTTCTCGAGCACGGTCGGCTCGCCGCCCTCCATCACCGCCACGCATGAGTTGGTCGTGCCCAGGTCGATGCCGATCGTCTTGCCCACTCCAATTACCTCCGAAGTCCAGGGGTTTCGTGTTGACTGGTCGAGAGCCGCCGTGCGGACTCTAAAAATCTAAGTCGTAGTGTGGCAGATTTTCCGGCGATGTTCAATCCATCTGCGTATATTGGTTTTGGGCACCGTGCAGTGGGCACAGGGGAGGCGCCTCGACCAATCACGGAACAGGAGGAAATCTTGAGTCACGCTCATGCACCGGCTCGCCGCACCTTTCTGGCGGCGATCGCGGCAGCCTTCGCCCTCGCCCTGATGCCGGCGATGGCGCCCGGCCACGGAAAGGGCAAGGGGCACAGCGCCCCCCACCACCCCGCCAAGCATCACGGCCACCACGATCATGGCCACGCACGGCCACGGTCACGGCCACGGCAAGCGCGACCTGACGGTGATGACCCAGAACCTCTATCTGGGCTCCAGCCTCGGGCCGGCGCTCGAAGCGCAGACCCCGGAAGCGTTCATCGAAGCCGTCGCGCAGATCTACGCGACGGTGCAGTACACGAACTTCCCGGCGCGCGCCGAAGCGATCGCCGACGAGATCGAGGAAAAGGGACCGGACCTGATCGGCCTGCAGGAGGTCACGAAGTGGACGACCGAAGGCCTCAACCCGCCCCCCGGCTACGACTTCCTCGCATCCTGCGAAGGCGACCTCGAAGCCCGCGGCCTGCACTACACGGCCGCGTCGATCTCGCACAACGCGAACATCGGCCCGGCGCCGCTCGTCTTCCCGGAAAGCACCTGTCCCGTCGTAGAAGGCCCGCAGTTCACCTGCGCCGTGACGCTCGAAGATCGCGACGTGATCCTCGTCAACGACGAAACGCCGGGACTGACCTGGAGCAACCCGCAGAGCGGCCAGTACGCCGCTCAGCAGACGATCGCCTCGCCGGTCGGCCCGCTCTCGTTCGACCGCGGCTGGGCCAGCATCGACGCGACGCTGAAGCACCTGCCGTTCCGCTTCGTCGACACCCACCTCGAAACCGAGGAATCGCCGCTGGTGCAGCAGGAACAGGCGGCCGAGTTCCTCGCCGGCCCGGGCAACGGCGGGACGATCGTCGCCACCGGCGACTTCAACTCCGCCTCGGACGGCTCGACGACCACCTCATACGCGCAGCTCACCGCGCCGGGCAAATTCCGCGACTCCTGGAACGAGGCCCAGCTCGGCCCCGGCAACTCCTGCTGTCAGGAGTCGAACGCGATCCGCAGCTCGCGCCGGGGCAGCTGAACAACCCGGTCTCGACGCTGGGACCCGGATCGACCTGATCCTCAGCCGCGGCGCCGCCCGCTCGGACGGGGACGAAGCCGAACTGGTCGGCGACACCCCGTTCCAGGCAGACCCCCCGTTCTGGCCCTCCGACCACGCCGGAGTGGTCGCCACGATGCATCTGCCACTAAGAACAGCTCACACAAGCCGACCCCGGTAGGGGTGAAGCGTCTTGTACTTTTTCGCGTGATCCAGGCGCGGCCCGCGAGGGCCGCGTCTCGCGAAAAGTTAAGGGAACCTCCGGGGTCGGCGGCTAA
Organism: uncultured Solirubrobacterales bacterium; assembly: GCA_963789505.1. Lineage (GTDB taxonomy): Bacteria > Actinomycetota > Thermoleophilia > Solirubrobacterales > 70-9 > VRUE01. The sequence goes on from CAWBLE010000016.1 coordinate 24,119, forward strand.
CCCTGGCCGGCCGTGGCGGCGACGAAGGCGGCGACTTCTTCGGCCTGCGCCTCGTTGAGGATGCCGGCGGGCATGCGGCCGGGGGTGGTGCTGCTGTCGACGCCGTTTTCGACCGCGTTGAGCACGCGGCCTTCGGTCGCTTCGATCGTCGCCTTCGCGTTCGGGCCTTCCGGCGGCCCGGTCGGGGCCAGCAGTTCGTCGAGGTTGGGCGCCGAAGTTGCCGTCGGTGCCCGCCGCGTAGAGCGTGTGGCAGGTGCCGCAGTTGGTGTCGAAGAGGTGCTGGCCTTCCTGCAGGTCGCCGGGAACGGGCTCGGCGATTCCCGTCGCCGTCGGCGCGGAAGGCCAGCCAGGGGATCAGCGCGGCCAGGAAGACGACCAGCGCGGCGAAGAAGATGAAGGCCTTCTTGCTCATTTGCGCCGGGCACGGTACCAGGGGCACATGCGCCGCAGCGCGCACTCGCCGCAGCGCGGCTTCGGCCGGCAGACCTCGCGGCCGTGGCGGATCAGGTTCATGTGCAGCTCATAGGCGTCCTCCGGCGGCGACGATCGCCAGCATCTCGTCGTGCGCGCGCTCGAAGGAGGCCTTGGCGGGAAGAGCCCGAGCCGCCCCCCGACGCGGTGGATGTGGACGTCGACCGGGATCTCGGGGATGCCCCAGGTGAAGATCAGCACGCAGGCCGCCGTTTTGCGTCCGACCCCGGGCAGCGAGAGCAGGAACTCGAGCGACTCCTCGCGCGGCGCCTCCTCGGTCCAGTCGAGGTCGGGATGCTCGCCGAGCCGCTCGAGGATCGCCTGGATCCGCGGCGCCTTCTGCCGGGCGAGCCCGCCCGGGCGGATCGTCTCCTCGAGCTCGTCGAGCGGCGCGTCGCGGACCTGCTCCCAGCTCGGGTAGCGCTCGCGCAGCTGGGCGAAGGAGCGGTCGCGGTTGCGGTCGTTGGTGTGCTGGGAGAGGACCGTCTTGACCAGCTCGGCGATCGGGTGCCCGTGCGGCTCGTTCACTGGCTGCCCGTACATCTCGCGCAGCCGGTCGCGGATCGCCCGCAGGCGCCGTTTGTCGCGGTCGCTTCCAGCTCAAGGCGCGGGACCCTAGTGTCGCCCGTATGCGCGCCCGTGGCGGCTGCGATCGAAGAGTGCGAGCTTGTGGTTGACGGCGTCCGCGTCTTCTACCGCCGCGCGCCTGGAGAGGGCACGCCGGTCGTCTACTGCCACGGCAACCCCTCGCACAGCGAGGAATGGGTTCCGTTCATGGAGCGCTGCGAGGCCCCGTCGATCGCGATCGACATGCCCGGCTGGGGGCGCTCGGACCGACCCGAGCGCTTCGACTACTCGATGAGCGGGCTCTCGGCGTTCCATGAACGCTGCCTCGACCGGCTCGGGCTCGGCAGCCGCAAGCTGGTCGTCCACGACTGGGGCTCGCTCGCCCTGATCGGCGCCCAGCGTCGCCCCGACCTGGTCGAGAAGCTCGTCGTCATCAACGGCGTGCCGCTGCTGCCCGGCTACCGCTGGCACTGGATCGCGCGGCTCTGGCGCCGCCGCCCGGTCGGCGAGATCCTCAACCGGACCATGACCAGGGCCAGCCTGGCGCTGCTGCTGCGCCAGGCGCGCGGCGACCACCGCAGCCCGATGCCCGACGACTTCGTCGACCGGATCTGGGACCACTGGGACGCCGGCACCCAGCGCGCCCTGCTGCAGCTCTACCGCCATGCCGACCCGCCCCGCCTCGCGGCGGCCGGAGCGAACCTGGACAAGCTCGCCTGCCCGTCCCTGGTCCTCTGGGGCGACCGCGACATCTACCTGCCGGCGAAGTTCGGCCCGGCCTACGCCGACGCCCTCCCCAACGCCGATTTTGAGCTGATCGAGGGCGCCGGCCACTGGCCCTGGATCGACGACCCGTCGGTCGATCGACCGCGTGGTCGGCTTTGTCGACCGTTAACCGCCCGATTACAATTGGGCGATGTCTCGTGCTCTCGCCGCGATAGGCCGCCGCTTGCCCCAGGGCTGGGGCGATTTCGGCCGCCAGATCGGCATCCTGGTCGGCGTCGACGTCGCCTATGAGCTGGTCCGTGGGATCGCCGACGGCCAGCGCTCGGAGGCGATCGCGCACGGCCAGCAGGTGATCGACCTCGAGCGCTCGACCCAAACCCTGTTCGAGCCCAGCATGCAGGCGTTCTTCCTGCCCGCCCACTGGATCGTCGACCTCGCCAACCAGCTCTACCTCAACGCCCAGTTCTCGATCGCGCTCGGCTTCCTCGTCTGGCTCTACCTCTTCCGCAACGAGTCCTACTACTTCGTCCGCAACATGTTCGTCGTCTCGATGGGCATCGCCCTGGTCGGCTACACGCTCTACCCGACCGCGCCGCCGCGGATGTTCCCCCAGCACGGCTTCGTCGACACGATCACCGACTTCTCCAACGTCAACCACGACTCCAGCCTGGCGAAAGTCTTCATCAACCCCTATGCGGCGATTCCGAGCATGCATTGCGCCTTCGCGCTGATGATCGGCGCGACCGGCTTCCGCGTCTGCCGCCACTGGATCCCGAAAGCCTTCTGGGCGTCCTGGCCGCTGCTGATCGCCTGGGTCGTGATCGTCACCGGCAACCACTACTGGCTCGACGTCGGCTTGGGCTGGATGGTCGCGGTTACTTCAGCGCTGGTTGCCAGCCGCCTGCTCGCCCGCGCGCGCCCGCATGCCTGGGCGTGGCGAAGTCGCTTCTCGCCGCGCGAGATCGAGGCTTAGACTCAGCGCAATGGATTCCTCGGCTCCGCCGCGAGCCCCGAGCAGTCGTCGCAACGGGAGGCAGGAGCTCCGCTCCTACGCGCGCGACCGCCTGATCGAGTCGCGGCTGACCCCGAACGCGATCTCGGTCGCCGGCCTGGTCGGCAACCTGATCGCCGCCGGCCTCGTCACCCAGCGCCTCTTCTTCCTCGCCGGCGTCGCCTTCGTCGCCGGCTCGGTGATGGACACGCTTGACGGCCGCTACTCGCGGATGTCGGGCAAGGGGACGCTCTTCGGCGCCTTCCTCGACTCGACCCTGGACCGGATCGAGGAGGGGATCGTGCTCGCCGCCGTGGCCGGCTACTTCGCCGCAACCGGCGACGATTTCGCCGCCGCGATGTGCGTCGTCGCCGTGCTCGGCTCGCTGATGGTCTCCTACACGCGCGCCCGCGCCGAGGCGCTCGGGGTCGAGTGCAAGGTTGGGTTGGCGACGCGCCCCGTCCGGGTAGTCATACTCTCGGTCGGCTTGATCTTCGCCAAGGGTGCCGGCCTCGGCGACTTCGAGCTACTGGCGCCGGCGGTCTACCTGATCGCGGCGCTGACCATAATCACGACGATCCAGCGCGTATGGCACGTCCGAAACGAGCTTTCAAGCGAGGCCCCCGCGCCGCCCGAGCTGTAACCAGTCGAAGCGGCGGGTTAGTGTGCCCGTCAGCCAGATCGAGGAAGGAACTTAGAGCTTCATGAGCGAGACCAACGGAGCAAGCGGCAATGGCGCCGCCCCCGCGGACGAGAAGGTCCGCGTCGCGATAGTCGGCGTCGGCAACTGCGCCAACTCCTTCATCCAGGGAGTCCAGTACTACAAGGACGCCGACCCGGGCGACGAAGTGCCGGGCCTGATGCACGTCGACCTCGGCGGCTACCACGTCCGCGACGTCGAGTTCGTCGCCGCCTTCGACATCGACTCCGAGAAGGTCGGCAAGGACCTTTCCGAGGCGATCTGGTCGGGACAGAACAACACGATCAAGTTCGCCGACGTCCCCGAGCTCGGCGTCAAGGTCGAGCGCGGCATGACCCACGACGGGCTCGGCAAGTACCTCAAAGAGAAAATCACCAAAGCTCCGGGCGAGACCGCGGACATCGTCGGCATCCTCAAAGAGAGCAAGGCCGACGTGCTGGTCTGCTACCTGCCGGTCGGCTCCGAGGACGCGGTCAAGTGGTACGTCGAGCAGGCGCTCGCGGCCGGCGTCGGCTTCGTCAACTGCCTGCCGGTCTTCATCGCGCGCGAGGACTACTGGGGCAAGCGCTTCGAGGACGCCGGGCTGCCGATCATCGGCGACGACATCAAGTCCCAGGTCGGGGCGACGATCGTCCACCGCCAACTCGCCCGCCTCTTCCACGACCGCGGCGTGCGCGTCGAGCGCACCTCGCAGCTCAACGTCGGCGGCAACATGGACTTCTACAACATGCTCGAGCGTGAGCGGCTCGACTCGAAGAAGATCTCGAAGACCAACGCGGTCACCTCGATCATGGGCCACGACCTGCCCGCCGAGGACGTCCACGTCGGCCCCTCCGACTACGTGCCCTGGCTTACCGACCGCAAGTGGGCGCACATCCGCCTCGAGGGCAAATCGTTCGGCGACGTGCCGCTCAACCTCGAGCTCAAGCTCGAGGTCTGGGACTCGCCCAACTCGGCCGGCGTCGTCATCGACGCGGTGCGGATCATCAAGCTGGCGCTCAACAACGGCATCGCCGGCCAGCTCGACGGGCCGTCCAGCTACCTGATGAAGTCGCCGCACAGCCAGCGCCCCGACGACGAGGCCCGCGAGCACACCGAGGAGTTCATCGCCAAGCACGCGCGGAGCAAATCGCAAGCGGTCGTTGGCTCCTGAGCCGCTCTCGATAGCCCAGGTCACGCCCCACCGGCCAGGCACGGCCAACGGGGTCAACGAGTTCGCCGACCGGGTCTCCGAGCAACTCGAGCGGCGCGGTCACGAGGTGCGGCGCCTCTTCGCCGGCGAAGCGACCAAGCGCTCGCTCGCCGACGACCCGCCGGACATCGTCCACGTCCACGAGCCCTTCGCGCCGAGCGTCTCCTCGGCGGCGCTGCGCCACTCCTACTCGCTCAATGTCGCGAGTTTCCACCGGCCGCGCGAGCGGGTGCTCTCGACCCAGGTGGCCCGGCCGCTGATCGAGGTCTTCTTCGGTCGCCTCGACGCCCGCACCGTCGCCACCCCGGCGACCGGCGAGCTGCTCGAGCGCTACTTCCCCGGCCCCTATGAGCTGGTCGAGCCGGCCGGCGAGCGCCGCGACTGGGCGGCGGTCGCCGACGAGCTCGAAACGATCTACCGGCGCCTGCTCGCCCGCCGCCACGACCCGGCCGGGGATGCGGCGGTGCGCGAGCGGATCGCCGCCCGGCCGCTGATCGAGGTCGACCTGCACATGCACACCGACCACTCACCCGACTGCGCGACCCCGGTCGAGGTGCTGCTCGAGACGGCGCGCGACCGCGGCCTCGGCGCGATCGCGATCACCGACCACAACGAGGTATCCGGGGCGCTTGAGGCGCGGCGGATCGCCGCCGAGACGGGCGGGGTCAAGGTGATCGTCGCCGAGGAGGTGAAGACCGCCGAGCAGGGCGAGGTGATCGGTCTCTTCCTCGAGCAGAAGATCCCCAAAGGGATGACGATGGCGGAGACGATCGCCGCGATCCGCGAGCAGGGCGGCCTCGTCTACGTGCCGCATCCCTTCGACCGCTTCCACTCCGTGCCCGACTACGAGCACCTGCTCGACATCGTCGAGGAGATCGACGTACTTGAGGTCTTCAACCCGCGGGTCGCGCTGACCGCCTTCAACGAGGAGGCCGAGCGCTTTGCCCGCAAGTACCGGATCGTCCCCGGCGCCGGCTCCGACAGCCACGTCGCCCAGGGCCTCGGCAGCGTGCGGGTGCGCGTCCACGACTTCGACGGGCCGGCCGAGTTCCTCGAGGCGATGCGCGACGCCGACATCACCCGCAAGCACAAGAACCTCGTCTACGTGCAGGCGCTGAAGCTGCTGCAGACGGCGGGGCGGCCGAAGGCGCCGAAGCGCAGCGTCCCCGATGCGAAGCCAGTGCGGGGCGGGCGGCCGCGGCGGAAACGGCGCCCGGCGAGCGGCCGGGCGAGCAAGAGCTGATGCAGGAGGCGCGCTCGAAAGGAGCCGCCGCTCCCCCGTCAAAGAGATCGCCGAGCATGCCGGCGACCGACGACGAGATACGGGAGAAGTACCTGGAGCGCGCGATCCGCGAGCTCAACCAGATGACCCACGACCTGCAGGAGTGCCCGCACTGCCCGCGCGGCAAGCTGATGCCGGTGCTCGGCTCGGGCCATCCCCAGGCCGACGTCTTCATGCTCAAGCACGCCCCCGGCGTCGCCGAGATCGAAGAGGGCGTCGCCTTCTACGGCCGCGCCGGCAACGCGCTGATGAAAAGCTTCAAACGGCTCGGGATCGACCCGCTGGTCGTCTACGGCACGCTCTGCGTCAAGTGCCCGATCGCCGAGCCCGACCTCGCCGCCGAGGAGTGTCTGCGGCGGGTGGTCGAGGAGCTGGCGATCGTGCAGCCGAAGATCGTCGTCGTGATGGGCGAGCCGGCCCTGCGTGTGCTCAACGGCCTCAGAGTCCCCCTCGCCCGCCAGGTCGAGCCGCGCGAGGGAGAGATCCAGGCCTTCAGCCCGACGATCGACGCCCTCTACGTCCCCGACATCGACGAATCGCTCGACGAGGAGGGCGCCAAGCAGCGCTTCTGGCGCAGCTTCAAGACCCTCGGCGAGTGGTACGAGGACCTACCACCGTACTAGCTGGTGGTGGGAGGGACGAGATGCCCCTCTCACGGAAACCGTCGCGCAGCGGGCCGGGAGGGGACAGGGTGACCCTCTCCCGGAAACCGTCGCGCAGCTGGGTCGTGGCACCAGGGTTCGGGCGTGGTTCTTTGAGTTTCCGTGAGAGGGTCACCCTGTCCCCTCCTGTGGCGCAGCTCGTATATATGGTGGGTTGATGGCACGGGGATTCGGAGTTGCTGCGGGGCTTGACGCCGAGGTGGCGCGGCGGCTGGCGGCGCGCTGTGCGGAACTGGGTTACGACTCGGTTTGGTCGAACGATCATCCGGGCGCCAAGGGATTGGAGACGCTGGCGGAGTTCGCCGCCGCGGCGCCGGAGCTTGACCTTGGAGTCGCCGTCATAGCCCTGGACCGGCAGTCGCCGGACGAGATCGCAGCCGATATCGAGCGGCTCGGGCTTGAGAAGGAAAAGCTCTGGCTCGGGGTCGGCGCCGGCTTCTCGAAGAAGCCGCTGACGCAGATGCGCGAGCAGCTGCCGGAGCTGCGAGAGGCGCTGCCCGGCGTCCGCCTCGTCCTCGCCGCGATGGGCCCGAAGATGTGCGCCCTCTCCGGGGCTGAGTTCGACGGCGCCTTCTTCAACTGGATGACTCCCGAGTTCGCCGCCCGCGCCCGCCGCCAGGTCGAGGCCGGGGCGAGCGAGGCGAACCGCGAGTGCCCGCCGGTTTTCGGTTACGTGCGAACCGCCGTCGGCCCCGACGCCGCTCAGCGCCTCGCCAAGGAGGAGTCCTTCTACCGCGACCTGCACGCCGGCTACCGCAACCACTTCGACCGTCTCGCCGAGCCCGAGGGCACCGTAGGCATAGCCGCCCCCGACCCCGACAAGGCCCAGAAGCAACTCGCCTCCTACACCGCCCTCGACACGATCGTCGTCCGCGGCCTGGCTTCAGCTACCCCGGAAGCGATGGGCGCCGTCGCCACCGCAGCGGCCCCGTAGGAGGGACGGGATGCCCCTCTCACGGAAGCCAAGGAACCACGTTAGAACCCGGAACCGCGCCCCAGCTGCGCGACGGTTTCCGTGAGAGGGGCATCCCGTCCCTCTAGTTCAAGCCTTCTCGAACAGCGCGACGCACTCGATGTGCGGGGTCTGGGGGAACATGTCGACCGGCCTCACCCGGCGCAGGGTGTAGCCCGCCTCGACCAGCTGCGCGGCGTTCGGCGCCAGCGTCGTCGGGTTGCAGGAGACGTAGACGATCCGCTTCGCCTCGCACTCGAGCACGCGGCGGACGATCTTCTGCGAAAGCCCGGCACGCGGCGGGTCGAGCAGGACGACGTCGGGCTTGCCCGCCTCTTCGACCAGCGGGCGCACACCGGTCCGCGCGCTGCCCGCGACGAAGCGGGCGTTGGCGATCCCGTTGCGTTCGGCGTTGCGCTCCGCGTCGGCGATCGCCTCGGGCACGATCTCGACGCCCCAGACCTCGCCGGCCTGGGCGGCCATCGTCAGCCCGATCGTGCCGATCCCGCAGTAGAGGTCGAAGACGCGCTCGCCGCCGCTCAGGCCGGCGTACTCGGCGGCGACCGCGTAGAGGCGCTCGGCCATCTCGGTGTTGGTCTGGAAGAAGGCGTTGTAGGACATCTCGAACTCGAGCCCGCAGAGCCGCTCGCGCAGCGTCTCTTCGCCGAGCACGCCTGTCGGCCCCTCGCTGCCGCCCGAGCCGTCGTCGATCACCGTGTGCAGGTCGACCGGTGGCTTCGGCAGGCGCTTCGGTGTCGTGATCAGGCGGGTCTGGAGCTGGTCGGTGCGGCGGCCTTCGCGCACCGCCAGGTTGCAGAGCACGCCGCTGCCGGCGCGGCGGTCGTAGGGCTCGACGATTTCATCGCGGGCCCATTCGCGCACCTCGTTGCGGGCGGCGTTGCCGCGCTCGGAGGCGAGCAGGCAGTCCTCGACCCCGATCACGAGGTCCCAGCGGCCGCTGGCGTGGAAGCCGAGCACCGTCCCGTCCTCCCCTGGCCCGAAGGAGTATTCGAGCTTGTTGCGGTAGCGCCACTGTTCCAGCGCCGGCTCGATCTGCTCGAGCTCGAAGCCGTCGAGCGCGCCGATCCGGCGCAGCGCCTCGTCGACCTGGCGGCGCTTCTCGAGCAGCTGCTGCTCGTAGGCCAGGCCCTGCCAGGAGGCGCCCGGGCAGGGCTCGCCTTCGTGCGTGCAGCGGTTGGCGACGCGGTCGGCGCCGGGGCGCAGCAACTCGACCGTGCGCGCCTCGGCGAAGCGCTTCTTCGGCTTGGTCACCTCGGCCCGGACCAGGTCCCCCGGCAGGCCGCCGGAGACGAAGACGACGTAGCCGCCGGCTCGGGCCACGCCACGCCCGCCGAAGGCGAGCGAGTCGATCTCGAGCTCGAGCCGCTCGCCCTTGCGCGGGCGGGAGGCCGTCTCGGTCAACCGAGTTTTTTGCGGGCGCGCCGCGCCGCCTGGGTGGCCTGTTTGCGCACCGGCGCGGTGCGGCCGCCGACCTCTTTGCGCGCCTGTTTGACCAACCGTTCGAGCTCTTTGAGCATGCCGTCGGTCTGGCGGCGGCCGCGTTTGATCAGGTCGGAGACCATCTTCTCGGCGTCGCCGTGGGTCAGCCGGCCGCGCTTGACCGCGTCGTCGACGACGTCCTGGAGGCGGTCACGGCTCAGCGTGACGCTCTGTTCGAGGCTCTCGCGGAACTGCTCAACGCTCTTATCCAGCCCGGTCGCGCCGCCTTTAGCCGACGCTTTTTTCGACCCCGATTTCGCTTTCGGTTTGGCTTTCGGCTTCGCTTTGGATTTGGCTTTTTTCGGTTTGGCAGCTTTCGCTTTTTTCGTCGCTTTGCCGGGTTTCGCTTTTTTAGCCGCCATTCGTTGCTTCCTCCTGAGTCGCCTGGTCTGGGGAGTGCGTTCGCCTTTTGTCGCCCTTGGCGCCATAAGCAGCGAACGCGGTGGGACTGACTATGCCACTACCGTGTTCGCCGGGTCGCAAACCTGGCCTGCACGGGGGCGTGGTCGGAGAGGCGCAATGCCAGGCCGCCCTCGTCCAGCTCGCGGCGCTCGGGCGGCCAGGGGTGCGGAGGCTCGACCGTCTCCAATCCCCGCGCGAGCAGGTGGTCGATCGCCTGCGGCCCGGTCGGAGCGGCGAGGGCGAAGCGCTCGCGCAGGGCGTCGAAGGCGGCCGGTGTCTCCGCCGGGCGCAGGTTGAGGTCGCCGCCGAAGATCAGCGGCGCCTCGCCGGCCCACCCTGCCGCCGCCTCGGCGGCGCGCAGCACGTCCTCGCCGGCCAGCTCGCGATCGTGGGCGGAGGCGTGCAGGTTGGCGACGCAGAGCCGTCCGTCGTCCCCGTCCCCGCCGATGTCGATCTGCGTGAACGCCATCGCCCGCCGCTCCGGTCGCCCCGTGTGGATCTCCACCTCGCGCCGCTCCAAGCCCTTCCGGTGCGCCTTTCCCACCGAGGGCGTGGGAAAGGCGCACCGGAAGGAGTTGCGGACCAGGGTCAGGTTCGAGCCGCCCTCGCCGGAGGCAATCAGGTCGGGATTGAGCCGGGCGGCGAGGCGGCGGAGCGCGGCGAGCGAGTTGCGCGAGGTCAGCGCCCCGTGCGCCTCGGCGTCGCAGGCCCGCGCCAGCGGCGCCCACCAGCGCGGCGGGCACTCCTGCAGCAGCGCCACGTCCCAGTCCGCCCCGGCCAGTAGGCGTGAGAACTCGGATAGCAGGTCGCGGTTGACCTGGACGTGGGTGGCGTTGCGCTCGCCGATTCGCAGCAGCCGCGAGCGCCAGGTGAAGAGCGCCGGGTCGGGCGGGAAGTCGCGGCCGTGGAAGAGGTTCCAGGAGAGGGCGGTGAGCTGCATGGGTCGTAGTATCCGTCGCTTGGCAAAGCGCGACTTCATCACCGGCGAGGAGTTCGGCGCCTTCGAGCTCTCGCAGCTGCTCGACCTCGCCGCCGAGCTCAAAGCATCCCGCGCCGCGGGGCACGTTTCGGGTGCTATGGACCCAAAAGGCGCCCCGGGCGGCGATCTGGCCGGGCGCAGCATCGCGCTCGTCTTCGAGCAGCCCTCGACCCGGACGCGGATCTCCTTCGAGGTCGGCGTCGCCGAGCTCGGCGCGACGCCGCTCGTCCTGCGCGGCGACGAACTGCAGCTCACCCGCGGCGAGTCGGTCGGCGACACCGGCCGGGTGCTCTCGCGCTACCTCGACGGGATCGTGATCCGCCACGGCTCGCACGAGGCCGTTGCCGAGCTCGCCGCCGCGGCCGAGGTGCCGGTCGTCAACGCGCTCACGCCGTTGCACCACCCGTGCCAGGCGCTTGCCGACCTGCTCACCCTGCGCGAGCGGTGCGGCGACCTGCACGGGCTGCGCCTCGCCTATGTCGGCGACGGCAACAACGTCGCTCGCTCGCTCGCGATCGCCTGCGAGCTGGCCGGCGTCGAGCTCGTCGTCGCCGCCCCCGACGGGTATCAGCTCGAGCAGGGGCATGGGGCCAAGCTGACCGAGGACCCGCGCCTCGCGGTCGCCGGCGCCGACGCGATCTACACCGACGTCTGGGTCAGCATGGGCGACGAGGAGGAGGCCGAGCGGCGCCGCGCCGACCTCGCCCCGTTCCGGGTTGACGCCGACCTGCTCGCCGCCGCCAAGGACGACGCGATCGTCCTCCACTGCCTGCCCGCCCACCCCGGCGAGGAGATCACGGCCGAGGTGCTCTATGGGCCGCGTTCCGCCGTCTGGGACCAGGCCGAGAACCGCCTGCACACGCAGAAGGCGCTGCTGCGCACGCTGCTTGACGGGTAGCCCATGTACCCGGAGCTCCACCTCGGCCCGCTGACCCTGCAGAGCTTCGGGCTGATGTTCGCGCTCGCCTTCCTCGCCGCCGGCTGGCTGATCTGGAAACGGCTGCGGGAGATCGGCGAGCCGGTCGACTGGGCCTATGAGATCGGCTTCTCGGCGCTGCTCGGCGGCGTGGTCGGCTCGCGCCTCTACTTCGTCGTGCAGAACTACGACGACGTCAAGGGCGACCTGCTCGGCAACCTCTTCGGCGGTTCGGGCCTGGTCTGGTACGGCGGCGCGATCGGCGGCGCCCTCGCCGTCTTCGCCTGGGCTTGGTACCGCGACTTCCTCCGCCTCGCCCTGCTCGACCTGGCGGCGCCGGCGCTGGCGCTGGGCTACGCGGTCGGGCGGATCGGCTGCCAGCTCTCCGGCGACGGCGACTACGGCAAGGCCTGGGGCGGGCCTTGGGCGATGGCCTATCCCGACGGCACCGTCCCCACCGACGAGCGGGTCCACCCGACGCCGGTCTACGAGACGCTGGCGATGGGGCTGGGGGCGTGGATCCTCTGGCAGCTGCGCGACCGTTACCGCGCCGGGGTGCTGTTCGCGATCTACCTCGTCTACGCGGGGGCCGAGCGCTTCCTGGTCGAGTTCATCAGGCGCAACACCGATGTCGCCCTGGGGCTGACCAGCGCCCAGCTGGAGAGCCTTGCAATGATGCTGCTCGGCATCGGCTGGCTTCTGGTCGTGCGGTGGCGGCAGGGGACGCTGTCCCGGGTAGCCGCTGGTAACGTTGCGCAAAATACTTTGAGTTAAACGAGGAGGCGAACGGAGTGGACGCAGTGGAGACCGGCGGTGGGGGAGGCTCAGGCGCCGCTACCGTCAACGAGTTGCTCGAGCGGGCGGCGACGACGATCGCGGCGGCGGGCTGCGAGGAACCGCGCGCCGACGCCGAGGCGCTGGTCGCCAACGTGCTCGGGATCGGCGTCGATGAGCTCTCCCGTGACGGCGCCGGCGAGGCCTCGCCGCAGGTGGTCGAGGCGATCGAGGCCGCCGCCGCGCGCCGCGCCGAGCACGAGCCGCTCGCCTACGTGCTCGAACGCGCCCCCTTCCGCGACCTCCAGATCCACGTCGACCCGCGCGTGCTCTGGCCGCGGCGGGAGACCGAGCTGCTGGTCGAGGTCGGGACCGAACTGCCCCAGGGTGCCCGCGTGCACGAGGTCGGCACCGGCTCGGGCGCGATCGCGCTGGCGCTGATGTCCGAGCGGCCGGACCTGCGGATCACCGCCTCCGACCTCTCGGCCGAAGCGGCCGAAGCGGCGCGCGAGAACGCCGCGCGGCTCGGCCTCGAGCTCGACGTCACGGTCGCCAAAGGCCTGCCCGACGGGCTCGAGGGAGTTGACATGGTGATCGCCAACCTTCCCTACGTGACCGACGAGACGATCGACGAGCGCTCGCCGGAGATCAAGCGCGAGCCGCGCATCGCCGTCACCGGCGACTGCGGCGCCGATGGCCTCGGCGTGATCCGCGGCCTGATCGCCGAAACGCCGAGCGGCTGGCAGCTGGCGATGGAGCACGACACGCACCACGGCCCGGCGATGCGGGAGATGCTGCGCGATGCGACTACGATGCGCGACTACATGGGTGGTGAGCGGGTAACCGTCGGCGTCGCGCCTTGAGCTCGAGGGTCTGCCCTTGAGCGCTGAGGAGCGCCTGGCGAAGGTCGAGCGGCTGCGATCCGAAGGGATCGACCCGTTCCCCTTCTCGTTTCCGGACCGCGACCGGATCGAGCAGATCCACGCGGCGCACGACCCGGCCGCGCTGGGCGAGGGTGGCCACGCCGAGTTCTCCTACCGGGTCGCCGGGCGGGTGACCGGGCAGCGCGGCCACGGCAAGACGACCTTCTTCGACGTCCGCGACCTGACCGGGACGATCCAGGCCTACGCCCGGCTCGACGCGCTCGGTGAGGAGGCGTTCGGGCGGATCGAAGACCTCGACATCGGCGACCTGGTCGGGGTCGAGGGCGACCTCCACGTGACCAAGCGCGGCCAGCTGGCGCTCGCCGTGCGCGAGTGCACGCTGATGGCGAAGGCGCTGCGCGACCCGCCCGACCTCTTCCACGGCATCTCCGACCCGGAGGTGCGCTACCGCCAGCGCGAGCTCGACCTGATGGCGAACGAGCGCTCGCGCGAGATCTTCGCGATGCGGGCCAAGGTCGTCGCCGCGATCCGCGAGTACCTCAACGAACGCCACTACGTCGAGCTGGAAACGCCGATCCTGCAGCGGATGACCGGCGGCGCCGCGGCGCGTCCGTTCAAGACCCACCACAACGCGCTCGACCGCCACCTCTACCTGCGGATCGCGACCGAGCTGTATCTGAAGCGGGCGATCGTCGGCGGCTTCGAGAATGTCTACGAGCTCGGCAAGTTCTTCCGCAACGAGGGCATGTCGCCGCAGCACAACCCCGAGTTCACGATGCTCGAGTGGTTCGTCAGCGGCGTCGACTACCACGGCGTGATGGACGTCGCCGAGGGGGTCGTCTCCGGCGTCGCCGAGCGGGTGTTGGGGACGACCAAGGTCGAGCGCGACGGCGAGACGATCGACCTCAAGCCGCCCTGGCCGCGGCTGCGCCTGCAGGATCTGCTGAAGGAAGAGACCGGGGTGGACATCACCAAGGCGAGCCGCGACGAGCTGGCCGAGATCGCCGGCGAGGACGCCGAGCCCGACGACGACTGGGCGGCGCTGGTCGACACCCTGCAGGGCAAGCTTGTCGAGCCGAAGCTGATCCAGCCGACCTTCATCATCGACCTGCCGCTGGCGATCTGGCCGCTGGTCAAGCCGGTTCCCGAGCACCCCAAGCTGTTGGCGGCGGCCTTCGACGGGATCGTCGCCGGGATGGAGATCACCGGCGGCGGCACCGACGTCAACGACCCGATCGAACAGCGCCGCCACTTCGTCGAACAGCGCGAACGGCAGGAGTCGGGCGCGGAGGAGACGCCGCACGAGCACGACGAGGAGTTCGTTCGGGCGCTCGAATACGGGATGCTGACGGCGAGCGGCTCCGGCCTCGGCGTCGACCGCCTGATGATGATCCTCAGCGGCGCCAAGACCCTGCGCGACGTGATCCTCTTCCCCTCGATGCGCGAGGCGCAGGGCGATTGAGGGGCCGACGGGCCGATTTGTCGTCGTATGGACGACAAATCGGCCCGTCGGCAGTCAGTTCTCGATCTGGACGAGCCGTTCGGGCTCGTGTTCGACCTGCAGGGTCGTGTGGTGGATCTCGAACTCACGCTCGATCAACTCGGCGATCTCGAGCCGGGCGCGGTGGCAGTCGGCGTCGGCGCCGACGGTGACGTGGGCCGAGAGCGCGGGGAACTCCGAGGTGACCTCCCAGACGTGCAGGTCGTGGACCTCGACCACGCCGGGCTGTTCGGCCATCAGCCGGCCGATCCGCTCCGGGTCCATCTGCTTCGGTGCGGCCTCGAGGAAGATGCGGCCGGAGTCGCGCAGCAGGCCGATCGCCGAGCGCAGCATCAGCGCCGCGACCAGCAGCGAGGCGATCGCGTCGGCCTGGTCGAAGCCGGTGAGCAGGATCACGGTGGCGGCGATCGCGGTGCCGATGAAGGCATAGAGGTCGGTCAGCAGGTGCTGGAAGCTGCCCTCGACGTTGAGGCTCTGGCGGTTGGCTCTGGCCAGGGTCGCGGTGGCGGCGACGTTGACGACGATCCCGGCCAGGGCGACGACGAGGACGAGGACGCCGTCAACGCCGGGCGGGTCGACGAGGCGGCGCACGCCCTCGATCGCGATGATCGCGGCGAGGACGAGCAGGGTGATCCCGTTGGCCTGGGCGGAGAGGATCTCGGCCCGTTTGAGGCCGAAGGTCATCTGCCCGCCGGCGGGGCGCTGGGCGAGCTTGATCGCGACCAGGGAGAAGCCGATCGCGGCCGCGTCGGTGAGCATGTGGGCGGCGTCGGAGAGCAGCGCCAGTGAGTTGGCGATAATCCCGGTGACGACCTCGGCCGCCATGAAGGCGAGGATCAGCGCGAGCGCGATCGTCAGCTTGCCGCGATCGGCGTCGGCGGAGGCGCCGTGGCTGTGGCCCGCGTGGGAGTGGCTCATCGCCGTCCCATCGTTACATCTGGGGCGGGCTAGAAGATCGAGCGCAGGGCGCCACCGTCGAGCGGGATCACGGCGCCGGTCAGGTAGGCGGCGCGCTCGGAGCAGAGGAAGGCGACGAGATCGCCGTACTCCTCTGGTTGGCCGAGGCGGCCGGCGGGCACGTTCTCGCGGGCGCCCGCTTCGGCGCCGGCGAGCGAGCCGGAGGAGTCGGCGAGTCGTTCGGTGGCGAAGAGCCCGGTGGCGACCGTGTTGACCGTGATTCCCTCGCCGGCGACCTCGGTGGCGAGCGTCTTGAGGAAGCCGACCGCCGCCATCCGGTTGGCGTTGGAGAGATTGAGCGCGGGGATCGGCTCGCGGGTCGAGCTGGAGCCGACGTTGACGATCCGCCCCCAGCCGCGCTCGCGCATGCCGGGGACGACGGCGCCCGCGAGTACCCGCGGGGCGAGCACGAGTGAGCGGTAGGCGGTGTTCCACTCGTCGAGGTCCTGGTCGAGCGCACCGCCCAGGGGCGGCCCACCGCTGTTGAGCACGAGCACCTCGATGGGGCCGAGCGCACGCTCGACCTCGCCCGGCAGCGCCGCGAGCCGGTCGAGGTCGTTGGTGTCGGCGACGAAGGGCACGACCTCGGCCGCCGTCCCGCCCTCGCCGTCCGCCGCCGCGGCGATCTCCCCGGCCGCGGCCTCGACCCGCTCCCGCGTGCGGCTGGCGATCGCGACCCGCGCCTCCTCGCGCGCGAGGACAGTCGCGATCCCGCGCCCGATCCCGCGACTGGCCGCCATCACCAGCGCCACCCGCCCCGCGAGCCCTAGCTCCATGCGGACCCCCGCGCCAGGACCCACCGCGGGCGGCAATGCTCGAACGAGTTCACGCCGATAAAGTACCGCCGCAGGGCGCCCGTAGCTCAGTGGTCAACGGTCCCTTCACGGGGACCAAAGAGCGCCGGTCTTTCAAGCCGGAGGTCGCGAGTTCGATTCTCGTCGGGCGCATTGGGGGAGGTTCCGGCAGGTGCCGGGCTATTCCCATGCCAGAGCCGATTGCTCGGCTCACGCCTCGAATCACGTTCCGCGAGCCTCCTGGCGATTCCGACGCGTTCCGGGAGGTCGTGGTCTCATTTTTCGCGGGCGGCGAGCTTGTCGGCGAGCTTGGCGAGATTGCCCATCGAGACGCCGAGGGCGTCAGCGATGTCGCTGACGGTGGCCCACTTCGGATTCGCGTGGCCCAGCTCGATCAGCGACGGCGAGCGCCCGGTGATGCCGGCTCGGTCGCCCAGGACGACCTGCGTGAGGCCGCGTTTCTCGCGAAGCTGCCGAATCGCCCTGCCGAGCGCAGGCTGTGGTCGATCTGAGTGCGCACCGGACCGCACATTCTCAGATGCGGAGGGCGGTATCGGGCGCTTGAGGCGCAAGGGGTTTCGTATTACAATTCCTCCGTGGAGATCCACTCGTCGGCACGAAAGCACCGCGTTGCCGACGAGGACATCGAGCATGCGATGGACAACGCGATGAGCATTGACGACCAGGACGACGACACGCGGCTGTATCTCGGGCCGGCTCGCAATGCCGAGCTTCTTGAGGTCGTCACGCCTCGTTAGTGGCGACGGGTCCGAGCTGGCGATCCACGCGATGAAGATGAGGCCGAAGTACTTGCGACTTCTACCGGGAGATTGACGATGGCGAGAAGAAGACCCACGGCAAGACCGCCAGCGGCAAGCCGATCACCGACGATCTGATTGCCAAGCTGGCCGAGAAGGCGGAGGCTGGTTACGACGTGGAGGACACGCTTCGTCGCCGGCCAGGCCGACCGACGATTGGCTCGGCTCCGGCGCGGGTGGAGTCTGTTCGTCTCGACCCAGAGTTGCGCGAAGCGCTTGATACACGCGCCAAGCGCGACCATGAGGCAGCCTCCTCGGTTATCCGCAAAGCGCTCCGGCAATACCTGCAAGTGGGCTGAGGCAAGTCGAACTTGACTTCGGTCGGAACAACCGGCGTTAGCGCCGGGCGCCCCCCGCGCGGAGGCCCAGGTTCAGGCAGGTTCTAAGCCGGTTGCCGCGGCATTCGCGCGCAAAGTGCGGCGAAGGCGCCGACCGCGACGAGTGCGCCGAGCCAGTGGGCGCCGAGCAGGACGAAGAGCACGCTGGGGATCCCCGCCAGGGCGGCGCGGACCAGGACGGGCGCCTCGGGCAGCCCGACGACGCGGGCCGTAAGCCAGGCGCAGGCCATCCAGGCCAGGGGGCCGGCCAGCCAGCCCCAGCTTTCGAAGAAGCCGTGCGAGAAGACGAGTGCGAGAAGCACCGAGAGCAGCGCCACCGCCACGACTTGCACCACCGCCACACGCCAGAGGATCGCCGAGTCCATGCCGCGATTCTCGCAGGCTGGCCGCAACGCGGCCGGCGCGCCATAATCGAGACCTCCCGGGCGGTTAGCTCAGTTGGGAGAGCACCTCCCTTACAAGGAGGGGGTCACTGGTTCGAGCCCAGTACCGCCCATCGCAGGAAGCCGCTGCAAATCGGCGGGTTCTGAGTTGGGGCGCGCGGCGACGGCCGGGATGTGGGCGCTCCTTTCGGGCACGAGTGCCCGAAATCGCGGCGATTGCCGTGGATCGGCGCCGATCCACGCCGATTCGGACTCGCTTTCGAGCGCGAGCGGAGCTACGGTTGGCGAGCAAATTGAATAGCGCCCCGGCGGCGCTACAAACGCCCCGGGGCCGGCACCGAAGAGCACAACTTCG
This sequence comes from uncultured Solirubrobacterales bacterium, assembly GCA_963789505.1. Classification (GTDB taxonomy): domain Bacteria; phylum Actinomycetota; class Thermoleophilia; order Solirubrobacterales; family 70-9; genus VRUE01. The sequence continues at coordinate 42,263 of CAWBLE010000016.1, forward strand.
ATGCGAAGAGAAAGCTACTCGCCGAAGTACTCGCGCGAGTCGCGCCGGCGGCTCTTCGGTGCCCTGACCGAAAGGGGCGCAGATGCCAACCACCGTCACGATCAGCGGCGCAGCGGAGGCGATCTACGAGATGTCTCCGAACAGCTGACCGCTCGGCGACTACGGATCGCGCTCGAAAGGGAGGACTTCGCCACCGCGAAGCGGCTCGGGTGGAGTTCGGCCAGGACTTCCGGTTGATGGAGATCTCGGCTGGGAAAGGGGTGGCGCGAGAGTCGAGCTGACGATGCCGCCCGAGGACCTTGCCGAAAGCCTCACGCCGCCTCCATGTCCGATGCCGACGGCGGCCTCGGCGGGTCAAGGGAAATCGCGGAGTCCAGGGAAGCCGAGGAAGAAGCAAAACGATGCTGGCAGCTCGTGCTGCGACACCGCCTCGGACCTGCTCACCTGCTCGACGGCCTGGAGAGGCGAAGCCGCAGTGAACGCCGCCAAGGGAAAGCGCCTTCGCCCCGGCGAGCTGGATGGCCTCGTCCTCGCTTACCTAAGAAACACAAAGACGAGGGCCCGTTGACCGCCAGCGCGATCGGCAAGGGCATCGAGCGCTCCTCGGGCGCCATCGCCAACTGCCTCGCCCGCCTGGCGAAGGAGAAGAAGGTTCGCCAGGCCAAACACAGCCGCGTAGCTACGTCCTCAAGGAGGTGAAGTAGCGATGTGGAGGCGAGCTGTCGGTCAAAAGCCCGGCGACCAGGCGCCCTTTCCCGAGTCGGTCCCGCCCGGCCTCAACTACGCGGTCGTCACGGGAACGCTGATCTCCGACCCGATAAGGGCCGAGGGGCCGGACGGCCAGAAGGTCACCCTCCTGGAGATCAAATTCCCGGTGGCCAACCCCGAAGACCCACGGCTGCTTTGGACCTACGCGTTCTACGACGTCGAAGTGCCCGGCAACATCGGCGGGCGGGACATCGAGGAGCTGCGCGAGGGCGTCCCGGTGCTCGTGGCGGGCCAGCTCAGCGAGCGGCCCGCCCGCATGTGCGAGCAGGCGACGATAGTCGCCACTCTCGTCAAGCCGGGGCCGCGTCCAGAGCCCTCCGATCCGTCCCGATAGCGATGTTCAAGCAAGAGGTTGCCGATCGCTTCGCCGAGAACCTGCGTCGCTGCCGCAAGCGCTCCGGGCTCTCCCAGGAAAAGCTCGGATACCGGGCCTCGCTCCACAGAACCGAGATCGGCCTGCTGGAGCGAGGCGCACGCGTACCCCAGCTCGACACGATCCTCAAGCTCGCCGGAGGCCTGTCCGTCTCCCCATGCGAGCTGATCGCAGGCATGACCTGGCGGCCCGGCGACTTCTCGCCGGGAGGGTTTGATCTGACCGGCTGCTGAGAACGACGAACATCTACCGGATGCTCATGAAAAACCGATTCGCGCTCGGAGATTGACGAACTTTCGCTTTCAGGCGAGGCTGTCGCACAAACCCCCTGCTTTTCGGTCCGCTCCCGCCAAAAAAATGGGTCATGCCTCAGAACTTCCTCAGCTGTGACCGTGACCAGCCAATGCTGTTGCCACCGGACCTCCGCGAGTGGCTCGACGAAGACCACCTCGCCTGGTTCGTGATCGAAGCGATCGAGGAGCTCTACTCACAAAGGCAGTGGATGGTCGAGCCGGTCTTCGCCAGATCAAGGCAAACCGGAGGATCGAGCGCTTCAACGAAGAGGCCGGGCGGCCGAAGCTCGGAGTGGCGCCTGATCGCCGCCACTCACAACCTCCTGAAGCTCTACCGGCACTCCCTGGCGGCCGCGACAGCCTGATCGGGGGCCTTCGGGCCCCGTGCCGTTTTCCGTCGGCGTCGGATCGCGTCGTCGGCAACTCGAATCAGTGGGGTTTGCGCGACAGCCTCACGTGTTAACGAAGCCGTAGCGGCGCCGCTCCCGGCGCTATGGCTCGGGCAGCCCGTTTCGGATGAATCGATGCGGGCGATCTCAATGATGCAAGGAGATCTGCGCGGTCAGATACTCGCTTATACACTCGTCGCGTGACTGACGATCTTCAGCTTTTTGACGACGCTCCGGTTTCGTTCGCGCCCAATTCTTCCGAGACCGAGGAAGACATCAGCTCTGAACTCAGTGCGGTCCACGCCAGCGTGTCGTCGGCGGATTGGACCATCGAGACGATCGTCAATCAGCTAGAGAAGAAGCGGATCGACTTGAACCCCCGCTTTCAGCGGCGGTCGGCATGGACCGACGCAACCAAGAGCAAATTCATCGAGTCCGCGATCCTCTCCTATCCGATTCCCCAGCTTGTCTTGGCCGAGCATCCCGAGAACCGCGGCCGCTTCTCGTGATTGATGGGAAGCAGCGACTGCTGGCTCTTCGTCAGTTCTATGCCGGCCTACAGACCGGTTCCGACTTCGATCCACTGACGCTGTCCGGACTCACGGTGCTGCCTGAGTTGAAAGGCTTCACGATTGCCGACCTCAAAGGCAAGAGAAGCAGTCTGTTCGACAGTTTTGAGACCCACACCATCCGAACGGTGGTCGTCCGCAACTGGGAGTCCGAGGACTCTTCTACACGTTGTTCCTTCGGTTGAACACCGGGTCGGTTCCGCTTTCGCCGCAAGAGCTGCGGCAGGCGCTGCGTCCCCGGACCATTTGTGGGATGGGCCGATATCACGTCGGGCGAGAGTCCCGGGCTAAGGACGTTGCTCGGCAATGTGGGGCCGGATCGACGGATGGTGGATGCTGAGCTGCTTGTCCGGTTTCTTGGCTTTCGGCTTTCCCGTTCGCCTTACCGGGGGAATCTCAAACAGTTCCTCGACGGGGTCTGCGCTGAGTTCAACGGCCTCTGGGGTCAAGCTGAGTCGGATATCGCTCGCGAGATGGCCGAGATGGAGACGGCGATCGCTGCTGCTCGGGAGATATTTGGCGAGGTCGCGTGCCACAAGTGGAATGGCCAGAAATGGGAGCGGGCGTTCAATAAGGCCGTCTTTGACGTCCAGTCGGTATCTGGCCCATCGGGAGGTCAGAGACCAGGCTTTGGACAAGGCGGATGAGGTCAAAGAGAAGTTCAAAGATCTATGTGCCAGCGACGGGGCCTTTTCCAAATCGGTTAGCACGACTACGAAGAGCTTGCAGGCAACGCGCGAGCGCTTTGGAACGTGGTTTGCGGCAATCACCGAGGTCACCGAGGTTCCAATCGCGACGCCGGCTTGTCTCGATGTCCAGTAGTGGCGACGAGATAACCGCCTCCGTAGCCGCGAGAATGATCTAGCCGAGGCATTGCTTCCATCGGTGGAAGACGTGACTGAGGGGCTGGAGCCTCGAGATCGCTTCCTCGTTCACGCGTATCTGGTATTGGCCTGCGCCATGATCGAGGAGTTCGTCGAGGCCCGATTCCGAGATCACGTAGCCGAGGCCACCGCCGTCGAGCCCGACGGCTATTCCAGGTGTTTCGTCACTCTGGCGACGAAGTTTTCCGACGATGTGATTGGCCAGAATTCGGGGAAGGTCCCGGTTGCCTCGGAAGCCGTTCCGACGCTCCGAGGACTGTACGAATCGAAGGTCTTGACGGCCAACAATGGGATTCGTCGCCGCAACTTCCAGACCCTTGCAAAACCTGTCGGACTTCACCCAGATGTTGAAGACCAATGCGAGGAGCTTCTTGCCGCCGCCGACGCGCTCGGGAGCAAGCGTGGCGCGGTCGCTCACCTGGGAACGGTCTCCGAGGAAATAAGGCCAGACGAGGCAAGGAAGCTCGTCGAAGACGTTCTCAAAGAGATGGATTCGCTCGTCGCCGTCCTGCGCTAGGCGAACCGCCCACGCACCTACTTGAAGGCTGAATGCTTGTGCTTTGCGCGATGCTCAACAATCTCTGCGCGTGACCGATGTCAATTCCGCACCCACCATCTGGCGCACGAAGCTGCGCTCGCTCAAGCCTGGCGTCGACCACGTGGAGCAAGTCGCGCACAATTTTGACGATGGCATCGTCGGGATCGGCTGGGGCCTTGAGGACCTCCCGAGTCGCACTCCGTTGGATCAGGTGCTCTCGGCACTTGAAGCAAAGGACGAGCCTGGATGGGGCAGGCGCGCGATGTGGACAGTGCGCCGCTTTGGTCGCGACGCGCAAGTCGGCGACTTCATCTGGACGCGAGACCTCCAGGGACGCTTCCGGCTCGGGCACCTCGCGGGGCCCTACCGCTACGTCAACAACGCGAAGGCGAGAGCGACGGACACCCATCAGGTCCGGCGCTGCGACTGGGCGCAACGGCCCCTAGCCTCGATCCACCGTTTTCACCCCGCAGGGTGTGATCGGGCGACTTGAGGTAGGTAACAGCGCCAGGGCGGTTCCTCGGAACCGCCCTGGCGCTCCTTTCGAGGTCGGTCGCCGGCGAATCGGAGCGCCGGCGCCCGTTCGCGGGCAGGCCGAGATCGGCAGGTGCGGCGAGGAGGGTTGAGGCTGGGGAGCGAGCCTGTGGCTATGGGCTCGAAGCGACCGGCAGCGCCCGCAGCCGCGCGAAGGCCGCCACCAGCGCCTCGGCCCACGGCCAGCTGCGCGGCAGCCGCAGCGCCGTCCGCCGGCCCGAGCGCACCATCCGCCCGGCGACGTGCAGCAGGCGCTGGCGCACCCGCTTGGGCTCGGCGAGGGCGAGCTCGCCCGTCCAGGCAGAGCAGCGCCGCCCAGCGCAGCAGGGCCTGGGCCAGCAGCGAGATCTCCAGCCAGGCCTGGTTGTGGGCGAAGGCGGCGAAGGGCATGCTGCCGCATCCCGGTCTCCTTGCCGACGCGGATCGCGTCCTCGACGCGGGCGCGGCGGCGGTGGCGCAGCTCCAGGGCGGCGATGTCGGCGTCGTCCTGGTCGGTGATGAAGGCGGTGTGGCGGTAGCCGGTCTCGCAGTCGAAGACCGAGAACTGGGCGCCGGGATGGGGGCGCTCGCGGCGGACGATCAGCCGTCGTGCCCTCGGGCCAGGCCGAGAGGTCGACGTGCTCGGTCAGCTCCGTGACCTGGGCGCCCTCGCGCTCGGTGCCATCGCCGTCGATCGCCTGCTGCCAAGCCGACTCGGGCAGCGCGAGCGATCGCCTCGCGCACCCGCTCGTCGACCTCGTAGCCGACCGAGAAGCGGATGCCGGCCTCGCGGCAGTCGGAGGTGAAGGCGTGGGTGCGCCCGCCGATGTCGGCGCGGGCGAGGATCTCGCGGTCGAGGTCTGCCTCGGGCAGCTGCTCGAGCGCCAGCTGCAGGACCTCGAAGTGATCGGCGGCGGTGTTGGCGCCGGCGTTGCCGGGGCGAAGGACGCCGGCCAGCGGCTCGCCGGTCTCGGCCAGGTAACAGAGCAGCGGGTAAGAAGCCGAAGCCGCCCTTGTAGGTGCCGGCGGCGCCCTCCTTCTCGGAGTGGGCGCCGAGCAGCGAGGCGTCGATGTCGAGGATCAGCTCCTGCGGGCCGGGCGCCCGCGTCCCAGGCCCGCGCCAGCGCCTTGGCCCGGGCGGCGCGGATCGCTTCGAGCAGGCTCGGCGTCGATCGACTTGATCACCCGGTGGGCGGTCGTCTCTGAGGCCACCGCCCCGAACAGCGCCTCCTGGCCGCGCAGGACGCCGAGGTCGTGAGACGTGTCGCCGCCGTCGGCGATCGCGACCGCGAGGTCGCGCAGGACGACGCCGGGGTCGTGGGCGGAGCGGCGCTCGCGGGTCGGCGCCATCGCCTCCGAGAGCGCCGCGGTGAGCCCGAGCCGATCGGCCAGCTCGACCAACAGGAAGGCGCCGGCGTGGGAGACGAGCCCCTCGCCGTCCGCCCTGACTTCTACGGTTTGGCGCGTCGTTTGTGTCTTCACCTTCCGGGTGTCCTCCTGGGTTGTTGGGAATGGGTCGCGCAAACCGCATTCTCAAGACCCAAGAGGACGTTCCCGGCGGGTTTCCTCAGGTGCTTATCGGTGGATCAGGGCTAGGTGACCTTCAGGTGCCCGGCGGGATCATCCGGGCCTTCTCGGGCACCTCATCGAGCTTCGAGCGAATTCATGACGAAGGCGCTCGTCGCTACACAGCGTGGCTATGGGACGACCTCCACGGCCGCGAGCCGGAACCGCTCGGGTTCACCCCGGCCGAAGTCCTAGCGCAGCTTGAGCCGTACGACCTCGAGGACCTGATCTACACGTGGATGCAGATACAGGGCGATTATCTGGCCCTGCCGAGGGCACGGCGCACCGACACGCCCGCGTACGAGTGGACGATGCTCCATCGCAAGACCCACCGTCCGGCAATCGTGCAGGTCAAGTCGGGTAGGCAGGCCGTCGACCTAGAGCAACTCGCGTACGCCGCCCCCGACGACGAAACGGCCCTCTTCGCCTACTCGGCCGCGGAGAGCTATTGCGGATCCCCTGATCGTGAGGTGCAGCGAATCAAGACAGCGGAACTGCTCAAGCTGGTCGAGAAACATCCGAAGGCGCTGCCGCCGCGGGTACGGCGCTGGTTCGAGCTGGCGAAGATCGGTTAGGTTCCATGCTTGGGCTCAGCACGACCCGTGATCAACTCGTCCCCAGAGATGGATCGAGATGTCGTAGCTCCTTGTCTACCGCTCGTAGGTAAGGACGAAAGAAGCGCGCATCAGAGGTGAATCCCATAGTCTAGCCTCGAGATCCAACCCTCATGGCACAGACAGTGCGACCATCGTGTGACCCCTCGATTTCGAATCTGACCTCGGAGCCGATCGCCGACTGCATCTCGGCACCCTGCCGTCCGGTGCCTGCCCCGAGTAATTGCCCCGATGCCCGCGCGGCCCTGATAAACAGCAACTGCCCCTCCGCCAGATCGAGACAGGGACCAGTTTGCCTTGGCTATCAGTCCCCCCCGACCAGAAAAGGCGGTCATGAACGCGGTCGCGCACTGCTCTGGCGAGGCCATGACGCGATACTTCCAGCCTGAACGAAGGTTCATAAACCTGAGTGAAGGGTTCACCTCTCTCCCAAGGCACGGATCAGCAATTCTGCTGTCTTCGCAAGCATCAGGTGGTGAGTCTATGGGTATTAGAATTTCGCTGAGCGCTAGCGAGGGAAGACGCCGCTACTTCGCCTCGAAACACCGCGGGTTCTCGATGCAGTACCAGTTGATGCCCGAGCATCGATGTGCGCAGCCCGAGAACTCTCGCGGAGACAGGCGGGCCGAGTCGTGTATACGAGCGGCAAGCGATCGGACTTGGAGATGAACTTCGGCTCGGGCAGCTCCGGTTGCTCCCAGGGAGCTGCAGCCGTCATATGGATGCCCTCCAGCGAGACGTCGATCACGTACTGCCGGTCGTCGAGCGCGGGAGGGTAGATCTTCGAGAAGGGCGGCCATAGCTGGCGGCGGGGCCGCGGCTCCCGATCACCGTCTCGCCGACCAGCAGCTTCGGCTGGGCGCCCTGGAACACGGCCGAGCTGAGCGTGGAGACGTAGGTCGCGAAGACGCCGAGGACGAGGCCGGCGATGATCTTCGTTTCCTCTCCGCGCCGATGAACTGGCCGAGCACCGCGGCTATCGCCGCCGCGAGCAGGAAGCGGAACGCGACGGTCGCGACGATGCGGTGGATGTACCACCAGCGCGTCACCTCCTTCCAGCTATGCGGAAAAGGAAAGCGCGGGTCTCGGTCTCGACTCGGCCTCGCCCCGAGCTGTCCGCTCACCCGCGGCAGGATCACGTACCAGTCGACCAGGCTGGAGAGATAGATCGCCACCGCGGCGATTGCCAGGAAGCCGATCGCGATCCGGGCCGTTGCGGCACCGTCTCCGCTTGGGCTGAGCCCAATCACCCATGAGACGACGATCAACAGCGTCGAGCCCAGCGCAGCCACCGCATCGCTTGCGACCACATCGTCGAGCTTGGCCCGGTGAGGCGGGATCGTCGCGTCGGTGACTGCGACGTCGTGTCGGTACCGCGCGTTCAGCAGCGCCGCCCCTGCCGCACTGCTCATGCGCAAAGAAGCGCGAGCAACGAGGCGCCGAGTAGCCCGAGGCGATCAGCAGCGTCGCCAGCACAACCGCATGGGCTCTCACATATGGAAGTGGGCTCATCTCTCGAATAAGGTACTTGCCGATGTTCGACCGAATCGAATGGTGAAGGGGAAGGGCCGGACGCTCGAACGCGGCGAATTTCGCGCGTCCGACGCCGATCGCAAGGATGCTCCCGCCGTATCGAAGTGCATCAGACGATGGGGCATCTGGACGAGGCTCGGGCCTCAAGCTTCGTCACGAAGTCGATGCTGCCACGACGCTCAATGGGATTGCGAAAGTCTTTGTCGGCGCGGGCCTTCCTGAGCTTCCGGCCCGCTCGCCGTCGACCGAACGGCGGGTCTCGTCTCAGGAACGGGCCGAGGCAATCAGCCTGCTGGAGAAGGCATACGCCGAAGGCCGGATCGAGACGGGCGAGTGCGCGGCGGCCAAGGACCAGGTGAGCGTCGCGGGGACGCGCAGCGAGATCGACGCCGCCTTTCACGGTCTGTGAGTCCGACCCGGGTCGCAGTGGCGAATACGGCGTCGAATGTGACGAAGCAAACCACGCATGTGGTCGCAGAGGGCGGACGCCGTGTCGGGAGGGCGTTTCGGCACGGAGTGTTCGCTATGGGCGCGCTGATGATCGGAGTCATCTTCCTGATTGCGGGCGTCGGCACCGCAGCGCTCTTCTTCGTCCTTGGTGGGCTGTCTGGGCTCTTCGTCAGCGCCGCCGTCTCATTGGTGACGTCGCAGTCGTCTACCTAGCAAACAAGCACTCACTCTTCCGAATGCGTGAGGTAAGAGGGCTTCTGGGTCGGGCAGCCTTTTGCGGATTCACTCCAGCTCAAACCTAAAACCTTTTTAAAAATTTGAGCGCCGGATATGCGGGG
>CAWBLE010000017.1:0-61179 GCA_963789505.1 uncultured Solirubrobacterales bacterium
GAAGTCGCGTTTCTTCGCCTCCTCGCGCAGCGCTTTCGGCAGTTTCTTGTGGCTGAAGCCGGTGCCGAAGCCGAGCCCGGCGAGATTGTGCTCGGCGAGCAGGCGGATGTAGGCGCGCTGCTTGGCGGCGCTGTCGAGCGGGATCCCGGTGGTGAGCATCAGCTCGCCGCCGGAGAGCCACGGGGTCGGGTCCTCGAGCTCGGAGATGTGGATCCAGCGCAGCGGCGCCTCGGCGGCGCGCGCGCCCGTGAGGAGGTCGAGGCCGACCTCGTCGAGCAGGCTTTGCACGGTGAGCATCGGCGTGCCTATCTCTGGACCTGCTCCCACGCGTCCGTGAGCACCCCGCGCAGCACGTCGTGGATCTCCTCGAACTGCTCCGTGTCCGCGATCAGCGGCGGCGCCAGCTGGATCACCGGGTCGCCGCGGTCGTCGGCGCGGCAGATCAGGCCGCGCTTGTAGAGCTCGCCGGAGAGGAAGCCGCGCAGCAACCGCTCCGCCTCCTCGCCCTCGAAGCTCTCCTTCGTCTCCTTGTCCTTGACCAGCTCGATCGCCTGGAAGAAGCCGGCGCCGCGCACGTCGCCGACGATCGGCAGGTCGTGCAGCGTCTCCAGCATCGCGCGGAACTCGCCCTCCTTGGCGAGCACGTGGCCGCAGAGGTCCTCGCGCTCGTAGACGTCGAGGTTGGCCATCGCCACCGCCGAGGCGACGGGGTGGCCGGCGAAGGTGAAGCCGTGGGCGAAGGAGGCGTCCCCCTGCATGAAGGGCTCGGCGACGCGGTCGGCGGCGATCACCGCGCCCATCGGCGCGTAGGCCGAGGTCAGCGCCTTGGCGACGGTGATGATGTCGGGCAGGTAGTCGAAGCGTTCGCAGCCGAAGTAGTGGCCGAGCCGGCCCCAGGCGCAGATCACCTCGTCGGAAATCATCAGCACGTCGTGGCGGTCGCAGATCTCGCGCACGCGCTGGAAGTAGCCGTCGGGCGGGACGAAGCAGCCGCCGGCGTTCTGGACCGGCTCGACGATCACCGCGGCGACCGTCTCGGCGCCCTCGAATTCGATCCGCTCCTCGATCGCGTCCGCCGCCCAGAGCGGGTGGCGATCGGCGGGCCAGCGGTAGACGTTGGTGTTGGGGACGTGGCAGCCGCCCGGGGCGAGCGGCTCGAACTGCGCGCGCAGCTCGGTGATCCCGGTCGCCGAAAGGGCGCCGAGCGAGGTGCCGTGGTAGGCGATCTCACGGGCGATCGTCTTGTGCTTCTGGCCTTTGCCCCGCATGCGGTGGTAGTTGCGGGCCAGCTTCAGCGCCGACTCGACCGCCTCCGAGCCGCCCGAGGTGAAGAAGACGCGGTTGAGCTCACCGGGGGCGAGCGCGGCGAGTCGCGCGGCGAGCTCGATCGCGCGCGGGTGGGCGTAGCTCCAGAGCGTGTAGAAGTCGAGCTCTTCGACCTGGCGCGCGGCGGCTTCGCCGAGCTCCGCGCGGCCGTGCCCGGCGTTGACGCAGAACAGCGCCGAGAGGCCGTCGAGGTAGCGCTTGCCGTGGTCGTCGTAGACGTAGCAGCCCTCGCCGCGGGTGATGATCGGGATCTCGTGGCCGGGGCCATAGCCGCCCATCCGCGAGAAGTGCATCCAGAGATGTCGCATCGCCAGCTCCTGGAGGCTGGTGTCGGTTCCTCCGGGCGACTTCGACGCGACGGCCATGCGGTTCTCCTCTCGTCGTTTACGACGTTCTGGACAAACGTAGCTCGCTTGACTCTCTCATTCAAGTGTTCACTGGGTCAAGCGAATCCGAAACTTTTGTACGAGATGTACAAGTCAGGCGTCGAAGTTTGGGACATCTGCCACTTGCGCCAGGGTCAGCCTACGCCGTACCGTCGTATCCATGGCGAGCGAGCTGTAAGTTCTATGTGTAGGGGCTTGGGAGGCTCCAGTGGACGACAAGGGAAGCGATGGGCAGCGAGATCCCAAGTGTTGAGTTACGCAACGTCAGCAAGCGCTTCGGCGGGCTGCTCGCTGTCGATGACCTGAGCCTCGATCTCGAGCGCGGCGAATTCTTCACCCTGCTCGGGCCGAGCGGCTGCGGTAAGACGACGACGCTGCGGATGGTCGCCGGATTCGAGCGGCCCAGCGAGGGCGCGATCCGGATCGAGGGCGAGGACGTCGCCGAGCTGCCGGCCCACCGCCGGCCGACCAACACCGTGTTCCAGAGCTACGCGCTCTTCCCCCACCTCAGCGTCCGCGACAACGTCGCCTTCGGGCTGAAGCGCAAGCGGGTGGCGAGGTCCGAGATCGCCACCAGGGTCGAGGCGGAGCTCGAGCGGGTCGGGCTCGCCGCCGAGGCCAACCGCCGCCCGTCGCAGCTCTCCGGCGGCATGCAGCAACGCGTCGCGCTGGCCCGGGCGCTGGTCAACCTGCCCAAGGTGCTGCTGCTCGACGAGCCGCTCGGGGCGCTCGACCTGAAGCTGCGCAAGGGGCTGCAGGTCGAGCTGAAGAAGATCCAGCGCGAGGTCGGGATCACCTTCGTCTACGTCACCCACGACCAGGAGGAGGCGCTGACGATGAGTGACCGGATCGCGGTGATGAACCACGGCAAGGTCGAGCAGATCGGCGTCCCCGAGGACGTCTACGAGCGGCCCGCGACGACCTTCGTCGCCGGCTTCATCGGCGTCTCCAACCTGATGCCGGCGACGGTCGCGGCGGGCGACGAGGTGCGGCTGGAGCGCGGCCCGACGGTGCGCGCGGACCCGGGCGGGATCGCCGCCGGGGAACGCTGCTTCGCGGTGGTGCGCCCGGAGAAGCTCGAGGTCGAGACGCTCGACGGCGCCGGGGCCGGCGCCGACAACGGCAGGCCCCGGGTCGAGGGCGTAGTCGAGAGCTCGCTCTACCTCGGCATCTCGACCCAGATCGCGGTCGACCTCGGCGAGGGCGTGCGGATGACCGTGCTGGTGCCGAACGCCGACGAGGAGCTGCGCCAGAGGCTGCCCGGCGGCGGCGCCCGCGTGGCGCTGAGCTGGGAGCCGGAGCACATGCACGTGGTGCGCGAGAGCGAGAGCTTGAAAGAGAAAGCAGTCCAATCCAGAGAGGGTGTTTCGGATGGGTAGTAAAAGAACGGCGATGCTCGTGGCGGCGTTGGTGCTGGCGCTGGGCCTGGCGGCCTGCGGCAGCGGCAGCAGCGGCTCGGGTGGGACGGTGAAGCTGGAAGGCAAGCCCTCCGGGCAGCTGACGATCTCCAACTGGCCGCTCTACATCGACCCCGGCAAGAACGGCACGGTGGCGAACTTCGAAGACGCGACCGGGATCTCGGTCAAGTACATCGAGGACGTCAACGACAACGCCGAATTCTTCGGCAAGGTGCAGCCGCTGCTGCAGCAGGGCGAATCGGGTGGCCGGAGCATCTTCGTCGTCACCGACTGGATGGCGGCCAAGATGCACGAACTCGGCTACCTGCAGAACATCGACAAGGCCGGCATCCCCAAGGTCGAGGCCAACCTCTCGCAGTCGCTGCGCGAACCCGCCTTCGACCCCAAGCGCGAATTCAGCGTGCCCTGGCAGAGCGGCCTCGGCGGGCTGATCGTGCGCACCGACCTGGCCCCGGACGTGCGCTCAATCTGCGACCTGTTCGATCCCAAATACAAGGGCAAGGTCGACTTCCTCAGCGAATTGCGCGAAACCGTGCCGCTGGTGATGACCTGCGCCGGGGTCAACCCCGAAGAAGCGACCGAACAGGATTGGCTCGACGCGATCGACAAAATCAAGGGCGCGGTGGATTCGGGGCAGCTGCGGCGCTTCACCGGCAACGACTACGCGCGCGACCTGACCAGCGGCGACGCGGTCGCGGTGATCGGCTGGTCGGGCGACGCGGTGCAGCTGCAGGCCGACAACCCGAACATCGAATTCCGCGTTCCGACCGAGGGCTGCTCGCTGTGGTCGGACAACATGGTGATCCCGATCGGGGCGCCGAACCCGACCGCGGCCGAGGCCTGGATGAACTACGTCTACGAGCCGAAGGTGCAGGCCGACATCGCCGCATACGTCAACTACGTGACGCCGGTCGAAGGCGTGAAGCCGATCCTCGCCAAGCGCGAACCGGAACTCGCCGAAAACCAGCTGATCTTCCCCAGCCCGGAATTCACCGAAGGGTGCTTCAGCCAGGCGCAGCTGTCCGGCGAAGAGGAGCAGAACGTGACCCGGGTGTGGAACTCGGTGTTGAACGGCTGAGATGAGCGAGCGACGCCGGATCGTCCCCTACTTCCTGCTCGGGCCGGGGACGATCTGGCTGCTGCTCTTTTTCCTGGTGCCCCTCTTCTATATGGGGTACCTCTCGCTCGAGTCGGGCGTGGTCGGCAGCCTCAGCTTCAGCTGGAACTGGGGCAACTACTCCGACGCGATCTCGCTCTACGACACGCAGTTCGTGCGCTCCTTCCTCTACGCGGGGGCGGCGACGCTGATCTGCCTGCTCGTCTCCTACCCGCTGGCGTACACGATCGCATTCCGGGCGGGCCGCTGGCGCAACGCGCTGCTCTTCGCCGTGGTGGCGCCGTTCTTCACCACCTACCTGGTCCGCACCCTGGCCTGGGAGACGATCCTCTCCGACCAGAGCCCGGCCGTCGACGCCCTGCGCTTCATCGGCCTCGTGCCGGAGAACGGGCACGTGCTGGCGACGGGCGGCGCCGTGATCGCCGGGCTCACCTACAACTTCCTGCCCTTCATGATCCTGCCGATCTACGCCAGCCTCGAGCAGATCGACGAGCGCCTGATCGAGGCAGCGAAGGATCTCTACGCATCTTCGCGTGAGGCCTTCGTGCGGGTGACGCTGCCGCTCTCGGCGCCGGGGATCGTGGCCGGCACGCTGCTCACCTTCATCCCCGCCTCGGGCGACTACATCAACGCCCAGTTCCTCGGCAGCGCCGGCAACCAGATGATCGGCAACGTGATCCAGTCGCTCTACAAGACCCAGCTCGACTACCCCGCGGCGGCGGCGCTCTCGTTCGTGCTGATGGCGCTGATCATGGTCGCGGTGATCGTCTACATCCGCTTCGCCGGCTCGGAGGCGCTGATGGGCGAGGAGGCGGAATGAGCGGCGCGGGGCGGCGCGCCTGGCGCTGGCTGCGCGAGCACGCGGTCAACATCGTCGCCGGCCTCGTCGTCGTCTACATGCTGATCCCGATCGCGGTCATCCTCGTCTTCTCGTTCAACGACCCGGCGGGCAAATACAACTTCACCTGGGTCGGCTTCACCCTCTCGCACTGGGGCAACGCCTTCGGCATCTCCGAACTCAACTCGGCGCTCGTGACCAGCCTCAAACTGGCCCTGCTGGCGACCGTGGTGTCGACCGCAATCGGGACGCTGATGGCGCTGGCGCTGGTCCGTCACCAGTTCCGTGGGCGGCGCGCGGCGAACCTGCTGATCGTCGTGCCGATGGCGACGCCGGAGATCGTCATGGGCGCCTCGCTGCTCTCCTTCTTCCTGATCCTCGGCACGCCCTCGCTCGGCTTCCAGACGCTCCTGATCGCCCACGTGATGTTCTGCATCAGCTTCGTCGTCGTCGTCGTGCGCTCGCGGCTGATCGGCTTCGACCGCAACCTCGAGGAGGCGGCGCGCGACCTCGGCGCCGGGCCGATCGAGACCTTTCGCCTCGTCACCCTGCCGCTGATCATGCCCGGGATCCTCGGCGGCGCCCTGCTCGCCTTCGCCCTCTCGATCGACGACTTCGTGATCTCCAACTTCAACTCGGGGACGACGGTGACCTTTCCGCTCTACATATACGGCGCCGCCCAGCGCGGCATCCCGGTCGAGGTCAACGTGATCGCGATGATCCTCTTCGGCTTCACGGTGCTGGCGATGGGCTTCACCGTGCTGCAGCAGCGCCGCGCCGAGAAGATGGCCGAGGTCCGCCCCGAGCAGGAGTCGGTCCCGGTTGCGGTTGGCGCGGCTGGGGCGGCGTGATGGCAGGCGGGCGGCGGGAGTCGCCTCGCCGATCGCCTAAATCCGCCTTCGGCGGATTGATTTTGTGCCGCTCCGCGGCCCAGGGTCACCCGCCAGGAGCCGCTTCGCGAGGGGTCGTCGAGGCGACTCCCGCCGTCCAGGCGCCACTCGCGTGACGCTGCGCAACTACATCGGCGGGGGCTGGCGCGAGGCGGGCCCTGTGAAAGAGATTGAGGATGTGAATCCTGCGACCGGGGGGGTCGTCGCGATGGTGCCGCTTTGCGGGGCGAGGCAGGTCGGCGAGGCGGTGGAAGCCGCGCGGGGGGCCCAGCCAGGGTGGCGGGCGACGCCGCCGCAGCGGCGGGCGCGGGCGGTACTGGCGCTGCGCGACGGGCTGGAAGCGCGCCGCGAGGAGCTGGTCGCGCTGGTCAGCGCCGACATGGGCAAGACCCTCGCCGACGCCGACGGCGAGGTCGGCCGCGGGATCGAGTCGGTCGAGTCGGCGGCGGCGATCCCCCACCTGCTCAAGGGCGAGACGCTGGAGGGCGTCGCCACCGGAGTCGACGTGGAGATGGTGCGCCAGCCGGTCGGCGTGGTCGCCGCGATCACGCCATTCAACTTCCCGGCGATGATCCCGCTCTGGTTCCTGCCCTACGCGATCGCCTGCGGCAACTCGTTCCTGCTCAAGCCCTCCGAGCAGGACCCCCGCCCGGCGGCGCTGATCATGGAGGTCGTCGACGCGGTCGAGGAGATACCGGCGGGAGTCGTCAGCCTCGTCCACGGCGGCCGCGACGCGGTCGAGGCGATCCTCGCCGAGCCGGGGATCGATGCGGTGTCGTTCGTCGGCCGGGCCGCGACGGCTCGGATCGTCGCCGAAGGCGCCGTCGCCACCGGCAAGCGCGTGCAGGCGCTGGGCGGGGCCAAGAACTCGCTCGTCGTGATGCCCGACGCCGATCTGGAGCAGGCGATGCCGGCGATCATGGGCTCGGCCTTCGGCGCCGCCGGCCAGCGTTGCCTGGCGGGCTCGGTCTGCGTCGTGGTCGGGGACGCGGGGCGGCGGGCGCAGGTGCGAGAGGCGCTGGTCGCGGCGGCGTCCGCGCTCAAGCTTGGAGCAGGGGACGAGCCGGGGACCGACGTCTGCCCGATGATCTCGGCTGAGGCGCGAAGCACGGTCGCCGACGCGATCGGGCGGGCCGGGGGCGCCGGGGCCGAGCTGCTGCTCGACGGCCGTGGCGATGGCGGCCCTGCCGGGACCATGCTTGGCCCGACGATCGCGCTCGTCAGCGACCCCGAGTCCGAGCTCGCCCGCGAGGAGCTCTTCGGGCCGCTTCTGAGCGTGCTCGAGGTCGACGACCTCGATGCGGCGATCGCGTTCCTCAACGGCTCCCGCTACGGAAATGCGGGCGCGATCTTCACCAGCTCGGGTGCGGCCGCCCGGCAGTATCGCTATGAGGCCGAGGCGGGGATGCTCGGCGTGAACGTGGGTGTGCCGGCGCCCGTTGCCTGGTTCCCGTTCAGCGGCTGGAAGGACTCGATCGACGGCGACCTGCACGCGAACGGCACGGACGCCGTTGACTTCTACACGCGTAAAAAGGTGATCACGAGCCGATGGTAAGGGGGCGGTGGGAGTCGCCTCGACGATGCCTCGCGAAGCGGCTCCTGGCGGGTGACCCTGGGCCGCGAAGCGGCACAAAATCAATCCGCCGAAGGCGGATTTAGGCACTCGGCGAGGCGACTCCCACCGCCCTGGCTACCGGCCGATGTGGAAGCCGAGGAGCCTTGGAGCCTTGGAGACGAGGGAGCTGATGGGGGGTGGGCGGTGAGCTGCGAGCTCCGCGTTCTCTTTGCTGGTGAGGGCTCGGCGGATCAGCTCGCCGCCTAGGCAGTGGAAGGGCTCCGGGGGGACGTGCTGGGGGGACGGGTCGATGAACGGCAGTCGGCTGTGGTCGTCGCTGCGGTCGAGAGCCAGGGAGGCGAGGGTGCGGGCGACCATGTTCGAGGGGCCGACGCCGTTGCCGGTGTAGCCGGCGGCGGCGAAACTGCGGCTGCCGCGCAGGGGGACGACGATCGGGATATGGGTCGGCGAGACGTCGATCGGGCCGCCCCAGGCGTGGGTGAGGCGCTTGCCGGCGAGGCCAGGGAAGTACTCGCGCAGGCGGGTGGCAGCCGCAGCCGCGACGTCGGCGTCGAGCTCCGCGCGGCCGTGTAGACGGGCGCCCATCGCGATCCGGCCGCCGCCCCAGCCGAAGGCGATGCGGCCGTCGGGCGTGGTGCGGAAATAGTCGACCAGGGCGCGGCTGTCGGTGATGCACTCGCCCCCCGTCCAGCCGATCTCCTCGAGCAGTTCGGGCACCGGCTCGGTGAGGACGATGTGCGAGGAGGTGACCGTGAGGTTGTCCCGCAATGGCGCCCGCGGCGCCTTCGCCGCCCCGCCGATCGCGACGACGGCCGCCCCGGCCCGCACCGTCCCCCGCTCCGTCCTGGCGACCACCCCTCCCCCAGCCGTCGATTGCTGCTTTTTCCCCACTGTTGTGGGGGGAATGCTGCAACTTGCGAGCAGCTGCTGCACCGGGGAGCGCTCGTGGATCTCGACGCCGGCGGCGAGCAGGCGTGCGCGCAGGCCGAGCGCCAGGCGGGCGGGCTGAACGGTCGCCGCGTCCGGGTAGAAGGCACCGCCGCGGAAGGCGGGCGAAGCGCAGTGGGTCGCGACCTGATCTGGGCCGAGTACCCGCACCGGTGCATCGCCGTCCGCGCCGAGGTGGCGACATGCGGCCACAGCCTCGTCCCAGACTCCGTCGTGGGCGGGCGCGGTCGAAACCTGTAGGTAGCCGCCGCGGCGGAACCAGGCTTCGACGCCCTCCTCGCGACAGAACGTCCCGACCCCGTCGATGGCCGCGCGCGCGGCCCGCGCCACTGCCAGCGCCGCCTCGTCTCCCCACCGCTCCCGCATGTTCGGCAGCGAGAACCACATCGAGTTGCAGAACCCCCCGTTGCGCCCACTCGGCCCGTGCCCGCAGACCTCCGCCTCGAGCACGACGACCCGCGCCTCGGGCTCGAGCTTCTTCAGGTGCCAAGCGGTCCAGAGGCCCGTGTATCCGCCCCCGATCACGACCACATCAGCGCTCCGCTCCCCAACAAGCTCCCCGAGCGGCGCCACCTCACCAGCCTCCTCCAGCCAGTACCCATGAGCCGTGTGCTTCACGGACCAGAGTGTCGCAGGCGTCGCAGGAGAGTCGGGGGTGTCCCGTCCGCGCAGCGGCGTCCTCTTTTCCGCCCCACCGACGACCTCGGACGGCCGCGAAGGAGGAGGCGAAAAACCCAGCAAGCGGATGGGACACCCCCGACTCCTCCCCCAACTGCGCTCGCCGAGGCGACTCCCGCCCTCCCATACACTGCGCCCATGGCCACCTTCGACCTGCTCGCCGGGCTCCCGATCGAGATCGAGGGATACGAGTTGCAGCCGCTGGAGTACCAGACCCCCGGCTTCGAACGCCTCAGCACCGTGATCCACCTCTGGGGCGGTGGCGAGGACGGGCTCGGCGAGGACGTCACCTACGACCCGGTCGACCACATCGCCCTGCAGGACGCCGGGCCGGCGCTCGACCTGACCGGCTACGCCAGCCTCGAAGAGTTCTGCGAGTTCATCGGTGGCGCCGACACTTTTCCGGCCGAGCCGCAGCGCGAGGTCTCGCGCCGCTACCGTCGCTGGGCTTTCGAGTCGGCGGCGCTGGACCTTGCCCTGCGCCAGGCGGGAACCGGGATCGCCAAGGCGCTGGGGCGCGACCCGCGGCCGGTCGACTTCGTCTGCTCGATGCGCCTCTCCCCCGGCGGCGACGAGCCCTCCTCGATCGAGACGTTGCGCGCCAAGCTCGACCCGTACCCGGGACTGCGCTTCAAGCTCGACCCGACCAACGACTGGGACGACGAGCTGATCGCCGCCCTGGTCGAGACCGGCGCGGTCGACTCGCTCGACCTCAAGGGCTTCTACAAAGGGACGCCGGTCGACGTCGAGACCGACCCCGAGCTATACGCCAAGCTGATCGCGGCCTTTCCTGACGCCTGGCTCGAGGATCCTGACGTCAACGAGGACACGCGACCGCTGCTTGAGCCGGTCCGCGACCGGCTCACCTGGGACGCGCCGATCCACTCGATCGCCGACATCGAGGCGCTGCCCTGGCAGCCGCGCATGGTCAACGTCAAGCCCTCGCGGATCGGCGGTCTGCGCGACCTCTGCGAGACCTACGACTACTGCGCCGAGCATGGGATCGGCGCCTACGGCGGCGGCCAGTGGGAGCTCGGCCCCGGCCGCGGCCAGATCCAGGTGCTCGCCTCGCTCTTCCACCCCGACACGCCGAACGACACCGCCCCGCGCGGCTACAACGAATCGCCGCCGCCCGAGGGCCTGCCGACAAGCCCGCTGCTACCGAAGTTGACGCCGACGGGATTTCGCTGGGCTGAATAGGAGGACGGGAGTCCCTCCCCCGGAGACCGTCGCGCAGCTGGATCGCGGGCAAGAGCTCGAGCGCGGATCCCGGAGCCTCCGCGGGAGGGACTCCCGTCCTCCTTGGCTAACCGCCCATCCCAGCCGCTGGCGGCTTGGTCGCGTCGCCCTCCCCTTCACCGGGGCTCTCCCGCGCGATGTAGTCCTCGGCCAAGAGCAAGTTGTCCTTGGAGCGCTCGACCACGTTGAGCAGGTCGCCCATCAGCGCGACCTCCTCGACCTGCTCCTTGACGAACCACTGCATGAACTGCTCGGCGCGGTAGTCCTTGACCTCGCGCGCCAGCTCGAACAGCGCGAAGATCTCCTCGCCGACCGTTTTCTCCTGCGCGAGCGCCTTCTTGACCGGCGTCGTCCCGTCCGAGTAGCTCGTCTCCTGCGCCTTGATGTCGGGGATGTGGACCTCCTCGCCGACATCGAGCAGGTACTGGACCATCATCATCGCGTGCTCGCGCTCCTCGAGCGCTTGGCGGTAGAAGAAGGCCGCGAGGCGGGGTAGCGTCTCCGCGTCGTAATACACGGCCATCCCGACGTACTGCTGGGAGGCGGCGAACTCGTTGGCGATCTGCTCGTTGAGTGCGGCGGCAAAGCTCTTCTCGGGCATGGGTCTCCTTCTTCGGCAGGGCGGGTCGTGCCAACGTAGCCGAAACTTCGAGTTCGGTTGGCCGAAGAGGCGAGCGGGTGTCCCTCCCTCTCCTAGCCCAACCAGCCTGCTTTTTTGCGCATCGCGGTGATCCGGCGGAACTCGGCTATGTCCTCGCGTAGGGCGGCGGGAGCGGGGGCTGGTAGGAAGCGCGCCGGGAGCGGGGACTCGACGACGCCCGACTCGCCCTTGGCGACGCGGTAGGCGCGGGCACCGCGCTGGGCGGTGACGGCGGCGGGCGGGCCTGCGCCCTCCCAGATCAGGCCGGCGTAGTCATCGAGGCCGTAGCCGCTCGGCATGCCGTCGGCGACGGCGCCGAGGTAGGCGGCGCGGCGGTCGGGTTCGTTGTTGTAGTGGACGCAGAGGCTGCCGCTGAGCAGGCCGAGGCCGGCGCCCGGCAGCGGCTTGCCCGAAGACTTGGTGATGCCGGCCTCGAACCAGCACATCGCCCCGGCGCTCTGGCCGGCGAGCACGACGCCCTGGCGCCAGGCGAGGCTGAGGATCGCGCTCAGTTCGTGCGCTTCCCAGACCGCGAGCAGGTTGAGCAGACTGCCGCCGCCGACGTAGATCAGGTCCTGTTCGAGGATGTGGTCGCGCAGCTCCATCGGACGGCTGCCGAGCCGGAAGAGCGAGAGGTCGGAAACGTCGCAGGGCCGCTCGCCGAAGGCCGAGTAGAAGCGGCCGATCTGCTCGGAGGTGTCGCCGCTGGCGGTCGGCAGGATGCAGATCCGCGGCCGGCCGCCGGCCCGCGTCGTCGCCAGCCGCAGCATCAGCTCGCAGACGGCGCGATCCGGTGGGCGCGAGGTGAAGTCATGGCCCCCGAGGGCGAGGATGCGGCTGATCATGCGCCCGCGATCGAACATTGGCGCGGATAGCGGTGAAAGCCTCGACCGCGATCCATCAGGCCGCCACGGCCGTCGACATCGCCTCGGGCAACGGCGTGAAGGGAGGGGCGCCGGCGTCACCGAGGAAGGCGGTGGCGATCCGCATCTCCACCACCCGCTCGCCGACCGCGTCGAGCCGGTAGCCGCGTGCCTCCGGCCGCGAGGCGACTACGCGGCGCAGCTCGGTGTCGACGAAGTGCAGCGCGGCGCCGTCTTCAGCCGCGTAGCCGGAGCGCATGCCGGCGCGCAGGAAGTCGTGGTAGGAGCTGCGCCGGCTCGAGCTGCGCTCGTAGTGGACGCAGTTGCTGAACGGCAGCAGCCCGAGGCCGCCGACCCGCCGCGGCGCCCCGTGGAAACCGGTCACCGCCTCGGCGAACCAGCAGAGCGAGCCGGCCGAGAGACCGCAGAGGACGATGCCCTTCTCCCAGGCCTCGCGCAGGATCGTGTCGATCCCGTGCGCCCGCCAGACCCCGAGCAGGCTGATCACGCTGCCGCCGCCGACGTAGATCAGGTCCTGCTCGAGCAGGTGGGCGCGCAGGTCCTCGGGGCCCTGCTCGCGGCGGAAGAGCGAGATGTGGCTGGCCTCGCAGCGCTCCGCCGGGAAGGCTCGGTAGAAGCGGACGACGTAGTGGTCGGCGTCGCCACTGGCAGAGGGCAGGAAGCAGACCTTGGGCCGTTGCGCCCCACTGAGCCCGAGCACGTAGTCGTCGAGCAGCGGGTTGCCCGACTCCATCGAGAACCCCCCACCCCCGAAAGCGACAATCTGGCGCACCGGTTTCATCCTCAAATGGTCGCGACGCGGCGGCCAAACGTCGTTGTACAGCGGTCCGAAGTTTCGGGCAGCGCGCTCTCCCGCGTGTACAGGGTGCGCCAGGCAGCGGTCGGCTGGGGCCCCGCGCCCCGCCGGACCGCCCGCCTCCCCAGTTCTTAGAGAGCGCCGATCGCGCGACGCAGCTTGGCGCGCACGCGATGCAGGCGGACCTTGACCGTGCCGAGGGGGATGCCGAGGCGGCGGGCGATCGCCTCCTGGGTCAGGTCCTCGTCGTAGCGCAGGCGCACCAGCTGACGGTCGCGCTCGTTGAGCCGTTCGAGCGCCGCGTGCAGGTCGGCGCGTTCGACCGTGGCCAGCACGCGCTCGTCGTCGCTGCCGTGGACGATCTCGATCAGGTCGCTCGAGATCGGCCGCTTGCGGGCAAACTCGCGAAGCGCCTCATTGCGAACAATCGTCCCCAACCACGCCGTGCGCGCGGCGCTGTCGCGCAGGGTGTCTTTTTTTCGCCAGGCGCGGACCACCGCGTCCTGGGCGATGTCTTCCGCCTCGGGCCGGCTCTTGGCCCAGCGGGAGGCGAAGCCCAGACAGATCCGGCGGACCTCGTCCCAGTCCCAGGAGTCGCTCGAATCCGCTCCCCTGCCAATCCGGTGATCGAGACGACGTACCTCCACAGTGGCGAGCAGACTAGCACATCTGAGCAATGAAACGATGTCGATCATTCGTTGGTCTGGGGCGGCATGGATATAGCAGCAGCAGTCCAGCCGGGAGGCCAGTCGGCCGAGCAGGCCTACGAGGCGATCGCGCCCGTCTATGACGATTTCACCGCCCACTACGACTACGAATTGTGGTTGGGCAATCTCCTTCCCAAGCTCCGCCGCCACGGGTTGAACGGGCACCGCCTGCTCGACGTCGGCTGCGGCACCGGGAAGAGCTTCCTGCCGATGCTCGAGCGGGGTTGGGAGGTCACCGCTTGCGACGTCTCGCCATCGATGTTGGAGTTGGCTCGGGCCAAGGTGGGCGATTCAGCCCGGCTCTCGGTGGCGGACATGAGGGAGCTGCCGGAATTCGGCGAGTTCGATCTCGTCTGGTGTTTGGACGACGCGGTCAATTATCTCCTCAGCGGCGAGGAACTCCGGGAGGCGCTGAAGGGGATGCGGGCCAACATGGTCCCCGGCGGACTGCTGATGTTCGACGTCAACACGCTGCAGGCATACCGGACCTTCTTCGCCGAAGAACAACGGGTCGAGCGCGGCGGCCGGACCCTCGTCTGGCGCGGCCAGGCCTCGACCGACACGCCGCCCGGTGCGATCAGCGAGGCCCGTTTCGAGATCGAGGCCGGGGGCGACTCCCCGTCGATCGAAGTCCACGTTCATCGCCAGCGTCACTTCCCCGAAGCAGAGGTGCTCGAGGCGCTCGAGGCAGTGGGTCTTGAGTGCCTCGACGTCTACGGCCACGGCTTCGACGCGGTTCCCATGCAGCCGGTCGAGGAACTGACCCACTCCAAGTTCGTCGTCATAGCACGCCGGGCCTGAGGACGAGCGCGATCCCGGCGATCCGGATGTGCTGACCAACACCTAACGTCGATCGCCTCGCCGACCGGCGTTACTGACACACTATGCGGTCATGCATGTCAGGGAAAATACCCGACTGCTCTAACGGTGTTTTTTCAGCCCGGGGTTCAGTCGCGGGGTTTTAATAGGTACGCATAAATGTGGGGTTTTGGTCCTCGTGACTAGCTACTTATATTCTGTAGACTCGTAACCAGATAGCTGGCAGGCTCGGCGCGTGTCAGAGGTTGCTCTCAAGGCTCTTGGCGAAGCGATACGTACGCGGCGGGGCGAAATTGACGGTCTCTCCCAGGAGGGGCTCGCCGACCTTGCCGGAATGCACCGCACCTACGTCAGTGAGATCGAGCGCGGGCTGAGAAATCCGAGCTTCCGCAACCTCTTCAAGCTCGCGGCCGCGCTTGAAGTCCCGCTCTCGGACCTGGTCGCCCAGGCCGAGCGCAAGTGTGTGTAACCCGATCCGAGTATTTCCGCGGATCCAGGGGACGGGAGCGACGGGACTCGAACCGGCGACCTCCGGCGTGACAGGCCGGCGACGGCGGTCGTAGGACCGCCGATTCCGCTCGCCAAGCGGAATCCACTGGCGGGATCGGCTCAAGCCCTGATCCGGCGATAGGCACGATTTCTGCCCGATCCCCCGCGATTCAGGCACCGGTGCCCAATGAGGACGGCGAGAGCGCCTCCGGTCGGGCAGGGCGTTGTCTGCAATCATTCCGCCGATGGCCGAAAGGGTCTACGCGGAATTCAGCGATGGCCGCAAAGGCTGGTACATCGTGACCGAGGACCACCCAGACGGCTCGCTCGTCATCAGGCCCGCCACGTCCGAGGAGGCCCACCGAGCGGATAGCGAGAAAACGCCGCCTCCGACACCGGAGTCGTAGTCCCTGTCCTGGCGCGTAGGCTTGCCCGATGGAGATCGAGCGCTTCGTCTGGACGGTCCACGCGGAGGATCGGCTGCGGCAACGTCGCCTCAACGCGGCCGACATCGAGCAGGCGATCAAGAAGCGCAATTCCGAACGCGAAGTCAACGATGGCCGTGCCGAATGGCTTGTCGGCGGCGAGACGCCTGACGGCGTGGCATTCGAGGCGATCTACGACCATCCCCACGGGGACGACCAGAGCGCCGTCCGGATCGTCTCTGTCTAGAGGCTCGATTTCTAGCTGGCAGCCCCAGCCAGCGCTACCCTTGGCAGAACATGTTTGCCTATTACGACTCAGACGCAGACATCGCCTGGTTCCCGACCGGGGAGTCCGACGACGTCGTCAGCGAGCGCGTCCCCGGCGGCCTTCGCGACTACGACCGTGGCAGCCACAAACTCGTAGCGATCGAGGTCTGGGACGCAAGCACCCGCCTCCCAGCGAGCATCCTTGAGGCGCTGCCAGCACCAGGCACCGCCCATCGCGCCGCTGCCTGACGACAGCGCCTAGCGCCGGTTGTGGTTCACCTGTCCTGGTCATTGTGGCCACGCTTTCAAAGCCAGGCGAAACTAGCCGACAGACGGCACAGCCTGAACTCCTTGGAGACGGTCGGGTCAGGTCGAATCCAGCGAGGAGAGAACGACCCTTCGGCTGGCAAGAGTTCGAAACGGAGCCCAAGAAGTCAGGACTCACGTAATCAGGTGAGCCGGAACCGCCCAGATCCAGGCACTACGCGATACGGGAGCGACGGGACTCGAACCCGCGACCTCCGGCGTGACAGGCCGGCGCTCTAACCAGCTGAGCTACGCCCCCTGGGAGGGCGAGAACGCTCGCCCGGCGGGGATTATCTCAGGGTCGCTCGATTTGCAGCTTGAAGCCCCCGCCGGGCGCTTGCTCAGGGGGCAGGTCCGGGGTCGATCTCGTAGGCGACCGACGGCAGCTTGGCGGAGAGCGGGCGGCGCGGCGACAAGGCGCGGCTCGCCGTCGCCCCACCCCGACCTCCTCGCTTCGCGCGGCGACCCGCCCAGCGCGGACGTACCGGGTCGAAGTTGAGCAGCGAGCCCCAGGTGGTCGTGCCGATCACGCCGTTGACCGGCATGCCCTGGCTTGCCTGGAATTCACGAACCGCGGCCCTGGTCCGTTTGCCGAAGATCCCCGTCGCCGGCAGCCCCGGCCGCACGGCGGACCGCAGGTGCTCCTGCGCCCAGACGACCAGGTCGCCGCTGCTGCCCCGCTTCAGCAGCGGGTAGGAGACGACCGGGCTGTAGCCGACCACCGGGCCGGCGACTTCGGCGCCGAGGGCCCCCCAGCCGGCGTTGCTCGTCTCCTGCCAGTCCCACCAACTCGGGGCCAGGCCGTCGTAGCTGGCGGCGAAGCGACGGAAGCGCAGGATGTCCTTGCGGACGGCGCCGCCGTAGGTCTGGCCGATCGGGTAAATCGGGCGGCCCCAGAGGCGATTGAAGAGGTACGTGTGCTCGTAGACGGCGCGGACCGAGGTGCCGATTGCCTTCCAGTACATCTGCGGCTGGTTCACCGTCGCCCCTTCCGGGCCGAGGAAGACCGAGTAGGGGAAGGACGGGTGGTAATCGACATAAGGGAAGCCCGCCAGCGAGAGCGGGAAGCCGGCCCCGATGCGGGCGCGCAGCCCGCGAACGTAGCGGTCGGCGGCGGCGTACTTGCCCTCGTACTGGCCCTCGGCGTCGATCACGAGGCAGTCGGCGCCGCGGCGCACGGCGCTCGCGCCCACCTTGGCCTCGGCGACCGGGCTGTCGCCGTAGACGAACTGCCAGGCGCAGACGTCGAGCCCGCCGCGGTGCAGGGCGCCGACCAGCGAGCGGCTGAACTGCGACCAGACGTGGCCGGCGTCGCCAGCCTTTATATAGAGCGTGCCGATGCCGGCCCGCTTGGCGCGGGCGACGATGCGGCCGGCGCTGCCGCCCTCGGACGCGTCGACGTACCAGATCCACATCCCCGGGCGGTCAAACGGGGTCGCGCCGCTCGACGGCGCCGGCTCTTGCGCCGCGCCACCGGGGCCGGCGGAGACAGGGGGTGGGTCAGCCAGCAGCACCATCAAGAGCAAACTCGCCAAGAGCGCCAGGCCACCGCCATACCGCATTTGGATTCGGATATCTGGCACGCGGCTAGTATGGAGATGTCATCCGCTCGGCCGATCCGGAGCCTGCTGAAACCTCTCAATCGCAAGATCCTGTGCACCGTCGCGCTCGCCGCCGCGCTGTTCGGCGCCACCGCCGGGGCCGGCGGCTCGGGCGGTGGCGAGGACGGACCGGATCTGCAGCGCGCCGCACTTTCACAGGCCGGCCGCAGTCTGATCCTCACCGTGCGCACCGCCTCGCCGGTGGCTCTTGCCCGGCTCGACCGCACGCCGAGCGCCGATCGCGGCTCCCGCTACCTCTGCTTCGAGCTGAGCCGGGCCGGGCGCGGCGGCTCGCGGCGGCTCTGCCTCGGCGGCGCCCGCGACGCCCACCGCCGGGTCGGGCTCGAGCTGCGCAACGCGGTGGGGAAGACGCTTAGCCGGCGCACGCTGGCGGCGCGGCTGCGGCGCGCGGGCCCACACAAGCTGACCCTGGCACTCGACCCGGCGGCGGCCGGACTGGCCCCGCACCGCTACCGCTGGCGGGCGCTCGAGAACCGCCTTGGCTGCGCGGCGACGGGCTGCGTCGAGGAGCTGCCCGCGCGCGGGGCGCGCGCCTTCCGACTGCGACCGGTGCGACCGGTCGGCTGCAGCGGCGGCGAAAGTGGCGAGTACCACAACGGCCCGCGCGACCGCAAGCTCGTCGCGCTGACCTTCGACGACGGCCCCAGCGCCTACACCGACTCCTTCCTCGACCTGCTGCGCGAGAAGGGCGTCCACGCCACCTTCTTCGAGATCGGCCAGGAGGTCGCCGGCCGGGCCGAGACGATGAACCGGATCCTCGCCGAAGGCGACGAGATCGGCAACCACACGACCCACCACGGCTTCTACCCCGGCTACTGGGACCTGGCCGCGACCAACTCGCTGATCCGCTCGGCGACGCACTTCGAGCCCTGCCTCTTCCGCCCGCCCGGCGGCGCGGTCAATTCCGCTGTCGTCGCCGCCGCCGGCGAGGCCGGGCTGGCGACGATCATCTGGGACGTCGACCCGGCCGACTGGACCAACCCCGGCAGCGGCGCCGTCTACAGCCGCATCGTCTCCGCCACCCGGCCGGGATCGATCGTGCTCATGCACGACGGCGGCGGCGACCGCGGCGGCACCCTCGCCGCGCTGCCGCGGATCATCGAGACGCTGCGCGGCCGCGGTTACCGCTTCGCCACGGTCAGCGAGTTGCTCGGCCGGCGACTGATCTACCGCCCCTATGGCTGACGCGTTCGCTGTCTGTCAGGCCTGGCCCTACAAACAGCGAACGCAACCGATTCGAGCTTTCCCACGTAATGGATGGCGATGAAGATCGCGATCGTAGGCAGCGGCATCTCGGGGCTCGTCGCCGCGCACCGGCTGCACCCCGACCATGAGATCGTCCTCTACGAGGCCGAGAGTCGCCTCGGTGGGCACACCAACACGATTGAGGTCGACGCTCCCGGAGGCCCGCTCCGAATCGATACCGGCTTCATCGTCTTCAACGACCGCAACTACCCGCGCTTCGAAGCGCTGCTGGCGGAGCTCGGCGTCGCGGCCCAGCCCTCGCGGATGAGCTTCTCGGTCTCCGACGGCCGCGGCGAGTTCGAATACGCGGGGACGCCACGCGGGCTCTTCGCCCGTCCCTCCCACCTGATCAGCCCAAGCTTCCTCGGCATGCTGCGCGAGTGGCGTCGCTTCAACCGCGAGGCGCACGAGCTGATCGGGACCAACGGCAGCTCGCCCTCGCTCGGCCAGTGGCTCGAGCAGCGGGGCTTCTCGGGCCACTTCATCGAGCGCCTGATCGTGCCCCAGGTGAGCGCCGTGTGGTCGGCCGACCCGGGCCAGATGTGGAGCTTCCCGGCCAGCTTCATGGCCGAGTTCTTCGAGAACCACGGCATGTACAGCCTGCGCGACCGGCCGCGCTGGCGCACGGTCAGCGGCGGCTCCGACAGCTACGTCGGGGCGATCTCCGCCCCCTGGCGTGAGCGCGTCCGCCTCGCCGCGCCGGTGCGGCGGATCGAGCGGCTGCCGGACCGGGTGCGGATCGAGGCCGAGGGCTGCGCGGGCGAGGAGTTCGACCAGGTCGTGATCGCGACCCACTCCGACCAGGCGCTGGCGCTGCTCGCCGACCCGAGCGAGGCCGAGCGCGAGATCCTCGGCGCGATCCCGTACCAGCGCAACGAGGCGACGCTGCACACCGATGTCTCGCTGCTGCCGCGCCGCCGCGCCGCCTGGTCGAGCTGGAACTTCCACCTCTCAGAGAGGCCTGCCGGCCGCTCTACCGTCACCTACTGGATGAACAACCTGCAGCGCCTGGGCGCCGATCGGGAGTACCTGGTCACGCTCAACCGCGACGAGGCGATCGACCCGGCCAGCGTGATCGAGCGGCTGACCTACGAGCACCCGGTCTACACCCCGGAGGGCGTGCGCGCGCAGGGCCGGCACGAGCGGATCAGCGGAGTGCGCCGGACCCACTACTGCGGCGCCTACTGGGGCTGGGGCTTCCACGAGGACGGCGTCGTCAGCGCCGAGCGCGTCTGCGAGCGAATCGCCTCCCGGGCCGGCGCCCCGCGGTCGAGCTTTCAATCGCTATCCGGCCGAAATGTCTACAGCGATCCGGTGGCATGAGCGCCTCGGCCGTCTACGAGGGCTCGATCCGCCACCGGCGCTTCGTGCCGGTCGAGCACGAGTTCCGCTACCGCCTGTTCATGATGTACCTCGACCTCGACGAGCTGCCCGCCGTGCTCGACCGCTTCCCGCTCTGGTCGGCGCGGCGCCCGGCGCCGGCCCGCTTCCGCCGTGGCGAGTACCTCGGCGACCCGGAGCGGCCGCTGGCCGAGTGCGTGCGCGACGCGGTCGAGCGCGACGGCGCCGCCCGACCCGAGGGCCCCGTCCGCATGCTCGCCAACCTGCGCTACCTCGGCCACTGCTTCAACCCGGTCTGCCTCTACTACTGCTTCGACCGGGCCGGCGAGCGGGTCGAGGCGGTCGTCGCCGACGTCAACAACATCCCCTGGGGCGAGCGCCACGCCTACGTGCTGAAGCGCCGCGCGGGCGAGGGCGGCGCGCTCACCGCGCGGCTCGACAAGGCGCTGCACGTCTCGCCGCTGATGGGGATGGACCAGACCTACGCCTTCCACGCCGGCGAGCCCGGCGCGCGGCTCGGGGTGCAGATCGAGTCGCGCCCCCGCGACGAGGAGGGCAAGGCCTTCGACGCCACCCTCTCGCTGCGCCGCCGCGAGCTCAGCGCCCCCCTGCTGGTCGGATTGCTGGCACGCTATCCGGCGATGACGCTGCAGGTCGTCGCCAAGATCTACGCCCAGGCGCTGCGCCTGCGGCTGAAGGGCGCGCGCGGCTTCCCGCACCCGACCGGCAAGCGGCCGAAGGGGTTCCTCTCGCCATGAGCGACCGGCTGGCGCGGGCGGTCGTCCGCCTCCTGCTGCGCCGCCTGCGCGCCGGGCGGATTGAGGTCGTCGAGGGCGGCCGCCGCGACGGCTTCGGCCCGGCGGGGGCCGAGCTGCGGGCGACCGTGACAATCCACGACCGGCGCGCCTGGCGCGCCCCGCTGCGCGGCAGCGTCGGACTCGGCGAGGCCTACGTGGACGGCCTCTGGGAGAGCGACGACCTCGTCGCCCTGATCCAGATCGCGGCACGCCAGCTGCGCTCGCCGGGGCGACTCGGCACGCTCGTCGGAGCGCTGCGCGGCCTCGCCCACCGGCTGCGCCGGCTGGTCCCCGAGAACAGCCGCGGCGGCGCCCGCGAGAACATCTCCGCCCACTACGACCTCGGCAACGACCTCTTCGCCGCCTTCCTCGACGAGCGCCTGATCTATTCGTGCGCCTACTTCCCCAACGAGGGCGCGAGCCTGGAGCAGGCACAGCGGGCCAAGCTGGAGCGGATCTGCGCCAAGCTCGAGCTCGGCCCCGAGGACCACCTGCTCGAGATCGGCGCCGGCTGGGGCGGGCTGGCGATCCACGCCGCCGGCGAACACGGCTGCCGGGTGACGACGACGACGATCTCACGCGAGCAGCACCGCCTGGCGCGCGAGCGCGTGCGCGCAGCGGGGCTCGAGGACCGGGTGACGGTGGTGCTGGAGGACTACCGCGACCTGCGCGGCAGCTACGACAAGCTCGTCTCGGTCGAGATGATCGAGGCGGTCGGGTGGCAACACTTCGACGAGTTCTTCCGCCACTGCGACGAGCTGCTCGCCCCCGGCGGCCTGATGCTGCTGCAGGCGATCACGATCGACGAGCGGCTGTACAAGCGCGAGAGGGCGGCGCGCAGCTTCGCCAACACGCACGTCTTCCCCGGCGGCTGCCTGCCCTCGGAGGGGCTGATCGCCGATTGCGTCGCCCGCGTGACGACGATGCGCCGGGTCTGGTCAGACGACATCACCGCCCACTACCCACCGACGCTGGCGGCCTGGCGGCAGCGCTTCCTCGCCGCCTGGGAGCGGCTGCGCCCGCACGGCTACGACGAGCGCTTCCGCCGCCTCTGGACCTTCTACCTGAGCTTCTCCGAGGCGGGATTCCGCGAGCGCCGGATCGGCGACGTGCAGGCCCTGTTCGCGAAACCGCGATACTGCGCGACACCGTGATCGTCGAGCGCACCGAGAACCCGATCTGGCTTTCGAACGCCTACCTGGTCGCGGACGAGGCGAGCGGCAAGGGCGTCCTGATCGACGGCAACGACGAGCTCGGGCCGCTGCTCGAGCGCGCCGAGCGCGACGGGATCGAGATCACCCACGTGCTCGTCACCCACCCCCACGGCGATCACGTCGCCGGCCTCGCCGAGGCGCGCGAGCGACTCGGCGGCCCGCCGCTGGTCGCCCATGCCGAGTGCGCCGCCGAGCTCGACGAGGAGGTCGCGGTGGTCCTCGCCGACGGCGAGAAGCTCAGCACCGGCGGGCTCGAGATCGAGGCGATCCTCACCCCCGGCCACGCCGCCGGCCACCTCGCCTTCCTCGTCGACGGCACCGACGTCTTCACCGCCGACGTCCTCTTCAAGGGCACCGTGGGCGGGACGATGGCGCCCGGCGGCAGCGGCTTCGCCGATCTCAAGGCCTCGGTGCTGCGGCTGCTCGAGCTGCCGCCGGAGACGCGCGTGCATCCCGGCCACCGCGAGCCGACGACGATCGGCGCCGAGCGCGAGTCCAACCCCTTCGTGCGAGTCTGGCGCGGGCTGGACGAGACCGGCTCCGAGCAGGCGACGGTCTGGGACCGGCCGGCGACGCTGAAGCTATGGGCGCCCGACTACGACGGCGGCAACAAGGCCTGGGTCGTCTTCGGCGACGACGGCCTCGAGGCGATCGTCGGCGGCTCGCAGGTCGTGCGCGGCTGAGAGATCCGGCCCAGCGGACAGATGTGCGATTGGAGCGCGGCCCGTCTACCCTGACACTGGTTGGCCGACAAAGGCACCTATGGATCTGGCCCTAGCGCTCACCAGCACTGAAATAAAGAACTTCTTCTTCGATTGGTACCCCGTCTTCGGGGTCTTCTTCATGTTCGGGTTGCTACTCGTCTTCGTCACCCTGCTGCGCGGCACGATGGGCTCGACCAAGCCGGAGACGGTCAAGGCGAGCAAGACCAAGCCGGTGCTTTGGGAGGAGGTGCAGGGCGTCGACGCTGCCAAGGACGAGCTGATGGACGTCGCCGCCTGGCTGCGCGACCCCGACCGCTTCGCCGCGCTCGGCGCCGAGCCGCCGCGCGGGGTGCTGCTCTTCGGCCCGCCGGGGACCGGCAAGACGATGCTGGCGCGGGCGGTCGCCGCACAGGCCGGCGTCGACTTTTTCTCGGCCTCGGGCTCGAGCTTCGTCGAGATGTTCGTCGGCAGGGGCGCCGCGCGCATCCGCCGCCTGTTCAAGGAGGCGCGCAAGTCCGGCCGGGCCGTGATCTTCATCGACGAGCTGGACGCGGTCGGGGGCGCGCGCAGCGGTGGCGGCGGGGACGGCGGCTCGAGCGAGCGCGAGCAGGCACTGAACCAGCTGCTGGTCGAGCTCGACGGTTTCGAGAAGGACCCGGGGACGGTGATCGTGATCGCCGCCTCCAACTACGTCGACAAGCTCGACAAGGCGCTGCTGCGGCCGGGTCGCTTCGACCGCCAGGTGCTGGTCTCGCCGCCCGACCGCGACGGCCGCGAGGCGATCCTGCGCGCCCACGCCAAGGGCAAGCCGCTCGGCCCCGACCTCGACCTCACCGACGTCGCCCGCAAGACGACCGGGATGACCGGCGCCCAGCTGGCGAACGCGCTCAACGAGGCGGCGATCATCGCCGGCCGCGCCGGGCGGGATTCGATCGCGCGCGAAGACCTCGACGAGGCGCTGCTGCGCCAATCGGTCGGCTCCCAGCAGGCGCGCCGGCTGAGCCCGAAAGAGCGCCGCATCATCGCCTTCCACGAGGCCGGGCACGCGCTCTGCCGGCGCCTGCTCGGGCTCGACCCGCCGGAGATCCTCAGCATCGTGCCGCGCGGGCCGGCGCTCGGCTTCGTCGGCCACTCGCCGCAGGAGGACACCTATCTGAAGTCGCGCGAGGAGTTGCTCGACGAGCTGGTCACGCTGCTCGGCGGGCGCGCCGCCGAGGAGGAGGTCATGAACGCCTCCTACTCGGGGGCGGTCGACGACCTCTCGCGCGTGCACCTGGTCTGCCGCCAGATGGTCGCCGAGTTCGGCATGGGGGTCGCGCTCGACGCCGACGGGGCGCCGCCGATCGCGCTGCCGACCGGCGACTACGCGATGTCGGACCGCACCCGCCGCGACGTCGACGTGGCGGCGATGACGCTGGCGCGCGAGGCTTACCGCCGGGCGCGGGCGCTGCTCGCAGCCAACCGCGAGTGCCTCGACGACCTCGCGGCGGCGGCGCTGGAGCGCGAGACGCTGACCCGCGAGGAACTCGACGAGATCTTCTCCGCCCACGAACTGCGGGAGAAGCGGGACGCGGAAGTACCATCTTCCCTCAGTGGAAGCTGAACGGGAGGACAAGCGGCACTACTTTCCGCCGGGCCGGTCGATGGCGCGGCGGGTGCATGGCGAGCGCTCGGTCGGGCTGCTCTACGGCCAGCGGGCGCTGCTGATCGGCGCGCTCGAACCGCTCACCTACACCGGGACGATGCTCTCGACCTGGTCGGGGAACCGGCCGTTCGAGCGGCTCGCGCGCACCGCGAAGATCCAGGAGACGGTCTTCCTCGGCACCCGCGAGGAGGCCGACGAGGTGCTCGCCCGGGTCCACCGCCTGCACGAGACGACCAAAGGCGAGCTGCCCGAGGCGGCCGGCCCCCACCCCGCCGGCACCCCCTACTCGGCCTTCGACCCGGAGCTGATGCTGTGGACGCTGGCGGTGATCGCCGACTCGGGGAGAGAGATGTACGAGGCGCTGGTCCGCCCGCTCGACCCGGACGAGCGCGAGGCGCTGTGGCGGGACTACGTGCGCTTCGGCGAGCTCTTCGGGCTGCCGCCGAGCGAGGTGCCAGGCAGCCACGTCGAGTTCAAGGCCTGGTTCGACGGCAAGCTCGCCGCGCCGGACCTGGGGACGACCGCGCATGGGCGCGAGATGGCGCCGCTGGTGGCGTTCCGCCAGCCGGTTCCCGCCGCGGCGCGCGGCAACCTCGCAATCCAGAACCACATCATCAAGGGCACGCTGCCGCCGCGCGTGCGTGAGATCTTCGGCATCCGCTGGAGCCGCGCCCACGAGCGCGGCTTCCGCGCGATCGCCGCCGCCAGCCGCCACACCCACGACCGTTTCCCCTACCGCATGCGCCGCGGCCGCAACGACGTCTTCTTCGACGTCGTGACGAAGGCGGAGCGCCAGCGCGGTGGCACCGTGACGCCGCGGCTCGGCGCCGGCGCCTGAGCGGGCCTCAGCCGCCCTCGACCCGCTGCTTGAGCTCGCCGGGCCGGGCGTTGACCAGCATCGCCCGGGCGGCGGCCTCGACCGGGCCGCGGATCAGCATCCCGAGCATGCGGCCGGGGTCGCCGTCGAGCGTGTAGGTAGCGCGGGTCCGTCCCTCGCCGAGGTCATCCAGCACCCACGAGCCCTCGACCGACTTGAGGTCGCCCTTCTCCTGGGACCAGGAGAGGCGCTCGGGGCCCGCGTAGCTGAACCGCACCTGCGTCTTCACATGCCTGACCTTGATATCGCTGACGCTCTCGACCAGGGTCGGGCGCCCCTCGTCGTCGTGCTCGAGCGCCGTCACCTCGACCAGCCCGCCCTGCCACTCGGGCGCCGTCAGCACGTCCTCGACGACCGCCCAGACGCTGTCGAGCGGGGCCTCGATCTCGGCACTCGCGGTACCGCCCATGTGTCCCATCTACGCCACCTCCGATTTGCGGGCCGATAAGAGCCGGGCGAACCGGCGATGGGCGGTACTGGGCTCGAACCAGTGACCCCCTCCTTGTAAGGGAGGTGCTCTCCCAACTGAGCTAACCGCCCGGGAGGTCTCGATTATGGCGCGCCGGCCGCGTTGCGGCCAGCCTGGGAGAATCGCGGCATGGACTCGGCGATCCTCTGGCGTGTGGCGGTGGTGCAAGTCGTGGCGGTGGCGCTGCTCTCGGTGCTTCTCGCACTCGTCTTCTCGCACGGCTTCTTCGAAAGCTGGGGCTGGCTCGCCGGCCCCCTGGCCTGGATGGCCTGCGCCTGGCTTACGGCCCGCGTCGTCGGGCTGCCCGAGGCTCCGGTGCTGGTCCGCGCCGCCCTGGCGGGGATCCCCAGCGTGCTCTTCGTCCTGCTCGGCGCCCACTGGCTCGGCGCACTCGTCGCGGTCGGCGCCTTCGCCGCACTTTGCGCGCGAATGCCGCGGCAACCGGCTTAGAACCTGCCTGAACCTGGGCCTCCGCGCGGGGGGCGCCCGGCGCTAACGCCGGTTGTTCCGACCGAAAGTCAAGTTCGACTTGCCTCAGCCCACTTGCAGGTATTGCCGGAGCGCTTTGCGGATAACCGAGGAGGCTGCCTCATGGTCGCGCTTG
Organism: uncultured Solirubrobacterales bacterium; assembly: GCA_963789505.1. Classification (GTDB taxonomy): domain Bacteria; phylum Actinomycetota; class Thermoleophilia; order Solirubrobacterales; family 70-9; genus VRUE01. Next base: position 26,268 of record CAWBLE010000017.1, read on the forward strand.
GCGCGTGTATCAAGCGCTTCGCGCAACTCTGGGTCGAGACGAACAGACTCCACCCGCGCCGGAGCCGAGCCAATCGTCGGTCGGCCTGGCCGGCGACGAAGCGTGTCCTCCACGTCGTAACCAGCCTCCGCCTTCTCGGCCAGCTTGGCAATCAGATCGTCGGTGATCGGCTTGCCGCTGGCGGTCTTGCCGTGGGTCTTCTTTCTCGCCATCGTCAATCTCCCGGTAGAAGTCGCAAGTACTTCGGCCTCATCTTCATCGCGTGGATCGCCAGCTCGGACCCGTCGCCACTAACGAGGCGTGACGACCTCAAGAAGCTCGGCATTGCGAGCCGGCCCGAGATACAGCCGCGTGTCGTCGTCCTGGTCGTCAATGCTCATCGCGTTGTCCATCGCATGCTCGGTGTCCTCGTCGGCAACGCCGTGCTTTCGTGCCGACGAGTGGATCTCCACGGAGGAATTGTAATACGAAACCCCTTGCGCCTCAAGCGCCCGATGCCGCCCTCCGCATCTGAGAATGTGCGGTCCGGTGCGGCACTCAGATCGACCACAGCCTGCGCTCGGCAGGGCGATTCGGCAGCTTCGCGAGAAACGCGGCCTCACGCAGGTCGTCCTGGGCCACCGAGCCGGCATCACCGGGCGCTCGCTGTCGCTGATCGAGCTGGGCCACGCGAATCCGAAGTGGGCCACCGTCAGCGACATCGCTGACGCCCTCGGCGTCTCGATGGGCAATCTCGCCAAGCTCGCCGACAAGCTCGCCGCCCGCGAAAAATGAGACCAAAATGAGACCACGACCTCCCGGAACGCCTCGGAATCGCCAGGAGGCTCGCGGAACGTGATTCGAGGCGTGAGCCGAGCAATCGGCTCTGGCATGGGAATAGCCCGGCACCTGCCGGAACCTCCCCCAATGCGCCCGACGAGAATCGAACTCGCGACCTCCGGCTTGAAAGGTTGCCGCCTGAATCGGTAGGACGTGGCTTGTAGAGCCACGTTTGCCGGGTAGAGCGGCGATTTGTAGCCGGAATGTAGCCAGGGTTGCCGGCGTCGTGAAGTTGGCCGGGTGGGATTGGCTGTCAGCCGATGACGTCGCGGATCGCATCGTGACTCTGCTCGAGGGGATGAGTGTAGACCGAGATCATCGTCTCGATCCGGTGGCCGGCGACCCGGGCCAGGTCGGCGTCGTCGATGCCGGCGGCGCGGAGGTGGGTGATGTAGGAGTGGCGGAACTCGTGCGGGGTGGGATCGAGGCCGCTGGCGATCCGGGCAGGCTCCCAGGCGTCGCGGTAGAAATTGCGCTCGCGCCACATGTGCCCGCGCGGCGTCCGGAACAGCGGCCCGTCCTCATCGCCGGGCGGCAGCGCCTTGAGCAGGCGGGCGAGGCTCGGCGGCACCGGGACGCTCCGCTCATGGTTCTTCTGTTCGCTCGTCCCCACCAGCTCCCCTTCGTGGGCTGAGCACTCGAAGGTGAGCAGACCGTCGCTGAAACTCGAGCGGCGCAGAGCGAGGAACTCGCCGAGGCGCAGGCCGGTCAGCGCCGGAGTGAGCAGCAGCGCCTCGTAGTCGTGACGTGAGTAAAAGCGCCGCCTGGATTTGTAGCGACCGCGGGTACGCGGGTCCGACGGGCGAGCAGTGCGGGCTCTCACCTCGGCCCGACCCGCTGCGGCGAACTCGCGCATCTGGGCGAAGCTCCAGATGCGCACTTCACGAGGCGGCTTGCGGATCCTCGGGTCGCTGCCGCGCAGGCGGACCCCCATGAACGGATTGGCCTCGGCGACATCGTCGGCGATCGCGTCCTCGGCCATTGCCGAGAACGCCCCGAGGATGCCGCGCGCCCCTTCGGCCGAGCGGCCCTGCATGCGGAGCATATGGTCGAGCAGATCGTTGACATGGCGCCGACGGAGCTCGTCGAAGAGCCAGTCGCGCAACGCGCGGCCTTCAATCTCGACATCGAGGACGTAACCGACCCGCTCCGCGTAGGTCCTGTTGGTCCGCGCCGAGCGGGGATGACGGTCGAGCCAGGTCGGGAAGTAGTCGCCCACCCGCTGCGGCTCTTCGCTTCGCAGGCCGCGCTGTTCGTGGAGCGCCTCGTCGATCGCACGCTGGGCGTCCCCTTTTCGGCCGAAGGTCGAGCGGCCGTCGTTCCAGCGCGGCTTGGCGTAGCGACGCCTGCCCTCGAGGTCCCGGTAGCGGGAAATCCAGACAACGCGTCCCTCGGGGTAGGTGCGCTTGTAGGGGGTCTGGCGGGGCGCGCTGCCAGCCGAGCGGCGGCGGCTCATGCCACAGCGGCACGGCGATCGCGGAACTGGGCGACGAAGCGATCGACGTCGGTCGGGTCGAAGCGGCGGCAGCCATCGAGCTTGTAGGAGTGAAGGCGTCCTTCGGCTACCCATTTGCGAATCATGCGATCGGAAACCTGCAGGTAGGAGGCGAGGGTCTCCGGGGTAAAGAAGGCGCGGCGCGCCGTGTCGATCGTCAACGCAGACATGGCTCTCTCACCTCCATGACGGGCGGCGGGTCCGATTCGTCCCACCCGCAGCCCGGATCGCGGCGGCCCAGGCCGCTCGCCTCTCATCTGTGCCGTGGTCGTTGCGCTCATCTGCAATCTCCTCTCGCCGGTTTCGACGGCCACCCGGGAAAGCGCCGCAAGGCGCTACGGTGCGGCGTCGAAGCCGGCGAGAGGACGCGCTCGCTCAGCCCGACTCCGGGCCGCTCGCGACAAACGAGCCGCGACGGGCGCTGCCGGGGGTCCACTCGATGCCCTCGAACAGCTCCTCGCAGGGGACTCCCAGCGCACCCGCGAGTCTGATCGCCGTGTCGATGCGCGGCGTGCGCTCGCCGCGCTCGAGCAGGCCGATCTCGGTGCGGTGCAGCGATGCGCGGATCGCCGCCTCTTCCTGGGAGAGGCCGGCTCGCCTGCGGGCGGCGGCGAGGTTGCGGCCGAAGCGGAGCGCGACCGAGCTAGCCATCGACGCTCGCCTCCTCCTCGGGGATCGAGGAGAAGGCGAAGGCTCCGGGCGTGGTGGTCGTCGTGCCCGCGTTCCACGAGATGCCGTCAAAAAGCGGGCACTCGATGCGGACGCCGAGGCCCGAGGCGAGCTTGAGCAGGGTGTCGATCCGGGGGACCCGCGCCCCGCGCTCGAGCAGGCCGATCTCGGTGCGGTGCAGCCCGGAGCGGAAGCCGAGCTCTTCCTGGCTGATCCCAGCCCCGCGGCGCGCCCAGCGCAGATTCGCGCCGAAGTGGCGGGCCAATTCCGTCGAGGCGCTCACCGTCCCGGCGCCAGGCGGGCGAAGGTGAGCGCGGCCCGGGTCGGGACGAGGCGCAGGCCGTCGCTGGCGAGCAGGCCCGCCAGGGCGAGGTCACGGACCGCGCCCGCCAGAGCCAGCGCTTCGGCGAGGTCGGCCGGGTCGGCGAGCAGCGAAGTCGCGACGTCGTCGAAGGTGAGGGGCACCGGATGCACGGCGCGGACGAGATCGAGAACGCTGCGCTGCAGATCGCGGTCGCCCGCCGCCGGCGCCATGGGAGGTCGGCGGCGGAGGCGGACGTCGCAGAGGCGGATCATCGCTGACCGCCGAGGGCGGCGAGGAGGGCGTGCATCGCGTCGTGCTCGGCGACGACCCGCTCGTATTCGGTTTCGTGGTCGTGCGCCTCGGCGGCGGCGCGCAGGACGCGCTCGGCCCCAGGATCCGGCCGGCGGAGCCCCCCGCCTTCGACGGCGGCAAGCAGGCGCTCGTATGCCTCGGCTTCGGCGCGGGTGCGGCCGGGGTCCTCGAGCCGGTCGGGGTCGCGCAGGTCGGCCCGCAGGTCGGTCGCCCAACTCGCCAGGTCGCGGCGCAGGATCCGCGCATGGGCCTCGGGCAGAGCGAGGGGCGCGAGACGACTGTCGCCCATAGGGTTGTCGGTAGCCATGAGGGAGGTGCGCCTCCTTTGTGGTCAGGCGGCCCGTCGCGTTAGTGGCGCGGCGGGTCGCTGCATCGTTATGTGTTCGGGGAGCCTAGCAGGTCTGGATGGAGGGGACCTCCATCCAGACTAATCGCCGCGAAGGATTTCCCCGACGCGAGTGTGGTGAAGGCCGACGACCTTGCCGATCTCGCGCAAGGTCATCCCGGCTTCTTGCGCCTGTTCGAAGCTCTTGCGCCGAGCATCGCCCGCTTTCTCGCGCTGGGTCTCAGACCGTTCGAAGACGGTCTGCGCTTTGCGCAGATTGGCGTGCGCCTTCTGTTTGGGGTCGCCGGGCATAGAGCGGACCCTAGTCCAGCAACCCGAGGAGCCGACAGGCGCTTCGAGCGTCGATTGCCTGTGGCTCCAAGCCCTGATGGTCGAGCAGGTCCTTGTCGCCGGTGACAATCGCCTCAGCCTCCGCGTCCCTGGCGAGCGCGACGAGGTAGTCGTCGTCGGGGTCGCGCAGGAGCGGTTCGACTCCTATGGGGTCCTCGCGCATCGTCGCGGCGTTGGCGATACCCGCGACGATTTCGGCCAACTCCTCGTCGCTAACCCGCTCGCGGAAGTAGGGCTTGCGCAGCCCGCGTTCGACCTCGACCAGGAGCCGGGGGCAGGCGATCAACTCGAAGCGGGCTCCCGCGAGGTCGGCGTAGAGAAGGCTGGGCGGACTCTCGCCGTGCGGGTCAGCACTACCCGACACCAGCGTCGTTGCGTCGATAACGAAGCGCTTCAACTACCCGCTCGGCGCTCGGCCGCCATCTCCTCGCGGACCTCACGCACTGCTTTCGCCGCCTCGCGTTCGATCTCCTCGGAGGGCACTCCGGCGAACCGCTGCTTGACCCTCGCGCTCGCCTCGTGTCCCAGCTGAATCCGGGCCGCGCTTTCGAGCAGCTCGCGGTCGCCCTTGTCCGGGTGACGGCGGCGGAGTCGCTCAAGCAGCTCGCGGTCGAACTCGACCTTGATCGTCGCGGGCACGGCCATGTGAAGGATGGTAGCGCTGGCCGTCGGCGCCGGGTGACCGCCGGCAGCCTCGGTCAGATCGAGCGCGGCCACGCCAGTCCGCGGTGGGACACGGTGAAGCTGATCGCCGCAGCGCTGGGCGTGTCGATCAGCGAACTGGCGAAACTGTCGGAGCGATTGGAGAAGTAGGGGCGCCAACGGCCAGCCTCACCACAGCGTCGGCACCCCATGCGCGACGATGCCGGGGTCGCGGGTGACCACCGGAACCGACTCCACGATCGCCTGGGCGACGAGCAGGCGATCGAACGGATCGCGTTGGGGCTTGCCGTTCAACTCCACATAGGGAAGCTGGCGATAGGCGGTCGCATGGGCGGTAGAGATCGGCAGCAGCGAGAAGCCCTCTGCCAGCAGCTGCTCCGCCCACCCCTCGTCAGCCTCGAGCTTGCCGAGCGAGGCCTTGATCGAGACCTCGAGCAGGGTGCCGGCGCCGAGCAGCGGCTCCTCGGCCCCGGCGATCGCCTCGCGCGCGGCCGCGGAGAGTCGTGGGTCATCGGCCAGCCACCACAGCGCCGCGTGGGTGTCGAGCAGCAGCCGCATCCGCGATCGCCCTCAGTCTTCGATGCCCAGCGCCGCAGCGACGTCGTCGGGCCAGGAGTCGAAGTCCTCGGCCATCGCGATCTTCCCGGCCAGGGCCCCCGGCTTGCGGCGCGCGGGTCGGGCCTTGGAGAGGGGAACGAGCTGGACGACCGGCTCGCTGCCGCGCCGCACCTCGATCCGCTCCCCCTGCTCGGCCAGGGCGATGAGCTTGGAGAGGTTCGTCTTGGCCTCACCGATGCTGAACGTGCGGGTCATTGAGTGAAGATACCAGGTAGCTTGGCCAGGTTGGTCAAGCGGCGGAGTCGCCGTCGACTCCGGGCGGCGCGGGAATGTCCCGGACCACCAGCTTCGGCCAGTGATGCTCGGCGGCCAAGCGTTCCAGCCTTTTGCGCGGCGCGGCGGCGCAGAAGGCGATCACGGCATCGTGGCGGGCCATGTGCGTCTCGAGGATCGCCCGCTCGCGGTCCTCGGCCCCGCCGCCGAGCCGGACGAGGATCGCGTGCCGCTCGCGGCCGATCTCGACCACCGCGTTGGGGCGGTAGCCATGTATGCCCTGCTCGCGCACGATGCTGCGCCCGGACACCCAGCGGGCTTGCGGCGCACGAGCGGCGATGTGCAGGCGCACCTCGTTGACGGCGCGCATCCGCGCCATCGCGCCGACCCGGGGGAGTCGATGATGCAAGCCGGTGCCCGACAGGCGGACGCCGCGGCCGCTCAACCAGACCCAGTGCGGCTCGTCGTGGAGAAAGCGTCCGTAGTCGGCGAAGCCCGACTTGCACAGGTGCTTGGCGACGCGCGCCGCCTGCTCTGCCTCGCAACCGATGAAACGGGCGAGCTGGTCGAAGGGGATCGCCTGCTGCTCGGCGATCAGCCGCAGAAGCTCGAACTCCCAGGGCTCGGGCCGGCGCAGCACGGGTCGACGGCGGGCGCCGGGGCCGCCGCCCAGCTTGCCCTCGCGCTTGTGACCGATCATCGGAGCGGACCTGGTCTCGGCCGGGGGCATCGTCATGCCTCCTCGTCGAGGTAGGAGATCTCCTTCGGCGCCTCGACCGCGACGCGCTCCAGCGGCTGATCGAGCGGGGCGGGGTCGGGCAACCCGGCGCTGCTCGGTCGAGGGCGCCCGCGCGATCGCCACCTTGGCCGCGCGGCCGCGGCGGATCACCCAGGCGCTGCCGACAGGGAGGGTGCGGACGTCGTCGGGATCGACCTTCAGGCGCCACTCGCGGCGGGCGTGGCCCTGGCGCGCATAGAGGCCGTCTTCGTAGCGATGGGTCAACTCCATCACCTGCTTCATCCCGCCCAGCTCGGCGAGCGAGTCGGGCTCGTTGAGGGCGTGGAGGATCACCGTCTCGACCGAGCCGAGGATCCGGTCGCGCTGGCTGCGCGGTCCCATCCCGGAGGGGGTCTGGGGCGCCAGCACCATTGCCGCGTTGAAGCCGCGCGCCTGCTCGACCTTCATCGCGACGTCGCTGGAGCCGGCGATCGCGGCGAACTCGTCGACGAACAGCAGGCACGGCTGCTCGCGCGGCTTGCGCATCGCGAAGTAGTGGGCGAAGTCGGCGAAGAGCAGACCGGCCGCGCCGGCGGTGTCCTCGCCCAGGGCGACGGAGTCGAGCAGGAGATAGGAGGCCTCGGCGTCCTCCCACGCCCAATCGCCGTCGAGCGCGGCCCCGAGCTGGCCGAAGAACGCCTGGTAGCGCAGGCGGACCTGGCTGACTTTGTCGCGCGGCAGGGCGAGGACGGCCGAGTTGGGCCCGTGGGCGTCGAGCAGGCGCTCGTAGTCGAGGCGGCCGAGCAGCTCGGCGCTGGAGCGCGGCGGGCCGTCGGGGTGGTTGCAGGCGAGCTGCAGGGCGGTCTTGGCGATGTCGCGGTAGTAGGCGGCGGGGCCCACCTCGGCGAAGGGGATCACCTCGAGCAGGCGGTTGGCGACTCCGCGCCAGTCGCCGCGCCAGGCGTCGAAGGGCTCGTTGGGGAAGACGCGCGGGTGGCGCCCGGCCGCGCGCATCAGAGCGCAGAAGCGCTCGGCGTTCTCGCGGTCTCCCTTGGCGTCGAGGTAGTGCACAGAGGTGCGGCTCTTGTGCGCCACCTCGCAGGCGATGCGCAGCGCGGTCTCGGTCTTGCCCGAGCCCGAGGCGCCGAGGATGACGGCGTGGCGGCGCATGTCCTCGAAGGGCCAGAGCAGGTCGGGACCGCGCAGCTGCAGCGCCCGCTCGCCGGCCAGGCGGCGGCCGAGGATCGCGCCCTCCGGGGCCGGCGGGCCCTGATGAGTCGCGGAGCGACGGCGCCTCAGCACGGCTCTCCCTCGGGCACGCGCCGCACGACGAGCTTCGGCCAGCGGCCCTCCGCCTGCACCCTCTTCAGCAGGTTGTAGGGGCGGGTCCCGCAGAAGTAGAGAACGGCGTCGTAGCGGTTGCTGTGCTCGGCGACGATGCGGTGGATCTCGCGGTTGCGTTTGCTGGTCAGCTCGGCCTCGATCGCGTGGCGCTCGCCGCCGATCTCGAAAACCGCGTCGGGCAGATGGTCGTCGGGGTCCCGCTGCCGGAACACCGTCCGTTCGCAGACCCACCTGCCCTCCGGCGCCCGGGCGGTGAGGTGGAGCCGCACCTCGTTGATCGCACGCCGATGCGCCAGCAGCGCGACATCGGGGGGCGAGTAGGGGAAGCCCGTCTTGGAGAGCCGGGCGCCGCGGCGGCTCGGCCACAGCCATGGGAAGTCGCGGACGAGGAAGCGCCGCGACTCCACCAGCCCCTCCTCGTCCAATCGCTGGACGATCCGCACGGCGCGCTCCAAGGGGAGCCCGAGGAACCGGGCGAGCTGATCGAGCGGGATCGTCGCCTGCTCGGAGAGCAGGCGCAGGGCGTGGGCCTCCCCCTCCTCTCCGGCGATCAGACCGCGGGCCGCCGCTACCTGGCTTGGCTCTGGCTGGGCGTGCATAGGCAAAGCGAACGCACGCTTGCGTGCGACACTGAGCGACGCCGCACGCCCAGCGGGCAAGCCCTCACCAGCGGCCTCCGGCCGACTCCCTCCCTCGCCGGCTCGAACGGCCGCGAATGATCGCGCCGGCGGCGATCCCTGCAAGCCCTCCGCGCGCGGAGGGCTCCTCGCGGCCCGAGCCAGGGCTCGGGTTCCGGGATCGCCTGCCCGGCGCATCGCGGCCTTCCTCAAGCCAGCGAGCGAGGGAGGTCCGCAGTGCCGAGCCCGATACCGACGCGCGCCGAAGCACGGCCCGCCCGTGCGGAGGATCTGGCCGGGCGGCTCTACTCAGAGCACCGGCTGCACCTGCTCTCGATCGCGCGGCGCAACTGCGGCGGAAGCCAGGAGGCCGAGGAGGCCCTCCAAGACGCCCTGATCCTCTTCATCGAGCACTTCGACCCGGGCGGCGGCTCGCCGCCGCTGCCCTGGCTGATCCTGACCCTGAAGCGGCGCTGCTGGGCGATCTACGCGCAGCGGCGCAAGGCGCCGCGACCGACCCGGCCGGTGCGGCTCGAGCGGTTGACGCGGGACCGCGGGCTGGTGCCGCAAGACCTCTTCGAGGTCGCCGAGGAGAGCGAGCTGTTGCGCCGTGGCCTGGCCGCGCTCAAGCCCGATCAGCGCCGCGCCCTCGCCCTGCTCGCCCTCGGCTACTCCTACCACGAGATCGCCGCGATCTGCGGCTGCAGCTGGTCGAAGGTGAACCGGCGGCTGACCGAGGGCCGGGCGCGGCTGCGCGAGCTGGGCGCCGCGGGCGAGGCGGGCGTGCCTGAACGGTGAGGGCTGACGCCGGGCGGCTCAGCCGAGCTCGAAGACCATCACCCAGTCCCGTGGCTCGCAGAGCCCCGGGCAGCCGTACTCCGAGCTGCGCCATGACACATGCAGGTGGGCGTTTTCGCCCGCGTGGGCGGGATCGCCGTGGCCCGAATAGCCGTTGTAGCCGACGAAGACGATCGCCGGCACGAAGTCACAGAGGCCGCCCGCCGCGCGGGCGAGGCCGTTTTCGCCGCAAGCGGGGCTCCAGCCGAGGTCGAGCGCGGCACGCAGCGCGGTGTCGTCCCAGCCGCGGCCCGGGGCGGGCACCATGTCCATCGCGGTCCCGTCCCCGTGCGTTTCGTGGCCGGGCTCGCGCGCCGCGGTGACCCGCAGCCCGTGGCTTTCGAGCAACCAGACGGCGTCTGGCCAGATGCGGGCGTCGACGGCCTCGGGCGCGCCCACGCCCAGCCACAGTCGGGCCGGCAGCGGGCGGAAGGAGCGCGGGGCGTAGAGCCGCTCGGTTTTCGAGAGCTGTGCGTCACCACCACCGGCGAGCGGCCGGCAGACGAAGCCGGCGCCGTAGCGCGCGGCCAGCGATTCGACCTTCTGCACGTACCACTCGGCGTGGTTGTACGAGGTTGACGCTGTTCATCTGATGCTCCTTTTCCGCCCGTTGGGGCTGGTGTTCGCTTGCGCAGCGAAGAAGCCCCGTCAAGGCGAGCGGCGCACCGAGCGCCAGCGAGGGGAAGGGGCGCAGCCCCTTGCGCCGGGAGCCGTCGGGGCAAAATCGAGCGGAGCAGCGAACACCGGCGCCGACGGTTGGAGAGCCGGCGAAGATGAGTCCTCCGACCTCGCGGGCCCCACGGCCCACCGATGCTCACGTCGCCCGCTCCTGCCCGTCGCCTGGCTGCGCCCGCTTGACGTCCCGGGCGATCACCGAATGCCTGTAGAGGCGACGCTGGCCGGGCCAGCGTTCGGAGCGCAGATGTCCCGAGACGGCAACCTGATCGCCCTCGGCGAGCTCGGCCGCAACTTTCTCCGCCAGGCCCCTGAAGGTCGTGACCTTGACGAAGAGAGTGTGGCCGGGCCGGCGGCCGTGTACCGCCAGCCAGAACTCGCAGACGTCACGGCCGGGCATGCCGAGCAGTTGCGGCTCGGAGTCGAGCGTGCCGAAGAAGTTGACGTTGTTCATCAGGCCCCCTCGCCGAGCAGCGGCGCCAGCGCCTCGCTCTCGGTCCCGGCCAGCATCGTGCCGATCGCCTGGCCACTCATCGGGCAGGCATCGAGCCGCGTCGCCTGGTCGACGTAGTCGCCGAGAAAGGCGCTCAGCTGCTCGGCGCAGCGAAAACCCCGGTCGACGACGTAGCCGCGCGAGCGGCCCTCGGCCGGGAGGTCGCTGACCTCGATGCCGCCGGGCCGGCCCCAGCCCATCAGCACCCGCTCGCCGCCGGAGACCCGGTAGCGGGCCAGCTCGGCGCCTCCGGCGCCGATCGCCCCAAAGTCGATTCGCTTTGCAGACATTGCACACCTCCGTGTCGGTGGATCGATTTGCCGAGCGCGAGGCGGCGGTCAGGCGGGCGCGGAACCCGAGCCATAGGCGAGGGCCGACAGGAGGGCGCGCAGCGCCCTTGCAGCGCCCGCCGGCGCCGCTACGCTGCGCGAGCTTCGATCCACCGACACGGATGCTTCAAACCCCGGCGTCCATCCCCCGGCACCTTCAAGAGAGTCGCCTCCGCGACCCTCCGACCCCGATCCCCGCACCCTCCTTCGCACCGGTCCCTCCGCACCGACGACCGACCACGGCCCGGCTACGCCCCACCACCGAAACCACCAACCGTCTCCGCGGCCCCTTTCAGACAGTCAGTTCTTCCCCACATCACCCTCCCTCCAACCTGTCACCACCTACCTCCACCCCATCTCGTCACCAACTCTCCCCCGCCGCCACCTCGTCCCCTCCTTTGCCCCGTACGCACAGCTGACCACGGACGCATCACATCGTGTGTGTGCGTGGTCAGCTGTGCCGGAGGGGCCGATCCCCCGCTGCCGAGCGAGGTGGCGGCGGGGGCGGATTCCGGGGTTTTTGCCGCCCCTCTTCGAGGCTCCCCACGCCCTTCTATGACCCCAGCCGGACGTTCTCTCCCCGCTCGAGGCGGGCGCGGAGGGCGGCGCGGCCCTCGGCCAGGCAGCGGTTGACCTTCGTGTAGGTCCAACCCTGGCGGGCGGCAATCTCGCGGTAGGAGCAACCGAGGCCGAACAGCAGCAGGGCGGTGCGCTGATCGGGCTTCAGCGCTTCGAGCGCGTCGACGAAGCCGCACAGCTGCTCCTCGCGCTCGGCCCGTTCGGTCGGTCCCGGTCGGTCGCAGAGCACGGCGATGCGGGACTCGCCGCGCCGCAAGGCGTCAGTCGTGCTGACCTCCAAACAGGCGGCGTGGTGGCGCCGATAAGCGGATGCGCCGAGCACACGCGCGCGGCGCCTCACGCTGACCATCAGATAGCGCACGGCCCGCTCGCCGGGCGGGCCATCGTAGTAGCGGAGGAATTCCAGGCAGGCGTCCTGCAGGGCGTCCTCGGCGTCATCGGAACACCCCGCCCAGCGGACGGCCTGCCGGCACAGCGAGGCTTCCTCGCGCGCCAGGGCATCGGCCAGGGTACGGGCGCGGCGCTCTCGCCGGGACTCGCGCTCTGCTCGGGCCGCCATACCCGCCGCCCCGCACGCGCAGCGTGCGATCCTGCGGCGGTTGGCGGGCCGGAGCGCAGAGCGACAACCCGGAGGCCATCGCGCCAGTCGAAGCGAAGGCGTCTTTCGACAAGACGATGGCGCGGCCCCTCGCAGCCCTCCCTTTTGCAAGTAGGAGGGCATGCGCAGGGGCTCGCGCAGTGTCGATCGAGGCAGGCGGAGTTGAAGCTCAGCGAGACTTGAAAGGGTCGGCCAAAAGGCCGCGGCAACGAAGCCGGGTGCGACGATCAGGCGGAGGCCGGGGAGAGCGGGTCGAGCTCGGCCGCGGCCGACTCGATCCCCTCGAAGCCGAGGGTGTGGCCCGCGTGCCCGGCTAGATCTTGGAGGCGGCCGAGATGGTCGTAGAGCAGGCGGCGGCGCTCGTAGGTGTGGGTATCGCCCGCCGCTTCGAGGCGACGGGTCGAGAGCTCGGCCGGACCGGCACCGAGCACGGCGCTCTCGGCCACCAGGACCTCGTCGCTGCCCTCGCCGCCGAGGTAGGCGGAGCGCAGCTCGAGGCCGAGCTCAGCCGAGCAGCTGGCCAGGACGAGAACCTGAGCCCCGGCGTCGAGATGGAGCGTCTCGCCGGCGACGGAGCGGTCGTCGACGAGAAAGCGGATCGGGAGCACGGTGCGTGGCACCACACCACGGTAGCGCGGGGTGAGGCGGGTGGGGACGTTACGCGGCCACGCCCTGGGGCTGACGTACGGTTCGCCGACGCATGGGCGAACCCGACGCCGGCTCGAACAAGCCGTAGAGAACCTCGGCGTCGAGATCTACTTCCCCGGGCCACTCGACAGTGCCGCTGAACTCGTTGACACGCACCTCGGAGAAGATGCGCGGATCGCGAAGGGCTACGAACACGCCCCGGGCCTTGGCGAGATCCTCGCTGAGGTCGATCTCCTTCACCGCTCCGTCGGAGAATGAAACGCGGATGACATAGCCATCAAGGGGCTCAACGTCGGTAGCGCGAATTATTTCGGTCATCTCAGAGGCTCGATTCGATAGGGCTGTTCTTCATTTGCGACTCGTTGAAAGTTTAGCTCCAGCTCCGAACGATGCAGCTCCAGCCACTCGCGAACCAATCGCAGGGCCCGAGGCGAAAGCTTGCCTCTCAGCACCTCGCCGGTAGCGATCTCGATCTTGGCTTCTTCGCCGCTGTAGAGGGCATGGAAGTGTGGCGGCGGATGGTCTTTGAAATACATCTCCACCACGATCCCGAAGAAGTTGCTTATCCGAGGCATCGGAACGATCCTCTCATTCATCGGCGTCAGTCGAGGTTGTCGGCGAGTCGCAGCGCTTTATTCCGATGTCGGCATAACCACCTATTCGGCATTAAGCGCGATCCACTCGACCTCGCCGTTGAGGGTCGGCACCTCCTCGGGGTAGTGGCCGGCCCAGACCGAGCGCTGCCAGCGGTCGAACTCGTGGCGGGAGGCGCGCACGCGCTCTTCGGGGCTCATCCGCCGCAAGCGGGCAAGGAAGGCCTCGCGGCGCTCGGCCGGCGTCGCCGCACCCGCGCGCTCAGCCTGATCGAGGCTACCTGCGCGCACGGGCTCGCCTCGACCGCACGGCCTTGACGTCGGTCGCCAGGAGCTTCTCGACCTCGCGGCGCGCCGGGGAGTGCCAGCCGATCCGCCGCGATTGCGCGAGCTCGCGCTCGTCTGCGGCCAGGGCCGCAATCAGCGCGTCGGCCAGCAGCTCGAGCACCTCATTTGCCGAGCGCGCCTCGGCGATCCGGTTGGCGAGATAAGAGCGGCACTCCTCGGCCTCCTTGTAGGTGACCCGTTCGCGCTCATCACCCGATTTGAGCTGCTTGACCTCCACCTCCTGCAGCTGTGGGAGGACGAGCCGCAGACCGGCGGCGGCGAGACGGTCGTTGTCGGAGAGCACAAGCGCAGCAAGGGCCTGTGCGCGGGCGAGGCTCTGCTCCTTGCGGCTCTTTGCCCCTCGACGCGCCGACTAGCTTGCGCCCGAGCTCGAGGTTCGCGGTGCGAGCTGCGGCGGCCTCGGCCTTGCCGCGCTCGCGCTCGGCGCGCCGAACCTCCTTGGCTGCCTCCGCGGAGCCCTCCTCATCCGTCTCTCGCCCGCGCAGTTGCGCACGGGACGACGCCAGCTCAGCTGCCTGCTTCTCGATTCTCTCGACCAGTCGCTCGGCCAGGTCGGCACCGAGCTCGGCATCGCAGACGTAGGCGGCACTCGACGCCCAGCCGCCATGATCGACCGTGTGCTCGAGCAGGCACCCTGCCGCCCTGGCGGCGTCGCACTCCTGGTCGCCGAGCCGCACGGAGGGATCGTCGCTTTGCTGGTAGGTGGGCAGCGACTCGTTGAGTCGCGCGGCGAGCTCAGCGTGGCGTTCGGGATCGGCGACGAGGTCGCTGAGGCGGGTTCCCCGCGTGTCGATCATCGTCGGGGCGCCCTCGAACTCCGCCTGCTCGAGCGTGCCGAGCGCCTCGTCGAAGCGGTCGAGCAGGTCCCTGCCTTCGAGCTCGCCGCGGCGGACGAGCCGGCAGAGGCCCTCGGCGACGGCGGGCGAGACCTTCGCGACCTTGCGCAGGTCCCGCTCCGCGGCGGCGGGTACCGCTCCGGCGGCGATCTGGGCCCGGCAGCCCTCTGGCAGTGCGAGCAAGCGCAGTCGCTCGGAGACATGCGCCGCGGACTTGCCGACGCGCGCGGCCAGCTTCTTGTGGGTGGTGAGCTTCTCGACCTCGGCGAGGCGCCCCAGCGCCCGCGCCTCCTCGATCGGATCGAGGTCAGAGCGGATCAGGTTCTCGGCGATCGCGGCGGCCAGGTCCCCGTTGCCGGCGCGGATCAGCACGGGCACCTGCTTCAGGCCCGCCCGGCGGGCGGCCTGCAGGCGGCGGGCGCCGGCGATCAGCACGTAGCCGCCGTTGCCATCGCTGCGCACGGTCAGAGCGCTGAGGATGCCCTGCTCACGCACGCTCGCCGTCAGCTCTGCGAGCTCGTCCTCCTCGAAGCGCTCGCGTGGGTTGAATCCCTCTTCGACGGCGATCTGCTCGATCGCGACCACCGCGGTTGTCGGCTCTGTCATTCGATCCTCCTTGTTCGTGGCCCTCGCCCGGCGCGAGAGCCGCTGCCCCGCAAGCGCACGCAGCGTGCGACGATCGGGGTGGCGGCGATACGCGGCGCCGGCGGCGAGCTTCCGAATATGAGAGCCCGGGGCGAGGTTCTCCCACCTCTGACCGGACTCACTCAACCGCATGGGGTCAACACCACCGTCAGCGGGACGTAGCCGCTCCCGTTGGGGACGAACATCCCCAGCTCGAGGTGATCGGTGCTGAGGTCCTCGGCCTCGGCGGGGATGCCGCGCCAGGGAGCGCCGATGTGGATGCATTCCGGTTCGCCGCCGCCCTCGAGCGCCCCGACCGTCTTGCGGACGGCCTCCCAGGCGGCGTCGGCGCTGGGCGCCTCCACGACGACGACGATCGCGTAGCGCTCCGTCTGAGTCTCGTCCTCATTCGGCATCGGAGTCCTTTCCTCGTTGTGCCCCGCCGGGCGCGGGAGCCGCTGGCCCCGAAGCGCACGCCAAAGGCGTGCCAGGCTCGGGGCGGCGGCTTCCGCGGCGAGGACATTGATTGGTCGCCCGTGTAAGGGCGGAACGGGAAAAGTTCTCCTCGTCGTGGTCAGCAAGAGCCGGCCTCGGGGTAGGGGTCGTGCTCGATCCTGCGTCCGGTGAGGCGCAGGAGCTCGGCCGCCAGTTCGCAGACATCGCCCCCGTTCCAACAACCGGGCGCGCCCAGCTCGGCGGCGAGGCGATCGAGCGCATCGGCGTCAGTGATCGGCTCTTGCCCGGCCGACAGCCGGCGTGGGTGCTCCTGCGACCAATCCGACTCCGGCAGCTCGGTGGCGCACTCGGCGCAGGCAAGCACCACGTCGTCGAGCGGCTGCGGGACGAGCGGTCCGTCGAGGACGAGAACGCCGTCACGAAGGTCGGCCACGCGGGCGACGAGGATCGCCTCGCGCTCGCAGGCGATCTCGCGCGAGCCGCATTCGGGGCAGCGCAGCTCGGGCTGCGCTGGCCGCTCGGCACGGCTGCGCCGGCTCACCCAACCGCCTCCACGTCACGCAGATAGGCCCAGCGATCCTCGCCGCCGACCGTCGGGAAGCCGTCCTTCTCGTCGACCTCGATCACCTTCCACTCGCGACCCTGGTCATCGCGCACGGTGGTGCCGACCATGGCGTCGGCGCGGGCGAAGCACTGCGGACACCCGCGCACGTCGGTGCAGGTGCAGGCGGCGGCCCGCTCCCCATGCGCCTCGGCATCTGCAACGGTGACCAAAGCCTGCTCGCGATGGAACAGAGCGCTACAGTTGCCGCACTCCAGGCGTGTGCCCCGGTCGACCAGAGCAGCCTCTTCGCTGCAGCAATCGGGGCAACGAAGGCTCATCTCCTCCCCTTGCGCATGCTCGGGGGCGCGGCGGGGGCCTGCGTCGTCGTTAGACAACTCGTTGGCTTCCGTGGTGACGTCCTCGAGCAGGCGCAGGGTGAACTCGACCGGATTCTCGCCCTCGCGGTCGAGAGCTTCAGCGCGTGGCCGAGAAGGGCGCGGCCGTGGCCGGGGTCATAGACGAGCACAGGGTCGGGCTCCGAGAGCGAGAGCGGGTAGATGTAGAGATGGGCGCGCCTGTTGGGCTGGGCGATCACGGCGGAGTCGAGCGCCGCCTGGATCAGGCTGTCGAGCTCGTCGGCGTCGGAGTAGGCGTTGACGGGCCACAGGGCGCCGTCGGGGTCCTCGATCGACTTCGCGGCTTTGTTGCGGTCGAAGCCGAAGGACTGCACGGCTCCTCCTTCGTTCTGAGTCTCGTTAGGCATGTGCGGCGATGACAGAGTGCTTAGGCGCATCGCTCGTCGGCCTCGTTCCCATAGGTGACAAGCAGGTCGCGCAGCACATCGGTCGGGACCTTGTCTTCGGTGACGATCGCCTCCGCACGGCGGCGGATCTCGTGCGGGTCAGTGGCTTCCTGCGGCTCGATCCGGCGGGCGCCGGGGCCGAGCATCGCGTCGAGCACGTCCTGGGCGTCGCGGACGAGGCAGGCGCCACCGGCGAGCAGGTTGTTGGGGGCGACCGAGAGCCGCGAGCCGACCGGGCCGGGCACCGCCCCGAGGTCGCGGCCGAGGTCGGCCGCGAGATCGGCGGTGATCAGCGAGCCGGAGCGCTCCGCCGCCTCGACCACGACGGTCATCCCCGCCAGCGCCGCCATGATCCGGTTGCGGGCGGGGAAAGTCCAGCGCCAGGCGCCGCTGCCCGGCGGCAGCTCGGAGAGGACGAGGCCGCTCTCGCCGATCCGCCGCCAGAGCGAGCGGTGCGAGGCCGGGTAGGCGACGTCGGCGCCGCAGCCGAGCACGGCCACGGTCAGCCCGGCGTCGAGCGCGCCGCGGTGCGCGCAGGCGTCGATCCCGAAGGCGAGCCCGCTGACCACGATCAGCCCGGCCGCGGCGAGTTCGCGGCCGAGCTCCCTGGCGACCTCGCGGCCGTAGGTGCTGGCCCGCCGCGCCCCGACCACCGTCACCGCCTCCTCGGGCCGCAGGCGCAGCAGCAGGGTCGGGTCGCCGCGGCCGGTCAGCGCCCAGGGGGCGTCCGTGGCGTCGCCGAGCCCGGCCGGGAAGAGCGGGTCGTGCCGGCAGACCGCCCAGCACTCCGCCTCCTCCAGCTCCGCCCGCAGGCGATCCTCCGGCACGGCTCGCACCTGGGCGAGGATCTGCTCGGCGACGCGCGGTGCGGCGACCTCGGCCAGGTCCTCGCCGGCGAGGCGCAGCAGTGCGGGAACGTGCCCGACGGGCGAGCCCACCACCGCCTTCTCGATGTAGGGGGCGAGGTGGGCGAGCAGCCGCGCGCGGCGCAGGCAATCCGGACAGGCGGTCGGTTTGGTCATTCAAGTCCTCCTCGGTCGTGGCCCCGCCCGGCGCGGGAGCCGCTGGCCCCGAAGCGCACGCCGAAGGCGTGCCAGGCTCGGGGTGGCGGCGATCCGCGCGCTGGGTGGGGTGGCTTTGGAGGTATGAGAGGTGGGCGGGGAAAGTTCTCCGCTTCGCCGGCCCGGGCTCGGATCATTCGGTACTGCTACGTCTTAAGTTCTTACTCAGGGGGTGTACAATCGCGTTTACGGACTGTGGAGCCTGTCGATTTCCATTCCCAGCGTGAGTGGATCCTGACCGGGATCGCGGAGTGCTGCGCCGCGCGGGGTTTCGAGCGGACTAGCGTCGAGGATGTCTGTGACGCGGCCGGGGTCTCGCGCGTCGACTTCGAGCGCGAGTTCTCCGATCTGGACGAGTGCCTCGGGGCGGCGATGGAGTCCGTCGTCGCGGGCGGATGGCGGGCGCTCGGCGGGATCGCCTCGGCGGAAAGGCCGTGGGCGGCGGTATTGCGCGACGGCACGGCGGCCTTGCTGGCCGCGCTCGCCGAGAGGCCGGCGTTCGCGCACCTCGCCCTGGTCGAGGCGCCGACGGCGGGCGGTCGCGCTACGGCGCTTCACAGTTCCGCGCGTGCGGCCCTGCTGGAGTTCCTCGAACGTGGCCGCGATATCGCCGAGCCCGGGGTGCCGGCCAGCGCCGCGCGCGGCGCGCTCGCCGGCGCGGCGGCGCTGGTCGAGCAACGGGTCCTCGCCGGCGAAGCGGCGCAGCTGGCCGAGCGCGCGCCTGCCGTGGTCTACATGCTGGCCGTCCCGTTCCTCGGGGTCGGCGAGGCCCAGCGGCTCGCGGCGAATGTCGCCAGGCGGGGTCACCTGCGGGCCGTCGCGTAGATCGGCAGAGGCCGGTCCCAGGCAACCGATCACGGGGAGCGGGGTCGGGTGTGTCAGAGGCCGCCCCCCACTCCCCGTGATCGGCCGTGGCCGGGCAGTTCGGACCAGCCACGTACTGCTGGCCCGAGTATTACAAATATGAGTGTCTAGTCGGAGTCATCGCTCTCCCACGGTCGAAGAACCGAAACCTCCCGGGCGGACTCGGCGCCGAGGTAGGGCGTGAGGACGAACTGGATTGCTTCGGGGGCCAGCGACGGGAGCCGCTCTGGCGGGTCGAGCCGGGCGGCGACCAGGCTGGCCAGCCCGGCGACCATCGCCTTGTCGGTTATCGGCGGGAGGTCGCGCCCGTGCTGGCGCTCTGCTCGCCGGCGAGCAGAGCCTCGCCGAAGTGCTCGAGCATGCGGTCGTAGCGCTCGAAGCCCTCGCGTCCCGCGGCCAGAGCACAATTGGTGAGTAGGTCGGCGTCGTCGGGATGGGCGCCGGCGAAGGCGAGCGCGGCGCGGATCGCCGCCGCAGCCCGTTCGGGCCAGGCCGCCTCGGCGGCGCAGGCTGTCTCGACGCGGATCCGCAGGCGGGCGAAGGCCGAGTCGAAAGCGTTGGCGAAACCGTCTGGGTGTTGCGCAGAATCTCTCATACCTGTTTGAGAGACCAGGGGCGAAAGTTCTCCGCTTTTTTTTGCGATGGCGAGCAGGGCGCGGCGACGGTGCGCGCCGCCGTGGGCCCCACGTATGGCGATAGGGCGAACTCGGCAAGTTGGGGCGCCAGAGCCGGGAGCCCTCCGGCGCCGCCGGCGCGCAGGCGCGCAGCGACGGCGCCGACGATGCCGCCGAGCAGAGCCTGCTCGAGCGTCGCCGGCAGGGACACGGGCGCATAGCGGCGACCGCGGCGAAGGCCAGGAGCGAAGCGAACCAGCAGCTGTTCGCATAGGCCGGCTGCCTGGCGTCCGGCGGTCCGAGGTCCACCAACGATCAAAAGAGCACGGTCGGGGTGAACGGCGGCCAGATCGAACGCCGCCGACACGCCGGCGGCGACCGCGCGCGGCCACGAACGCGCACGGTCGGTCGCGACGGCGACGCGCGCCGTGAGGTCGGCCAGGGTCTCCTCGCAGACCGACAGGAAGGCGTCGTCCTTGCCGGAGAAGAGCTCATAGAACGTGCGGCGCGAGACGCCGGTCGACTCGAGCATTTGCCCGACCGTGGCGCGCTCGTAGCCGTGCCTGGCGACCACCGCCACGACACCGGCCTCGATGCGACGGCGCTGGTCGCGAATGACCTCCTCGCCGAGAGAGTCCACGGCCGCGCAGCGGCGATCGGGCGCCGCGCGGATACGTCCTCGAGGGACTCGAACTCATGGGCCTGGGCTTGCCTCCCGCTAACACCTTTGGACCCGATCATAAACACCGATGTCTTCTCGGTTCATCTGCCCACGAAGACGGGCCAAGACAACTGCGCACATCACCGGTCTGGAGGATCGGCAAGTAGGCCTGCTGAGCGGTTTCGGCGGACCGTCGAAGGCCGCGCCGAAGTCGTCGGGTGGGTCGAGCTTGGTGACGGGGACGGCGGTGTGGAGCGCGATGCCACGCCCGCCCCGGTAGCTTCATGCGATGGCAACACTGCCGGTGAAACCAGGGCGCCTGACGATTTCCAGCTTCGACGAGAGTCTCGGGGCCGGACTTACCGAATGTCGCCTCGACTCGCTTGCCTTCGTTGATGCCTATGGCCTGGTCGGGATAGTCGTCGCCATTCGCGCGGGGTTGGCCGCGGGCGAGAAGATCGAGGTGGCGGCGCCAAACCGGCCGACGATGCGCGAGCACCTGGCGGCGATGGGCTTTGACCAGTTCCTCGCGCAAATCGGCCATGCCCGGCTGGAGGCCAAGGCGGAGGCCATGGAGAGCTCCGGCGTCGTGGTGCCGCTGAGGAGCGCCGCCGACGCCGGCGGAGAACAAGCGATCTCGCAGTTGCTCTGGGATCAGCTGCGCGACCACGTCGATCCGCAGGTCCTGGCCACTCTCGGCGAGGGGGTCTGGGAGATGGTGGCCAACGCGCTCGAGCACTCGGGCTCCGATGCCTCGGCGATGGCGCAGGTCTACCGAACCAGCCGCTATGGCAGGCCACCCGACCACGATGACAAGGTCCAAGTGGTCATCGGCGACGTCGGGCGGGGGATCCGTGCTGCGCTGGCCTCCTCGCCGGACCACTCCCCCGGAAGCGACCTGGAGGCGATCGAGCTTGCCCTCGAGTATCTGGTCAGCTCCGTGCACGAGGATCGGGGGCGCGGCCAGGGGCTCTCCACGACTGCTGAGCAAGTCGGCGGGTTGGGCGGGAAGATGGTGATCCGCAGTGGCGAGGGCAAGCTGACGATCGCTGGGGAGGAACGCTCGACCGCAGCGGTCCCGCCCCTGCCGGGAACGGTTGTCGCGCTCAGCCTGCCGCTGTACCCTGGTAGCTGAGATGTTGCAAGCCCGGACTCCCCAGCACGCCGGCTCGCGCGAGCAGGCCCGCGAGTTGATCGGCGGCCTGGCGCAACCCTTGGCGGGCCAACGGGTAGCAGTCGACTTCGGCCCGTTGCTGGTTCCCACCCCGTCCTATTGCGATGAGATCGTCAAGCTGGTCCTGGAGGCCGGCGGCGCCGAGCGCCTGGAGGTCCTCAACGCCTCGCTGCGCGGCCGCCAGCTGATTGAGCGCTCGGCGCAAAACCGCGGCGTCACCGGCCGCCTGCGGATTGCCGCCGCGGTCGGCTGAGCGGGCCGCGAGGACAGTCAACGCGAATCTCCGGGTTGTTCGCGAGCTCGCGCAGCGTGGCCGCGTCATCGCCGCGGCGGGTTCAACGGTGGTGGTTGCGGGGGGCGTGGGTGTCGACGCTGGCGCCGATGCCGACGCCGGCGAGCATGACCAGGAGGACGATCACGGCGGCGGTGATGTCGGAGGGTGCATCGCGGAGAGTCGCGATCGCGACGAAGAGCAGGATCACCGCGGCGACGGTGAGGAGGAGAGGCGGGCGGAAGCGGTGGCGCATATCGGTCATCTTAGCCCCCCAGAATCCGGTCGAGGGCGAGCAGGCAGACGCTCAGCAGGAGCCCGAAGAAGAAGCCGTAGGCGGTGACTCGTTCGATTTGGTGCTTCTCCGCGCCGCGCAGGACCGCGAGGTAGCGGACGGTCGCGGTCGCCACCGCGGTGACCACGGCGATGAAGCTGAGGGCGTGGTCGAGCACGGTGACGACCGCGCCGATGAGAAGGCCGATCAAGGCCGCGAGTACGGCCGTAGGGTGTTCGCTCATAGCTGCTCCCCTCTGTCGGATGTGGCGGGCATTCACCCGATGAGATGCCCGCTACATCCGAGACGGAGGGAACGTGAAAAAGGGGACAGGCAGAACGGCTCGGAGCCGGTGAGAGAGGCTCGGGTCAGCCGGTGGGGACCGGACCGAGCCTTGGGGAGAGGGTGAGCGAGGAGACGCCGGCCCGCTTCGCGATCCGCGCCACCGAGGTCTCCGCGAACCCCCGCTCCCCACACTCCTCGGCCATCGCCGCGATCAGCCGTTCGCGCTGGTTGCGGGCGACCAGGTCCGCGGGAATTCCGTGGGAACCTGGGGGAAGGTGTCGCGCTCCGTCTCGCTCCATGCCGAAATGCTATGGGCTCGCTAGGAGAAGAGCTCGATCGCGCGCTTGGCCACCAGCTGCGGCGCCTGCTCGGCGATGAAGTGACCGGCGCCGGGAACGAGCTCGAGCGCCATGTCCTCGGCGAAGGGCTCGAAGCCGGCGAGGAAGGCGGGGCGCAGGATGCGGTCCTCAGCGCCGTGCAGCATCCGCGTCCTCACCGTCAGGCGGCGCGAGCGGTAGCGGCCGAGCAGCACCGCCGGGGAGTCGCGCAGCAGGTAGGTGCGGTAGGTGAGGCTGGTCGCGAGGGCGCGGGCGAGGTCGGCGGCGTAGAGGTCGCGGTCCGCCGCCGCCCAGCCGGCTTCGGTGACGCCGAACCAGCGCGAGAGCAGCGGCCGAAGGCGCCGCGGCGGACCAGCGCCGGGCCGAGCAGCGGCGCCGCGAACAGCGGCCAGTACCAGAAGCGCCACATCGTCGCCAGAGCGGCGGGGGTCGGGCGGACGAAGGGATGGCCGGTGTTGAGCGCGAGGAAGGCGTCGAAGCGCTCGGGCGCGCGCAGGCAGGCGAGGAAGCCGACGAAGCCGCCGATGTCGTGCCCGATCAGGCCGGCGCGCTTCAGCCCCAGGGCGTCGAGCAGGGCGATGACGTCGGCTGCCATCGTCTCCTTCCCATAGCCGCCAGGCGGGGCGTCGGAGCGGCCGAAGCCGCGCAGGTCGGGGCAGATCAGGCGGAAGCGCCCCGAGAGCAGCGGGACCAGGCGCCGCCATTGCCACCAGCTCTGCGGCCAGCCGTGCAGGAGGAGGAGCGGCCTGCCCGTTCCCGCCTCGGCGACGTGGAGGCGCAGATCGCCGACGTCGAGGAAGCGATGCTCGACACCGTCCAGGTGGGGGAGCGGCCGGCTCATTCCGGAATCGTCGAAGGCCGGGTGCACGGCTCGGCCGCTGGCCAAACCGTGCACCCTATCCGCCGACATATCGGACGGCCTGAGACCGTCTATGGAGCCAGTACGAGCCTCTGGCCCGACACCGTGCTCACGGTCATTGCACCCGTGAAAATCGCCGGGCTCCCGGCAATCGTCAGGCTGCTGCTGCCTTCGCTGAATTCGAGCTGATTCGAACTGTTCTGGATCGCGGTGAGACTCCCCACGAATGCGAACGTTTCGGATTTGAAGAGACAACCTTCACCCTGCATGACAAAGGTGACAATGTATGCGCTGCCGACCGGACTCAATTTCAACGCGGGCACTTCTTCGACCTCGGTCGCTGCGCCACTGAACTGTATTTCAATCGGAGAAACGGTGCAGAGGCCTGGTTTGGTCGGTTTTGCGACTTCGCAGCTCCCCAGCGTGAGAAATTCACCGAGAATCCCCGCTTTGCTCACGGAGGGATTTTCGACCGTCCCTTCTTTGTCGCTCAACGTCGAGCATTTGACTTCGAAGTGATAGCCCCACTGATGCCAATCGATACGCGTCGTCGACATCCCGGCCAGATTGATTTCCTGGGGGGCTCCCACTGCGTACCACTCGAGGCCGTATTCCCCTTTTCCACCCGTCACTTTTTCTGAGCAGGCCGAGTCGGCGTAATTTACATTACCACCTCCGTACGTGCATCGAAACCAGTGCTGGGTGTGAAACACGGCTTCACCAGTGGTGAATGTGCCATCTTCTCCGTAACCGCCACCTTCCGCATTGTTGGCAACCACCCGGTAGTGATACAGCGTATTTGGTTTCAATCCTTTGACGGCCTTGCTTACTTCGGCCCAGCTTTTGCCTGAGCCGACTTCCACGCTGGCGGTCGAAGTCCCATATGAGGTGGTGGTTCCGTATTCGAAGTAGGCGCTGGTCGGGCTTCCTTCCGGATTGACCAGACCGTTCAGGGTTGCGCCGTATGCGCCCACGGCGGTGGCGGCTGTCCGTGATCACGCAAAACTGTCGCTCCGTGATCACCGAAAACTGTAGGTCCGTCCCGCAAGCTGCGGCTTCGGCCTCCTCAACCCGTTGGTAGCTCCTTCAGGTTCGCCCGATCGGGCGAACCTGAACGGAGGACGAATTGATCGATGAGGAGGAGTTCATGGACATCCGAGCCCTGCACCGCCACGGGCTTACCTACGCCGAGATCGGCCGCATCGTCGGCCGCGACTGGCGCACGGTGAAGCGCTACCTGACCGAGGGCGCCCAGCCGCGCTACCGGCGCAAGCGCATGCCCTCGAAGCTCGATCCCTTCAAGCCGAGGATCGACCAGTGGCTGGCCAAGGACGCCGGTCTGGAGGCGACGCGCATCCACCAGGACCTGAGTCGCGACTACGGCTTCACCGGCAGCTATCCGACGGTCCAGCGCTACGTCGAGCGCGCTCGGCCGCGCACGCCCGAGGAGACCGATGAGACCGAGAAGCGCTTCGAGACAGCCCCGGGCCACCAGGCCCAGGTCGACTGGTCCCACGAGGCGCCGATCCGCACCTCCTCGGGCCTCGAGCTGCCGCTCTACGGCTTCCACATGGTGCTCGGCCACTCGCGCGACGCCTTCGTCGCCCTGACCGGCTCTCAAGACCTGGTGACGTTCTGGGCCTGCCACCGCGCTGGCTTCGCCCATTTCGGCGGCGTCCCCAAGGAGATCCTCTACGACCGCACCAAGACGGTCGTGCGCTCCCACGTCGGCACAGAGCGCCGACCCGGCGATCGCCTCTACCACCCCGAGGCACTGGCATCGGCCCACCACTACGGCTTCAAGCTGCGCCTCTGCAAGCCGCGGCGGGCGAAGACCAAGGGCAAGGTCGAGTCCGACGTCCCCTACGTGCGCGGCCGCCTGCTGCGCGGCCACGACTTCATCGACTACGAGCAGGCCAACCGCGAATGGGAGAGCTGGAACGAGGAGATCGCCCGCAAGCGGGTGCACGGCACCCACGGCGAGGTCGTCGCCGCCCGCGCAGAGCGCGACCGCGCCGCGCTGGGCCCGCTGCCGGCGGTCCCCTACCTCGTCGTCTCGCGCACCCAGCGCAAGGTCGCCCGCGACGGGCTGATCAGCTTCGAGGGCCGCCGCTACACGGTTCCCGGCGCGAGGATCGGCGAGACGGTCGAGCTGCGCCTCGGCGCCGCCGAGATCGAGGTCTACTCGATCCAGAGCGGCGAGCGCTACTGCCGCCACGCCCGCCAGCGCCACGGCGCCGCCCTGCCCGATCCCAAGGAGCCCTCGGTCAGCCTCGCCAGCGTGCTGGCCGAGATGCCCGCGGTCGAGGTCCACCGCCGACCGCTCGACGCCTACGCGGAGGTGGCCCGTGGCTGAGATGCTGAACGAGCGGATCCGCCGCAACGCCGGCGAGCTGCGCCTGCACGGGATCGCGGAGTCGCCCGACGCGCTGGTCGACCGCGCCGAGGCCGAGGAGCTCGGCTACCGCGAGTTCCTCGATCTGGTGCTGGAGTCGGAGGTCGGCGTGCTGGAGGGCCGCCGCTACGCCCAGCGGCTGAAGATGGCCGGCCTGCCCCACCACAAGACGCTCGATGAGTTCGACGTCGCCTTCCAGCCCGAGCTCGATCCCAAACGGATTGCCGAGCTGCGCTCCCTGCGCTTCATCGAGCGCAAGGTGTCGGCTTTGATCCTCGGGCCGCCCGGGGTCGGCAAGAGCCACATCTCGGTGGGGATCGCGATGGAGGCGCTCGCCCGCGGCTACCTGGTCCGCTACACGACCCTCGACGATCTGGTCCGCCATCTGCGCAAAGCCGACGCCCTCGGCAAGCTGGCCTCCAAGCTCACCCAGCTGCAGCGGCCGCATCTCCTGGTCCTTGACGAGGCGGGCTACGTCCCGCTGGACCGCGCCGACGCCAACCGGCTCTTTCAGGTCGTCAACCGCCGCTACACCAAGGGCTCGACGATCGTCACCTCCAACAAAGCAGTCAACGAGTGGGCGCACACCTTCGGCGACGAGGTGCTCGCCGCGGCGATCCTCGACCGGCTGATGCACGACGCCGAGGTCTTGACCATCAACGGGCCCTCGTTCCGGCTGAAGGGGCGCCTCGAGGCGCTGGGCGTCTCAGCCGACGGACACGGGGAGGGAAAGGAGTGAGCCGCTTGCAGGCCCGTGGGCCGCCGACTTGGACCGGGGAGGCCGACCTACATTTTTCGGTGATCAGCGACCTACATTTTTCGACGATCATTGACACCTTCGTTGATTTTGAGGGTGAGCGCCGGGCCCGCGGGGCCTTCTGCCTGGTAGACGGCTTCGATCGTGCTGTTGGCCGCCAGCGTGAAGGTGCAGCTGGTTTCGCTGGAGCCGGTGCACGAGGAGGCCGAGCCGGTGCCTGCCCATTCCTTGAATTCGTAGCCTTCTTCGGCCGCGGGGGCTTCGGCGATGACTTCCTGGCCTTCGTCGTATTCGGACAGGCAGGCGTTGCCGGTCATGTTGCACTCGACTTCGCCCGCGGTGCCCGCGGAGACGCTCGTGCCTAGGGTTTTCTGGGCCGAGGTGTCTTCGAAGACCTGAACGTTCTGGTGGCCGCTGTCGGCGGCGTAGAGGGTCTTGGTTTCTTCGTTGAACGCGAGCTCGTTGAGGGCACCGACGGAGAAGGCGCTGTTCGAGAACAGACCGGCGCCGATCCCTGAGGACAGCTGGTTGCCGCCGGGGCCGTAGACCTCGACTTCGAACGGGTGCTTGACTTCGGTGCCCGACTGCGCCTGGCAGCCGATGCCGACGTAGACGTTGCCGGTGGACTTGTCGACGGCGACCGAGGTGGCGAATTCGGTGAGGCCGGCGAAGACCGATTCGGTGCCGGTCACGCCGCCTTCGCCTGCGGAGAATTTGGAGCCGTCGGCATGGAGCTTCATCAGCCTGTAGACCTTGGTGGCGGCGCATTTGCCGCCGGTTTCAGTCCCGGTATTGGTCACGAAGACGTTGTCCTGTGCGTCGTGGGCGACGCTCAGCGCATCGTTGACGCCGCTTTCGACCGGGAAGCTGCCTTCGGTGAGCCCTTCGCCCCACGGCGCGAGCTTCAGCAGCTTGTCGTTGACGGAGTCGGGCCAGGCGATGTCGCCCGAGCCGTCGATCGAGGGCTGGCCGATCAGAGTGCCCAACGAGCCGTTGCCCGTTTCGAGTTTCCAGGCCATGCCGGAGATCGCGACCCCCGTGCCGCCGGCTTCGGCGGGGTTGGAGAGGGTGACGGTGGAGCCGGCAACCGTGGTGGCCGTCGTCCTCGCAGTGATACGGATGCCGGTCTTCGTCTGCGTGGGCGCCGCGGAGAGTTCGATTTCGACCGGCCCCGCGCCCCCGCATTCGGGGAAGCAGGAGACGATCGTCGTCCCCGCCGAGATGTTGGCGCCGATCACGGTCTGGCCGACGGCGAAGGTGCCGGCGGCGCCGCCGGTGACTTCGATTTCCACACTCCCGCTGGTGGTGTTGGCGGTCGCGGTGGCGGTCGGGATCCCGGGCCCCGAGACGCCCTGGCCCACCTGCAGCGGGTGGTCGGTTGAGACGTTGGTCAGTTCGGGCGAGCCTTCGCTGACGTCGGCGGTGCCGGTGACGGTCGCCACTTCGGCGCCGCAGCCTTCGGCGAAGGTGAGCACTTCGCCGACCGCCGGGCTGTTGCCGATCGTGGAGACCGCGAGATCGCCGCTGGTCGGATCGACCGCGAGCCCGGCCGGGTAGGGCGGGGCGGTGCTGAGCGCACAGCTCTGTTCGGCGCCGGCGGAGTTGAAGCGTTTGAGCGAGCCTTCGGTGCTGGATCCCAGCACGGTGGCGCCGGCGCTGGAGACGTAGACGTCGCCGCTGGACTGGCCGACCGCCACCGAGGTGGTGCGCTGGCCGATGGTGAGCGGCGTGCCGGTGGTGTATTCGACGCCCGCGGCCTGGGCGCTCGCGGCGAAGGCGAGCGCGATCAGCGCGGTCGCGGCGAGCGCCAACGACAGAACGCCGCGGCGGGCGCGGCTACGGTGGTTCGATCCGCGAGCGGATCGCTTGGCTTTGAGTCTCACTTCTCTGTCTCCCTTGTGTTAGCGATGCCCGCCGGGGGTGCCCCGGCCGGCCGGATTGACGACGGCCGCGGGGTCCCGCCCCGCTGCCGAGCTGGTTGATCAATGAGGCCGGCGGGCGCAGGAACGCGCCCGGCGGGTGCTGCGATGAAGGTGGTGTCCCAGTTCGCTGCGGAAATCTCTGTCTCTCCCTTTCCTCTGCGGGCCGCTTCCCTGGCGGCCCTTCCCTGCGCTTCTGCCCGACCTTCGGACCGCGAGTGTCGGTCTTTGGGTACTGGCGTGTTGGGACACAACAAGGAACGTACGTGTGTATGTCAAGGGCAGCTACCGGTATAGGGCTGTCTGTGACGGCTCGAAGGAGCAGGGCGCCGGGCGCCCTATGTAGCCCGCTAACGCCGCGCCGTGCAGCTGCGGGTCAACGTGGCGGTGAGGGTCTTGCCGCCCTCGAAGCTGAAGCTGGCGCGAGCCAGGGAGAAGACGGCACCGGGGAAGCCCTTGGGGGCGGGGCAGCCGGCGGAGAGGAAGCTGTGGCGACGGCCTCCGGCGCGGTACTTGCGCCCCAGGTGCAGGTCGATCGACTTGACGTAGCCCCATTCGCCGGTCAGACCGGCGAGGGAAGCTTCGAGGCGGGTCGCGAAGCGGCCCTTGGCGTGGCGGATCGCCAGCGGCAGGACGATCGAGGTGGGCACGGGCTTGGTCCCGTATATATGGGCGAAGACCACGGGCTTGCCGTGTTCGACCCCGTTGAACGCCGTCACCTTGCCGGCCGAGGGGAAGGGGGACTGCTCGGGCAGGCGCACGGCGGCGGCGAAGCGGCCTTCGCCGACCAGTGCGTCGCCGCAGGCGGCGAGCGCCTGGCGGGTGGACGAGGGGTCGATGTCGGTGCGCCGGCACACGGGCAGGCCCTTGGTGTCCAGCCGCCCCGCCCGGTTGAAGGCGAAGCGACCTTGCGCAGCTGCGGCGGGCTCGACGGGTCGGTGGTCGAGATCGTGCCGCCGACCGTGACGCTGATCGGCGCGGCGCCCGTGCGCGGCAGGCGGGTCGGCGCCAGGTCGCCGCTGACGGCGACCTTGATCGGGCCCTTCTGCACCAGCACCGTCTGGTCGCGGCGGCGCGAGGCGGACGGCCTCGCACTGTCCGCCGGGCCCGCCGCGCCGGCGCTCGCGGCGCTCCTCGAATCGGCCTGACCGGCCGGCGACGCGAGAGTCGCGACAAGCGGGGACGCTTCCGAGCCGGCGGAGCCGATCGGCGCCGCGGCGGCGGCGCGGCAGGCGGGCGCCACCGCGCCGCTGGTGTACGGGCCGTACTCGTAGACGTTGGCCAGTTCGCTGTCTCCGTCGGTCACGTAGAGGTTGCCGGAGGAGTCGAAGACGACCCCGCTCGGCGCGCCGAAGACCGGGGCGCAGTCGAGCTTGCCGAGGTAGGCGCCCCCGGCGCCGAACTCATACAGCGCCGCGCCCGGGCGTTCGTGGCCGGGTTCCGCGTCGGCGACCACGACCACGTCGCCGCTCACCGGGTCGACCGCCGCCGCCGCGTCGAGGAGCGAGGCGAACCCGCCGGGCGGGGCGATTTCCGCCACCGGCGTCGTCAGGTCGATCGCCGGGTTCGAAGACCTTCACCGTGCCGGTGGCCGCGTCGGGCACGTAGACCTGGGAGCCGTCGGGCGAGACGGCGAGGCCGTAGGCGTCGCCGAGGCTCCCCTGCCCGATCCGCAGCGGTTCGCCACCCGCTTCCACCGCTTCCCCGGACGCCTCGTAGACCGCCACGTAGGCCCGGTCGTCGGCGTAGACGCGCCCGGCTTCGTCGACCGCGACCCCGGTCGATTCCCCCGTGTCGAAGACCATCGCGGTCGGCTTCAGCCGCACCACGCCCTGGTGCCATTCGTTCCCGTACAGCACTCCCCCCGGGCCGGGGACCGACGCCAGCCCGCAGACGCCGTCGAGCGCGTTGCTGCCCTCGCCGGCGATCGGCCCGCCGGGAAGGAGGATCTGGGACAGGTATTCGCCCGCCAGGGAGAACGCGTCGACGGCGCGCTGGTAGTAGTCGGCGACGTAGAGCGTGTTCGAGTGGACCGCCAGCCCGCAGGCGCCTTCGATCTGCCCCTGTGGAGGTTTGGGCGGTTCGGGCTGGACCTGCAGCAGCCCCCGGCTCAGCACCGCCCGGTTGGCCCGCGCCGGCGCCGCGCCGAGCGCCAGCACCGCGAGCAGGACGCCGAGTATCGCCAGTCGTCTCACTTGCGCTTCCTCCCCTTGTGGTGGTGATGCTTGTGGCGCCCGTGGCGCTTCTTCTTCTTGCACTTCACCCGCACCGCCGGGCGGAAGGCCCAGCCGCGTTCGTTGTGGCCGAGGAAGCGGGCGATCGCCCGCTTCGGCGCCTTGCAGAGGTTGCGCGCCGAATTGACGAGGATGCCCCGCTTGCCGCCCCGCATCCGCAGGACGAATTTGGTCGCCGGGGCGTCGGGGACGTCTTCGAAGATCCCGCGAATCCCCCCCTTGTGGGAGTCGATCCGCCCGACCAGGTCGATCTCGAAGCCCCGCCCCTTCAAGGCGAAGACGACGTCGGGCAGCGGGTGGTCGGAGGAGCGCAGGTAGACCGGGCCTTCCAGCGGCGTTTCGAGCAGCGGCGTGAAGGCCCGCGCCCGGCCGTAGACCGAGCGCTTCGGACAGGCTTCGCGGGCGAACTGCGCCCGCGTGCAGATCGTCTGGATGTTGCGCTGGTCGAGGAAGAGCGAGTGCGGCAGGGTGACTTCGGCGCGCTTGGTGTTGGCGTCACCCGCGCGCGGGCGCACGATCGCGTACAGCGACGGATGCGCTCCTCGCCTCGCCCCGCCCTTCAGCCGCAGCGCCAGCCGTGGCTTGAAGCCCAGCGAGCCGCAGTCGAAGGCCTGGAAGGGCGAGGACGCGCCCGCCAGCGTGTCGTCGCTGGGATCGCCCAGCCGCTCCCCCGCCCCGTTCAGCGCCGAGTCGACGCTGAACGGCGCGCAGCTGGTCGGGTTCAGCGTCACTTCGGGCCGGTCGATCGAGGCGCGGACGTCGCGCAGGTGGATCGGGATGCCGTCGATGATGTGGGGGATCGGGTCGGTCCCCTTCGCGTCGATCGAGACCCGCCCGCTCGTGCGGTCGACCCGGATCGCCGAGCGCACGACCACCGTGCCGAGGTCGAACGGCCCGACCAGCGCCGCGTCGATCGCCACGACCGAGAACTGCGACCCGTGGTAGGGGCCGGCGAGGTAGAGGTTGCCGGGCGCGTAGGAGAGCACGGGGCCGACGCCGTAGCCGGAGGTCGTGTGGCCGATCAGGCTCGCCGCCGGGCAGGACGGAGCGTCGCGCTCGGCGACGCCCGAGCGCGACGCCGCCCGCGCGATGTCGGCGTCGGAGCAGAAGGGGATCCCCGCGACCTTGCCCAAGAGGCCGGGGGGCAGCGTCGCCGAGTAGGAGGTGATCTCCTGTTCGGTGTCGGTCCGCGTCAGGTGCAGGTAGAAGGTCGAGTAGCGCCCGGCGGCGGAGTTGAGCATGCCGCCGCTCGCCCCCGGCGCGAACGGGGCCGGCCCGCTCGGGCACGCCCCGTGGTCGGCGCCGGCGACGATCGCGTCGGGCAGCGAGAGGCGCGCCGAGCCGGCGCCGCGCCAGGGGGCGAAGTCGACCCCGGTCGAGAGCGCCCCGCAGCGGTCGGGCGTCGCCAGCGGGCTGCGCTCGCCCTCGCGGAAGTGGACGTCGAGGCTCGAGTACGGGAGCTGGGGCAGGCGGTCGAAGCTCGCCGTCAGGTCGCCCGAGCCGGGGTCGGCCTCGATCTTCCCCGCCACCTTGACCAGCAGCCCGCGCGCCGGCGACTTCGCCACCAGGTAGACGGCGATCAGCGAGTCGAATGGGTTGTCGAACGGCGAGGCGAGGAAGATCGAGCCTTCGAGCGCTTCGGCGGCGACCGGCGTGCGCACGGTGAATTCGCCGATCTTCGATTCGTTCGGACAGCCGGCGCCCGGCGGGCTGGAGGCGCTCTCGGCCGCGTAGCCCGCCGGGGTGCAGACGCCCAGCCCGGCGCCGACCGAGGGGTTGATCGTCACCCCGTGGGGCAGCGCAACCACCACCGAGCGCGGCGGCGAGGGCGCCCGCAGCGCCGGCCCCAGGAAGCCCGACTGGTCGGCTTCGACGTCGAAGTCATAGCCCGAGGGGGAGGAGGCGCGCGGCTCGGTCAGCCGGGCGCTCGCCCCCGGCGCGAAGACGAGCGAGGAGCAGCCTTCGAGCGCCGGCGTCGCGGCGCTCGCGCTCGCCGACCCACCCTGCCAGGAGCTCGCCCGGGCGACGAAGGCGAGCGGACCTTCGCACGCCGTCGGCAGGGTCAGGTAGGCCGTCGCCGGATGGGAGAGGTGCCGCCCGATCCCGCATTTGGCCCAGCCGAAGGACGGTTCGGCCTCGTTCAGGCAGTTGCCGCGCTGGGCGTCGTGCAGGATCGACCACGGCGTCCCCCACAACGTCAGCTCAAGGCGCGAGACGTCGGTCAGCTGCGGGAAGCCGCGCGTGCGCAGGGTGACGCCGTAGTCGCCGTCGGCCTGGCGGACCTGAGGCACGAATACGACCGGCGCGCCGTAGGGGTTGGCGCCGATCTCCGACGGCGCCCCGGCGGCGGCGCCAGGTTGAACAGGCCGAAGCTGCGGGTCTCCCCCCCGCCGACCGACGAGCTCACGCTCAGCACGCCGACCTGCGTGCGGTCCGGGCAGCTCTCGCCCGAGCGGCTCTCTTCCCAGGGCGATTCGCGCGCCGTGAGGAAGTCGGCCTGCGAGCAGGCCGGGACGGCGGTCGGGTTTTCGACCAGCCCCGGCGGCAGCTCGATTTCCAGGTCCCGCAGGTCCCCTTCGGTGTACGGGCCGGCGCCTTCGGTTTGCAGCCCGACGTCCAGCTTCAGCGCGACGGGATGCGAACCCGCCTGTGTGTCGACCACCCCCACCCCTTCCCCCGTCGCTTCGGCCGAGAACGAGGAGATCGAGAAGGCCTGGGCGGCGCCGGGAAGCGCACCCGCCGCAAGCAGGGCGAGCGCTGCGAGAGCCGTCGCGAGCGGCGCCCTCATCGCCGCCCGCCCTTGTGGCGGTGGCCGCGGTGGCGCTTGCCGCGGTGGCGCTTCACGCAGCGCACCTTGAACCTGGCCTTGCCCCGCTTGCCCTTGCCCTGCTTCCCCTTCTTCCCCCCGACCCGCACCCGCCGCCGCACCTTGCCCTTCGGGCAGCGCCGCTTCTTGGCGTGTTCGGCGTAGTACTTCTGCGCCGGGTTGCCGGAGTTGGGGCGCTGCGTGCCGGGGGTCGGGTCGTCGGGCGGCGAGGGCAGCGGCTGGCAGAGGTCGCCGGTGCAGACGAAGGGCGCTTCGGGTTCGGCGAAGCCGCCGCCGGCGCGGGCGTCGTAGACGTCGATCGAGCCCGGGTCGGCCCTCACCAGCGAGTCTTCGGTCAGGAAGAAGACGTCGGTCCCGTCGGCGGAGGCGTCGAGGAACGTGGCGGGCGCGCCCCGCCCGCCGGAGACGAGGCTCTGGCACCCCGGCGCCACGGTGCAGTCGCCTTCCCCCGCCGCCTCCCACTCGTACACGTCGGGCCGCGAGTTGGTGTCGTTCAGCGCCAGGTCGTCGGCGCTGTCGAAGAAGACCCGGTTGCCGCTCGCCGAGAGCGCGCGCGGCTCATAGACCGCGGTCGAGCCGTTGACCAGCGCCGCGGGGATCGTCGCGAACCCTTCCGGCCGTTCGCCGGTCGGGTTGCAGGACACGCAGACGGTCCGCGAGGGGCCGCCGCCCGGCGGCGGGCCTTCGAGGTAGACCTCGGTGTCCGGTTCGCCCGTGTTCGCGTCGACGTTGTCGAAGGGCGGGACTTCGGCTGCCGTGACGAAGAGTCGGTGCAGCCCGTCGGCGCTGACCCGTTCGGCGACCGGCGCCGGCGGCGCCGCGGCCGGCGCCAGCGCGCCCCCGCCGCTCCAGGCGAACGTTTCCCCGCCTTCGTCTTCGAACCAGACCCGGCCCAGGTCCGGCGTCGCGCCCACCACCCGCATCCCCGCCGCTTCGGCGGGCAGCGCCCGCAGCGCGCCGCTCGCCGTCTCGCGCAGCGAGTAGCTCCGCGGGCACGGTTCCCCCGTCCCGCAGCGCCGCGGGTCCAGCACCAGCGCCCGCGCCAGGTCATCGGAGAAGACCCGGTAGGGGACCCCGTCCGGTTCGCCGCCGTAGCCTTCGGAGAGCAGCGGCTCGGAGACGTTTTCGCTCGACCAGCCCCGGCGCCGCGCCGCGCGACGTACTGCGACCCAGGCGGCGCCCCGGCGGCGGCGCCGAAGGCCGTGCCCGAGCTGTAGGTGAAGGCGCCGCCGGCCGCCGCGGCCTGGAACTCGCCGCCGCCGAACAGCGACCCCGGCGGGGCGATCGCACCGCCCTCTTTGTCGAGCGGCGAGACCAGCTCGAAGGCGCGCCCGTCGGGCGGCCGGAGGTCGTTGACCGCCGTCACGGTCGCGAAGAAGCGGTCGGGCCCAGCGTCACGCCGCCGGAGCTCGACGCCCGGACCCGGTAGCGGTAACGCGTCTGCGGCGCCAGCGAGGCCACGTACTGGACGGCGGTGACCGGCGAGGAGCCCGAGCCGATCCCCGAGCCGCCGGAGGCCGGCGCCCGCCCCGCGCCGGCGAACGCGTCCCGCGCCGCGGCGAGATTCGC
>CAWBLE010000018.1:0-121695 GCA_963789505.1 uncultured Solirubrobacterales bacterium
CGCCGTGCGGCGCTTCCAGGAGGAAGTTCCGGCGCTGCGCAAGCTCAAGCTCGTCTTCGGGCTCGAGCTGAAGGCCAAGGGGGACGTGCAGCTGTACCGGGTCGAGCTGCCGGGGCCGAAGGTGAGCAAGGACCTCGCGCAGGACGAGCGGGTGCTGGTCCAGATCGACCGGCCTGAGTTCAACGAGCTCGCCGAGCGCGGCACCCTGGGCGCCTACCGCCGCGCGGTCGAGACCGGGCACCTCAAGGCGACCGGCGACTCCAACGTGAAGAAGCTCATCGTCCAGGTGGTCGAGCGCCAGGAGCAGCGCGCGCGGCTGAAGAAAGCGCACTGAGCGCCTCGGGCGGGCGCGAGGGTAGCATTCCGCGCCGTCAATGAACCCAAGGAGAATCACGCACCGATGAGCGAGAAGACCTACGAGCTGACCACCGACCAGGCCGAGCGCGAGGCGTCCGGGGCGCACAGCTACGGCCGCTACCTCGAGGAGTTCGAGGTCGGCGCCGTCTACAAGCACTGGCCGGCGAAGACCGTGACCGAGGCGGACGACCACCTCTTCTGCCTGATCACGATGAACCACCACCCGCTGCACATCAACGACGTCTACGCGGGCCGCTCCCAGCAGGGCCGCAACGTCGTCGTCGGTCCGCTCGTCTACTCGCTCGCCCTCGGCATGTCGGTCTCCGACGTCTCCGGCAAGGCGATCGCCAACCTCGCCACCGAAGAGCTCAGCCACCCCAACCCGGTCTTCCACGGCGACACGCTGTTCTGCGAGACCGAGGTGCTCGACGTCAAGCCATCGAAGTCGAAGCCCGATCGCGGCATCGTCAAGGTCCACACCCGGGTGCTGAACCAGGACGGCGTCTTGGTGGCCGAGTTCCAGCGCCTCGTGCTCGTCCCGCGCAAGCCGAGCTGAGCGGTCCGGCGATGGCCGACCAGCCCGCCAACGACGCCCCGCAGCGGCTGATCGCGGACGTCGAGTTCGGTGCTGGCGTCCGGGTTCAGGCCTTCGTCAACCTCTACGGGTGCAGGATCGGCGACGGCAGCCACATCGGGCCCTACGTCGAGGTGCAGCGGGGGGTCGAGATCGGTGCCGCCTGCAAGGTCCAGAGCCACACGTTCGTCTGCGAGGGGGTGACGATCGGCGATCGGGTGTTCGTCGGGCACGGTGTGATGTTCGTGAACGACAGGAGCCCGCGGGCGACCGACGAGCACGGGAGGCTGCAGGGACCGGACGACTGGCAGATGCTGCGCACGCGGATCGAGGACGGCGCCTCGATCGGCTCCGGCGCGGTGGTGCTGGGCGGCCTCACCGTCGGTGCGGACGCGCTCGTCGGCGCCGGCGCGGTGGTCACCCGCGACGTGCCCCCCGGCGCCGTGATCGCCGGCAACCCGGCGCGGCGGCTGCGCTGAGCCGCCGTGGTCGGCGGCCTTGTCATCGGCGGAGACTCGCGCGGGCTGGGGATCGCCCGCAGCCTCGGCCGGCGGGGCATCCCGGTCTGGGTGATCGACGAGAGCGACTACCTGCTGGCCCACCGCTCGCGCTTCGTCGAACGCAACCTGCCCTGGCCGGCGGAGGAGGACGAGGTCGGGCAGGCCGCCTACGTCGCCGGTCTTGCAACCGAGCACGGCCTGCGGGGCTGGACCCTGTTCGCGACGTCCGACGAGACCGCGGCGCTCGTCGCGCGCCACCACGAGCTGCTGGCGCGCGAGTTGCGGCCCACCACTCCGCCGTGGACGCAGACCCGCCTCGCCTACGACAAGGCTCAGACCTACCGGCTCGCGCGGGAGGCGGGCGTGGCCGCGCCGCGCACCCACCACCCAGCGGGCGTCGAGGACCTGGCGGGCCTCGAGGTCGACTTTCCCTGCATCCTCAAGCCGAGCGCCAGGCGCGACCTCAACCGCTTCACCCATGACAAGGCCTGGCCCGTGGCCGATCGCGAGGAGCTGCTCGCGCGCTACCGGGAGGCCTGCACGATGGTCGCGCCGGACGAAGTCATGGTCCAGGAGCTGATACCGGGCGGGGGGGAGGCCCAATTCTCATTCGGCGCCGCCTGCGCAGGCGGTCGCCCGGTCGGCTCGGTGGTCGCATGCCGCCGCCGCCAGTACCCGGTGGACTTCGGCCATTCCAGCTCCTGCGTGGAAACGATCGACGCCCCCGAGGTAGAGGAGGCGGCGCGGCGCCTGCTCGCCGCGATCGGGTACGACGGCCTGGTCGAGGTCGAGTTCAAGCGCGACCCGAGGAGCGGTGAGTACAAGGTGCTCGACATCAACCCGCGTCTTTGGACCTGGTTCACGCTCGGTGCCCGCGCCGGGGTCGACTTTCCCTACGTGGGCCATCTGCTCGCCCAGGGGGAGAGCGTCGTCGAGGCCCGGGCCCGGCCGGGAGTGCGCTGGGTGCGCATGGGCACCGACGTGCTGGCGGCGGCGACTGAGATTCGGCGCGGCAGCCTCTCGCCGAGCGCCTACCTGCGCTCGCTGCGGCCCCCGCTGCAGTTCGCCGTGTTCGCCAGGGACGATCCACGGCCCTTCGCCGCCACGGTCCCGTCTCTCTTCTCGCGCCTGGCACGCCGCGCGCCGCAGCTTCTCGGCGACCGCCTGCGCCGGCTCAGGCGCGTCGAAGGAGTGAGCCGCAGGCGAACCTCGCCGCCCTCCTCGACCGCCCAGGCGACGCTCGCCCGCTCGGCCCCCGGGCCGCCCTCGATCGCCGCCCGCCCGTCGGCGCCGGTCCGGCAACTCAGTGCCGCGCGCTGCCTCCACCACTCGGCCGCCTCGCGCGGCAGCGCATGCCAGCCGCCGCGCTCGCGGTCGAGTGCGCTCAGCCATTCCAGGAACGAGTCGTAGAGAGCCAGCCGGGCTTCGCTCAGCAGGTAGTCGGGGTGGACGAGCAGCTGGATCAGGCCGTGGTTTTCGGCGATCCACTCGCTCTTCGCGGTCCACCGGTCGATCGTCTCCTCGTCGAGGATCTCCCACAGGGTGTGGTCCTGCACGAGCGTGATCGGCAGCTCCACCAAATCGCCGATGAAGTAGGGCAGAATCGAGCAGCACCCGCCGGCCTGAGGCTCGAACGGGTCGGTGTCCGGAAAGGTGCCGTCGTACAGGCAGCCGAGCTCGGGCATCCATTCGGGGTTGCGGTGGGTGGCCGGCGAGCGGAAGCCGACGGCTCCCCAGCGCTCCAGGTAGCTGTGGATCTTGGGCAGGTTGGCCTCGAAGCTCTCCCTGTCGCGGAACAGCTTTCCGTCGTGCAGGATGCCGTGCAGGCCGATCTCGCAGCCGGCATCCCGCACCAGGTCGAACGTCCCCTCGGGGATCTCGTACCACTCGCCGCAGAAGTTCCAGGAGGAGACGATCCCGTGCCTCCGCTCGACCTCGAGCACGCGCGGGATGTTGGCTATCCCCTCCGGCCCCTCGACGTCATGGCTGACGATCGAGGCGAAGCTCCGACCTTCCGGCCAGTAGCCGACGAAGGGGACCGGCGAGCCGCCCGCGTCCTCGATCTCGCGCCCCAGCTCGAGCCGTCGGTGATCCACCAGCAGCGGCTCGATCGGCCAGGCTGGGAAGTCCCGCTGCGCGCGCCGCGCGGCGTGGCGACGGCGCATCGCGATCTGCAGGCGCCGCGGCAGCAGCGGCTTGACCGCGTAGTAGGCGCGCATCGCCGCAGACTGGCCGCCCTCGCGCCGCGCGTAGCGTTCGAGCAGGAAGTCGTCGGGGTCGAAGTCCGGAGCCGCCGGGTCGTAGGGCACGGGCGGATCGTAGCTAGCCGAAATGCCGGTAGAGGGCCTCGCCGACCAGGCGGCTAGCAGCCGGTGGGGAGCGCTTGAGCACCGCGGCCAGCGCCCGGTCACTCCGCCCCGGCTCGCTCGAGGGCTCGCGCTCGGCGAAGAAGGTGTAGGAGAGCTCTTCCTCCTCCGCCCCCCAGGAGCGCTTGAAGGCGCTCAGGCCGCGGTTGTCGATGTCGGTGCGACCGAAGTCGAGCGTCTGTAGCCCCGCTTCGCAGGCCCAGCGGATCGTCTCCGAGAACAGCAGGTTGTTCGGCCGCTTCCCGAGCCCTCGCTCGTCCGAGGCGCCGTACTTGTAGGTGACGGTGCCGTTGCAGGTGAGGAAGACCGCGGCGGCGATCGGCCGCTCGTCGTCGAGCACGAGCTGCACGAAGCCCAGGCCCTCGTCGAACAGCTCGGCGAAGCGGCGGATGAAGCGCCGGGGCTGGGTCGGGACGCCGAGCTTGCGCCGGGTTCGCATGTGCAGCGCGTAGAAGGCGTCGAGGGCGGCCACGTCGGTCCGTCGCTCGGCCCGCAGCCCTTCGCGCAACGCCTTCTTGATGCCCCGTTTCACCTGGGACTTCGAGTAGCGGCTCTCCACCTCGGCGGGGTCAGTGGAGAGGGCGAGGAGGTGACGGAGGAAGCGAGGCTGGACGAAGGCCCCAGGCGCGCCTGGAACCGGCGCGTGGACAGTCAGCTCCAGTCCGCTCTGCCGATGCTCGGCCGCCAGCGCCTCGCCCAGGGCGTCCAGCGCGCCCTGCTCCGCCCCGGGGGCGAGTAGCGGCGGGCAGACGTCTGAGAACGGCAGGGCGACCAGTCGCCGCCCGGTGAGACGACTTTCTATCCGGGCGATCGGGAGTGCCGCCCGCGCGCCCTCGTCGTCCCCGATGCAGCAGCTGTGCAGCTCGTAGCCGTACTGGGACCGCAGGAGCTCCAGCCAGCGCGGATGGTGGAAGATCGTCGCGGTCGGGCTACGCTCGACGAGGCTCAGCCAGGCCGGTGAGGTCGGGTCGATGGGCGGGAGTACGCGCACCGCGCGGATGATAGATGCCGGCTCCGCGATCGCCGGCGCGCTGCTGCTAGTGCGGGGTTACCTCGAAGTTGTCGAGGTAGTACTGCAGGTAGTCGGAGCGGAAGCCGAGGTGGCCGGCCGCTGAGCGGGGCGCAGCCGGTGCCGTCGCTCGCGATGCCCCGATCGACCGCCTGCGCCAGCAGTTTGCCGTCGCGGTAGAGTCCCAGGGTCACGGAGCCGTCGCTGTTCGTGTGCGCGGTCGCCGCGATCCGGTGCCAGCTCCCGAGCGGGACGCTGAAGCCGCTCTTGTTCGCGAGCAGGTAGTAGGTGCCGCCGCTCGAGTAGTTGCCGCCGCCGGTGTCGCCGAGGCACTTCTTCTGGATGTAGATGTGGCCGTCCGCGATGTACGGCTCGACCGTGTAGAAGGAGCTTTCAGTGACGCCGGCCTCGCGGTGAAGGTAGAACTTGAAGCCGCCCCAGGTCGAGGGAGCTTCCGAGCTCCAGCCGGTGGCTTTGATCTCGGCTTCGATCTGCACGTCGCCGAAGCCGGACTGCTTCGTCCAGAAGCGCATCTTGTTCGAGTGGGTGCTGGCTTCGGAGTACCGGTCGGCCGAGCTGCTGTCCAGCTTGCCCGTGTAGGCGGCGCGGGTCGAGCCGCCGTCGGGGCCCGTGGTGGCGACCGAGAAGAGCGAGCCGCCGTCGGACTGCCAGACCGGCGAGTCGACCGCGCTGCCGTCCCAGCTGTGCCAGGCGGCGTACTCGTTGGTGATCAGGTTGTTCGGCCCGTTCGGGGATTCGAATCCGTCGTACATCAGGTCGCCCGGCCGGGAGCGGTTCGGGCGCCGGTTCGAATTCCGGCGCTGGTTCGGGCGAGGGCGCCGGTTCGGGCTCTGGCGCCGGAGCCGGGGCTTCGACCGTCCAGGTGCGGCTCGCGGGCGTGGGGTCCACGTTGCCCGCCCGGTCCGTGGCGCGTACGAGGAAGGTGTGGGTGCCGGCGGTGAGGCCGGAGTAGGAAGTCGGCGAGCTGCAGGAGCTCCAGGCGCCGGAGCCGCGGCTGCATTCGAACCTGCTGTGCTTCTCGGAGGACTTGAAGCTGAACGACGCCGACTGCGAGGAGGTCGCGCCGCTCGGACCCGCGGTGATCGTGGTCTCCGGGGAGGTCGTGTCGGCGACGATCTTGAGCCTTCCCGACCGGCGGGCAAGGCGGACGGCCCGGCGCGCTTCGGTCGCCGTCGAGGCGCGCGCGCGATGGCCGGCTCGCTGCCGCCGGGCGACCATCGAGCGCAGGCGCAGGCGTAGGTGCCCGCGCCTCGCCGCCCGCTTCGCCGTCCGCAGGTTGAGCCGGAAGGACTCGCGATGGCCGAGGCGGATCCGTGCCGCGCGCACGGCGGACGCGCGCACTCCCTCGATCGAGAAGACGACCGACCCGTGGGCGGTGCGGGCGGGCTTGAAGGAGTAGACGGTGGCGGAGGCCCCGGGCGTCGCCCAGAGGCTGCTCGCGACGAAGGCGAGGAGAGCCAGGAGGAGGATGCGCTTGGGTCGTTGCGGTGCCATGGGAACAGCACCGGTATCGACCCGTGGCGCAGCGCGATAAGCACCCACGGAAGCAGATCGGACACCCGTCCAGCGCGCCTCGGCAATCCCGCCGAGCGGAGAGGCATCGGCGCGAAGCCCGTCCGACCAGCCCGTAAACTACGCGCAATGCAGCCTCCTCCCAGCACCCCGGGCTCGCCCCGCTCGGAGACCGAGCAGGCGGCGACCCCGGTCGCGCGCAGCCCTGCCGAGCGCCTGCGTGAATATCTGCGCGTCGCGCGGCGGCGGTGGGTCGTGCTCGCCTCGGTCACCGGCATCGTCGCGCTTGTCGCGTTGCTGTACAGCCTCGCGGGGACGAAGGAATACGACGCCAACTCCGTTGTCCTCCTGCGCGAAGCCGAGCCGGTCAACACGATCCTCGGCGGCAGCAGCTCGAGCTCCGACCCCGAACGCGAAACCAATACCCAGATCGGGCTGATCAAGCTCGAGGCAGTCGCCGAAGGCGTCCAGGAAGAACTGGAATTGAAGACGCCTCCCAGTGCGCTGCTGGAAGAGGTGAGCACCGAAGCCGAAGGGAACTCCGACCTCGTCTCGATCACCGTTCGCGACCAGAACCCGAAGCTCGCCGCCGCGCTGGCCAACGCCTTCGCCACTCAGTACGTCTCGTTTCGCCAGGAGACGGCCCGCGCCAGCCTCGAAGAAGCCGCGACGCTGGCCCGCAACCGGCTCGAATCGCTCCCCTCCGCGGAACGCGAATCGAGCGAGGGGCGCCAGCTCGAAGCGCGGCTGCGCGAACTGGAGATCGCCTCGTCGCTGCAGACGGGCGGCGTCGAAGTGGTGCGTCGCGCGACCGTCCCGACCAGCGCAGCCGTGCCCAGGCCGCTGCTCTCCACCTTTGTCGGGCTGCTCGTCGGCTTCGCCCTCGCGGTGATCGCGGTTATCGCGCTCGAGTTCGCGGACCGGCGGCTGAAGGACGAGGACGAAGCGCAGGAGATCTTCGAGCTGCCGCTTCTGGCGAGGATGCCGCGCCCCGCGCGGGGGGCTCCCAAGTCCGGCCGCGGCGACCGGCTTCGCGACGAGGCCTACGCCAGCCTCGCGGCAAACCTGTTGTTCCTCGATCGTCAGCGAGCCGGCTCCGTGCTGCTTATGACGTCGCCAGGCGCCGGTGACGGCAAGACGACCGTCACGCTCGGGCTCGCGCGCGCGCTGGCGCTGCTCGGCAAGAGCGTGATCGCGGTCGAGGCCGATCTTCGACACCCGCGCTTCGCCGAGCGCCTGCGCCTCGAGCAGGGACCCGGCTTCTCCGGCGTGGCCGGCGGCGCGGTGGATCTCGCCGATGCGCTGGTCGACGTCAACGTCGCGACGCAGCGCGCCGGCACGGCGAAGAACGCGAGGGCCCTCGTTCACGGTGCTGCCCGCGGGACCTCAGCTCGCCTCCCCCGAGATGGTCCTCTCGCGCCCGTCCACCGCCGAGATCCTCGGCGAATGCGGTGCCCGTGCCGATTTCGTTCTGGTCGACGCGCCGCCCGTCGGCGCCGTACACGATGCGATCACGCTCGCCAGCCACGTCGACGCCGTGATGTTGGTCGCCCGGCTCAACTGGACGACTCGGGACCTCGCGCGCGAAACGCTTCGCATATTGCGCCAGCTGGACCTCCAGATGTTCGGCTTGGTCCTGACCGGAACCGACCGTTCGGAGAACTACTATCACCGTGAATCTGCGGCGCAGCGCCGCCCGACGCCGGTGGTGGGCGCCGGAGCGGGTTCCTAGCGCGCGAAGGCGGAGAGCGTCATAGCGGAGGGGCGCCTCGACAGCAGGGCAGTTCGGAGCGTCCCGTGGACCCTGCTCACGTATGCGGGCAATCGCGGCATCGGCTTCATCGCGTCGATCATCCTCGCTCGCCTGCTCGCGCCGTCGGACTTTGGCCTGATCGCCCTCGCCAACAGCGTCACTCTGGCACTCAACTACCTTCGCGACCTCGGCCTGGCCGCGACGATCATCTCCCGCCACGACCTGAGCCGCCACGCCCAGGCGACGATCCTGACGATGATCATCGGCCTGAGCGTGACCCTCGGGCTGGCCGGGTTCGCGCTCGCCCCGCTGATCTCCGGGCTCTTCCACGAGGGGGATCTGACCGACGTGATCAGGGTCTTCGCGCTGACCGTATGCCTCGGCGGGTTCCAGGGGTTCGGTGAGGCTCAGCTGCAGAAACACCTGCTCTTCCGAAAGCGCTTCATCGTGCTCGTCGGCCAGGCGGTTGTCTACTCGGCGGTGGCCGTGGCGCTCGCCGCGGCGACGGACCTCGGCGTCTGGTGCCTGGTGATCGGCCGCGTCGCGATGAGCGTGTCGGGGACCTTCCTCGCCTTCGTCTACGCCGCTCCCTACTGGGTACGTCCGGGCTGGAACCTCGAGGAGGCCAAGGACGCCCTGCACACCAGCCTCGGCTTTCTCGCCCAGGTCCTCTTCTACTTCGTGCAGAACAACACCGACTATCTCGTCGTCGGCCGGTACCTCTCGGGAGCGCAGGTCGGCTTTTACTACACGGCCTACCGGCTGGCCGAACTGCCCTACTCGGCGGTCTCCGACCCGGTCTCGCGGGTGACCTTCGCCGCCTTCTCGGAGATGCGGGGGAGGGGCGAGGACATCCGCGGCGCCTACCTCTCGGTCCTGCGGCTGGTCGCCGTCGTCGCCCTGCCCCTGGGGATCGTGCTGAGCACGGCTGCCGAACCGCTCACCCTGGCGCTGCTGGGGCAGAAGTGGGCGCCGATGATCGGCACGCTTTCGATCCTCGGGCTCTGGGCATCGCTGTACCCGGTGCAGAACACGGCCTCGTGGCTGCTCAATTCGAGCGGCGCTCCCGGGACTCTGGCGAAGATCAACGGAGCCCTCCTGGCGCCCTTCCTCGTAGCCCTGGTCCTCACGGCTCGTGGACCGGGGATCGAGGGGGTGGCCTGGGTGATCGTCGGCTTCATGCTGGTCTCGCTGATCATCGTCTGGATCGCCTGCCGCAGGCGGGTCGGCGTGCCGGTGCTCGATCAGGTGCGAGCGGTCTGGCCGGCCGTGGCTGCCTGCGGCCCGGCCTGGCTCTGCGGCTTCGGCGTCGTGCGGCTGCTCGAGGGCGAGCCCTGGCTCGGCCTCGTCGCGACGACCGCCGCTTGCCTCGGCGGCTACCTCGCGGTCCTCTCGGCGATCGATTTCGGGTTGGTCAAGCGCTCGGTCGGCCAGATTCGCCGCACCATTGGACGCTGAGGGGCGTTGCCGGGCCGCTAGGCTTCGCGCGTGCTCGGGCCTCGTCCTCCCAGAAACGGCTGCCCCGGAGGGCGGTAGGTGCAGCTCTTCGCGGTCGTATGTCGTGAGCGCGGCGGCGCGGTGGTGTCGCCCCTCGAGGACGCCGTCGCCGGGGCGGCGCGCGCGTTCCCGCAGCTGGCCGGTGGCCAGGCCGTCAGCGGCTCGTCGGCCGACGGCCGACTGGCCTTCGCGGCGGTGGCTCATCCGGCCGAGCTTGCCGACGGCCGTCGCTACAGCAGCCGCGACGGCGATGTCGTCACTCTCTACGACGGCCTACCGGTCGAGCGCGAGGGACGGTACGAAGCCGCCGACGCCGCGGTTTTGGGCAGTCGCTGGGACGATGCCGGGCGCTCGCTGGAGGGGATCTTTTGCGCCCTGCGAATCGACC
Organism: uncultured Solirubrobacterales bacterium; assembly: GCA_963789505.1. Lineage (GTDB taxonomy): Bacteria > Actinomycetota > Thermoleophilia > Solirubrobacterales > 70-9 > VRUE01. The sequence goes on from CAWBLE010000018.1 coordinate 9,978, forward strand.
TCGGGGCGGCGACGGCGCAGTGCCTCACCGACCCGCTCGGGATGGCGAAGGTCTACCTGGCCCGCGATGGGGACGGATGGCTGCTCGGCAACAGCGTCGAGGCGCTCAGAGCGCTCGGCGATCTCGACAATCTCGACCCACTCGCCGTGAGCGCTATGGCGAGCCTCGGCTGGCCCGTCGGACGGACGCTGCGACAGGGCGTGCGCACCCTCGCGGGCGGTTGCCTGCACGAGCTCTCGCCGTGCGGACATGAGGAACGACGCCACCTCGCCGCGGCGGAACTCGCGCCGCGCCGCAATCCGGACGGTGCCGCCGGCGTCGCGGAGCTCGCCGACCGCCTGCGGACGACCGCGCGCGCCGCGGTGTCCAACCGATCTGAGGTCTCGTGCCCGCTGACCGCCGGCCGCGACACCCGAGTCCTCTTCGCCCTGATGCTTGCGATCGGCAAGCCCGGCGTCGATTACTACACCTCCGGCGTCGAGGGCGAGCCCGACGTCGAGATCGCGGCGCGGATCGCCTCCGCCGCGGGCGTGGACCACCGGCTCGTCACACCCGAGTCGCCCGCCGAACGACAGAGCTACGAGCTCGTCACCGCCCGCTTCGCCCGGCAGACGGAGGGCACGGCGACGCTGTACGGGATCGCCGACCACATCGACCACGGCAGCGACCCGGTTCGGCTGGGACTCAAGGTCTGGGGGCCCGGGGGGGAGATCGCGCGGGCAGGCAACATCGGCATGCTCATCCCCTTCGTCTCCCAGGCGCCCGGCCTGCGCTCCTCCTGGGAGGCGCAGAAGCGCACTCTGGAGACCAAGACCTCGGACGCTGGCGGTGTGGTGAGGCGCGAGGCCGTCGAGGCCACGCGCGGCTACCTGAGGCGGTTCGCCGATCGCCGCCGGGACGAGGGCTGGCGCGCCCGCGAGGTGCTCGAGGCCTACTACGCCTTCGAGCGGGTTCCGCACTGGGCGGCCACGGGCGTGCGGCGGGTAAGCGGCGCCACCGACCTCTTCAGCCCATTCGTCTCGCGCGACTTCTACCGATTCGCCTTCTCGCTCGGCTCGGGCGAGCGCTACGTCGAGGCCGCGCACTACGGTCTGCTCTCGGAGTTGTCGCCGGTGCTCCGCGAAGCACCGTTCGAGAAGCCATGGAAGCCCCAGCGACCGCGCCTGGCGCCGGCGATGGCGGTCGCGGGGATCGCCGGCGCGGCTGCGCGGCGGCCGATGAGCCGCCTGCGCTCTGGGCGCGGTGGCGGTGCGGTGGGGCTGGACTTCGGGCGGGCCTGGCTGGAGGCGGGAATCGAGAGTCACCGGGAGCTCTGCTCGTCGGTGCCGAGCTCGCCGCTGTGGGACTACGTCGACCGCCGCGCCCTAGCCGCGATGCTGGCCGGCGGCGCGGAGGCAAGGCGACCCTATACCGAGGACCTGTGCGCGGTGCTCACGCTGTTCTGGTACCTGCACGGATCTGCGGGGGCGAGCTGAGGCAGATCGCAGCCAACACGCCCATCGCGGCGGTGATCTCGAGCCCGTTGAAGGTCGGGAAGGTGAAGCTCGCCAGGAGCATGACGAACAACGCCGCTTGGGCGCCGACGCGGAGGACCCCCGCGAGGCGCCGCTCGCGGGGCGGTGGCCGGCAGAAGGTGGCCCAGAGCAGCAGCACAAACAGGATCAGGCCGGCCACGATTCCACCCTTCCAGATCACCCAGAGGTAGCCGTTGTGCGAGTACCAGGTCGCCTCCGGCGGCACTTCGTTCCACGGTTGGCCCCAGAAGATCGTCGCGCCGAGGCCAGAGCCGAGCCAGGGCGATTTTTCAATCGACGCGATCACGTGGTTGGTCTCCACCACGCGGGTTCGGACGGAGTTGTCGCTCGAGTACTGGTCGAGCGAAAGCAGTCGTTCGCGCGCCGCCGTGAAGTCGTTGGGCGCGATCGCCGCCAGCGCCCCGAGCAACACGGCGGCGGTGACTATCGCGGAGGCGACGGTGCGGACTCGCCTGCCGCGGGCGGATTTGAGCACCACGAAGCCCATGCCGAGCAGCGTCGTCACCCAGAAGGTGCGCTCGTAGGTGAGGATCAGCGAGACGAAGTTGGTGACCAGGATCGCTGCAAGGACCACGCGGCCGCTGACGGTCGAGAGGCGCCCGCTGACCAGGGCGGCGAAGGCCATGACCACGGCGATCGGGTATCCGTAGAGGCCACCCTGAAGCTGGCCTTTGCCGGCGCTGGCGAAGTGGATCCCTTCGCGCACCCCGATTCCGCTCTCGCCGATCTCCTTGAGGCCGAGGCTCCACTGGGCCAACCCCCAGAGGCCGAGCAGCAGGCCGATCGTCATCAGGGCGACGGCGAGGCGCCTGGGCCCACCGGGGTCGGCCATGATCGGCATCGAGATCGCCAGGGTGGCGAAGCCGATCAGCACGCGCAGCTCATAGCCGACCTGGCTGGCCGGCCGCCCTGAGTCGAGGCCGTGCAGCGCCTGCAGCGCCACGATCGCGAGGAAGCCGACCAGCAACGCCAGGGCCAGCATCCTCCGCCGGTCGAGCGGTTCGCGCAGCAGCACGATCGCGGCCCGCAAGAGCCCGGTCAACAGCAGAAGGTCCGATGGCAGCAGGCCGGCGCCGCCGGGAGAGAGGTTGTTCTGGATGCCATAGGGGACGAGGACGGTGGCGATCAGCAGCAGCGTCAGGTGGGTGACCGGCGCGAGGAAGGCCAGTCCGATCAGGGCGAGCAGGCCGACGACCGCCAGGCCGGCGAACGGCTGCACGGCGACGATTAGGCCGACGAGCACCGCGAGGCCGAGCAAGCCTGCCGCGATCGCGCCGCGCAGCAACGCGGGGCGTTCCGACGCGATCGCGGTCACGCCGGCGCGCTCGTGCGGGGAATGGGCTTTGCGGTGATCCGAAGGTCCATCGGGCTAGGCTCTCTCGCCAATGTACATCGTCGCCATCTCGCCATTTCTGAACGAGGAGAGGTTCCTGCCAGCGTTTCTGGAGTCGATCGAGCGCCAACGACGGCGCCCCGACCGCCTGGTGCTGGTCGACGACGGCTCCGACGACGGGTCATTCCGGTTGGCCGACGAATTCGCCGCACGGCACGAGTGGGTGGCCGCCTGGCGTCGCCCGGCCCGCGACCGGCGCGGCGACCGGCTCGCCCGTGCAGCCGAGTATGTGGCATTTCAGTGGGCCTTGGATCGCGTCGAAGAGAAGTGGGACGTGGCAGCCAAGCTGGACGCAGACCTGGAGCTCACCCCGCGCACGATCGAGACGATCGTGACCGAGCTCGAACGCAGGCCGGAGCTCGGCCTCGCGGGCTCCTACCTGAGCGAGGTGGGTGGGGACGGCAGCCTCGGACGGCTCAAGATCCGGCCCGAGCACGTCCATGGCGCGACCAAGTTCTATCGTCGCGGGTGCTACGAGGCGATCTCGCCGATGCCGGCCATCCTCGGCTGGGACATGATCGACGAGGTCAAGGCGACGCTCACCGGCTGGCAGACGCGTAGCTTCGCGATGCCCGACGGCGACCCGCGGCACATGCGATTCAGGGGCCAGCACGACGGGTTGCTGCGGGGCTTCAGGCGCTGGGGAGAAGGGGCCTGGGCGATGGGCGAGCACCCGCTGCACGTGCTGCTGCATGGATTACAGCGGATGACCGATCCCCCGCCTGTGCTCGGCGGGATCAACTACATGGCTGGTTGGGCCTCCGCCGGGCTGCGGCGCCTTCCGCGCGCCGACCCGGAGGTGCGGGCCGCCGTGCGCGGCGACCAGCTCACCCGCATTGGACGGCGCCTGCGTCACGGTCGCCGCCGCAAACAACCGGTCCACGACGCCTGAGGCAGATGCCCAAGGCAAGCGCAGAAAGCCCCCTGCGGGCGGCGGTGGTGGGACTCGGCGCGATCTCGCTCGAGCACGTCGAGAAGCTCCAGCGGCTCGACGACGTGCGGATCGCCGGCATCTGCGACCTCGAGCCGGCGGTGGTCGATGCCGTCGGCGAGCGCTTCGGCATCGATGCCCGCTTCACCGACTATGGGCAGATGCTCGCGCAGGCCGAGCCACATGTGGTGCACGTCCTCACCCCGCCCCAGAGCCACCGCGACCTCGCGATTGCCGCGATGGACGCCGGCGCGCATGTGCTCGTCGAGAAGCCGATCGCGGCGACCGCCGGCGATTTCGCGGCGATGCGGGACGCCGCCCGGGCGCGCGGCCTGCACCTGATCGAGAACTACAACTGGCGCGAAGCGGCCGTGGTCCGCCGCGCCCTCGGGTTGTTCCGCGCGGGGGAGATCGGCGACGTGGTCCACGTCGACGTCGTCTTCGGCGGGGTCCTCTCCGGCGGCGGCCCCGTGGCCGACCGCGACCTCGTCCACTTCAGCCACGGGCTCCCCGGCGGCGTCCTGCAGAACTTCGCCTCCCATCCCGTCTCGATCGCGCTCGCCTTCACCGGCCCCTGCTCGACCGCGGCCGCGGTCCGCCGCCGCCTCGACCCCGCCATGCAGTCAGACGACGAGCTGCGGGCATTGCTCGCCGGCGAGCGCGCCACCGCCCTCGTCTCGGTCACCCGCCATGTCGAGCCGCCGGGCTTCCTCCTGCGGGTCTGTGGAGACGCGGGCACGATCGAGGCGGACCTCTACAACGATCGGCTCTACGTTGCGCGGCCCGGTGGGGGGGCGGCCAAGCTGGCGAATGGCGTGCGCCACGGGCTCAACCTGCTCGGCGGCGCGGCATCGCTGGTAGCCGACACACTGACCTCCAGGCTTGATCACTTCGAGGGTCTGGAGACCCTGCTCGAGGGCACCTACAGGGCCGTCGCGGAGGGGGGCGAGCCGCCGGTCAGCGCAGCCGACGTGGAGGCGGTCAACGCGGTGATGTTCGAGTTTTTCGCGTCCGGGGAGGAAACGGCGTGAGGGCGCTGGTCACCGGCGCCGCGGGCTTCCTCGGCACCCATCTGGTCGAGGAGCTGCTGGGCCGGGGCTGGTCGGTGCGGGCCCTGGTGCGCCCCTCGCGCGAGCTGCCCGCGGACTGGCGAGAGCGCGGCATCGAGCCCGTGGTCGCCGATCTGCGACGTCCGGGCGATGACCTGGTCGAGGCGCTCTCCGGGGCCGACGCCGTCTTTCACCTCGCCGCCACGACCGTCGGGACCTGGCGCTCGATGTTCGACACCACGGTCATGGCCACCGACCGGCTGCTCGGCACGATGCAGGCCGACGACTGGCGGGGCCGGCTTGTCCACGTGAGCAGCTTCTCGGTGTACGGGTTGAACCAGGTCCGCGCGCACGCTCTCGTCGACGAGTCGACGCCGCTCGAGCCGCGGCCGTGGCTGCGCGACGACTACGCGTGGACGAAGTGGCTGCAGGAGCGGTCGGTGCGCCGCTGGGGGGAGGCGGGCGGCGACGTCGCGATCGTCCGGCCGGGCGTGATCTACGGCCCTGGCCGGTCGTTCCAGCACCAGCTCGGCCGCGAGCTGGGAGCCGACACCCTGCTCCTCTACGGCGGCCTGGCGACGATGCGGCTGAACTTCGTCCGCAACACGGCGTCGCTGCTGGCGGAGTGCGCCGAGAACCCGCGGGCCGGGGGCGAGGTCTTCAACGCGGTCGACCCGCGGCCGATGCGCCAGTTCCAGTACGCGCGCCGCTGGCGCGATGCCGACGCGGCGAATCGGCGCGTCGTCCCCTTCCCGCTGGTCGCGCTGCGGCTCTTCGGGGCCGGTCTGGCCCGTGCCGCGCGGGCCACCGACGGCGCCGTATCGCCGGCGAGCTTCCTCGACCCCTACCGGCTGAAGCCCGCTTACGGAGACTTCCGCTACTCGACCTCGCGGGCGACCGAGCTGCTGGGCTGGCGGCCGCCGGTGACGCGCGAGCGGGCGCTCGACCTGACCTTCGCCGAGGCGGGTCCCTGATGGCTCGCGTGCTGCTCATCCGCCAGGGCTCGTTCCCGCTCGACGCCCGCGTGCGCCGCGAGGTCGAGTGCCTGCTCGACGCCGGGCACGAGGTGGACGTGATCTCCCTGCGTCGGGAAGGCCAGCCCGGCCGCGAGACGTGGCGCGGGGCGAACGCCTACCGGCCGCCGCTCCGCCACCGGCGGGAGGGCGCACTCACCTACGTGCTCGAGCACCTCGCCTTCATGACGATGGCGACGCTCCTGGCCGGCTTCCTGCACCTGCGCCGCCGCTACGATGTCGTCCAGGCCAACACGATCCCCGACTCCGTCGTGTTCGCGGCGCTTATCCCCAAGCTGTTCGGGGCGAAGGTGGTGCTCGACCTCCATGAGTGCGTGCCGGAGTTCGTCGAGACCAAATACGGGATCTCCCCGGGTCATCCGCTCGTCAGACTTGCCGCTTTCGTCGAGCAGGCCGCGATCCGCTTCGCCGATCGGGCGATCACCTGCACCCGCGAGATGAAGGAGCTGTTCGTCGGGCGCGGCGCGCCGGCGGAGAAGATCGACGTGGTCCTCAACTCTGCCGACGAGTCGATCTTCGACGCTGAGCGCTATCCGCCGCAGCCGCGTGAGCCGGGTCGCTTTACCCTGATCTGCCACGGCTCGGTCGAGGAGCGCTACGGCCACGACACGCTGATCGAGGCGCTCGCCCGGCTCGGCGACGAGATCCCGGAGCTGCGCCTGGAGGTCTACGGCGAGGGCTCCTATCAGGAGGAGGTGGAAGCGCTGGCCGAGCTGCGCGGCGTCTCGGACCGGATCTGGTTCGCCCGCGAGTACGTTCCGATGGAGCAGTTGCTCGAGGCGCTGTCGCGAGCCGACGTCGGCGTCGTCGCGATGAAGAAAGACGCCTTTCGCGACGTCACCCACTGCAACAAGATGTACGACCTGATCGCGATGCGCCGTCCCGCGGCGATCTCGCGGACGCGGTCGGTGCAGAACTACTTCGACGAGAGCTGCTTCGCGTACTTCGACGCCGGCGACCCGGACGGTCTGGCGCGGGCGATCCGCGAGCTCTACGAGAGCCCGGAGCTTGGCGAGCGGCTGGTCGAGCGGGCCTGGGAGGTCAACGAGCCGTATCGCTGGCCTCGCCAGCGCGAGATCTACCTGCGGGCCGTCGAGTCGCTGCTTCGTCCCTGAGCCAGAAGGCCGGGCCGCCGCCGGGCAGGGGCGAGGACTGGTCCGACGCACGTGGCCGGCGCAGCAGGCCTCGCATCCGTTGGGCCTGCTCGCGGCGCAGCTCGGAGACGGCGGCGGTGTCCGGCACCTGCGGCAGGCGGCGCAGGCGCGCGTCAGCATAGGCGGCGAAGAGCGCGATGCCGCCGAGGCCCCGCGGGCGCTCGACCAACGCGCGATATCCGGCGCGCAGCACCATGAATCTCCACCTGTAGCCCATGAACGCGTTCCCGCGCCCCTCTTCCCAGCGCGCGCGGAGCGGCTGCTGCTTGGAGCCGCGCGGCTTGTAGTGGAGGACGGTCAGCTCGTCGAGGGCATGTACGCCCCAGTCGCGGGCGCGGGCCGCGTACTCGTCGATGCCGTCCCAGCCCATCGACTCCTGCAGGCCGCCGATCTCGTCGAGGCAGTCGAAGCGATACGCCTTGGCGACCCCGTGGACGTTGTCGGCTGCCTTGCCGTAGTCGGGCCGCCAGCGTCCGCGCTCGGGCATCAGGACCTTGCCGCCCACGATCCCGGCCCGCGGGTCGTGGGCGAAGACCGCTGCGACCCAGGCGAAGTAGTGCGCCGGCAGGAAGAGGTCACCGTCGAGCTTGACGACGACGTCGGGTCGCCGGTCGAGCTCACGCAGGCCGCGCTTGAAGGCGGCGACGATCGGCGCCCCGCGGCGCCGCGTGTGCTCGCTCCCGGAGGCGACGACGCGGATCCAGTCGTGCTCGGACGCCCAGCGCTCGGCGATCTCCCCGGTCGCATCGGTCGAGCCGTCGTCGACGATTACCCAGCGCAGCGGCCGATGCGTCTGCGCGACCATTGCCTCGGCGGTGACGTCGAGGTAGTCGGCCTCGTCGCGCACAGGGGAAATGACGGAATAGGTGGGCAGGTCCATCTTGCGACGTCCTCAGTCGAGCAGGCCGGACAGTACCTCGACGACGCGGTCGACCTCCTCCTCGGCGATGCCGGGAAAGATCGGCAGCGAGAGGCAGCGCGATGCGGCCGCCTCGGCGTGCGGCAGCGAGCCCGGTCCGTCGCCAAGGTTGCGCCAGGCCGGCTGCAGGTGCACCGGCGTCGGGTAGTGGGCGGCGACGCCGATCCCGGCCGCCCGCATCTCGGCGAGCACTCGGTTGCGATCCTCGACCTCGATCGCGAACAGGTGGTACACGTGCCGCCCGCCGGCCGGGTCTCCAGGGGGGAGGCCGACCGGCAGCTCGGCGAGTGCATCGCGATAGCGGTCGGCGGCTGCGCGGCGCGAGTCGTTCCAGCCGTCCAGCAGCGGCAGCTTCAGGCGTAGGATGGCCGCCTGCAGGTTGTCGAGCCGGGCGGTCGAGCCGCGACGGAGGTGGACGTTCGCGTTGTCCGCGGCCGAGCCGTGATGGCGCAGCGAGCGGACCGTCGCGGCGACTTCGGGGTCGTCGGTGACGACGGCGCCGCCATCGCCCATGGCGCCGAGGTTCTTGGTCGGGTAGAAGCTGAATCCGGCGGCTGCGCCGAGGCTGCCGGCGCGCCTGCCGGCGAGCTCGGCGCCATGGGCCTGGGCGGCGTCCTCGAGGACCGGGACGCGTCCGGCGGCCGCGCGTATCTCGTCCATCGGCGCGGGACGGCCGTAGAGATGGACCGGGACGATGGCGCTCGTGCGAGACGTGATCGCATCTGCCAGCCGCGCCGGGTCCATGCACCGCGTCTCGGGGTCGATGTCCACCAGCACCGGCTCGGCCCCTGCGGCGGCGATCGCCTCGACCGTCGCGACGAAGGTGTGGGGGACCGTCACGACCTCGCTTCCGGGGGTCACGCCGAGCGCCAGCAGGGCGAGCCGGAGCGCTTCCGTCCCGTCGCTCACGCCGACGCTCTCCGCCGCGCCGCAGTGCTCGGCGAACTCCCGCTCGAAGGCGGCGAGGTCGTCCCCGAAGGTGAATGCGCCCGCGGCGGCGATCCGCCCGAATGCCTCATCCGCTTGCGCGAGGACCTCCGCGTCGAGCCGCGTGAGGTCGACGAGCGGCACCGCTTGCCCGGTTGCCTGGCTCACCGATGCGCCGATTCGGAGGGGTCTCGCGAGCGGACGACCGGCATGCCGACGGCGCTGCGGCGTCTGTCGGGAGCGATCCTGCGGCCATCGGTCGAGAGCGGGACGGGGGCCGAGTTGTATTCGAGTGAGGTCTCTGCAGCCTCGATCATCCGCACCACGTCCAGCCCGAGCTTCGCGTTTGAGACCGGCTCGCGCTCGTCGCGGATCGAATCGACGAAGTCGGCGACCTCGAGCCGCAGCGGCTCGTCGGCGGGGATCCGCGGCGTGAGCACGTCGCCGGAGCGGTAGGAGAGCTGGAACTCGCCGAAGGTCTGGTGGTCGGGCGGCGGTTCCACGCCGCGGTCGAATACGCGCACCTGCTCGGCGCTGGTGTCCTCGTAGACCACCATGCGCTCCGTGCCGACCAGGACCGTGCGGCGGAGCTTCGTCGGCGCAAGCCACGAGAGCTCGACGTGGAAGAGGCTGCCGTCGTCGAACCCGAGATCGACGAAGGCGACATCGAGGTTGCCGGGCATGATCGAGGCGCGTCCGATCGCCCGCACGAACTCCGGTTTGCCCAGCCAGTGGAGGAGGATGGAGAAGTCATGGGGAGCCAGGTCGCGGACGACGCTGACGTCGCTCTGGTGGATGCCGAGATTCACCCGGCTGGAGGTGCCGAAGTAGATGTCGCCGAGCTCGCCCGCGTCGAGCATCGCCTTCACCTTGTTGACCGGAGGCGAGTAGATGAAGGTATGGCCGGGCATCAGCACGAGGCCGCGTTCCTCCGCCAGCTCGATCAGCTCACTGCACTCCGGGCTGGTTGTGGCCAGGGGCTTCTCCACCATCACGTGCTTGTCGGCGAGCAGGCTGCGCTTGACCAGCTCGTAGTGGGTGGTCACCGGAGTCGCGATCACGACGCCGCCGATCTCGGGATCGCGCAGGACCGACTCGAAGTCCTGGGTCGCTTCGACCGCCGGGTAGCGGCGCGTGAGCCGGGTCAGCGAGTCGACGTCGCTATCGCAGATCGTCTTCACCACGCAGCTGTCGTTCTCGACCGCACAGCGGACCAGGTTCGGGCCCCAGTAGCCGACGCCGACGACGGCAAGCGAGATGTCGTCCGCCGGATTCCTCATGCTGCGTGGCGAAAGGCGGCGAGCGGGGTGCGGGCGAGGATGCGAACGTCGCCCGGGAAGGACAGATCCTCGCTGTACTCGGCGTCGAGGTCGAGCATCTGGTGGAAGTCGAGCTGATTGCGGCCCGAGACCTGCCAGAGGCCAGTGATCCCGGGCAGGACCTCGAACCGCCGGTAATGGACCGGCCGGTAGTGCGTGAGCTCGTACTCGAGCGCCGGGCGGGGACCGACCAGCGACATCGTGCCGGCGAGGACGTTGAAGAGCTGCGGCAGCTCGTCGAGGCTGGTGCGGCGCAGGAATCCTCCCACCCGGGTCACCCGTGGATCGGCGGTCAGCTTCTTCACCTCGCCATCGGCCTGGTCGACTGTGCCGTTGGCCAGCTCGGCGACGTAGCGCCGGTGAATCTCGGATGAGGAATCGGCTGCCATCGTGCGGAACTTCAGCACGATGAAGGGCTTCGCGGCCAGCCCGAGTCGCTGCTGTCGGAATAGCGCCGGGCCACGGCTGTCGAGCTTCACGGCCAGCGCGATCAGGAGCATCAGCGGAGACAGCAAGATCAGCAGGATCAGCGAGGCTCCGAAGTCGATGCCGCGCTTGACCGTGGCGCGGTAGACGTCTCTCTGCGGCCTGGACCGATTGGCGCGAATCGTTTCCTCTTCGACACGATCCTCCCGCGGGTGTCGAAGATGGCGGTGATGGGATGCGGTTGAGTTCTCCATGGGTACGTTTTAGTTCAAGTGGTGTGATGCGCAGTTGGCGCGTTCGGGCGCTCGGGCTGCGAAGGGAGTGTGGTGGATGCGGTTGAAACTGACTCGGGCAACAGAGCTCGCTCCAAGCTTTGTGGCGCCCCGCAGGGCTGAGCTAGAAAATAGAGGGAAAACGTTGCAAGTTCCATGCGTAAGAACACATCGGCAACAAGTTTGCCGTGCTTGAGCCCGCAAATCGTGCTTGCATAGCGAACTTCGAAGACGCTGGTCGGACGAATATTCGAAGTCTTCTGTCGCAGTGCTGCGCTCGAGCGCGGGGTCAGTGCGCCTCGTCCGAGGCGTGCGCCGGGGGTCGCGACTCCTCCGCCAGCGAGGTGATCTCGAGCTGGCCGTGGGCGGCCTCTTCGAGCACCTCGGTCGCCTCCTCGGCGGAGCGGGCGTAGAGCTCGACCAGCATGTGGACGACGATCCGCTCCCCGTCGTGCTTGTGGAAGCGCACGTGGGCGAAGAACTCGCGCACGCCCGCCTCCCCGAGCGCCCCGTAGGCGAGCAGCTCGGCGGCTTCGGGCCCGGCGCAGCTCTCGACCCGCTCCTGGTCGACGGTGACCGTGCAGGAGGCGACCCAGGGCGTGCCCGCGACCATCCGCTCCCAGCGGTCCTCGATCGGGACGACACGGTCGTCCTGGAAGGTGAGATGGGGCTGATCGTGCATGCAGTCGAGGCACTGCACGGCCGATTCCTGCACTTCGTCGATCCCCTCGGTGGGGATGCCGGTGTCGGGGTCGATCCGGCGGATCGCGTCGTAGTGGATCTGGATCTCGAGGTTCTGGGACCAGCAGCGGTAGCAGCGCAGCCAGGCCGAGCGGTCCCCGTTGAGCTCGCTCATGCGTTCATTGTCGCAGCCAGCTCGTCGGCGATCAGGCGGGCCAGCGCCAGCGAGGAGGTGGCGGCGGGGGAGGGGGCGTTACGGACGTGGATCGCCCGCTCGGTGCGGTGGACGACGAAGTCGTCGACCAGGGCTCCGTCGCGGTCGATCGCCTGCGCGCGGATTCCCGCCGGTCCGGGGCGGACCTCGAAGCCGGCGAGCCTCGGGACCATGCGGATCGCCTCCGCCGCGAAGGCCCGGCGACTGGTCGCGTGTCGCATCTCCAGGAGGCCGGCGCGCCAGTTGCGGGCGGCCATCCGCCAGGTGCCCGGCCAGGCCACGGTCTCGCCGAGGTCGCGGGCGCGGACGGTCGCGAGCCGGTAGGCGTCGCGGGCCGGAGCGAGCAGGGCACTGGGTCCGATCAGCACTCGTCCGTCCATGGTCGGCGTGATGTGCGCGCCGAGGAAGGGAAGGTCCGGGTCGGGCACGGGGTAGACATTTCCTCTGACCAGCCCGGCCGCCTCGCGGGGAAGCTCCAGGTAGCCGCCGCGGAAAGGGACGATCCGCGGGCTCTTCGGCGCCCCGCAGGCGACCGCGATCCGGTCCGACCACAGCCCGGCGCAGAAGACCGCGGCGCCCGCCGTGGTCGTCCCCCGCGCGTGGCGAAGGGCGAGCCCGTGCGCTGTCGATCGCCCTTCGGCGACCGCTGCGCCGAGGTGGATGCTGCCGCCGGCCCGCCTGACGTCGTCTGCGTAGGCGGCGGCCACGGCGGCGAAATCGACGATCCCCGTGCGGGGAGAATGCAGCGCGGCGATGCCGCCGGCGTTTGGCTCGACGGAGGCGATCTCGTCGGCTCCCAGGCGGCGTAGCCGCGGCACCCCGTTGGCTTCCCCGCGGCGCTCCAGCTCATCGAGGTGGCCGATCTCCCGATCCTCGACGGCGACGATCAGCTTGCCGACCTGCCTGTATGGGATCTCGCGCTCGTCGCAGTAGGCATAGAGCTCGCGCGCTCCTTCGACGCATAGCCGCGCCTTGAGCGAGCCCGGGCTGTAGTAGATGCCGGCATGGATGACACCGCTCGAGTGGCTGGTCTGGTGCCGGCCGAGCTCGTCTTCGGCCTCGAGCACGCAGAGCCGGGCGTCCGGCTCTCGGCGCAGCAGCTCTCGTGCCGTCGCAAGCCCGACGATGCCGCCGCCGACGATGGCGATGTCGCATGCGCTGGGCGGTTGTGCGGTTGCCGTGCTCAAATCGGCGGCCATTGTTGCGTGCGCCCCGGATCGGCTACGGGGTGAAGTCGATCTTCAAATCAGTTTTTGTGATAAAAAGGGTGCGAATTACCTGAATTAGCGCTTAACTATCGCAATGCGGAGCTTCGGCGACCAGACGCGAGCTTTTGGTGGCATGCCAGCCGGGCTGGGCGTGCTGCTCGGCAAGATCGACGTGGGCAAGGGTCGAGAGGAGTTGTTTCTGAACCAGCTTCCAGCGTTGCTGACGTCGCTGGCCGGTCAGACGCGGGTGGAGTCAATCAGAGCGTCGAACGCGATCGAGGGAATTGAGGTCTCACAGCAACGAGCAGAGCGGCTGGCGGCGCCGCGGCCGCCTCGATCCCGAAACCGCAGCGAGGAGGAATTCGCCGGCTATCGGGATGCGATCGACGAATTGATGCAGGCCAAGCGGCTCGACCCGCCGACGCCGGCGCTGATGCTGCGCTTGCATCGCCTGCTCTACGCCCACACGAAGGCGACCGGCGGCGGGCTCAAGAGCGAGGACAACGTCATCGGCGAGCGCGGCCCGCACGGGGTCAGCCGGGTTATCTTCCGACCGCCGCCATGGCGGCAGGCCGAGGGTCTGGTCCAGGGGTTGTTCGGGGGCTACCGGCAGGCCGCGGAATCGCAAGCGGCGCATCCGCTCATCCTCCTCGCGGCCTTCATTCTCGACCTGTTGGCGGTTCACCCGTTCGAGGACGGGAACGGACGCGTGGCGCGGCTTCTGACCACGCACGAGCTGCTTCGCTTGGGCTATGGAGTCGCCCGCTACGTCAGCGTCGAGCAGCGCATCTATGAAACGAGGAGCGGCTATTACGACGCGCTTGAGGCGTCGCAGCAGGGTTGGCACGATGGCGAGCACTCGATCTGGCCGTGGACCGAATACTTGGCTTCCGTGCTGGCTGGCGCCTACCTGGACTTCGAGGCGCGGGTGGCCGCCGGGCGAGGTATGGCGTCGATGAGCAAGACAGATCGCGTTCGTCACTGGGTCCTGGCTTCGGCCCCGGAGAAGTTCAGCCTGGCCGATGTCCGCAGGGCGGTTCCCGGAGTGAGCGACCCGAGCATTCGGATGGGGTTGAGGTCGCTCAGGGACGAAGGGAGGCTGAGGTCGGACGGCGCGGGCCGCGGGGCGCTCTGGCATCGAGCCGAAAAGTGAGGCGTGCGCTCGGCGCTACGCCAGTACGGCTTCCAGCTCGTGCGAGTCGGCGACGGCGCGATGCTCGGGGAAGGTCAGGCGCAGCTCCTGAGAAACAGCGTGTCGCCACGCGCATCGTAGTCGTGGTAATCGAAGCGGATGTCGGCGATGGTGACGGTCATGGCTTGCCCCTGGGATCGTAGCGCTGGATGGTCGCTGTCACGATCCGCGCCGGGTCGGCGCTGAAATCCACGACGACGCGCATCCAGCGCCTTATGACAAGAACGTGGGCGTAAGCGCTGCCACGACGCCCTGGAGTGTCAAAAAATCCGGCTTAAGCGCCCACGAACCGCAAAAAAACGTACATAAGCGCGCTCAGGCCGCCGCGCCGGCGGTCGCGCGCCGCTCGACCAGGGTGGCGATCTCGGCCATGATCTTGTTGATGTCGAAGTCCTTCGGCGTGTAGACGCCGTCGACTCCGGCGGCGCGCAGGCGCTCGGCGTCGGCCGGGGGGATGATCCCGCCGGCGACGACCGGGGCCTCGACGCCCTCGTCGCGCAGCCTGCGCACGACGTCGGGCACGAGCTCGAGGTGGGAGCCGGAGAGGATCGAGAGCCCGACCACGTCGACGTCCTCCTGCAACGCGGACTCGGCGATCTCCTCGGGGGTCAGGCGGATCCCCTGGTAGATCACCTCCATGCCGGCGTCGCGGGCGCGCAGGGCGATCTGCTCCGAGCCGTTCGAGTGGCCGTCGAGGCCGGGCTTGCCGACGAGGATCTTGATCCGGTGGCCGATCCGCTCGGAGACCTCGTCGACGCGGGCGCGGATCGCGGCCAGCTCCTCGCGGTCGCCGGGGGGAGCGGCGCCGTCAACACCGGTCGGGGCGCGGTATGCGCCGAAGGCCTCGCGCAGCACCGCCGCCCACTCGCCGGTCGTCGCGCCGGCCTTCGCCGCGGCGATCGTCGCCGGCATCACGTTGGCGCTCTCGTCGGCGGCGACGCGGCCGAGCTCCTCCAGCGCCGCCTCGACCGCGGCGCTGTCGCGCTCGGCCCGCCACTGCTCCAGCGCCGCGATCCGCTCGCGCTCGACCTCGGGGTCGGGGGTGAGGATGCCGCCGTCGGCGCCCGCCGTCAGCGGCGAGTCCTCGCTCTCGGTGAAGCTGTTCTGGCCGATCACCTTCTGCTCGCCGCTCTCGATCCGGGCGACGCGCTCGCGGTGGGACTCGACCAGGCGCGCCTTCATATAGGGGACCGCGGCGACGGCGCCGCCGTGCTCTTCGACCACCGCCATCTCGGCCCGGGCGCCCGCGCTCAACTCCTCGACCAAGCCGTCCATCACCTCCGAACCGGCGAAGATGTCGGGGTACTCGAGCAGGTCGGTCTCGTTCGCCAGCACCTGCTGGATGCGCAGGCTCCACTGCTGGTCCCAGGGGCGGGGCAGGCCCATCGCCTCGTTCCAGGCCGGCAGCTGCAGCGCCCGGGCGCGGGCGTCGCGGCTCAGGGTCACGGCGAGCGCCTCGAGCACGATCCGCTGGATGTTGTTCTCCGGCTGGGCCTCGGTCAGGCCGAGCGAGTTGACCTGGACGCCGTAACGGAAGCGCAGCATCTTCTCGTCGGTCACGCCGTAGCGCTCGCGGCCGATCTCGTTCCAGAGCCGGCCCATCGTGCGCAGCTTGGCGATCTCCTCGATCACCCGGATGCCGGCGTTGACGAAGAAGGAGATGCGGCCGAAGACCTTGGCGAAGTCGGCCTCGGCGACCTGGCCGCGGGCTTTGACTTCGTCGAGCACGGCGATCCCGGTCGAGAGCGCGTAGGCGATCTCCTGCACCGGCGTCGCCCCGGCCTCCTGCAGGTGGTAGCTGCAGATATTGGTCGGGTTCCAGCTCGGCGCCTCGTTGACGGTAAAGGCGACCATGTCGGCGATCAGTCGCATCGAGGGCTCGGGCGGGAAGGCGTAGGTGCCGCGCGAGAGGTACTCCTTGATGATGTCGTTCTGGGTCGTCCCGGTGAGCTGCTCGCGCGCGACGCCGTTCTCCTCGGCGACGGTGACGTAGAGGCCGAGCAGCCAAGCCGCGGTCGCGTTGATCGTCATCGAGGTGTTCATCTCGTCGAGCGGGATGGCGTCGAAGAGCTGGTGCATGTCGCCCTTGTGGGCGATCGAGACGCCGACCTTGCCGACCTCTCCGCGGGCGAGCACGTGGTCGGGGTCATAGCCGGTCTGGGTCGGCAGGTCGAAGGCGACCGAGAGGCCGGTCTGGCCCTTGGCGAGGTTGCCCCTGTAGAGCTCGTTCGAGCGGCGGGCGTCGGAGTGCCCGGCGTAGGTGCGCATCACCCAGGGGCGGTCGGGCTTGGAAAGGCGGTGCTCGGCCATCGCCCCAATCTTATTCGGGCGGGCGGGAAATACGGCGTTCATCGGTCACGCTGCGCATCTTTTTCCCGCTTTCGTGTTTAGGCTGCCGAACGATGAAGGGACGAATTGCAGCCATCTCGGCCTGCGCGCTTGTCGCGCTGGCGCTCGCCGCGAGCGCCAGCGCCGCCGTGATCGGGCTCTACCGCAACGGCATGGAGTCCAAAGGCCTGCGCGCCCAGATCGTCAAGCTCGACGGCGCGCGCTGCGCCGCCGGCGGTTCCAACCACGCCTACCGCGTCTTCGTCGGCAAGATGACCAAGGAGTGCTCCTACCGCACCCCGGTGATCGGCCGCGACCTCGAAGTGGCGGCGATCGGGCGGCTGCTCGAGGGCACGCCGAAGCCGGTTCAGCGCAAGGCCTTCCTCGCCGTCAACCTGCGCGCCGGGTCGGCCGGCGCCCGCTACCAGCTCGCCGTCTTCCCGCTGCAGCGCAAGGCGCAGCTGCGGCG
The DNA here is from genome assembly GCA_963789505.1 of uncultured Solirubrobacterales bacterium. Classification (GTDB taxonomy): domain Bacteria; phylum Actinomycetota; class Thermoleophilia; order Solirubrobacterales; family 70-9; genus VRUE01. The sequence continues at coordinate 27,029 of CAWBLE010000018.1, forward strand.
AGTGACCAGCGACGGCAAGGTCGAATACATGCGCGTCGCCCGCGGCCTGCGCGCCAAGGGGATCAACCGCGCCAACGAACTGCGCCTGCGCGCCTTCAACCTGACCAGCGGCCCCGACAAGGGCAGCGCCCGCATCCTCGCCTTCCTCGGCAGCCAGCTGATCGCCGACGTCACCGACCCGGCCGCCGGCGAATTGCAGGGCCGCAGCGCGGGTTTCTCGCTCGGCGCGGTGGGCAACGCCAAGGGCGCTCTGGCCAGCTTCGACGACGTCGTTATCCGCGTCCCCAGCCCCTACTAGCGCTTTTCTGCACATAATGGTGTCGATGTCGACGACGATCGAGAAGCCGCGCCAGGCCGGTCCGGGCTCTGGACTCGGTGGGGAGTGGCGGGTGATCGTGCGCAACGACAACCACAACACCTTCGACCACGTCGCCGAGACGCTGGCCCGGGTGCTGCCCGGCGTCACCGTCGACCGCGGCCACGAGTTCGCCAAGGCGATCCACAACAGCGGCCAGGCGATCGTCTGGTCTGGCGCTCGTGAGACGGCCGAGCACTATTGGGAGCAACTCGGCTCCGCGGGACTGACGCTGGCCCCGCTCGAGCGGGGCTGAGCTACTCGGCGGCGACGAGCGTGTGCCAGGCCGGCAGGACCGGGATGTCGTGCATGTCGATGACCGCCGTGCGGGCGGCCTCGATCTCCTCCGAGAACCAGTAGCGCTCGAAGTCCGAGCGGCTCTCCCAGACCGAGGTCTGCTGGAAGGAGAGCGGGTCGTCGACCGCGCGGGTCAGCGACCAGCTCTTCGCGCCGAAGGCGGGCATCCGCGCCGCCGCCGGCTCCCAGATGTCGAGCCAGCGGTCGGCCCGGAAGGGGGCCACGTGCCAGTCCAGCGTGCATACCTCGGCCATCTCTACGCTCCCACCTCGGCCCGGATCGCGCCGGCGCCGTCTTCGTTCTTGCCCTCTTCCTCGGACTCGGCCCCGACCAGGATCGAGATCTTGCCGAGGTGCTTGTTTTCGTGCAGCAGCTGGTGCGCCTCGGCGACCCCGTCGAAGGGCATCGTCTTCCAGATCACCGGCCGCACCTTGCCCTCGGCCATCAGCTGGTTCGCGCGCATGCACTCGTAGGCGTTGGCGAAGTGGGAGCCGATGATCTGCTTCTGCTTCATCCACAGGTAGCGCACGTCGAAGTCGAGCTGGTAGCCCGAGGTGGCGCCGCAGATGACGACTTTGCCGAACGGCTTGACGGTGAACACGGAGGTCGGGAAGGTCGCCTGGCCGACGTGCTCGAAGACGATGTCGGGGGCGTCGCCGAGGATCTCCTTGACCCGCTTGGCGAAGCCGCGCGAGGCCTTGAAGCGCTCCTTGTCGGCCGCCTTGTCGGCGAGGTTCTCCGGCGTCCGCATCATCTCGCCGAATTCCTTGCGATTGATGTAGTCGACCGCGCCCAGCTGCTTGACCAGCTCGCCCTTGTCGTCGGATGAGACGACGCCGACCGCGTTGGCGCCGGCCGCCTTGCAGAGCTGGATGGCGAAGACGCCGAGGCCGCCGGCGGCGCCCCAGATCAGCACGTTGTGGCCGGGTTGCAGCTTGCACTGGTCGATCAGCATCCGGTAGGCGGTGAAGTAGGTCAGCCCGTAGGAGGAGGAGTCGACCCAGGAGAGGTTCTGGGGGCGGGGCAGGAGCTGCTGCGCCTGCACTTTGGTGAACTGGGCGAAGGAGCCCCAGGTCGTCTCGTAGCCCCAGATCCTCTGGCTCGGCGCCGCCAGCGGGTCGAGCCCGTGCACCTCGACGTCCTCGTAGGAGGCCTGGTTGCAGTGCACGACGACCTCGTCGCCGGGCTTCCAGCGGGTGACGCCCTCGCCGACCGCCCAGACGATCCCCGAGGCGTCGGAGCCGCCGATGTGGTGGCCGTACTCGGGGTGGTCGCCGTAGGGGAAGACCGATACCGGCTGGCCCAGCGCCGCCCAGACGTTGTTGAAGTTGACCCCGGCCGCCATCACGCGGACAATCACCTCGAAGGCGCCCGGCTTGGGCACCTCGATCTGCTCGAGCTGGAAGGCGTCGGTCGGCTCACCCTGGCGCTCCTCGCGGATCACCCAGGCCGCCATCGTCTCCGGCAGCGTTCCGGGCTCCACATCCAACTTCGCGACTGCGCTCGTATCGACGGCCAAAACAAGGTCCTCCGTAGCTCGTTTGCGGGCGGGCCGCCGAATCCTAATTGGCTCGCGTTGCGTGTGAACTTAGGGTCGCATAGGAGCCCAAAGCTCACACGCAAGCGGCCGCACGGCAATCAGGCTGCTTCTGCGCCCGGCCGCTTTTCGTCGAGACGGCTTGCGTGTTTCTCTGCCTTGGCCGGGTCGAGGGTGCGGATTTCGGCCTCGAGCTCTCGCGGAACCTTCTCCGCCGCCCTTGCCGCGGGATCGAGAACGTCGCGTCCGATCAGTCCGTTGGAGCCGAAGGCGGCCACAACGTTGGTCAGCGAATCGCCGAGGCTGTTGTAGCGCTTGGCCACGGTCCCCATTCGATCGAGGAGGTCGACGCAGGCGGCGTACATCCGGTCTGCATGTTGAGGAGTGAACAGCTCCCCGATCCGCTCTCCCCAGCCCTCCTCGCGATGGACCTCGGCGAGGGCGTTGGCCATCTCATAGAGGCCATCTGCGGGCAGCAGCCCGACACCGTGCTGAGCGGCGTATTCGACGATCTTTGGATCCGCTCCCCTGACTAGCTCCAGCGTCTGCCAGTCGGGAACGACGACCAGGACGTGACGGACTGAGACATCGCGGGTGCTGCGGTATTCGCGACCCCCCACGTCCTTGATGTGTGAGCGCAGCGAGTCCCGCAGTTTCCTCAGCGCAAACTCGCGGGCGTCTTCTCCACCCTCGTCGAGCACGTCACCGAGCATCCGGACCCAAGGGAACTTTGCATCCAGGGCCACGCCCTGAGAGTTCGGGAGGAGCAGGTAGATGTCGATGACCCCGTCCTTCTGCCCGCGTGCGGCATCGATTTCGACTCGCTTCTGGGTCTCGAAATGAACGCTGTCGCGCAGTCCCATCTGTCGCAGGGCGGCAACAAGCCACTCCTCGCTCAGCTGACCGCGTTGTTTGGGGTTTGCCCAGCGACCGACCAGCCCATCTACCCGCTCGACGACTCGATCGCTTTTCTGTGCGACTCCGGCAAGCACCTCGCTCACCTTGCTGTCGCGCGCGTCCTCGCGCGTCCTGTACTGAGTGACCGCCTGCTCCACCTGCTTGAGGGACTCGCCGAACTCCCGCAGCCCGTCTCTTTCCTGCTTTGCCTCGGCGGCCTCTTCTTCTGATCTGCGACTGGCCTCGGCGAGACGCGCGTTCGACTCCCGCGTTCGCAGTAAAACCCAACCGACACCAATAAGGGCGATCACGAGGATCGCCAGCGCTGCTCCGGACATATTCAATTCCTCTCCGGCGCTCTCCCCGCCTTACGCCGAACCGTCTGAGGTCGGCGAGGACGCGGTGCGCCTTCTGGGTTACGTACCTTCGATCGAAGGCCGTACCAGAATGAGCATCGCTTCGGACAGAACCGCACGCTTCGGGCTGCCTCCGACAGATGTCTGCGCTAAAATCCTCTCAGGAGGGTTGAAGCAGACAGGCGCGCTGCGTGCGGTTGATACCCGCAACGTCCCGCCTCACCAGCGGGATCCGGTTCGAGTCCGGCGCCCTCCGCAGAGTCTCGATCCGGTGCGGAAGTCGAGTGCTGATGCGGTCCGCCGTGCTAATCTCACGGTGGGTATCAGCCGCACGCGGGGTGGTTCCCGCTTCAACAGGCTCGACCCGCTCCGGCGGGTCGTTTCTTTAGGGCAGCAGGACGTCGTTCTCGGATGACGTCCTGCGGGGGCCGACGACCAGCTTGGTCGGCTTGGCGCTGGGGATGTCGGCGGCGCTGACCGTGTAGACGCCGGTCGGGAGGATCGTCTGCAGGGTGACGTTGGAGTTGGCGTAGAGCGGCAGTGAGCTGAGGTCCTTGCCGCCGCCGCGAACGACGAGGTGGGAGTCGACGTCGGTCAGGTTGGCGGCGACGAAGACGACGTTGAGCGGCCGGTTCGAGCGCACCACCGGCTGCCCGGCGTGCTGGTTCTGGGGTAGCTGCTGGGTCGGTTCGGGCCTGATCGCGAGCCGTCCCGGTTGCACGCTGATCGCGCCGTCGCTGATCGCGACGCTGACCCTGGTCGGCGCCTGTGGGCGCGGATCGTTGACGTGCGATTGGGCGCCGCAGCCGGCGCCGAGCAGGGCCATGGCGGCGAGGGCGCACGCCGACGCGGCCACGGTCGCCCGCGGCGCCGCGAACAGTCGCCTGCCTCTCCAACGACCCATCGCAGCGGAATCTAGCCGAACGGGAGGTCGACGACGCGAGCCGTAACGCCATCTTCACCTACGGCGAGCTCGCTGCCCGGCTCGGCCTCGCGGCGGACGATCGCCAGCGCGATCGGGCCGCGGGCGGGGGAGACGGCGGCGGCGCCGACCGTGCCGACCTGCTTCTCGGCGAGCAGCAGCGCCGCGCCGGGAGCGACCGGGGCGCTCAGTTCGAGCCCGCGCAGGTGGCGGTTGGGGCGGCCCTTGTAGTGCAGCCGGGCGACCGGCTCTTGGCCGATGTAGCAACCCTTGGTGAAGCTGACCGCGGCCTCGACGATGCCGGCCTCGGCGGGCATCGTCTCGACGCTCATCTCGGCGCCGAAGCGTGGCCGCCCGGCCTCGATCCGCAGCACCTCGGCCGCCTCGGGGTTGACGGCGGCGGCGCCGGCGGCGAGCAGCGCCTTGCTCAACCTGTCCGCCTCGGGGGCCCCGGCGATCAGGTCGATCCCGTCCCCGCTGCCGACCGCGAGGCAGGCGACGCCGCTGATCTCGGTCGTCTCCACGGCGAACTCCGGCAGCGCCGCCGTGCCCGCGATCTCGACGCTGCGCGGCCCGATCAACGAGAGGATCGCGCGCTCGGCGGTGACGTCGGCGAGCGCCACCTCGCGGCCGATCTTGTACATCTCGAGGTGGCGCCGCGCCGCCGGGAGCGCCGCGGGCTCGGTGTCGATCCAGATCTCCTCCGCCGACGTGCGCAGCACCCGCATGTCGGCCTGCATGTGCCCCTTGCGGTCGAGCAGCGCCGCGTACTGGCCCTCGCCCGGCGCCAGCGCCTCGACGTCGTTGGTCAGCTGCCCCTGCAGGTACTCCGCCGCCTCGGGGCCGCTGACGATCAGCTTGCCGCGCGCCGAGTTGTCGAGCAGGCCGCACTCCTCGCGCAGCTGCCGGTACTGCGCATCCAGCTCCACACCAATCTCTCCAGCCATCAGCCAATTCTAGGAAGCTGCCGCGACGGGCGACATTGATGACCCCGGACGATCCTCCCCATCTGTTGCGAGGGAGGGGTCATCGATGTCGCCCGGCCCACCGTCTTTTAGATGTGCCAAAATCATTTAGGCATGTCTAAACCTTCCGAGGCGATCGAGGACTACGCGAAGGCGATCTACGCGCTTTCGCAGGACCGGGCCGGGCCGGTGCTGAACGGCGAGGTCGCCGAGCGGCTCGGTGTCGCGCCGGCGACCGCGACCTCGATGCTGAAGAAGCTCGACCGGCTCGGCCTGGTCGAGTACCTCCCCTACAAAGGGGTGACGCTGACCCCGGCCGGGGAGAAGGTCGCGCTCGAGGTGATCCGCCACCACCGCCTGATCGAGGCCTACCTCTCCGAGGCGCTGGGGATGCCCGACGACATGGTCCACGCCGAGGCCGAGGTGCTCGAGCACCACATCTCGGAGGAGTTGGAGGAGCTGATCGCGGCGAAGCTCGGCGAGCCCAGCCACGACCCGCACGGCACCCCGATCCCCGGCCCCGACCTGAGTCTGCCGGCCGAGGAGAAGCGCTGAAGCCGCCGCCACCGCCGCCCGGCGAGGCGACGGTCGAGGACGTCCTTCCCGGCGAGGCCGCCGTCGCCGCCGCCGCGCGCCGCTCGCTCGACGGCGACAGCCGCGGCGCCCGCCGCATCTGGCCCTTCCTCGGCCCCGCCTTCGTCGCCGCCGTCGCCTACATCGACCCCGGCAACTTCGCGACCAACATCGCCGGCGGCGCCAAGTACGGCTACCTGCTGCTCTGGGTCGTGCTCGCCGCCAACCTGGTCGCGATGCTGGTCCAGACCCAGTCGGCGAAGCTCGGCATCGCCACCGGCAAGAACCTCGCCGAGCTCTGCCGCGAGACCTTCTCGCGCCGCACCTCGCGCGGCCTCTGGCTGCAGGCCGAGCTGGTCGCGATGGCGACCGACGTCGCCGAGGTCGTCGGCGCCGCGCTCGGCCTCAACCTGCTCTTCGGCATCCCGCTCTTCCCGGCCGGGTTGATCGCCGGCGCCGGCGCCTTCGCGATCCTCGCCCTGCAGCAGATGGGCTTCCGCCGGCTCGAGGCGGGGATCACCGCCCTGGTCGGCGTCGTCGTCGCCTCCTTCGTGATCGAGCTCTTCCACGCCAAGCCGGCCGCCGGGGAAGTCGCCAAGCACCTCGTCGTGCCGGGCTTCTCGGGGACCGAGAGCATCCTGCTCGCGACGGGGATCATCGGCGCGACGGTGATGCCGCACGTCGTCTACCTGCACTCGGCGCTGACCCAGAAACGGATCGTCGGTCGCGACGACGACGAGAAAAAGCGCATCCTCGGCTTCGAGAAGGTCGACGTCGTGATCGCCCTCTCGCTGGCCGGAATGGTCAACCTCTCGATGATGATCGTCGCCGCGGCCCTGTTCAACACCAGCGGCCTGACCGGGATCGACTCGATCGAAGGCGCTTACGACGGCCTCCAGACGCTCGTCTCGGGCAATGCCGCGACGGTCTTCGGCATCGCTCTGCTTGCCTCCGGCTTCGCCTCATCCTCGGTCGGCACGATGGCCGGCCAGGTCGTCATGCAGGGCTTCATCCAGCGCACAATCCCGCTCTTCCTGCGCCGCGCGATCACCCTCGCCCCGGCTCTGCTCGTGCTCGGGATCGGCTTCAACCCGACCGACGCGCTGGTGCTGAGCCAGGTCGTGCTCTCCTTCGGCATCCCCTTCGCGCTGGTGCCGCTGCTGATGATCGCCCGCCGCAAGGACATCATGGGCTCGCTCGCCAACCCGAACTGGCTGACCGCGCTGGCGGGGGTGCTGGCGAGCATGATCATCGCCCTCAACGTCTTCCTGATCGCCGACTTGTTCGTCTAAGAACAGGTTCTTAGTCTCAGAGCGTGAGCAGCTCGTGCCAGCTCCTCGCTCGTCAGGTGGTCGGGATGAAGAGTCACGATCTGATCGAGAAGCCCAGCCTTGAGCCAGGTCGGCTCGCTCAGCTGCGCCTCATTTCCTGTCTCCGACATCAGCCTGCGGGGCGCCGGTTCGCTCGACGGGCTCGGGGTCCAGGGCGGATCCCATCGAGCAGGTCGCCGGGAGGGATCGAGAGGGCATCCGCCAGGGCGAGCAGGGTGTCAATACGCGCCACCCGCCTGCCGCGCTCCAAAAGGCTGACCTCCGTGCGGTGCAACGCGGCCCGGTAGGCGAGGTCCTCCTGTGAGATCCCGGCACGCCTTCGAGCTGATCGCAGGTTGCGGCCGAACTCGGCGGCGACCGGCCCTTTAGGCTTCTCCACGCCCGGGCCTCTCCGCCAGGCGGTACCAGACCTTCCCCGGTCCCGCCTCCCCGGCCACCAACTCGATCGCGCTCAAGCCGCGCAGGCGCTTGATGTGGTGCTCAACCCCCCTGTGTCCCTGACCTTCGAGCATGACTTGCAGGTCGGCCTTGCTGACTGGCGACGTCTCGATCCGCAACGCCTGGATGATCGCCTTCTGAGCAGGGTGGAGGAGATTGAACGCCAGTTCTTCAAACCACATTTCGCCTAGTTCGGGTCCTTTGATCATCTGTTTCCTGCTGCCTTGATGTCTTGATCTTCCTTTGGAATTTCTGCCGAAGCCCCGGGGGCGTCCAGTCCCGCGCCACCCGGGGCCTCGGTTCCGCCTGGCCCGGCATGGGAGCGCGTGGCCAGACAGATCCCGTCTTGCGGGGTATGTCGACACTAAGCGCGCCGCAGGCGCCCGATCAATTAGGCCTGCGCTATCCAAAAAGCATTGATTCCGCCGGTCAGGGCAGGGCAGGAGGTGGAAGGGCCGGGGCTCCGTGAATACGGAGAGCACCCGGCCCTTGGCGCTGAATGTGGCGATCTAGCCCGCCTTGTTGATCGAAATGGCAGGCGCTGCTGAGCGGCAAGCTGCGAGCTTCATGTCTCCACCCCCTCCCTCCTTTTTTGAGGCAAAATTGTCCGAGCATTGCGGGACAGGAGAGATAATGGGAACGGCCTCGGTTTCGTCTATATATCTCGCTAGACTTTTTGCGCTAAGCGAGAGGGTGAGCAATGCGCGCTAAGCGAGAAAGCGAGCAATAAAGGGGGCACGAATGGCAGCACGACTTGCGATGGGAATCAAAGCTGCGGAGCGGTTACGCCGACTATCGGTGCTCTTCGCGGTCGAGCTTCGCCTGAAAATCGTCGTCGAGTTGTACATGCGCGAGATGAGCGCAAAGAGCTTTTATAACGAGTTCGGCGGGGGTTCTCTCGCGCGTGTCCACCAGAACTTCACTGCCTTGCTACATGAGGGTTGGCTTAGCTTGGTGTATAGCCTGGGGCCGGGAAAAGACAGACGCGGCGCAACCGAGTATTTCTATCGCGCAACCGAACCAGCATTCTTCGACCCTGAAGCTTGGGCGCTTGTTCCCTACTCGGTTAGAGCCACTTCTGCCCTGAATCTCTTTAAGCAGATTGCCCCCAGGTTGCGTTGCGATGTCGAAGAGTCCTACCGAAAGGACCGTCTCAAGCGCGAGTTGACCTGCACCGACTTCTCGCTTGATGAGGAGGGTTGGACGCGAGCTACCAAAGGGGCCAGTGACCTGTTCGCGCGGCTGTTCGAGGAGCAAGAGGACGCTCGTCGCCGTGTAGTTCACAGTGGCGAGACGTTGTATCGGTCAGACGTATTCCTAATCACGTTCCAGGGACCCGACGGCAGAGAGTTACCAGCAGCGAACAAACTTCTGGTGGAGCGTGCGTGGGAACCACTGATTCCGTTCCCAGAACGCTTAGCTCCAATACTTCGAGACGAGGTCTATCGCGCCATTATGTCGGAGTTAAATCAACGAGAAACCAGCGTGACGCAGTTCCATCGCGAATTCGGGGGGACGAGCAAGCCAGCTATTGGCCGGCGGTTCAAGGGACTTGAAGGCGGCGGCTGGACGGTGAAAGGCAAAACAATGACTGGAGGGATGAGACGCGGAGCGACAGAGCAGTTCTATTGCCCGACGATACCGGCCGTTCAGGCCTACGACCCTTGCGCTAATCCGCCGCGTAGGCACAGAGGAACGGAAGGTTGGAAGACATTTGAGCGTTTGTGTGAAGAGGTAAAAAGGGCGATGCTGGCGGGAACTTTCGATGCACGCACGGATCGCCTTCTGACGTGGTCGCTGATCCGATTGGACGGGCAAGGCTGGGAAAGCATCATCGCTGAAATTGAATCCCTATACGAGTTCATTCGCCGAGAGCAAAAGCGGGCCAAGGCGCGGATGGCCAAATCCGGCGAGCAACCGGTCACGATGTTTGTCGCGCTAGCTGCGTTTGATGCAACGAGTGACTTGATCAAAGCGGTGTGACATGGACATGCTCGCCCCCCGGTTGAGCGACGCGATCTACCTCAACGGCCACGATCTCCATCGCCTTGACGCGCAGCCGCGGCTAAGCGAGCAGCTTTTCGGCGAGCGCCGGTAATTCCCGGGCCATGCGTGAGCGGGGGATGGCGAGGTCGATGCCGGCGGCATCCGCGGCCTTCTTCGTCTCGGTGTTGACGTGCGAGTAGTAGCCGAGGACGGGGATGCCGAGGTCGACGAGGGCCCGTGGGTCCTCGGAGTCGAGGTCGGCGACGATCAGCTCGGCGGTTACGGGGGCTTCCGGCAGCGCGGGCGCCAGCGTCACCTCGTGGCCGGCGGCCTTGAGCATCGCCTCGACCTTGCTGCCGAGCAGCAGATCGGCGCTGAGCGCGATCACGCGGGCCACTAGATGGAGCGGCGCTGGCGGAACTCCTCGCGGACGCTCTCCGGGCGGCCCCACATCTGCACGACCTCCGAGCGCCCCTCGCGCACCTCGCGCACCTGCATCCGGCCGCTGACGCCTTCGGCGTCCAGCTTCTCCATCACGCCGAGCACGCTCTCGGCGGCGGCCGCGTGGCCAAAGCCATGCGCGACAAGCAGCCGCCAGTCCCAATCGGCCTGCGAGTACGGCTGCGCATTGACCTGGCTCAGCGCAACGGCGGTGTCGACGTACTGGCTTTCGTCCTCGATCCGCAGATCGACCTCGAGGTCCGTCCAGTCGGAGGGCAGGGCCTCGAGCACCTGCTTGAAATCGGTCGCCAAGCTCACGGCTAGAGCGTATCCGCTAGGGACGCAGCAGAAAGGCGGCGTCCACGTCAAGCGGTCGTTCGAGCAGGCCGTGCTCGAGGTCCCACGCTGCCCATTCACGCAGCACCGCCGGATCGAAGGGGGCCGGGTGCAGGTCGGGCAGCAGCGTCCGCAGCTGCGCTTCCTGTTCGGCACGGTCGAGGCCGGGGGCGGCGGCGAGCAGGCCGGCGAGGCCGGCTGCCGGGTGGGCGGCGACGAAGCGGTAGCCGCGCCGCGTCGCCGCGAGCATCGCGTCGAGGAGTTCCGGGTCGCGCTGGATAGCGCGCCGCGAGGCGGCGAGGATGAGCTCGGGGTATGGGGGAGCGCCGTAGTGGTCGAGCTTGAAGATCCGCACCGGGACGCCCCGGCGGCGCAGCGCGACGCCCTCGGCGTTCCAGAACCCGGTCGCCGCGTCGACCGCGCCGGCGGCGAGCGAGGCGACCGCGTCGAACCCGATCGTCACCCGGTCGACCCTCGCCGGGTCGCCGCCGTCGGCGCTGACCTCGGAATCGACCACGGCTTCGTCGGAGGGCAGGCCGGTGACGCCGACGGTATGGCCCTGCAGCGCACGCGGGCGGCGCACCGGGCCGGCCGCGGGCGTGATCACCGCGGCCAGCGGGCGCTGCACGATCGGCATCGTCCCGACCAGATCGAGCCCGCGCTCGCGGGCGATGCCGAGGTCATGGATGTCGAGGATCGCGAAATCGGCCCGGCCGGCCTCGAGCAGCTTCGGGGCGTCGGTCGATTCCCCCGGACGGCGGATCTCCAGGTCGATCCCGGCGTCGCGGTAGAAGCCCTGGTTCTGCGCCGCGTAGATCCCCGAGTGGACCGCGTTGGGGACGAAATCGAGCACGAGCGTCACGCCTTTCGGCGCGCCCGGTTCCGCGCCGTCCCCGCCGCAACCGGCGGCGCCGGCGAGCAGCAGGACGGCCGCCAGCAGCGCAGCGACCCGTCTCATTCGACAGGGAAAACTATTCAAAGGCCAATCCGGATACACTCCCGCCTCGCAAATCGAGTTTTAGGGATACGGGACCAGAGGAGGCATAACCAGTGCAGCAACGAGGACTTTCGGCATATCTCGCCGAGCTGATCGGCACTTTCCTGTTGGTGTTCTTCATCTGCAGCGTGGTCATTCTGTTCGTGGCCACTGGCAATCAGGCTCAGTTCGGCTCGGACTTCGCGGTCGTCGGCCTCGTTCACGCCTTCTTGCTGTTCGGGCTGATCGTGATGTTCGGCGTCGTCAGCGGCGGCCACTTCAACCCGGCGGTGACGCTCGCCGCAACGGCGATCAAGCGGATCTCGCCGGTCGACGCGGCGATCTACATGCTCGCCCAGCTCTCCGGCGGCGTGCTCGGCGCGCTGCTCGCCAAGGGCCTGCTGGTCGACGAGGGCAGGGCGACCAATTACGGCGCCGCCCAGGTGAGCGGCCTGCTCGGCGGCAATTTCCAGGGCTCGATCGTCGAGGCGGTCGGCACCTTCTGCCTCGTCCTCGTCATCCTCGCCGCCGTCTACTCGAAAAAGAGCTTCAAGGAGTGGGCGCCGCTGGCGATCGGCACCACGCTCGGCTTCATCGTCATGGTCGGCGGCCCGCTGACCGGCGGCTCGTTCAACCCGGCCCGCTGGTTCGGCCCGGCCCTCGTCGCCAACGAGTGGGGCGGCGTCTGGCCCTACCTGGTCGGCCCGATCGTCGGCTCGCTGCTCGCCGCGGCGGTCTACAAGTTCGTGCTCGAGCCCGGCGGCGCCTCGCCGACCGAACCGCCCGAGCGGGTCAAGTCGCCCGCCGCGCCGAAGCCCGGCTCCGGCAGCGCCGCCTGAGCGCGCGTTTCCTCTAGTCCCTTCGCCCCGCCGGGCCCACAGCGGCCCGGCGGCGGCATGCTTGCAGTAGCTTGAGCGTCGTGCGCCGGGTCACCTTCTCGCGGAACTACACGCTCTCGCTCTCACGCACCTGCCAGTGCTACTGCAAGTACTGCGCCTTCGCGACCCGGCAGGCGCATATCTATTCGCCTGACGAGGTCGAGGAGCGCCTCGACGAGGCGGTGCGCCGCAACGCCAAGGAGCTCCTGGTCCTCACCGGCGAGCGGCCCGAGGTCAACCCTGTGGTCGCCGCGAAGCTGGACGAGTGGGGCCACGAGGACTTCACGTCCTACGTCGTCTGGGCCTGCGAGCGAGCCTTGGAGCGGGGGATCCTGCCGCACACCAACATCGGCGTGCTGGAGCCACGACGACCTGGCTCGCCTCCGCGAGGTCACCGCTTCCCAGGGCCTGATGCTGGAGTCCGTCCGAGCGTCTGATGGACACCGTCCACGCCGGCTCCCCGACCAAGCACCCGGCAAAGCGCCTCGCCACGATTCAAGCTGCGGGAGAACTCAAGATTCCCTTCACCTCGGGGATCCTCGTCGGCATCGGCGAGACCCAGGACGAGCAGGTCGAATCCCTTGAAGCTCTGGCTGATTTGCACCGTGAGTACGGCCACCTCCAGGAGATCATCCTCCAAAACTTCGTCCCGCACCCGCGCTACTACGGCCAGGAGGTAGCGGACATCGCCGACGAGTCCTCCCGCAAGCGGTGGGGAGGACGGGGGTGTCCCCCGCTTGCTGGGTCTTCCGCCAGCGGCGGCGGGTCGTCGTCCGCCGGCGTCGATGGGCGGAAAAGAGACGCCGCTGCGCGGGGGGACGCCCCGTCCTCCCCGCCAGAGTGGGCGACGCCCGTCGGCGTCGAGGACATCAAGCGTTTGATCCGTGAGTGCAAGCGGTTGATGCCGGACGTCGGGGTGCAGGTGCCGCCGAATTTGTCCGACGCCTGGGCCGAGCTTGTGGAGGCCGGGGCCACCGATCTGGGGGGGCTTTCAGCTAACGGGGATCACATCTCGCCGGAGCATGCGTTTCCGAGCCCGCATCAGGTGCGCAAGGGGTTGGCGCCCAAGGGGTACGCGCTGACCGAGCGGTTGTGCGTCTACCCGCAGTACATGGACTCCGAGTGGATGGAGCAGGGAGTGCTCGACGTGATCAAGCTCAAGTACTGGAGCTTCATTCCACGGCGGGGGTCGGGGCGCCGGAATGAGGAGGCGATCGATTCGAAGCTGGCGCCGCTGGCGATCGAGAAGGGGCGCGAGGGCAGGCCGCTCAGCGAGGACGAGTTGACGGCGCTGTTCGCCGAGACGCGGCCCGAGGTGATCGAGGAGATGCGGGTCGCCGCCGACGAGCTGCGGGCCGAACTGGCGGGGGAGACGGCGACGTTCGTGGTCAACCGGAACATCAACTTCACCAACATCTGCGTGGTCGGCTGCGCCTTCTGCGGGTTCGGCCAGGGCAAGCGCTCGCCCGACGCCTACGAGGTCTCCGAGCAGGACTTCGCCGAGCGGATCCGCGAAGCGGTCGATTTCGGCGCGACCGAGCTCTGCATGCAGGGGGGCATCCATCCCGACCTGACCCTCGAGGAGTACGGCAAGTGGCTGCGGCTGGCGAAGCAGACGGCGCCGGAGCTGCACCTGCATGCCTACTCGCCGATGGAGGTCGACTACATGTGCGAGCGCTCCGGCAAGGCGCCGGGGGAGGTCTTCGAGTACCTGCTCGAGTGCGGGCTCGGCTCGACCCCGGGGACCGCGGCCGAGGTGCTCGACGACGGCGTGCGGCAGCGGATCTCACCGAACAAGCTCCCGGCCGAGCGCTGGGTCGAGATCATCGAAGCCTCGCACCGCGCCGGGCTGCGCTCGACCTCGACCGTGATGTTCGGCCACATCGAGGAGCCGCGCGAGCTGGCCCGCCACATGCGGGTCGTGCGGGCATTGCAGGAGCGCACCGGCGGGATCACCGAGTTCGTCCCGCTCAGCTTCATCCCCTTCAACACGATGCTCGGCCGCACGCACGGGATCGAGGAGATCTCCGCCGCGGAGAACCTCAAGCACACCGCCGCCTTCCGGCTGGCGCTGGGGCGGACGATCCCCAATCTGCAGGCGAGCTGGGTGAAGATGGGCCTCGAGGCCGCCAGCGAGGCGCTGCGCTGGGGCGTCAACGACCTCGGCGGCACGCTGATGGAGGAGAACATCTCCCGCATGGCGGGCTCCCAGCACGGCGTCCGGCTCGAGCCCGAGCAGCTGATCGAGGCCGCCCGCGCCGCCGGCCGCGTTCCCGCCCAGCGCACGACGCTCTACGAGATCGTCGAGACCTACCCGGGCGAGCCGGCGCTAGCGAAATAGGTCCTCGTCGCGGGGGCGGCGCAGGGCCGCGGCGCCGGGGCCGTCCGCGGCGGTGACGTGGCGCCCGAGGCCGCGGACGATCGCGGCGGGGATCCGGCTGGCCTTGTCGCGGACCAGATCGGCGGCGGCGGCCGCCTCGTCGGCGATCGCGATCTCGGTCGCCTCGAGCTCACGGCCCTCGGCGTCGGCGCGGCCGCGCCAGTCGTCGAGGGGGGCGATCCCGGCGCAGCCGATCGCGACCTCGGCTTGGCCCAGCCGCCAGGCGCGGCCGAAGCTGTCGGTGACGATCACGGCCGGGGAGGCGCCGGCCGCGGCGCGGATCTCGGCGCGGATCCGGCGGGCCGAGGCGTCGGGGTCCGCGGGCAGCAGCGCGACCGTGCCCTGCTCGGGCAGGTTGGAGGTGTCGACGCCGGCGTTGGCGCAGACGAAGCCGTGCTTGGTCTCGACGATCAGCACGCCGCGCTCGGCGCGCAGCACCTCGCGGCTCTCGGCAAGGATCAGCTCGACCAGGGCCGGCTCCTTGTCCAGCTCGGCGGCGAGCAGCTCGGCCTCCGGCCCGGGTTCGACCGCGGCCAGGTGGCGCACCCGTCCCTCCGCCTTGGAGACGACCTTCTGCGAGATCGCGACGACGTCGCCGTCGCGCAACTCCGCCCGCGCCGCGATCGCGGCGCCCAGGTCGGCGCCTTCCTCGATCTCGGGTAGCTCCTCGACCGCCACAACTCCAACTCCGCTCATTCCGGTGCGCCTTTCCCACTGCATAGGTGGATTAGGCGCACCGGAGCGGGGGAGGGGGTCATATTCCGAGCGCCCGCGCCGTGCGGCGGGCCCGCTTCGGCCCCTCGGCGAGCGCCCGGGTGAGCGCGATCACGTCGCCGGGAGTGTCGAGGTCGAGCGCCAGCGAGGGCAGCTGCTCGACTCCGAAGGGGACGCCCGCGTCGCGGGCGGCGCCGATGTGGCGCTCGCAACTACCCTCGCCGAAGGCCGGCCGGATCGCCGCGGGCGGGGCGAGGACGAGCGCGTTGGTGCCGCTGCCGTGGCGGTCGGGGACGATCGCGACGTAGCTCGCCGGCAGGCCGGTGAGCAGGTGGTCGAGCTCGCGCGGGTCGAGCAGCGGGCAGTCGCCGGGCAGCAGCACGACGCACTCGGCGCCGTCGGCTTCGGCGCGGGCGATCCCCGCCAGCGCCGCCTCGATGTGGCCCTCGTCGCTCGGGTCTGGCAGCAGCTCGCAGCCCGTCCCCGCGGCGATCTCCTGCGCGCCTGGGTCGCCACTGACCAGGATCGTGCGCTCGATCGAGCGCGCCTTGCCGATCGCCGCCAGGGTGTCCTCCAGCATCGCCGCGACCAGCGCCCGGCGGCGCTCGCCGTCGAGCCCGGCGGCGAGCCGCTGCTTCGCCGCAGCGAAGCGCTTGACCGGCAATATCGCGGTCGCCTTCACCCGCCGGCGAGCTCGGATGCGTAGTCGAGCACGATCCGCGCCAGGCGGGCGCGCCCGGCGGCGCCGTCCATCAGCGTCGGCGCGGCCAGGGTCGGGATCTCCTCCGGCGGCGGGTCGGGGTCGCCATCGTCGACGACCATCGCGTCGAGCAGGCCGGCGTAGAGCGAGGCCACTCCGGCCGCGGTCGAGGGGCGGTCGAGGGCCGCCATGAAGCGCTCGGTCGGCCCCTTGACGACCGCGCCGGCGACGTAGGGGCTGACCGCGACGACCGGCGCCGGGGCGGCGGCGATCGCCTCGCGCAGCCCGGGCAGGGCGAGGATCGGGCCGATGCTGATCACCGGGTTCGAGGGTCCGATCACGATCGCCTCAGCGTCAGCGAGCGCCGCCAGCACCGTCGCGGTCGGCTCGGCGTCGGCGATCCCCTCGAGCTCGACCCCCTGTACCTCGGCGGAGCCGCCATCGAGGATCAGGTACTCCTGCAGGGCGCGCCAGCCGGCGGCGGTCAGCACCCTGGTCCGCACCGGCGCATCGCTCATCGGCAGCACCCGGGCGGCGACGCCGAGCCCGCGGGCGATCTGCGCCTGGGCGTCGGTCAAGCTGCCGCCCTCCTCGAGGAACTGGCGCCGGTAGAGGCAGGCGGCGAGGTCGCGGTCGGAGAGGCTGAACCAGTCCGGCGCGCCGAGTCGCGAGAGGCGCTCGAAGACGGTGAAGCCGTCGTCGCGGATCCCCCAGCCGCGCTCGGCGTCGATTTCGCCGCTGAGCCAGTAGGTGACCAGGTCCGGGTCGGGGGAGACGTGGACGCCGAGCAGCTCGATGTCGTCGGCGGTGTTGGCGATCACCGCCAGGTCGTCGCCGATCTCCTCCTGCATCCCCGCGGCGAGTTTGGCGCCGCCGGTGCCGCCGGCAAGCAGGGCGACTCTCATCGTGCCCGCCTCAAGCCCAGTGGTCTCCCTCGGGCAGCCCCGTCAGCTTGATCCCGGCGTGGGTCTTGTAGCGGACGTTGACCGAGATCAGCAACGGCGTCAGCTGCTCGACGATCCGCGCCGTCTCCAGCGGGCCGGCGTTGACCGCGCGCAGGCCGGGGATCAGCTCGATCAGGTGGGCGACGCGGGCCTTGTCGGCCTTGCGGTCGCCGCAGATCGGCACGTCCTCGTCGAGCTCGGCTTCGGGGTCGGCGAGGCTCGGCGCGCCGACCGTGTGCAGCGCGGCGACCACGGTGACGCCCTCGGGCACCATCTCCTGCGCCTGCTGGGCGGCCGAGCCCTGCCAGACGCCGAGCGTGCGGGTCGCCTTGCCGCTCACCGCGGCGGCGAGCGGGACGGTGCAGTCGACCAGGATCTGGCCCGGGCGCAGGGCCTCGCGCAGGTTGTTGAGGTTCTCCGACTGGGCGCGGAAGGGGACGGTGAGGAAGACGACCTCGGCGCGGGTCGCGGCCTCCTCGTTGAGCGCCCCGGTGACGTCGGCACCGGGAACGGCCTTGCGCAGCTTCGCCGCCGCCTCCTCGGCGCGCTCGGCGGAGCGCGAGCCGATCACGACGGGGCGGCCGGCGATCGCCCAGCGCAGCGCCAGGCCGGCGCCGAGGGCGCCGGTGCCGCCGAGGATCGGGATCGGTTCGTCGGTCATTCGGCGCCGGAGTCTATGCCGACCCGATTATGAGGCTGATCTGAGGCGCATCCGACTTTGACCCCACTCTGGTGTGGTCAAAGTCGGATGCGCCTAATCTCTCGCTATGGCTGAGTTGCCCAGCAGCGTGCGGATCCGCGAGGTCGGGCCTCGCGACGGCTTTCAGAACGAGCCGGAGACGATCGCTACGGCCGACAAGGTGCGGCTGATCGACATGCTCTCGGCGAGCGGGCTGCGGCGGCTGGAGGTGACCTCGTTCGTCCGCCCCGACGTGATCCCGCAGCTGGCCGACGCCGAGCAGGTGCTGGAATCGGTGCAGCGCCGCGAGGGCGTCGCCTTCTCGGTGCTGATCCCGAACGAGCGCGGGCTCGAGCGGGCGCTGGCGCTGCGCGAGCG
The DNA here is from genome assembly GCA_963789505.1 of uncultured Solirubrobacterales bacterium. Classification (GTDB taxonomy): domain Bacteria; phylum Actinomycetota; class Thermoleophilia; order Solirubrobacterales; family 70-9; genus VRUE01. Next base: position 45,112 of record CAWBLE010000018.1, read on the forward strand.
CTTCGACGAGATCAACGTCTTCGTCTCCGCCTCGGAGACCCACAACCGCAAGAACGTCAACCGCTCGATCGAGGAGTCGCTGGTGGGCTTGGAGGCGACGCTGGCATCCGCGATCGAGGCCGGGCTGCGCTGCGAGGGTGTGATCTCGACCTCCTTCGGCTGTCCCTACGAGGGCGAGGTGCCGCGCGAGCGCGTCTTCGCGATCGCCGAGCGGCTCGCCGCCGCGGGCTGCGCGGAGGTCGGCTTCGGCGACACCACCGGGATGGCCAACCCGCGCCAGGTCGGCGAGTTCTTCGCCGCCGCGGGTGGGCGCCTCGGCGGGGTCGAGCTGACCGCGCATTTCCACAACACCCGTGGGCAGGGGCTCGCCAACCTGCTGGCGGCGCTCGAGCAGGGGGTCGACTCGTTCGAGTCGAGCTTCGGCGAGCTCGGCGGCTGCCCGGTGCCGCCCGGCGCGACCGGCAACGTCGCGACCGAGGACGTCGTCTCGATGCTGGAGGAGATGGGGGTCGAGACGGGGATCGAGCTGCCGCGCCTGATCGAGGCCGCGCGCGCGGCTCAGGAGCTGCTGGGGCGGCCGCTCGGCTCGCATGTGCTCAGGGCGGGCCCGGTCGAGTGGGCCGGGGCACAGGTGGCCGAATAGGCTCCCGCCCGTGAGCGAGTTCGCGAAGGCACTGGAGGCGGCGCTGGGCGGCGGGCCGCGGCGCCATCACGAGAAGACCGAGGAGCAGGGCAAGCTGCCCGTGCGCGAGCGCGTCGCGCGCCTCGTCGACGCGGGCTCCTTCGCCGAGGAGGCGCTGCTCGCGAACTGGAACGAGGAGGGGCTCGGCGCCGACGGCGTCGTAACCGGGCTGGCGACGATCGACGGCTGCCGTGTCGCGCTGATGGCCAACGACCCGACCGTCAAGGCGGGCTCCTGGGGGCCGAAGACGGTCGAGAAGATCCTCCGCATCCAGGAGCGGGCGCTCTCGTTGCAGCTGCCGATGGTCTACCTGGTCGACTCGGCGGGGGCGCGGATCACCGACCAGGTGCAGATGTTCCCCGGCCGCCGCGGCGCCGGGCGGATCTTCCACAACGAGGTGAGGCTCTCCGGCCAGGTGCCGCAGGTCTGCCTGCTGTTCGGGCCGAGCGCCGCCGGCGGCGCCTACATCCCCGCCTTCTGCGACGTCGTGATCATGCGTGAGGGCAACGCCTCGATGTACCTCGGCTCGCCGCGGATGGCCGAGATGGTGATCGGCGAGACGGTGACGCTGGAGGAGATGGGCGGGGCGAAGATGCACACCGGCGTCTCCGGCTGCGGCCACTTCCTGGTCAAGTCCGACGAGGAGGCGATCGACCTCGCCAAGCGCTATCTCGGCTACATGCCGGGCAACTGGCGCGAGGCGCCGCCCGCGGCCGAGCCGGTCGCGCCCGCATCTGAGGCCTCGATCGCCGGGATCGTCCCCGCCGACGAGAACCAGCCCTTCGACATGCGCGAGCTGCTCGACGTGCTGCTCGACGCCGGCTCGCTGCTGGAAGTGCACAAGCGCTGGGCGAAAGAGCTGATCGTCGGCTACGGCCGGCTCGACGGCAAGGTCGTCGGTGTCGTCGCCAACCAGCCGCGACAGAAGGGCGGCGTGCTCTTCGTCGACTCGGCCGACAAGGCGGCGCGCTTCATCCAGACCTGCAACGCCTTCAACGTGCCGCTGCTTTTCCTCGCCGACGTGCCCGGTTTCATGATCGGCACCGCGGTCGAGCGCCAGGGGATCATCCGCCACGGCGCGAAGATGATCAGCGCGGTCTCCGAGGCGACCGTGCCCAAGCTCTCGGTGGTCGTGCGCAAGGCCTACGGGGCCGGCCTCTACGCGATGGCCGGGCCGGCCTTCGAGCCCGACTGCTGCATCGCCCTGCCCAGCGCCTCGATCGCCGTGATGGGCCCCGAGGCGGCGATCAACGCCGTCTTCTACAACCAGATCCAGAAGATCGACGACGAGGCGGAGCGGGCCGAGTTCGTCGCTCGCAAACGCGAGGAGTATGCGGCCGACATCGACATCCTCCACCTCGCCTCGGAGCTGGTTGTCGACGCGGTCGTCCAGCCCGAGGACCTGCGCGCCGAGCTGATCCGTCGCTTCGCCTACGCGGCGGGCAAGGACCGCGGCTTCGCCGAGCGCCGCAACCCGGTCACCCCCGCGTAGTCGATTGGTCACTTGCACCCCGTATAGGGGGTACAAGTGACCAATCGTCAGGCGGTGGGGTCGAGCGAGCTCGCCAGCGCCACGAAGTAGTCGAGCGTCTCCGGGTTGGCGAGCGAGTCGCGGCTGGCCGCCTGCTCCGGCGGCGTGCCCATCAGGATCCGCTTGACCGGCACCTCGAGCGCCTTGCCGCTGAGCGTGCGCGGCACCGCGGCGATCGCGTAGACCTCGTCGGGGACGTGGCGTGGCGAGCAGCGCTCGCGCACGCGGCGGGCGATCTCGCCGCGCAGCTCGTCGTCGAGCGCGGCGCCCTCACGGAGGACGACGAAGAGCGGCATCCAGCCCTCGGTCCCGGGGCGGGGGATGTCGACCACGAGCGCGTCGACGATCGCGTCGACGCTGAGCACGGCGCGGTAGATCTCGCTCGTGCCCATGCGGATCCCGGAGCGGTTGATCGTCGAGTCGGAGCGGCCGTAGATGATCGCGGTGCCGCGCGAGGTGATCTCGATCCAGTCGCCGTGGCGCCAGACGCCGGGGTAGTGCTCGAAGTAGCTGGCCCGGTAGCGGCTGCCGTCGGGGTCGCCCCAGAAGCGGACCGGCATCGAGGGCATCGGCTCGGTCACGACCAGCTCGCCGACCTCGTCGATCACCGGGTTGCCCTCCTCGTCCCAGGCCTCGACCGCGGCGCCCAGCGCGCGCGCCTGCAGCTCGCCGCGGTAGACCGGCAGCAGCGGGGTGCCGCCGACAAAGGCGGTGCAGAGGTCGGTGCCGCCGCTGGTCGAGAACAGCCAGGTGTCCTCGCCGAGCTGCGTGTAGATCCAGTCGAAGCCCTCGGGCGAGAGCGGCGAGCCGGTCGAGCCGACCGCCTTCAGCCGGCTCAGGTCGCGGCCGGCGGCGGGCTCGGTCCCGGCCTTCATGCAGGCGGCGATGTAGGAGGCGCTGGCGCCGAACATCGTCACCCCGGCGCGCTCCGCCAGGTCCCAGAGCACGCCCATGTCGGGGTGGCCTGGGCTGCCGTCGTAGAGCACGATCGCGGCCCGCGTGAGCAGGCCGGAGACGAGGAAGTTCCACATCATCCAGCCGGTCGTCGTGAACCAGAAGAGGCGGTCGCCGGGATGCGCGTCGACGTGCAGGTTGAGCTTCTTCAGGTGCTCGAGCAGGATCCCGCCCTGGCCCTGGACGATCGCCTTCGGCAGCCCGGTCGTGCCGGAGGAGTAGAGGACCCAGAGCGGGTGCTCGAAGGGCACCCGCTCGAACTCGAGCGCGGCGCCCTCGCCGGCGGCGAGCAGCTCGCCCCAGGTTGTGGCGTCGCTGTGCGCCGAGAGGTCGGGCTCGGGGTCGAGGTAGGGGAGGACGACGGTGCGCGCGAGGCTCGGCATCGCCGCCCGCAGCTCGGCGACCGTGTCGAGGCGGTCGAAGTCCTTGCCGCCGTAGCGGTAGCCGTCGACCGCGAACAGCACCTTGGGCTCGATCTGGGCGAAGCGGTCGATCACGCTGGCCGGGCCGAAGTCGGGCGAGCAGCTCGACCAGACGGCGCCGATCGAGGCGCTGGCGAGGAAGGCGACGATCGCCTCGGGGATGTTCGGCATGTAGGCGACGACGCGGTCGCCGGGCCCGACCCCGAGCCCGCGCAAGCCGGCGGCGAGCGCGGCGACCTGGGCGCGCAACTCGCCCCAGCTGAGCTGGTCGAGCTCGCGCAGCTCGGAGGCGTGCAGGATCGCCGTCTCGGCGTCGTCCTTGCCGGCGAAGACGTGCTCGGCGTAGTTGAGGCGGGCGCCGGAGAACCACTCGGCGCCGGGCATCTCGCGGCTGCCGAGCACGCGGTCGTAGCCGCCGTCGGCCTGGACCCCGAAGAAGTCCCAGATCGAGGCCCAGAAGCCCTCGAGGTCATCGACCGACCAGCGCCAGAGGTCGTCGTAGCCGTCGAGCTCGAGCCCGCGCTCGGTCGCCAGCCAGCGCATGTACTCGGTCATCCGCGCCCGCTCGACCAGCTCGGCTGGCGGATCCCAGAGCTTCTCCGGAGTGGCGGCGCTCACCCTGCCGCGGCCGCCGCGCCGGCCTCGCTGCGCTCGCCCTGCAGGTAGTGCGGGTCGTGGGAGCAGATCAGGCTGACCTCGTCGCCGTGGCGGGCGGCGAGCTCGCGCAGCCGCTCCTGGTTGGCCTTGCGCGCCTTGCCGTCGGCGGCGTTGAGGTTTTGGAAGAAGCGCATCGCGGGCGGGCAGCTTGGCGGCCGCTCGACCTCGCCGTGGTTGAAGTAGGCGTCGCCGCAGTGCAGCAGCCAGCCGTCGCCGGTGCGCAGGGCGATCCCGGTGTGGCCGCGCGAGTGGCCGAAGAGGGGGACCAGGAGCAACTCGGCGTCGCTGCCGGGAAGGATGCGGACGCTTTCGAAGCCGTGCCACTCGTCGCCGTCGGTGTCGTGGCGGATCCAGCGCGGGCCGTGCTTCCAGTGCGCTTCCGGGTAGCGCAGCTTGTCCTTGAGCGAGGGCCGCAGCGCGGCGTCGAGCTCGGTCGAGAGCACGTGTACCTCGGCGTCGGGGAAGTCGGGCAGCCCGCCGGAGTGGTCGGGGTCGAGGTGGGTGACGACGATTCGCTTGACGTCGCCGGCGCCGAAGCCGAGCGCCTCGAGCTGCCTCAGCGCCGTCGTCTCGGCCCGCGGCTGCGCGTTCATCAGGCCGAAGATCGCGCCGAGCTGGCGCGGGTTGCGCGCGTCCTCCATGCCGAAGCCGGTGTCGACCAGGATCAAGCCGTCAGCGGCCTCAATCGCAAGGCAGTGACAGACGACCTCGCCCTGCTCCAGCCAGCCGCCCTCGCCGTTGATCAGGCGCCTGCCGTGAGGGCAGAGCGACCCGCAGTTGAGGTGGTGGACCCGCATCGCCGGCGAGTCTAATGCGGCGGGTGGGACTCGAACCCACAAGCCCTTGCGGGCAGCGGCTTTTGAGACCGCCTCCTTTGCCAGTTTGGACACCGCCGCGGGCAGTGACGGAGTCTAAGCGGGCTGCGGGGCGTCCGGGCTCGGTGGGGCGCCGGCGCCGTAATCCTCGCCCGAGCCGATCGGGCGCTCCTCCTCGACGTGCCAGTCCTGGCTGAAGCCGTAGAAGCAGGCGACGACGAGGACGAGCTGCAGCAGGCCCATGATCACGACCAGCAGCCCGATCATCGAAACCGGGATCAGCGCCGAGTCGAAGTCGGCCTTGTCGCGGGCGAACCAGCTGTTGGCGCCGACCGCGCAGAAGATCGCCAGGATCGTCGAGAGCGAGGCGGCGACGGGAAGGATGCCGCGGCTCCAGCGCAGCCCGACGAGGTAGGCGAAGAAGGCGTAGAGCCCGGCGTAGATCAGGCAGACGACGCCCATCCCGCCGCCGCCGCTGAGCAGCGAGAAGCCGGCGATGGTGACGATGCCGGCGAGCACGGCCGTGGCGAGCATCAGCAGCGCGACCACGACTTTGGTCGTGACCACGTCGGCCTTCTCCCGATTCGGGTGCCAGAGCTCGTAACCCGGCGTTACCTCTCCTACCGCCACAGCGATGATCATAGAATCAATCAGCGACGTAGCGGCATTGGCTGCCGGTTAAGCGCCAAGATGGACACGCAAGCGGGCGTGGCGGAATTTGGTATACGCGCCAGGTTTAGGTCCTGGTGGGCTTCGGCCCGTGGGGGTTCAAGTCCCTCCGCCCGCATGGATTCGCACCTGAGGCCGTTCGTGAGATGGTTCGGCGGATGAGCGACAAGGTTGCCCTGATCACCGGCGCCGCGAGCGGCTTCGGGCGCGCGCTGACCGAGGCGCTGGCCGCTCGCGGCGTGCGGGTCGTCGCCTGCGACGTCGACGAGGCGGGCGGGGCCGAGGTCGCCGAGGGCTGCGGGGCGCTGTTCGTCCCCTGCGACGTCAGCGACCCGGAGCAGAACGAGGCCGCCGTGGCGGTCGCGGTGCAGGAGCACGGCGGGCTCGACCTGGCCTTTCTCAACGCCGGCGTCGCGCTCGCAACGCCGCTCGGCGAGAATTTCGACCTCGAGGCCTACCGGCGGGCGATGGGCGTCAATCTGGACGGCGTCGTCTTCGGGATCAACGCCGTGCTGCCGGCGATGAAGGCGCGCGGCGGCGGCTCGATCGTCGCCACTGCCTCGCTCGCCGGGCTGACGCCGGTGCCGATGGACCCGGTCTACGCCGCCAACAAGCACGCGGTCGTCGGCCTCGTCCGCTCGCTCGGCCCGGTTCTGGAGGGCGACGGGATCCGCATCAACGCCGTCTGCCCGGGCTTCGCCGACACCGCGATCATTGCCCCGATCCGCGAGTTCCTCGAGAGCGACGGGCCGCCGATCATCCCCGTGCCCGAGGTGATCGAGACCGTGCTCGGCCTCTTCGACGGCGAGATGAACGGCGAGTGCTGGTTCGTCCAGGCCGGGCGCGAGAGCCAGGCCTTCAACTTCCGCGGCATCCCCGGCCCGCGCGGCTGACTAGGATTTCCCCCGTAGTCCCCTCGGGGCAGTGGCCCAACTGGCTAAGGCACCGGTCTCCAAAACCGGCGATTCCAGGTTCGAGTCCTGGCTGCCCCGCTTTCCGCATTTGGCTTGAGGGGGCGCAATCCCGCCTGTGGAGCGGGATTGCGGCGATGCGGCCCGGCTCCAACCGGAAGGTCAACCAAAGTCAGCGAAGGTCAAAAAAGGGCTGTTTTCGACCCCTTTCATTCCCCTGGGCATTCCCCTGAGGGGCAGCAGAACGTGGGGCGCTCGCTGCTCCTGTCGAGCACCGAGCGGCCTTCGGCCTGCGCTGATCGCTTCGCGACGGCGAAGCAAAGAGCCGATTCGGCCACGAAGAGGCCCGGAGGCGGTTTCGCTGAACCGCCTCCGGATCCTTGCCTACCTCGGGCCGTCGAATATCACCCGCCGAGGTGAAAACGGTGGATCAGGGCTAGCCCTGGTCACCATCGCGATTACTGTCTGGCCGAGGCAGAGTGGGGGTAAGCTCCTGGATGTGGTCGTTGCCGGTGTCGGCGACCCTGACGTTGCCTTCGTCATCCAGGGCGAGGGAGGTCGGCGTATCGAACTGGCCGTTTCATGACCGCCGCGACCCCGGCGCAACGCGAGGACTTCGTCGAGTTCCAGCGCAAGGCGACCAGCGCTGAGGACGCGGCGCGGTCGCTGGAAGCCGTCTACGGGTTCGATGTCGCCGCCCGCCTCGCGGCGATCGAGGCCCCGGTCCGCGTCCTGCACCGCCGCGAGGACCGGGCGATCCCGTTCCGCCTTGGGCAGGATCTGGCCGCCCGCATCCCCGACGCGACCTTCGTCGCCCTCGGCGGCGCCGACCACTTCCCCTGGCTCGGCGCTGCCCTCGCGCGCCGCCGCGGCCGCCCATGCCGCCCGCCTCGGCCTGCTCTGAACTTCAGGCCGGCCGCGGGACGGGCGCGGCGCGCCCCCGGCCGGCGGCCACGGGTTTGAAACCCGCGAGCCACCGTCTGGGAATATCCGCCGCGTGGCCGAGGGCGAGCGAAGCGGGGGAGGGGAGCGCGACGACCTCGCCGAGCTGCGCCGACGCGAGGCGCTGACCCGCGACGCGGCGCGGCCCGACGCGGTGCGGCGGCGCCACGAGGCCGGCGGGCGGACCGCGCGCGAGAACATCGAGGATCTCGTCGACCCCGGCTCCTTCGTCGAGTACGGGCGCTTCGCGATCGCCGCCCAGCGGGGCAGGCGCGAGCTCGAGGAGCTGATTGCGCGGACGCCCGGCGACGGGCTGCTCGGCGGCACGGCGCGGGTCAACGGCGAGCTCTTCGGCGAGCGCGCGGCCTGCGCGGTCCTCTCCTACGACTACACGGTGTTGGCCGGGACCCAGGGGGCGCTCGGGCACCGCAAGAAGGACCGGCTGTTCGAGCTGATCGAGCGCCTGCGACTGCCGGCGGTGCTCTACGCCGAGGGCGGGGGAGGGCGCCCCGGCGACACCGACTACCCGGTCGTCTCGGCGCTCGACACGCGCGCCTTCGCGCTCTGGGCGGGGCTCGCCGGGGTGGTGCCGCGGATCGCCGTAGTCGCCGGCCGCTGCTTCGCCGGCAACGCCGTGCTGGCGGGCTGCTCGGACCTGATCGTCGCCACCGAGAACGTCTCGCTGGGGATGGGCGGCCCGGCGATGATCGAGGGCGGCGGGCTCGGCGTGGTCGACCCCGATGAGGTCGGCCCGCTGGCGATGCAGGAGGGCAACGGCGTCGTCGACCTGGCCGTCGCCGACGAGCGCGAGGCGACCGCCGCCGCGAAGCGCCTGCTCGCCTACTTCCAGGGCGCGACCGAGCCCGGCGACGTCCCCGATCAGGACCGCCTGCGGGAGATCGTGCCCGCGCGCGAGCGCCGCGCCTACCCGGTCGGGCCGGTGATCGAGACCCTGGCCGATGCCGGCTCGGTGACCTTCCTGCGTGAGCGCTTCGCGCCCGAGATGGTCACGGCGCTGGCCCGGATCGAGGGCCGCCCGCTCGGCTTCATCGCCAACGACACGATGCAGATGGCGGGCGCGATCACCAGCGGCGCCTCGGAGAAGGCGGCTGCCTTCATGCGGCTCTGCGAGTCCTTCGGGCTGCCGCTCGTCTCGCTCGTCGACACGCCCGGCTTCATGGTCGGCCCCGAGGCCGAGGCGACCGGGCTGGTCCGCCACGCCTCGGGGATGCTGGTCGCGGGCGCGGGGCTGAGCGTGCCGCTGATCGCGGTGATCCTGCGCCGCGGTTACGGCCTCGGCGCGCAGGCGATGGCCGGCGGGAGCCTGCACGAGCCGCTCCTGACGATCGCCTGGCCGATGGCGCACCTCGGCCCGATGGGGCTGGAGGGCGCGGTGCGGCTGGCGCTGCGCAAGGAGCTCGACGCGATCGAGGACGAGGGCGAGCGCGAGCAGCGGGTCCGCGAGCTGACCGCGGCGGCGACCGAGAACGCCAAGGCGCTAAACGCGGCGGCGCTGTTCGAGCTCGACGACGTGGTCGATCCGGCGCAGACCCGCGGGCTGATCGCCGCGACGCTCGCCGCCGCCCAGGTCTCCCGCGGCGCATAAAGCTGCATTGTCCCCACGGGCATGGGGACAATGCATCAATCGGCGGGCTCGACCAGGTGGCGGCGCAGGAAGTCGACCTCGTCGGCGACGACGGCCTCGTGCGCAGGGCCGTCGTAGATGTCGAAGTGGTCGACGCCGGGGTAGGTGCGCAGCTCGCCGAGCGGCGCACGGCGCGCCGCGGCGACCGCCGGGCCGGGCCGGGCGACGCGGTCGGCCTCGCCGACGCAGACCAGCCAGGGGCAGTGCAGGCCAGCCGCGTGGCGGGCGGGGCGGTAGGGACGACCGAGCAGCCAGCGGGTCGAGACGCGGTTGCGCCAGCGCGAGTCCTCGCCGATCGCGACGACGTGGCGCCAGCCGGCCTCGCCACCGGGCGCGTTGATCAGCGCCGCCTCGTCCGGCTCGCCGACGGCGGGCAGGTGGCGCCCGCGGAGCGCCGCCAGCAGCGCCTTCGCCGTCACGCCCGGGGGCGAGCGGTGGGCCTGGCGCAGGATGTCGATGAAGGGCACCTGGCTGATCGCGGCGGCGATCCGCGGGTCGGCCGCCGCCGCGGCGAGCGCGTTGCCGCCGCCCATCGAGGAGCCGAAGGTGGCGATGCGCTCGGGGTCGATGCCGGGGAGCGAGCGGGCGAAGCCGATCGCCGCCCGCCAATCCCCGAGCTGGCGGGCGGGATGGAACAGGTCCGGCTCGCCGCCGCTGTCGCCGAAGCCGCGGTGGTCGAAGAGCAGCGCCGCGACCCCGGCCGCCGCGAAGCGCTCGGCAAACGGCCCGAGCCCGTCCCGCCGCGTCCCCGAGAGCCCGTGCGCCATCACCACCAGCGGCGCCGGGCCGCCGCCGGCCGTTGCGCCGCCGGCCGCCGGATAGAGCCAGGCCGCGCAAGCGTCCCCGTCGACCGTGAAGCTGAGATCTCGCCGGTCCATGGCAAATACAACGGACCGAGGGCGACGAACGTGAGAAGTGTTAGCAGCGGGGCAAGCGGCGGACGGGAATCGAACCCGCGTCATCAGCTTGGAAGGCTGAGGCTCTACCGTTGAGCTACCGCCGCGTGCGCGAGCCGTCTCCAGCGAGCGACCCACGGCGCCTCGACAGTTTGCCGCAATCCGTCAGAATGCGGAGCAGCCACGGGGAGTGGCGCAGTCTGGTAGCGCACTCGGCTGGGGGCCGAGCGGTCGCAGGTTCAAATCCTGTCTCCCCGATGTAGACAATGGCATCCAGGCTGATCTGCCGAGGCAGAAGCTTTGAGCTCACGCGCGGCTCACGCGCCGGCTGAGTGCGCGTGCCGGTCGAGGGCGGCCAGCCACTCGCGCCGGATCAGGCCGCTGCCGGGGCGGACGAGCAGCCAGTAGAGGCCGAAGCGGCGGCGGGCGTGCGCGTCGGTGCCGGCGATCCGCGTCTCGGTCGAGAGCCTGCCGGCGGCGAGGTGGAAGTTGAAGGCGACCTTGGCGTAGCCGGGCTCGTCGAAGTCGCGGAACTGCTCGCCGCTCTCGACCCGGCGCAGGCCGCCTGAGGGCGTCCAGAAGCGGCCGATGCCGGCGAGGACGAGCTCCTCGCCGGGGCTCTCGGCGACCTTGCGGAAGCCCATCCGTTCGAAGCCCTCGAGCACGGTCCGGTTGTTGTCGCCGCCGCGCCGGCCGAGCGTGCGCAGCGCCATCAGCGCCCGCATCAACTTCAGGTCGTTGCCGGTGAGGCCGTGGATCGCCTCCCAGACGGCGTCCGGCGGGGCGGCCGTCGCCCGGCTGTGCGACTCGCGCCGGTCATAGCTGGGCATGACCTCGTCGAGCAGGGCCACGCTCAGCGCAGCTCGTCGAGCGATTTGACCTCGACGTCGAACGCTTCGTCGGCCGAGCGCCGCCGCCGGTACGGCGAGACGGTCACCCGGTGGACCTCGCCGCAGACGCAGGGGACTTCGATCGGGCTCGTGTCGGGCGAGGGATCGGTGTCGACCTTGAGCCGCCGCAGCGTGCCGGTCGGTTTGCAGCCGAACGAGATCACCCAGCCGTACTCGCCGCGCTCTTTGCGTTTTTTCTGGCGATGGGGCGGCGGCATGGCTTCCTATCCTCTACGAAGAAGCGCTCGGATGCCCGTTCGCGGCGCTAATACGGAGCGCCGACCGCTTTCGCCCAGTCCTCGTCGACGTGCAATTGGCCTTCCTTGTCGGTGTCGACGATGACGACGGTCGCGGGCCGGCGATTGCCGTTCTTGGCGTCGATCGTGACCGAGCCGGTCCAGCCGGGCCAGTCCTTGACGCCGTCGAGCGCCTGGGTCAGCTTGTTCGCCTCCGTGCCGCCCGCTTCTTCGACCCCGTCGGCGAGGAAGTTGACCGAGTCGTAGGTGTAGGGGGACCAGGTGCCCGGTTCGGAGCCGACCTCGTCTTCGTAGGCGCTGACCTTGTCGGCGCTGCCGGCGAAGTCCTGCGGGGCCGGCACGCCGACCACCGGGCAGGCCCGGGCCGCGGCGACGCCGGCGGTTTCGACGAAGCCGGTGTCGTAGGAGGCGTAGTCGGCGATGCACTGCGCTTCGACTTCGCCCGCGGCCATCTCCTTGGCGATCAGGCCGCCCTCGGGGAAGTAGACGGCGGCGTAGATCACGTCGGGCTTGCCGGCGGCGAGCTTGTCGATCGTCTCCGTGTAGGACTTTTCGCCGGGCTCGACCTTCTCGTAGGCGGTGATTTCGACCCCGGCTTCTTCCAGCGATTGCTTCAGCGCCGCCGAGACGGTCGTCGTGTAGTTCTGGGTCGGGTCGTAGGCGATCGCGACCGATTCGGCGCCCTGCCACTCGGTCAACGCTTGCGAGGCGACCGGGGCGATCTGGTAGCTCATCGGCTGCAGGGTGAAGCCGAGCCCGTTGGTCGAGTCGTCGGAGGTCAGCCGCACCGGCGTCAGCCCGGCCTTTATGTAGAGCGGCAGGGTTTCGATCCCGACGCCGGAGTTGTAGGGGCCGACGATGCCGTCGAGGCCTTCGCCAATCGCCGCCTTGGCGGCCTTGACCCCGGTCGCCGGGTCGCCGGCGTCGTCGATCGGCACGATCTCGACCTGCTTGCCGAGGATCCCGTCCTCCTCGTTCAGTTCGTCGCTCGCCAGTTCGGCGCCCTTCAACATCCCTTCCCCGAGCACGGCGAGTTCGCCCGAGAGCGGCGCCTCGACCCCGAGCCGGAAGGTCTCGTCGGAGCCGTCGTCGGAGCTCGAGCCGCAACCGGCGGCGAGCAGCGCGAGCGCAGCGAGGGCAAGGGCGGCGGGGACGACGAGCCTGTCTTTCATCCGGCGACCCTTTCATGCCCCGCGGTCGGACGCGCGGTCCTTCCGGTGCGCCTTTCCCACCCATGAGGTGGGAAAGGCGCACCGGAACCGAGCGAGGGCCGGAGCCGGCGCTAGAGTCTGGGAGTGGACGCTGCCGCCAGCTTCGAGGCCCACGAGGTCGACCTGCACGGTCACCGCGCGGTCTATCGGGTTGCCGGCTCCGGCCCGACGGTGGTCTTGATCCATGGCATGGTCAACTCCTCGCGCCACTGGCAGGCGGTGGCGGAGCGGCTCGCCGGATCCCACCGGGTCGTCGCGCCGGACCTGATCGGCCACGGCGACTCGGCGACCCCGCGGGGCGACTACTCGCTCGGCGCCCACGCGGCGAGCATCCGCGACCTGCTGACGACGATCGGGGTAGAGCGGGCGACGATCGTCGGCCACTCGCTCGGCGGCGGCGTGGCGATGCAGTTCTTCTACCAGTTCCCCCAGCGCACCGAGCGGCTCGTGCTGATCTCCAGCGGCGGCCTCGGCCGCGAGGTCAGCCCGCTGCTGCGCGGGGCCGCGCTGCCGGGCGCCGCGACCGTGCTGCGGCTCGCCGCGCAGCGCCGCCTGGTCGACGCGATCGACGCCGCCGGTGGCCGCCTGCGCGCGGGCGGCAAGCGCAAAGGCGTCTACCTGGAGGCGGTCGCGCGGGCGCTGCGGCCGCTGCAGGAGCCGGGCGCCCGGCGCGCTTTCCTACAGACGCTGCGCGCCGTGATCGACGTCCACGGCCAGCACGTCAGCGCTGCCGACCGGCTCTACCTGCTCGGCGACATGGCGACGCTGATCGTCTGGGGCGAGCGCGACCGCACGATCCCGATCGAGCACGGCCGCCGGGCGCACGAGGCGATCCCGCGCTGCCGGTTCGAGACGCTGCCGCGCGCCGCCCACTTCCCCCACCTCGAAGATCCCGAGGCGCTCGCCGCGGTGCTCGCCGACTTCCTCGCGACGACCGCGCCGGTGCGCATCGACGACTCCGAATGGGCTGCCGTGATCGCCCAGCAGGCGCGGCGCAGGCTGCGCGCTGTCGCCTGACGGCCGGCAGTGGCGGCGAAGGAAAGCGCCGGGATCCTGCTCTTCCGTGGCGGAGATGCGCCGCGGCTGCTGCTCGTCCATCCCGGCGGGCCCTTCTGGGCGAGGAAAGACCTCGGCGCCTGGTCGATTCCGAAGGGCGAGCTGGACGATGGGGAGGAGGCGCGGGACTGCGCCCTGCGTGAGCTCGGCGAGGAGTTGGGGCCAGCGGCGCCGCGCCTCGACCCGGCGGCGCTGGTCGAGCTCGGCACGGTCCGCCAGAAGAGCGGCAAGCTCGTCCACGCCTGGGCGGCTGCGGCCGAGTTCGACCCGGCGACGCTGGAGAGCAACCGCTTCGAGCTCGAGTGGCCGCCGCGATCGGGCAGGCGCGGCGAATTCCCCGAGGTCGATCGGGCCGAGTGGTTCGACCCCGACGAGGCGCGGCGCCGGATCCTGCCCGCGCAGGCGCCGCTGATCGACCGCCTGCTCGAAACTCAGCCCTATACTCGCCCGCAATGAGCGACCCTCACGATCCCCAAGCTCCCCAACCGCTCTCGGTGCGGCTGCTCGGGGCCGGCGTGCGCGGGGCGCGCTCGGTCGGCAAGGCGGCCGGGATCGATCGCGCGGTCGAGGCGGCGGCCGAGGAGGCGATGGTCGCCGCGGTCGAAAGCGCCGCGGTCGAACGCGCCCTGACCAGGGTGCTGCAGGGGCCGTTGGTCGAAGAGGCCGTCCACGGCGCGCTCGAGAGCGACGCGATCAAACGCGCCCTGATCGACGCGCTCGACAGCGAGATGGTCGACGAGGTCTGGCGGCGGATGCTGGCCAGCGAGGAGACGCAGCGGCTGGTCGAGCGGATCGCCGAGGCGCCCGAGATCCGCGCCGCGATCAGCGCCCAGAGCGTCGGCTTCATCGAGGACATCGGCCACACGATCGGCGACGCCACGCGGCGCCTCGACACGGTGATCGAGCGGGTCGCGAGGCGGCTCGTCTTCCGCAAGCGGCGCAGCGAGCCGACCGAACGCGCCGGCGCGCTGACCCGGGCGCTCGCCTTCGGGCTCGACATGCTGATCGTCAACCTCGGCTTCTCCGGGATGGCGGCGGTCGTCGCCCTGATCGTCTCCTTCTTCTCGGGCAACGGCGATGGGCTCTCGGCGCCGGCGCTGGCCTTCGGCGGCGTCGTCTGGATCGGCCTCGCCAGCGTCTACCTGACGGCCTTCTGGTCGCTCGCCGGGCAGACGCCGGGGATGCGCTTCTTCGGGCTCAGGCTGGGCACCGAGGGGCGCGGATTGAAGCCGCGCAAGTCAGTGCGACGCCTGTTTGGGCTCTTCCTCGCCGCGGTCCCCTTCGGGCTCGGCTTTCTCGGCATCCTCTTCGACGAGCGCCGCCGGGGCTGGGAGGACCGCCTCGCCGGCGTCGATGTGCTCTACGAGACGCGCGAGGTGGCGGCGGCGCCGTGGTCGTCGCTCGACCCGGCCGAGCCGCTTACCGCCGAAACGACGAAGGCCCCGGGAGCCCGGGGCCTTCGTGCACAGCGTGTTTCGGGCTCGCCGCTGGGCGGCTGAGCCGGTCGGTCAGGGGACCGGATTGCCTTCCGGGCCCTCGGACAGCTTGTAGATGATGATGATCGCGAGGGCGAAGATCGCCAGCGACCAGAACGGGTAGGCGGGGATCGAGAGCAGCGCGCCGATCGCGTTCAGCGCGGCGATGAAGATCCCGAACCAGCGGCCGAATTCGCCCCCTGAGAAGAGCGAGAAGGCCGCGACCAGCTCGAGCACGCCGAGGATCAGGATGATCCAGCCCCAGGTGTGCAGCCCGCTGATGATGAACGTGCCGCTATCGGTGAAGAACTTGGAGTCGCCGATCGCGGCGATTCCGTAGACGATGTTGAGCACCCCGGCGACGAGGAGCAGGACGCCGGCGAATACCCACCAGCCGCTGATCAGGCTGTCTTCGTTCATGCGGTAACCCTTTCGTGAGGAGGAGACAAAAACGCCTAGAGCAGCTTCTGGGCTTGGCATGTGTTTCCTGCCACGAATGACTTTCCGGCCAATTCCCCGTGCGCATCTCATCTATCTGGCACTATTTCGCCGATGAATCGCGCTATGGGACCTCTGGCGCGAATCGCGCTGCCCGCTTTGCTGATGGCGATCGCGTTGCTGCCGCCGCCGGCGATCGCCGCGCCGCCGGCGGCGATCCATGAGCTGCGCGCATCGCCGCAAGCCGCTGGCCAGGCGTTGCGCGTTCCCGGCCGCGCTCCGGCGAACCGCGCTCGCGGCGCGCGAGCGGGCGCAAGCAGCATCCGCGTGCCGAATCCCAGTGCCGAAGTCACCCGCACCAACGGCAAGATCCTTGCCGTCGACCCGGTCACCGGCGCCTACACCTGCTCGGGGACGGCGATCAACACGCCGAGTCGCTCGATCGTGCTCACCGCCGGGCACTGCGTGATCGAAAGCGGCAGCGAGGGCCGGCGGATCGACTTCGTTCCCGCCTACGACCATGGCAAGCGCCCCTTCGGCACCTTCGTCGCCAGTTCGGTCTACGTGATGCCGCAGTGGCGGCGTGGCGAAAACCCCGATTTCGACGTCGCCGCGCTCCGGGTCAGGCCGAACAGCTTCGGCGCGCTCACCGATGTCGTCGGCGGCCGTGGCTACGCGACCTCGAGATCGCGCCTCGCCGCCTTCCAGATCTTCGGCTACCCCGCGGCGCGGGCCGGCGGGGAAGAGCTGCGGAGCTGCCGCGCCCACGGGCTCGGGCTCGACCGGCTCACCGGCCGCTTCACCGGCCCGCCGACGATGCCGGCTTCATGCGACATGGCGGCCGGCTCGAGCGGCGGCGCCTGGCTCTTCGACGGCCAGTACGTCAGCGGCGTCACCAGTTACAGCTACCAGGGCCGCCCGACCCAGCTCTTCTCGCCCTACTTCGGGCCTGAGGTCGGCAGCTTCCTGCGCCAGCTGCCATGATCGGGCGGTGAGCGTCGACGCGGTCAGGCCGGAGGAGGGGAGCCTCGACGGGCTGCCCGATTTCCCCTTCGGGTCGAGCTACCGCGAGATCGACGGGCTGCGGCTCGCCTACCTCGACGAGGGCGAGGGCAAGCCGGTCGTCTTCTTCCACGGCGAGCCGACCTGGTCGTTTCTCTGGCGCAAGGTGATCCCGCCGGTGCGCGACGCCGGCTACCGCTGCATCGCTCCCGACTACGCCGGCTTCGGCCGCTCCGACAAGCCGACCGACCTCGACTGGTACACGTACGACCGCCATGTCGAGCTGATGGCCGGGTTGCTGGAGGAGCTCGACGTGCGCGACGCGACCGCGGTCGTCCACGACTGGGGCGGGCCGATCGGGCTGCGGCTCGCGGTCGAGCACCCCGATCGCTTCTCGCGCCTGGTGATCATGGAGACGGGACCGTTCACCGGCCAGCAGCGGATGAGCGAGGCCTGGCTCAAGTTCCGCGACTTCGTCCGCGACAACGAGGACATCCCGGTCGGGATGCTCGTGCGCGGCGGCTGCAAGAACGACCCCGGCGACGACGTGATCGCGGCTTACGAAGCGCCCTTCCCGAGCCCCGAGTCGAAGGCCGGGGCGCGCGCATTTCCGCTGATCCTGCCGACCGAGCCCGACGCGCCGGGGGCGGCCGAGGGCAAACGGGTCGCCGACGCGCTGCGGGTCGACGAGCGCCCGGCGCTGATTCTCTGGGCCGACTCCGACCCGGTCCTGCCCTTCTCCGTCGGCGAGCGCGTCTCCTCGCGAGCTCAATTTCCCGGCGCCGCGGCCGATCGAGAACGCCGGCCACTTCCTGCAGGAGGACGCGGGCGCTGAGATCGGCCGGATCGTCGCCGAGTGGCTGTAGGGCCGGGCCTCAGCCGGTAGCGGCGCCGAGGCGGATACGGTCGCCCGCAGCTCCTCGTGCGAGCGACCGAGCAGCAGCCGGCTGTGGCGGGGCGGGCCGCTGTCCTCGAGCCAGGTGATCGTCCCCGGCGAGTAGGGGCTCGGGGGGGTGCCGGGGTGGTGGAAGGCGCTGGCGAAGACCCAGCTGCCGGTGTTGTGCAGGTGGCCGCCGCCGGGCAGCCCCCAGGCAGGATCGCCATCCCAGGGGCCGCCGCGGTGGGTGTGGCCGGTGATCACGTGCGCGGCGTCCAGCCGCAGGCGGGAGGCGAGCTCGCTCGCGGCGGCGATGCCGCTGCCGGAGATCGAGGCCGCGGTCAGGGTCGGTTCGAAGTCGGCGTGGAGCAGGCGGTTGATCCCCCAGATCGCGGCCGGGACGGCGGCGCGCAGGGCGTGGCGGCGGGCGCGGCCGGCGCGGCCGTTGGACGAGGAGATCGCGCGCCAGGCGCGCTCGGAGGGGCGGCTGCCCGAGCCGCCCCAGCCGCCCTGGGCGATGCCGAAGGTGAGGCCGTAGACGGGGCGCAGGATGCGCTCGTAGTCGCCCGGCGCGGGGACCGGGGGGAGCGGCGCCGCGGACGCGCATCGACGCCGCCGCGGCGATGCACTCGAGTCGCGGCAGGCTCATGTGGCAGTCCATGTAGTGGCCGTGGGTGGCGTAGACGTCGTCGCGCAGCCAGATCCCCGGGTAGGCGAGGCGCAGCTCGGCGGCGCCAAGCCAGGTGGCGATCTGGGCGGTCGGCTCGCCGCGTGGGGTCAGCGCTGGTGCTCGAGCCCGAGCGGCTCGCCGGCGAGCGCGAGCCGCTCGAGCAGCGGTTCGGCCAGGCGGTAGTCGTGGTTGCCGGGGACGAGAACCACCGGTTTGCCGGCCATCGCCTCGCCGAGCTCCTCGAAGAAGGGGCGGGCGCTCGCAGCACGGTGGCGAGCGGCAGCTCGCGCAGCTCGAGCACGTCGCCGAGCAGGACGAGGCGGTCGGCGTCGGCGAGCTCGTCGAGCAGGACGCGGCGAATCTCGGCGTCGCGCAGCAGGTCCTCGCCGATGCCGCTGCCCAGGTGCAGGTCGGAGACGATCGCGGTGCGCATCGCCGGCAAACTTAGCTGCGGTCCTAAGCTGGCCGGGTGAGTGGTCTCAGCGAGGAGCGGCTTGCGCCGGTCAACGGGATCGAGATCGCCTACCAGGAGATGGGCGACGCTGACGGCGAGCCGCTGCTGCTGATCATGGGGCTGGCGACGCAGATGCTCGCCTGGGACGAGCGGTTCTGCGCGATGCTCGCCGAGCGCGGCTTCCGCGTCATCCGCTTCGACAACCGCGACATCGGCAACTCGACCAAGCTCGACGCTGCCGGGGTGCCGAGCCGGGCCGACATGCTGCTGGGACGTCGCCGCACCGCCCCCTACATGCTGCGCGAGATGGCCGCCGACACGATCGGGCTGATGGACCACCTCGGGATCGAGTCGGCGCACCTGGTCGGCGCCTCGATGGGCGGGATGATCGCCCAGACGGCGGCGATCCGTAACCCCGAGCGGGTGCGCTCGCTGGTCTCGATGATGTCGAGCACCGGCAACCGCTGGCTCGGGCTGCCGACCTGGAAGGCATTCGGCACGCTGTTCAGCGGCCCGGGGACGGGGCGGGACGCGGCGATCGAGCAGACCGTGCGAACCTTCCGCACGATCGGCTCGCCCGGCTACCCGATGGACGAGGAGCGCGTCCGCCGGCTGGCCGGCGCCTCCTACGACCGCTCCCACGACCGCGCCGGCATCGCCCGCCAGCTGCACGCGGTCACCGCGTCGGGGGACCGCACCGCGGAGCTGCGAAAGGCTGCGCCTGCCGGCGACCGTCCTGCACGGCGGCAGCGACCCCCTGATCCGCCCGCTAGCCGGTCGCGCCACCGCCCGCGCGATCCGCGACTCCCGCCTGCGCATCTTCGACGGCATGGGCCACGACCTCCCGCGGGAGCTCTGGCCCGACTTCGTCGAGGAGATCGCCGCCACCGCTCAGCGCTTCGGCCCCACGAACTCGTCCAGCCTCGCCACGTCGTCCTTGCGCGAGACGTAGACGAGACTGCCGAGTGGCGGTCGGAAACGAGCGGTCCAGTGGAGATCCAGGCAGTCGCAGTGCCGAGCAGAAGATCTTTTGATGTCGTTGGAGAAGTTGGTGAAGACGTAGCGGGGCATGCGCCAGCCGTCGCTGCCGGTGTTGTACGAAGCGGCAGCCGTCGGAATGGATCAGGCCTCGGAGCAGCTGTTGGGCGCGTGCGAGCAAGAGGTCCTGCTGCCACTCGGTGAGGAATCGTCTTGGTGTGCTTTATCCCGGGGCCATGTTGTGGGAATAGGCACGGCCATGACTTGGAGTAGGCATGGACCTCGATGTAGATATTTGGCGTGACTGAGCAGTTATGGACCTTGTTCCGGGGACCTGGCCTGCATCGCCGCGGCGCACTCTTCGACGATCCGCGGATATTTCTTGTCGAGTGAATATCCGAAGCCTGAAGACGTCTCGCGCGGGTCCCCGCGAGATGTGACCGTCGCCCAAGTACATGCCCGAGCAGATGAGGCGTAGGCGGGTCGAGAAGCGATTGAAGCGATGCTCGCCGGCCCCACACTGGGCGCATAGCTGTGCCGAGTCGCTCGGCCTGCCATAGAGCATTGACTTCTGTTCGAACGAATGAGGGAGTTTGCCGGCGGTCCATTCCCGAATGGTCGGGCGAGGGACCCCGGTCCGTCGCGCGATTTCGCGAGTTATTGAGGCCCTGGACTGGCGAGACGAAGAGCCTCGGCAACCGTCTCTCGGCTATGCATGCGGGTTCCTAGCTATGCGGCTGAGAGGATTCGAACCTCCACGCTCTTTCGAGCAATACGACCTGAACGTATCGTGTCTGCCAGTTCCACCACAGCCGCGTGATCCTGCAAATCTAGCGCTTCGCATCAACTGGAGTGGGAGTGGCGTGCACGAACACATGTTCGTACCCTAGGACGCCCGCCGGACGGAACCACCGCCCGACGCCGCCGACCCATCCCGCTAGAATGTCGCCCCCGCGCCGCTATCGTCTAGGGGACTAGGACGCCGGATTCTCAGTCCGGAAACCGGGGTTCGAATCCCCGTAGCGGTACTCCACGAAAGCCCCGCAAATGCGGGGTTTTTTCGTATCTGGGGCGGGTTGAGATCGAGGCCCGTGTCCCAGAATATGTCCCGAAGCCGTGCTAGAAACCTGGGACACGAGGTTTCCGGTTGGCGGGGCAAAGCGCTTCCGCCTTGGACGTAGGGGGTAGCGATGCAGGCCCAGGCGACGAGAGCGATCAGCGGCCACGTCTTCAAGATCGAGCGCAAGCGCGGGCCGCAGTGGTACGCGAAGTACCGGCTGCCGGACGGCCGCCAGGTCCAGCGGCGGATCGGCCCCCATTGGACCGACCGCAAGCAGGAGCCGCCCGCTGGCTACTTCACGAAGACGAGCGCGAGGGCATGGCTGGACGACACGCTCGCCAAGGCCCGGCGCGGCGAGCTGCCCGGCATGGTCCGCACCGGGACGACCTTCGCCGTCGCCTGCGACGACTGGCTCGACTACAAGCGCGACCGCAAGATCAAGCTCTCGACCCAGATCGACTACGAGCACATGACCGACCGGATGAAGAAGATCTTCGGTGAGCGGTTCGGCGAGAAGGTCCGCTTGGAGGACGTGACGCCGGAAATGGTCGAGCGGTTCCGCGACGCCCTGGTCGCCGAAGACCTCTCGGATCGAACCGTCAACAAGTACCTGACGGTGCTCCACGGCCTTTTCGTCTGGGCGCAGCGCCGCTTCAAGCTGCCCTCGAATCCCGTGGCGAACGTCGAGCGCCGCCCCCACGCGAAGCGCGGCAACATCGACGTGTTCTCGCGCGAGGAGGTCTTGGAGCTCGTCCGAGCCGCCGCCTCCAAGCAGGACGGCACCGTCTACCTGACGGCAGCCTTCACCGGCCTGCGCCTGGGGGAGCTGCTGGCGCTGCGCTGGCGCGACGTGGACTTCGCCAACAGCGCGATCCACGTCCGCCAGAGCTTCACCAACGGTCGCGTTGATACGCCCAAGAGCGGCCAGGAGCGCACCGTGCCGATGGCCGACGAGGTGGCCGAAGCGCTCGCCAGCCTTGGACGGCGCGACGAGTTCCGAGGCGACAACGACCTCGTCTTCTGCGGAGCCAGGGGAGGCCACCTCGCCGGGCACAAGCTCCGCGACCGCTACAAGGCGGCGCTGAAGAAGGCGGGCCTGCGCGAACTGCGCTTCCACGACCTCCGCCACACCTTCGGCTCCCACGCGATCCGCACCGCCGACTCCCGCGAGGTCATGGAGTGGATGGGCCACCAGGACTTGGCGACGACCCAGCGCTACCTCCAATTCAAGCCGAGGCAGGACGCGGCTCGCCGCATCTCCGCCGCATTCATCGACAGCGCCGCCCCGGACCTCGTTGCCAAGCCGGGCTAACGCCCGTAGCTGTTCTCACCTATCCAGCGAGCAAGGTCAGCCCGAGCGAACCGAAGCCCCCGCCGCCCGATCCGCACATGCGGCAGCCCCCGCGAGCGCACCAGCTCGTAAAGCGTGCTGCGCGGCACTCTGAGCAGCCGCGCCGCCTCGTTGGCATCGAGCAGCGGTTCGGAGAGCAGTTGGATGTCGGGCATCGGTTCTCTGCCCTATACGTCCAGGAACCCGGCCGAATGCCCCGCGTGCTTAACAAAGGTGTCATCCCCGCAGTTCCGTACCCACCTGCTGTTTGTCATCGACAGGGATCTTGTCCAGGTCGGCCATTTGTGCCAGGGATTGCCCCATCGGCATCAGAGCGAGAAGGGATGCATTGCGTCCAAGGATCGAAACGCCGCCTCCGTAAGTGGCGTAGGTCTCGCCGAGCGACTTCACTTCTGCTGGGTTGCCCTGCCACGCGCCGATAAGTCCGAGGTTCGCCAATTCGGAAAGCGCAGAGAGCAGCGTCGGGGACATTTGGCCGCCCTCCTGTTCAGCCGCGACTTGGACTTGCACGCGCTCCTTCTCGTTTCCTGGGTCGTTGAAATACGCCAGTACGCACAGGCTGTGGTAGGTCAGGCGATCTAGGAGGTTCAGTAGGAAGTGAGCAGTGTTGATGGAGACGGCTTCCTCGAAGACAAACGAGGCGTAAAAGGCTCCGATGAAGGGAACCTTCTTCTGGTCATAACTCCGCGCGGCTGACAGCAGAGTGCCCTCCAGCACCCCCCTCGGATCAGTGCCGGGATCAAACAGTCCGTCTTCGCGTGGTTGCTCACCTTCGGTTTCCCGCTGCTCGATTCGAGCCAATGCCACGGCCAGTGCCCCACCGATTCGCAACTGCTCGTTTCGAGAGAGAAGGCGTCGTTGGATCGACTTGCCAGCAGAGGTCAAAAGCAAAGCGAGGGCAGGCGCTCCCAGACCGCCTGCCAGGGCACCGACGGGTCCGAGGAAGGCTCCAGCCGCACCGCCAGCTACCCCGGCAAGACTCTCGGCGCCTAGCTCAGCTAGTTCGCGCCCCGACTCCTTCGGGGCCGTGTCTTCTGTGGGTTGTTCAGGACGCATCGCGGTCTGGCGCTCCAAGGTGGTTATGGATAGCGTCCATAGTGGTGGTCGGGGGGGTGGGAGTTTGAGTTGTGTGAAGGGAGGGGGGGGGGGGGGGGGGGGGGGGGGGGGTAAGGCGCTTGTGCGCTCGTTCGTAGACGGTGCGGGTGTTCAGGTTGTCCGGGTGGCGCTCGCCGAAGGCGATGAAGTTCCAGATCAGCGTGTTGCCGGAGGTCTTGACGAGCTGGAAGACGAAGCCGTAGGGGGCGGCTGAGGCTCCCTCCGCGTCCAGCGGCACGTAGAGCTTCCGGCACCCCGGCAGATGCGCGCCGCTCTCGTGCTTGGGTTCGCACTTCCGCCAGGGGAGCTTGCGACCTCCGGCCTCGATTGCCCTACGGGCACTCTCCGCCCGCGTTCGGGCAATCGCGCCGCGCTCAAGGCGCTCGACCTCCTCGACCCACTCCCGACCGCCGAACTCGACCGACGCGAGAGGCAACTTCTTCTGCTCTGACTCACCCACGCGGGCAGCATAGGCAGTGGGGCGCGTTGACCCCACCTCAGGTCGGCGGGAGGTCCGAGTCGCTAGCTCTCGCCGTCGGGAGGCAAGTCGTCGGCGGTCAGCCGCTCGAAGTCCTCCTCGGATGCTGGCTTCCAGCCGCGCTCCGCATACAGCTGGGAGACCGGCGTGATCGGCGGCTCAAGCGTCACGCCGCCCTCGCGGGAAGGCACGACCTCGTAGCGCCGTCCACCAACTTCGACCAGCTCCCCGACCTCTAGGTCGAGCTTCTTAATCGCAGTCGCCATTGGCTCGATTCTACCGGCCGTGTCCGGCCAGATGGGAAATTGAGCACCACAGCGGCTTCTCGGGGGCCGAGGCAACCGGGCGGACCTTGTGCCCATCCGGCACCGCCCGACTCCCTGCTGCACCCCGACCCCCGAAAAGCCGCTGTCAGCTCCAGGCAGACCAGCCGTCGCGCCCGCTCAGGCGCTTGACGTGAAGCGCCGACCGGCTCGGGAGGACGAGGAAGCCGTTGCTGTGCAACAGGCCCGCCACGACGAGGTCGCGGACGGTTCGCGCGAGCGCCATGCCGCCGAGAAGATCGTCGGGGTTCTCGAACAGCTCGCAGGCGATGGCCGGATACGTCAGCAGCACCGGGTATTCGCGCAGGATCACGCCGAGAACGACGCGCTGCAATTCTTCGTCGGTCATGGCGCTGAGCGAGGGAGCGCGACGGAGGCGGCGACGCCAAGCGCCGCCGCTCCGCCACATCACGTCGCCTCCACGCTGAGCGCCGCGAGGAGGCCGTGCAGCGCGTCGTGGTGGGCGACGACCTCCGCGTACTCGCTCGCCTCGTCGTAGGCTCTGGCAGCAACCTCAATCGCCGCGCGGGCCGTCTCGTCGGGGACCAGTACGTCGCCCTGTTCCATGCAGAGCAGCAGGCGTTCAAACGCCTCCGCCTCCTCGCGGGTCAGGTCGGGGTTCTTGACCCCCTTGGGGTGCGCGAGGTCGCTCCGGGCGTCCTCGCGCCAGTCGTCCAGCAGACCGCAGAGAATCTCGACTTGTGAAGGAGGCAGATCGAGCGGCACGGCCCGCCTGCCATCCGTAGGGTTTATCTCAGCCATGAGGAGTGCACGCTCCTTGTGGTCAGGCGGCCCGACGCGTTTGCGCGCGGCGGGTCGCCGCTTGATTTCGACGCCAGCAGGGTATCAGAGGCGAAGGGGAAACCCCAACGGGGACTATTCCCCTCGGAGGACTTCCCGAACCCGCGTGGGGTGCAGTCCCACCGCCTTACCGATATCCCGCAGCGACGACCCGGCCTTCTGTGCCCTCTCGAAGCTTTTGCGTCGCGCCTCGCGCGCCGCCGCGACATCGCGTTTGTAGTCGAGTTGAGCGCGCCTCGCTGCGGCGAGGGCTTTCTCTTTCGGATCGTTCGCCATCTCGCCGCAGCCTATTCCCCGAACCCGAAGTCAGAAGCAAGCAGGAGGCTCCGCCGCATCAAGAGCAGGAAGCACCAATGCCTTGCCGCAGGAGTCGCCAAGAGCTGATCTCAGGCACCCCTGAGATCAGCTCCAACTGCCAACAGCAGCACCCCTCACGCACTATCAATTTGAAAATTGGCCGGGGCAAGTGCGCCTCCCGTTGGACAGACGGGGTGGATGCTCTCGATTGGCAAGCTCGGCAAAGGACAGGAGCGCTACTACCTCGACAAGGTCGCCGAAGGCGCTGAGGACTACTACTCCGGCGAGGGCGAGGCCGAGGGGCAATGGCTCGGCGACGCCGCGAAAGACCTGGGCCTCAACGGCGCGGTCGAGGCCGACCAACTGACGGCGATGCTGACCGGCAACAACCCGGCGACCGGCGAGCCGCTGGGCCTGCGCGCGGTCGGAGGTCGCGGTGCGGTTCCCGGTTTCGACCTCACCTTCTCGGTTCCCAAGTCGGCCTCCCTGCTCTGGGCCTTGGGCGACGCGGAGACCAGCGCCGCTGTTACCTCCGCGCTCGACCGATCTCTCGATGCCGCGCTCGGCTACCTCCAGCGCGAGGCTTGCTGGACGCGGCGCGGAGCCGACGCCGAGTTCGTCCGGGGTAACGGCTTCCTCGCCGCTGGCTACCGCCATCGTTCCTCTCGCAACGGCGATCCCCAGGTTCACGTTCACGCCCTCGTCGCCAACGCCACCCAGGGGCCGGACGGCAAGTGGACTCGTCTCTACCACCCGGCGATCTACGAACACGCCAAGACGGCGGGCTACGTCTTCGAGGCCCAGTTCCGCCAGGAGCTGACCCAGAGTCTCGGGGCGCGGTGGGGGGAGGTCCACAACGGCATCGCCGAGATTGACGGCTTTGAGGACGAGCATTTGCGCGAGTTCTCCACTCGCCGCGCCGAGATACTCGAGGCTGCTGGTCCTGGCGCTTCGGCGCGCTCTCGCCAAATCGCCAAGCTGGCCACCCGCGAGGGGAAGGAGGAGATCGGAGACACCGACCTTCGGCAGCGGTGGCGAGAGCAGGCCGAGGGTATCGGCCTTGACCTGAAGGCGATCTCGACTGGTTTGGAGAGCACGGAACCCTCACCCCCTCTGACCTGACGCTCGATCAGCTCGACTTCGCCGTCACTGAGGGCGTTTCGCACTTCGACCGCCGCGACGTGATCCAGGCCGTTGCGGGACTGCTTCAAGACGGAGGCGAGGCGGCTGAGATCGAGCGCACCGCCGATGCCTTTCTCGCCAGCGATGCCGTTCTGCCGATCTCGGAGGGAACGAGAGAGCCGCGCTTCACGACGCGGCGAGTCTGGGAGATCGAGCGCAAAGCGCTGGCTACCGCAGAGCGGATGCGTAGGCAGGGCGTCCCGGCGGCGGGCGAATTGGTCGCGGCTCAGGTGATTCGCTCGCGCCCCACGCTGAAGGCCGACCAGCGCGAGATGGTGCGCCGCCTGCTCTCCAGCCCCGAGGGAGTGACCGTGGTGATCGGCGAGGCCGGGACCGGCAAGACGTACGCCATCGTCGCTGCGGCCGAAGGCTGGGCGCGAGCGGGGATCGAGCTGCGCGCTGCCGCGCCCACCTGGCGGGCCGCGAACGTCATGCGCTCCGAGGGCCTGTCGGCTACCAGCATCGCCAGCCTGCTCGGCGAGCTTGACCGAGCGACGCGCGCGGGGACGGATGGGTTGGCGGAAGGCTCGGTTCTCTTGGTCGATGAGGCCGGGATGGTGGACTCCGCGACGCTGGCCCGCCTGATCGCCCACGCCGAGGCGGCCGAAGCGAAGCTCGTCTTGGTCGGCGACCCCCAGCAGCTCGGTGAGATCGAGGCGGGCGGGCTGTTCGGCGCGCTTGCCGACCGCAGCGAGCCGATCTATCTCGATCAGGTGATCCGCCACCACCATGAGACCGACCGCGAAGGGGCGAAGCGCATTCGCGAGGGCGAGGGCCGCGAGGCGTTGTCCCTCTACCGCTCGGAGGAGCGGGTGATCGTCGCCCCCAATGCTGAGGCGCGGCGCGAGGCGATGGTTCGCGACTGGCAGGAGGCGTTCGCGGGCGGCGAGGACGCTGTGATGGTGGCGAAGCGAAACGTGGACGTGGCGAAGCTGAACGAGCTGGCGCGCGCCACGATGCGGGAGCAGGGGAGGGTCGGGTCCGAGCAGATCGAGGTTGGCGGCAACGCCTTCGCCGCCGGCGATCAGGTCATCACCCGCGTCAACGACCGCGCGCTCGACGTTTACAACCGCGAGCGCTGGACGGTCGCCGAGGTGAACCTGGCCGACCGCACGGTCGTCCTGCGGGGCATCGACAGCCCCCGCCAGGTCGAGGTCGGCGCTGACTACCTCTCGCGCACCAACCCCTACGGAGACGCGCCAGCGCTGGAACACGCCTACGCGGTCACCACCTACTGCGCTCAGGGCACCACCGTCGATCGCGCCTACGTGATGGCCGATCCCTCGATGGACAAGCAGGAGTTCTACGTGGCGGCCTCGCGCAGTCGCGAGGAGACCTACCTGTACGCGACGCCGGAGATTCAGGCCCAGCGGGAGGAGTACGCGGCGCACTCTCCGTACCTGCGCGAGGGCCTTGAGCACATCGCCGAAGCCACCCAGCGCGACGGCTCCCAGACTGCCGCCCACGACGAGGCGCGGCGCTTCGAGCCCTCGGAGTTGTCCACCCCCGCGCTGGTCGAGCGCCGTGCCGCGCTTGCGCAGCAGGGGATCGAGGAGGGCGGCAAGGCAGAGCGGCTGCGCGAAGCAACGTCACGGGTCGAGCAGTCCCGCCAGCTCGTTGCCGACGCCGCCGCCCGAGTCGCAGCGGCAGAAGACGGAGGCCGGGCGGGCCGAAAGGAGCTGCCGGAGCTTCGCCGCAGCTACGAGCGGGTGAGAGAGGGTCTCGCCAACCGGGAGAGCAAGTTGGCGGAGCTGCCCCGTCCGGGGGATCGCGATGCCATCAGAGGCGAGCTGGCGGCGGTCGACGGCGTCCTTGCCGAGCGACGAGCGCCGCAGATCGCCGCCGCCCAGATCGCGCCGCCCTCATACATCGTCTGGGAGCTGGGGGAGAGGCCAGCCGATCCGGCCAAGCGCGAGAGCTGGATTCGCGGCGTCAAGCAGATCGAGACTTACCGCCAGGAGCACGGCGTTACCGACAAGAGCCGGGCCTTCGGGCAGGGAAAGCGACCCCAGGAGAGATCAGCGCGGAAGCGGGCAGAGCGAAGTCTTCGACGGATTCAGCGCGAACTCGGACTGAAGCGCCAGCTCATGCGCTCTCGTCAGTTGGCGCAGGGGATCGGGCGCGGAATCGGCCGATAAGCGAGCCGTGCTTCGGGGCACCCGACGGCCAAATTGTGGCACGGCTTCGCCGTGCGTTGGCCACCTGTAGGGGTGCTCGGGGGAGATCAATCCTCAATGTCCTGCTCGTCATCGTCACCCAAGAGACCTGTGGCGCGCCGCGCCCAGTCTGCGACGACTGCATTACCGTCGATTACCCCTCGCAGGCCTCTCCGCATGTCCTCAATTGGTTGGCGCAGTGAGCGCGAAAACGTTGCAACGGGCTCAGCGGCGACAAGCAGCGCCTCTAGCCCTTCTTGTCCCTCAATGGCCGCCGTATTTGCTCCGATGAGTTCTTGGAGGAATTGCTTGTCGTCACTGGTTAGATCCTCGGACATGTCGAGAAGTTCAAACCGGGCGGTTACGCCAGAATCAACGTCGGCCAGGACTTGGCCGTACTTCTCGCCCGCAGTCGCAATACTCGTCGCCGGTTCTGAAAGTTCGTTGGCAAGTCGGTTCGTGACGGAAAGCGCTGCCTTCATTCCCTGGCCTCGCTTGGTTGCGGCGTCGAAGTCACCACTCGCACGCTCCAAATTCTCGTTGATCTCCTCCATGCGCTGGCCGATTTCCTGAAGCAGTTCGACGGCCCTTGGCATTGCATACTCGGTTGCTGCCAAACGGTCGATGATTCCGGGTCCGTTGGCATCCTCCGACTGACCCTCAGAGACCTTAGTTTCGGCGAGCGCCGTCGGCACGTCCTCTACCTGTCGGACTGACTCTGCCCGCTTGACCAGCTCCTCAGCCAGTTTGATAACTGCCTTTCTATAGGCAGCGGAATCACGGTCCTCTGCCCTCGCATCTTTCAGGTCTTCCAGGTTGTATTTCGCAACGAACCGGATCGCTTCGTCAGAGGAGGACTCCGGGTTGTCGTCAAGCTCGGGAACCCGTATCCAGTACACCGACATCAAGAGTTGTCCAAGGCCAAGTCGCTCGGCCTCGCGAGCGAATTTCAGCAACTCTCGTCGGCATTCCGCGCTGCGGAAGTAGCTGGGGGTAATTATGGGGATAAAGAACGTCGTTCCGGCAATAGCCGTGTCAATGCGCTCTTTCCAAGCCTCGCCCCATTGGATGTCGTCGCGGTCGACAAACAACTCTAGTTTTTCAGCAGTCAGCAGGCGAAACTGCTCGCGGAGATCGTCGGCGAGTGCCGTGATGCGTTTGTGGTCGCCGTCGTCGTCTTGCCGAACGTAGCTCCAGAATCCAACTGCGTCAGTTGCCATGTCGGCAATCTATCGGGCTACGAGGGCGAAGGCACTGAGGAGTACCCGATGACTCGGAGCCGGGGCCATTGGTGCGAGGTTTCCGGACCCAGGAATCAAGCTACTTTACCTCGGCGGAATGGCCGCTCCAAACTGGTTGGCGGGCCGATGGCCCCAGAAACCGTGTCCCGAAAGATGTCCCCGACTCCACCGATCTAGATCGAACTGCATCGAACTCTTAACAATTCTCAGTGAGCCAGGCCGGGTTTGACGGAGACCCTGAAACCAGGATTCCTACCTGGAAGCGAGGAGCACCGCGAGCGCTTCGGGGTCGAGCCGATCTGCAGGACCCTGGAGGTGTCGGCCTCCGCCTACTACGAGCGACGAACAGGTCGCCGGTCTGCCCGCGCGATCGAGGACGAGCGCCTGCTCGCCCGCATCCGCGAGGTCCACGAGCGCAACTACTGCGCCTACGGCTACCGGCGCATGTCGATCGCCCTCAAGCGTGAAGGAGAGGCGGTCGGCGAGGGCCGCGTGCAGCGGCTGATGCGAGAAGCCGAGATCCAAGGCGCCAAGCGGCGTGGGAAGCCGTGGCGCACGACAAAGGCCGACCCCGCGGCGCAGCGCCGGCCCGACCTGGTGGAGCGCGATTTCAGCGCCGAGGCTCCCAACCGGCTCTGGGTCGGCGACTTCACCTACCTGCGCTCCTGGGAGGGGGCGTCGTTCTTCTCTTTCGTGATCGACGCCTTCTCACGCAAGGTGGTGGGCTGGCAGCTGGCCTCCCACATGCGCACCGACCTCGTCCTCGACGCCCTGCGGATGGCGCTGGGTCAGCGCGAGCCCGGTGCCGACTTCGCGCTCGTGGCCCACACCGATCGCGGGTCGCAATACACCTCTGCCGACTACACCCAGGAACTCGACGACCACCGGGTGCTGGCCTCCGTCGGCTCGGTAGGCGACGCATACGACAACGCGATGGCCGAGAGCTTCGTCGACACCTTCAAGACCGAGCTGATCGCCGACCGGGTCTGGCGCTCCCGATCACAGCTCGAGCTGGCCGTCGTCGAGTACATCGCCTGGTTCAACAACGACCGCCTGCACGAATCCCTCGGCGATGTCTCTCCCGTGGAGTTCGAGGACCTATACGTTCGACAGGAGGTCCAACTGAGCAATCTCTCTTAAATTGGAAACCAACAAAAACGGTCTCCGTCAAACTCGGTCCGGCTCACCCAGGAAGCTGAGACCCACAAATGCAAGTCTGAAAAGGAGCCACCATGAACGAGAATCGACCTCCGCATCCCGGGAGGCCGCCCGCCCCGAAGGAGATCGGCCTCGTGGAGACTCGACTATGGCTGGCGGCGCTCTACGGGGCGACGATGATCGGGGTCCAGCGGCTTGAGTTTTCGGTGTCTTTTCTCTACTTGGTTGGAAACTACGATCCGTCGAACAGTTCAGGCACCGCCAAGAGGCAGCTGCGCAAGGCACTGGTCAGGCTATGGGAGTCGCTCAATAAAGGCACGGCGCCCATGAAGCTGAACGACGCTAAGAAGGGGGTCGGCCATCTATTCGACGCGGAGACGAGGGCGGAGCTGAGCAAGTTCCTTGACGGTCCGCGGAACCGCCTCGCGCATCGATTTCTGATCCAAGCGGTGCCTGCGCTCGGTGAAGGGGGCGTGGTGGCTATGGCTCCACACGTGCTTGAACTGATCAAATTCACCCAGGCAGCCGGGGTCCTTGCCGACAAGGTCTGGACGAGGGGGATGGAAGTGGTCGAGGATCTGCCCGACGTCGAGCCGCCCCCTGAGTGGGTGCAAGAGCGGTTCATGAAGCTCGCCGAAGCGGCCGTTTTCGGCGATATGGGTCCCGAGTCGTTCATCGGCGACTCCGGATCGTCGCGGTCGTAGGGCGGGCGACAATAGGCTCCTTGTTGATGAACGGGCGCCTAAGCGAGTCTCACGCTAGAGCAGTCACGACCGGCCTTTCTGTGGTCACGGGGATCACGGCGATCGTGGGGCTGGTCACGTTGCCGTTGCCTTTGGTCGCCGGCACTCTTGTCCTTGCTATCGGCTTCGCTTACTGGGCCCTTCGAAACGAATGGCCCAGCTTGCAGGGTGTCGTCTCCGTAGCTGCGATTGCCCTAGCGCTTACGGCGGGCTTGGCCTGGCTAGAGACCCAAGGCGGCGCAAATTCCTATGACTTCATCGTGGTCCCAGAGAGGGACTATGCAGTCGAGTCCGCGTTCCCGGGGCCGCGTCACGACGTTGCCTCTCTACTTGAATACGGCAAGCACGTTCAGGTCACATGCCTCATCAAAGGGGAGGACGGTCACGACTGGGCAGAACTGGGTAACGGCTATTTCCTTCCCGTCGGCGAACTGGCGCCCGCTCCGCATAACGATGGCGACCCTCCGCGTTGCTAGGGAAGCCAGCAGATCATCTACCGGACGACCAGGCGCCGCGATGGCAGCGACGACGACGAACGTATAGAGCAGCCTGGGAATGCTGTGGCGGCTCTACCGCGCGAGCGAGATCGACTCGCCTGCGACCCGCGCCACCCGGTTCGACTTGTGTTCCGTAGGGGTACTCCAGTTCGGCAGCACACGCGGCCGTTCGGATGCGCCTCCGAGCTTGCCCGGTTATCCGACCGCTGGGTCCTCTCGACCAGAGTCGAGGAAAACGACGGTGCGGCCGAAATAATGGGTCAGAACCCATAGCGCCCGCTCGGGCGCCCGTCCAAGGAGTGTCCCGATTCCGATGAACTCGTCCCGAATGCTGCGAGCGCTCGTCCTCGTGACGGCCGTCGTCCTGTTCGCCCTCGCCCTGCTCGCGCCCGGCGCCGGTGCGGCCAACATCCCGCCTTTCACCTCGACCGCGCAATACAAGGCGCTGGCGCGGTTCGTCGAGAAGCTCGATGGGCTCTCGAACACGCCGGCGACCGCCGCCCGGAAAACGACCTACGAGGCGCAGCTGGAGAACAAGCACGAGGCCTCGGCGAACAAATCCACCGCCCTCTTCAACCGGGCGAAAAAGGCGGCGAGGGGCGAAGCGCAACGCGCCTTCAAAGCCGGTTCACGGACGATCCGCCGCACCGAGGCCGGGGAACTGGCCGCCCTGCGCCGGGACTACGACACGCGGATCAGTCAGGCCGCCGCCAAGCACGAGGCCGAGCTCGGCCGGGTCGAAGACGCATTCGACAACCGGAGCGCTTCGCTGCGCAAACAGCTCAAACGTCTACGCAAGCAGAAGGCCAACGCCGAGGGACTCGTGCGCAAGGCCCAGATCCAGGACGAGATCGAAAGGCGGATCGAGCGGGCCGAAGGCGACCGCAAGCTCCTGCAGGAAGAAATCGTGGACCTGAAGGCCGGCTACCGGCGCGAAAAAGCCTCAATCCGCGCCGCCAAGGCGTCGGCCACCCGGGTGGTCCAGCAGAACGACGACCAGGCGATCGAAACCCTGCGCAAGCGCAACAACCGGATCTACAACGCCAGGGTCCGGACGCTGCAGAGCAGGCGAACCAACCAGATCGGCAACCTCGAGGCGAAGCTCAACGCCGGTCGCTCCGCGATCGCGCGCATGCCCAGCGCCGAATAGCCGCACGCCGACTTGCCGGGGGCCCCGCAACGGGCTCCCGGCCTTAAGGTCGGGCTTCGTTCGATCGGCTCAAGGTGTCGCCGCTCGTTGTCGATGCCAGTCGGACACGAGAGCAGACCTTCTCGACTCGAGCACCCTCGTCGCGAGGCGAGTCCGCAAAGCCGCGGGACTCCACCGGAGTTCGCTGGGCTACCGAAGGACTGACAGACCCGCGACAGCTCGTTCAGCGGTCGCGGGACCCCAAGGAACGTTGCCTGGGCTGCTCGCTCATAAAGGGGGACGCAATGTCCAACCCGATCCATCTCAAGCCCGCCCGGCGGGTCGGCATCGCCGTCGTCGCCCTGTTTGCCTTTCTGCTCGATCCCGGTGGCGGCGCAAGCCGCACCGGTGAACCTCGCCACCGTCGGTCCCTTTGTCGCCCTGGGTGGCTCAACCGTCACCAACACCGGTCCGTCGGTGCTCAACGGCGCTCTCGGTGTCGCCCCCGGGACGTCGCTTGTCGGCTTCGGCTTGCCCGCCGTCGTCAACGGACCCACGCATGACAACAACGCCGTAGCGAGCCAGGCGCAGTCCGACCTCACCACCGCGTACAACGCCGCGGCGGGGCAGCCGGTCGCCCCCGCAGACGACCTCACCGGCACGGACCTCGGCAACAGGACG
Source organism: uncultured Solirubrobacterales bacterium (assembly GCA_963789505.1). Taxonomy (GTDB): domain Bacteria; phylum Actinomycetota; class Thermoleophilia; order Solirubrobacterales; family 70-9; genus VRUE01. The sequence goes on from CAWBLE010000018.1 coordinate 78,736, forward strand.
CTGGCCGCCGGGGCATACAGATACACGTCCTCCGCCCAACTCACGGGACCGCTCGTCCTCGACGCCGAAGGCGATCCCGACGCCCAGTTCGTCTTCGAGATCGCGGCCGAACTGACCACCGCGCCCGCCAGCTCGGTGGTGCTGGTCAACGAAGCCTCGCCGTGCAATGTCTTCTGGCAGGTCGGCAGCTCGGCCACCCTCGACACGACCACGGCCTTTCAGGGCAACCTGATGGCGCTGACTTCCATATCGCTGAACAACGGGGCGTCGGTGATCGGGCGCGTGCTGGCTCGCAACGGCCAGATCAGCCTGATCAACAACGTCCTCGACGGCTCTCAGTGCGGCGCCGACACCACCTTGCCGCTGTCCGGCGAAACGCCATCCGGCGATACGCCGTCCGGCGGGGCGCAGGGCGGCGACCAGCCGGCCGGGGCCGGCCAGGCCGCTTCCCAGGGCCGCGCCGGTAACAGCCTGCCGAGGTCCGCTCGCAGCAACGGCAGGGCAACCGTTCGTCGTACGCCCAATCGCGGCTCGAGTCCGGCCTGCGCCTCCGGGTTCCACGCCACCGTTCGCGGCCGTCTGATCAAGCGCGTCGTGTTCAGCCTGGACGGCAGGCGCGTCGAGAGCCAGGTCAGGTCGCCATTCCGCGTGTCCGTGCGGGCCGCGCCTGGCAGCCACACGGTCAGAGCGCGCGTCACGTTCAGGGACGCCACCCGCGCCAAGACCATGGTGGTTCCGTACCGCGCCTGCGCTTCGGCGGTGCTCCACCCGCGTCGCGGCCCCTCCCAGTTCACGGGATGACCCACGGAGTTGGCGTCGACGCCGCCTCGAGCCCCGCCGGCACTCGCCGGCGGGGCTCGGCATTGGCGCCGGCCCTGATCGCGGCGGCGATCGGCTGCGTCCTCGCCGCGCCCGCTGGGGCTGCCGCCCCGCGCATACCCGCAAGCCAGCCGCTTGTCGTGCTCCTGCACGATCACGTCGTCCGGAGCGGGCCAAACGCGCATGCGCGCCAGATCGAGTCCGTCGCCGCCTGTCGTCCGCTGACGCGAACACGAACCGTGTTACCGATTCTCGGGCATGCAAACAGCCATAAGAGGGGCTCATGGCTGCACATCCGACTGCCCGGGCGGCCCAACAGTCACAAGGGCTGGATCTCCACGAACCGCACGAGGCTCAGCTCCACCGCCTGGCACATCCTGGTCAAGCTCTCGACCCGGCGCGTCACCGCCTACCACGGCGGTCATGCGCGGCGTCACTTCCGCGCGGTGGTCGGTAAGCTCTCGACGCCGACTCCGCGGGGGGCGTTTTTCATCGAAGAGGCGCTCGCGCTCTCCCCACGGGAAGCGGGCGGGCCATTCGCGCTGGCCACCAGCGCCAGGTCGAACGTCTTTCAGGAATTCGAGGGAGGCCCGGGACAGATCGCCGTCCATGGGACGAACAACCTCACGGGCGCGCTCGGGACGGCGGTCTCCCACGGTTGCATTCGGCTCGGCGCCGGCGCAATCACCTGGCTGGTGAGGCGCATCGGCGCCGGGATTCCATTGACCATCACGCGATGAGGGTTTAGTTAGGTATGCGGCCGCCACTCGTTTATCGATTGGCAATGTTGGCGTATAGGCATAGTATCTCGGTGATACCTGTTACGTACCGGAAGGAATGATGAAGAAAGCCCTTGCCGTTCTAGCCGTCGCCGGTCTTGGACTCGTCGGTGCGTCCGGTCCGACGAACGCCGGCGCCGAGGGGCCTCTGGCCACCGTCAGCTGTGTCAATGCGTCGACTCCGGGCGGCGTGAAATGTCTCGCGGCCGGGCAGTTCTGTTCCCACAAACGAGGTTACGCCGCCGCTTACAGGAGGGCTGGCTTCAGGTGCAAGCGGAACGGGCATCTGACCTACCGCTACTAGGCGCTCGATGAGCACCGACCGCCCGGCAACTGGCGGCTGAAACTGATCGCCGTTGATGTCACCCAGCGCCGCCTCCTGGTTCTGCCGGAAGATCTCGCCGGCTACAGCACGAAGAGCGGCGAGAAAATCGACCCGGACACATTCAGCGTCGCCCGCGCGGCGCGGATGAGCATGGCGATTCCCTACTTCTTCGAGCCTGTGGAGCTGGTCAACGGTGAAGGCCGGATCTCGACCATCGTCGACGGCGGCACCCTCTCCAACTTCCCGGTCTGGCTCTTCGACGTCGACCCGACCCTGGCGGGGAGGCCACCGCGCCGGCCCACCTTCGGCTTCACCCTGACGGGTGGGACGGCGCCCGGGGGCGGGGGGCTGAAACGGCTGACGCCGTGGCCGCTGCGCTTCGGCGTCGACATCTTCCAGACCGCGCGCGAGGCCTGGGACACACGCTTCGAATCGCATTCGACCCGGGTGCGCTCGTTTGCGATCAAAACCGAAGACGTGGCCGCCACGGACTTCGATCTCCCCGAGCAGACCCAACTCAAACTACTCGCCAACGGCACAGAGGCGGCGCGTGATTTCCTCGCCGGCTTCGAGCTCAAGAACTACATGAACACCTTCGCCGGCCAGCTCCCGGTCGCGCCCGCGGGTTAGCGCGACCGGCGGCCCGCTCAGCGCCGCAGCGCCCGCGCCGCCCGCGTCTTCAGGTTGAGCGCGGCGAGCATCGCCCGCTCGGGCAGCGAGCCGGCGGGGGGCAGGGCGCCGAGCTGCTGGGCCATCTGGGCGCCGTTCATGTAGGCGTCGTTGCGGCTGGATCCTGCCCGCGCGGATCGTCAGAGGTCGCACCCGGTGAGCTCGACCGTCGCCCCCGTCGGGCTCCATGCCCTCGAAACGCGTGGCGCCGTCGAACGTGCCGGTCGCGCGCCAGCGCACCGCCGCCTGCTCGCCCTCGGCGACGATGTCGAGGATCTCGAAGCGGAAGTCGGGGAAGGCGGCGAAGAGGTTGCCGAACCAGGCTCGGATAGCTGTGCGGCGCGGTCAACTCGACCAGGCCGTGGATCTCGCCGGTCCCGCCCGGCTCCCAGAACCCGACCATCGCCTCAAGGTCGCGCGCCGCGACCGCCTCGAAGTAGGAGCGGGCGATGGCCCCGGTCTCGGTCGGCTGCTCGGTCGCGGGCATGCCCAGAGGTTACGCCTCCGGTTGCGCCGGGGTATGGCCGCCCCGAATGATCGTGCCCGGTCGGGAGTCGAATCCCTTGCATGTCTCTTCGAGAGGCGTACCCTTGTGCGACCGTGACCTCCCCAAGGGAGCCCGCCGAGCGCCCGTCGCGGCGCGAAGTGGATAAGGCAACTCGCCGTCTTTCCCGCATCTATCAGGACGCGCTTGCGGTTGGCGACGCCGGCGGCGCCGGGCGTGTGGCCAGGCAGGCGCTGGGCGAAGGCATGGGTGTCGCGGGCCTCTACCAACGGGTGATCGCCCCGGCGATGTGGCGGATCGGCGAGCTCTGGGAACAGGGGGCGATCTCAGTCGCCGACGAGCATCTCGCAACCGCGCTCACGCATCAGGCGATGGCGGGCGTCTACGGGCCCAGCCTCGGCCACAAGGTCAAGCCGGGCCGGATACTGCTGGCCGCGATAGAAGGTGAGCACCATGCTCTCGGGCTGAGAATGGCCGCCGATGTGGTCGAGCTGGCGGGATACGAAACGATCTATCTCGGGGCCGATGTGCCGACCGACGCCCTTCTCCAGGCGGTGACCGCGCGCTCTCCCGATCTGGTTGGTCTATCGGCGACGATGCCGGGCTCGATCCAGACGCTCGATCGCGCCATCGCCGAGATTCAACGTGTCAATCCCGATCTGCTCGTTTTTTTCGGAGGCCAGGGCGTACGGCCGCGAGAGAGGAATGACGGAGCGGTGCTGGTTCGGGATCTCGAGCAGCTGTTGGCAATGGTCGGGGCGGGCCTCGACGTCGCGACCCCGAGCCCGAAGGACTCTTCGGCGCCCAGAGAATCGGCCCCGGAGCACGTGGTCGCACCGGGCGACCCGCAGGGCGCCGAATCGGCGTCGGAGGGCGGGTCGGTCGAGCAGCACCTTTCGGGCATCGCCGCCGAGACGGCCGATCTGGCGCGGGATCTGGCTCGCCAGGCGAACACCTACAAGGACCTCGCCTACACCGACACGCTCAGCGGACTGCCCAACCGCCGTGCATTTGAGGATCGCGCGGCCCGTCTCAGGGATTTCTCCGATGCCAAGCCTCTCGCTGTATTGATGATGGACCTGGACGGCTTCAAGCCGGTGAACGACTCCGAAGGTCATGAGGCGGGAGATCGAGTCCTCGCCCTGATGGCGCGAACGATCGCCGGGGGGCTGCGCGAGGGCGACTTCGTCGCCCGTTTCGGCGGTGACGAGTTTGCCGCCCTGTTGCCCCACACCGGTTTGAGCGAGGCGGAGGTGCTGGCGGAGCGGCTGCGCGCGCGGGTACAGGAGGCCGGCTCTGCCGCCTCGGTCACCGCGAGCATCGGTATCGCGATGTTGGAGGGCGATGTCCGCCGAGCGCTGCTGCGGGCAGATGTCGCGCTTTATGAGGCCAAGGACTCAGGCCGCAACATGGTCAAGTGCGACTAGACAGGCGGCGACGCGGTCACCAGCGGCGTGCGGCGCCGATAGCTCCTGCGCGTAGCTGGCGTCCTGGCCACCATCGTTCCCTGGAAAAAGCCCTGCCGGCGCTTGACCGAGGCGATGCCGAGGAACCTCCAGCCGCTCGGTGCCGGGGCCGAACCGACCCGGGTTGTATTTGGCCCCGGATGGGCGTAGGGTTTCTGTCGACTATTCAAGCCACGAGCATCTGACTAGACCTTTGCACCCGGCCGCAGGGCCGCCGGTGGATTCTGTGAAAAGCACCACCAGAGCCGGCACGGACCGCTCGGCGCCCGAGCGGTCCGGGGCAGCCGCGGAGGCGGCGGGTCGGGCCGGGCTCGGGCGGGCGCGCATCCTGGTCACCGACGACCGACCCAGGATGTTGCGGTTGGTCGATAGCGCCTTGGGGGAGCGATACCGATGCGATTTTGCCGGCAGCCTCGCTCAGGCTCATGAGAAGCTTGCATCGACCCGCTTCGACCTCGCTCTCTGCGATATCCAGATGCGCGACGGGTCGGGCTTGGACCTGGCCGAGGAAATCACCGAAGAACATCCCGAGACCGCTGTCGTCCTGGTCACGGACAAAGACGACCCAGCGATTGCCAAGCGGGCATTCGGGTTTGGCGGCCGCGGTATCCACGGCTACCTGGTCAGGCCGTTCTGGCCGGGGCAGTTGCTGATCACCGCGATGAACGCGCTGCGAAGGCGCGAACTCGAAAATCTTGAGCGGGCGTACCGGCTCAACCTCGAGCAGCGCAGCCAGACGATCATCGAGATGGCACCGATGCCCGTCTATGTAAAGGACGCGGACTTCCGCTACGTCTTCGCAAACGCAGAAGCCGACCGCCTGGCGGGACAGGAGAAGGGCCAGCTGCTCGGCAAGACCGACGAAGCGATCATGCCCCCGAAGGCATTGGCGCCCATTCGTGCCGTCGATCGCAAGATCATCGAACAGGGCACGAGCTACGAAGCAGAAGAAACGCTTGAAATCGGAGGAGTCAAGCGGACCTTCCGCACGGTCAAGTTCCCCCTTTTCGACGAGGAGGGCCGGACCACCGCGGTCTGCGGAATCTCCACCGATATCACTGCCCAAAAAGAGGCATTGCGGTTGCACGACGAGTTGGCGGTCGCCCAGCAGCAGGCGATCGATGAGCTGCGGCTATCTCGGCAGGAGACGGTGGTACGGCTCACCAGGGCGATCGAGCTTCACGATCTGTCGACCGGGAAGCACGTCGATCGAATGGGCCGGGTCGCCTCCTTCCTGGCGGGCCACCTCGGCCTCGATGCCGAGCGGGTTCAGCTGTTGCGAGTGGCGGCTCCGATGCATGACGTCGGCAAGATCGCCACCCCGAGCGAGATCCTGCGCAAATCCGGACCGCTGACACCCGAGGAGTGCGAGGAGATGCAGCGCCACACGACGGTCGGCTATCAGATTCTCGCCAACTCCGAGAGCGAGCTGCTCCGCGTCGCGGCCACGATCGCGCTGACGCACCACGAGCGTTACGACGGCAGCGGATATCCGCACGGGCTGGTCGCAGAGGAGATCCCCCTCGCGGGGAGGATCACCGCGGTCGCCGACGTCTTTGACGCGCTCCTCAGCGACCGCTCCTACCGGCCGGCGTTCACCGCGGATGAGACCGTCGAGGTGATCGAGGAGGGCAGGGGTAGCCATTTCGATCCGCGCATAGTCGACGTGCTTCTCGAGCACCTCGATGAGGCGCTTTCCGTGCGTGGGTAGAGGTCCGGCCGTTCAGCCGCCGAGGCGGAAGGCGACGATCTGCGGCGTCTGGCCTTCGGCGGCGGCGAGGCCGGCCGGGGCGATCAGCATGTCGCCGGAGACGGTGACGCCGGCGTTGGTCCCCGCGGGCAGCGTTTCCTGCCAGGCGACGCGGCCGCTTCCGGTCTCGAAGGCCTGCACGTTGCCGTCGGCGGTGGTCGCGAAGACGAGGTCGTTGGCGACCGTGGTGAAGCCGTAGGCCGGCGCGTTGGGAATTCGTGCTTCCACTTCAGCGCGCCGGTCTTGACGTCGAGCGCGACCAGTTCGCCGCTGATCGGCCCCGGTTCCTGGCGTTCGGTCCGCTGGTCACTTCCAGCGGCGCGTTGATCACCGGCACGAACACCGACTTGCCGTCGGTCGCCATCGGCGCGATCACGCCGCCGAGCGAGCCCGGGTAGACGAGCATCGGCGGCTTCAGCTTCGACGGTTTCGCCGCGCATCGCCAGCAGCCCGTCGTCGTCGTGGCCGTTGTGCTTGCCGACCGGTTTCTTCCAGACCGGCTTGCCGCTCTTCGCGTCGAGCGCGACGACGCAGCCCGACTTGCCCGCGCCCAGCACCAGTTCCTGCCGCCGGCCTCGACCAGGATCGGGGGTTCTGGAAGTCCCAGTCGTAGAGGGCGTGCGGGGTGACCTGGTAGTACCACTCGAGCTTGCCGCTCTTTGCGTCGAGCTTGACCAGGGCGTCGGTGTACAGGTTCGGCCCGGGCCGGCTCGATCCCCACGGTCTTCTTCGGTCCCCGGGAACGGCGCCGGGTTGCCGACGCCGAAGTACATCGAGCCCTTGCCGTCGAAGGCCGGCGGGTACCAGAAACCGCCGCCCGAGTTGACCTTCGGTTTGCCCCAGAGGTTCTTCGGGACGGTGTCGAAGTGCCACAGTTTCTTGCCGGTCTTGGCTTCCAGCGCCCAGAGGATCCCGACCCCGCCGGCGCCGTAGAATTCGCCAACGTTGACCGGCACGGTCGAGACGTAGACGACGCCGTTGTGGTAGCCGGGGGCCATGTCGATGCCCTCCTGTTCGTTGCGCACCAGCGACACCGACCAGAGCTCCTTGCCGGTTTCCTGGTCGAGCGCGAAGGCCGCCGCCGGGGTCGCGCCGAAGACCATCCCGTCCTGGACGACGACGCCGTTGGGCCCGTGATCGGGCAGTTCGTAGTTCTTCGACCAGAGCACGTCGCCGCTGCTCGCTTCGATCGCCTGCACATTCGAGGCCAGGTCCTGCGAGTAGATCACGCCTTGCTCAGGATCGGCGGCGAGGCGTAGCTGCCAAAGGCGCTTTCGGCTTCGATCGGCAGCGTCCAGGCGAGCGCCAGTTCTTCGACACTGGAGGACTTGATCGGGCCGCTCGCGTCGCGCCTGTTGGCGGCGTCGCCGTTGGGGTAGCCGCTGCCGTCGAAGCTGACCGGTTCGCCCGAGTCGCCGCCACCGCAGGCGGAGAGGAGCAGCGCCGCGGCTACCGCCAGGAGAGCCGCGACCGCCACCCATCTACCCTTACCCGTCACTGATCCTTCTCCCATTTCGCGACCATATTCGATCAGTCAAAACCTGTCAAGTGTTTACCGAGGCGCCCTCGAGGGGCGACGCGGAGCCCGCCTCGGCGAGCAGCGGCTGGAGCACCCGGTTGGCGAGCAGGCCGAGCGCGCCGAGGTTGGCGAAGCCCGGCCCCTGGCTGAGCCCGGCCAGGCCCGGGATCTGCAGCCGCGGCTGCATCCCGCGCAGCTCCAGGTGGCGCCCGATCGGCACCTCGGTCCCGGCCGGCCGCTCCCAGAGCCGCCCGACACGACGCTCGATCGCCGCCCGCGTCTCGTCCCCGAACAGCGTGCGCAGCTGCGCCAGCAGGTCGAACCCGGTGCAGTTGACGACGTACTCGTGCTCGGGGCCGGCGACACCTTCGGGCGACTCGTGGCGCAGCCGCACCGCATCGCCGCCGCGCGCCGCGGCGACGTCGGTGATCCGCCCGGTGACGAAGCGGCAGCGGTCGTCGTAGGCGATCGCCGCCAGGCTGGGCGGGTCGAAGACGCCGCGGTCAGAGTGCTTGACGAAGTCGCGCCGCGTGGTCTGGTCGAGCGCCCCCCATTCGACCTCGTCGGGATTGGAGAAGACGCGGTTCTCGAGGAAGCTCTCGCCGCGGCTCATCGGCAGCATCGGGGTGTAGATCGTGAAGCGGCACTCGGGCCGGAAGCCGCGCAGGAACATCATGCAGCTCAGCGCGCTCTCGCCGCCGCCGACGATCGCCACGTCGCACGGCCCCGCGGCCGGCAGCTCGGCGAACTCCTCGCGGCGGCTGTCGCAGTGGAAGACCCGTTCGGCGACCCCCGGCTCGTGCGGGAAGGCGCGGTGGATCCCGGGCCCGGTCAGGACCAGCGCCCGGGCCAGGTGCCGCGACCCGCCGCCCTCCTCCTCGACCTCGACCGCCCAGCGCTCGTCCGCCTCGAGCTCGACCCGCGTGACCCGCCCGGCGACGTGCTCGACCCCCTCGACGGCGCGGCTCAGGACCCAGGTCAGGTACTCGCCGTAGTCGCGGTGGCGGACGCTCGGCGAGCCGGCGTCGATCCAGCGCGCGTAGCGCCGCCGCGCGACCATGAAGCGCTGCCAGGAAAAGCGCATCGCCTGGTCGTCGATCGCCTCGCCCGCCTCGCCGAACTCGCTGAAGCTCTGGTAGGGGAAGCCGACGTCCTTGATCGGCGTCACCGCCAATGGCTCCTCGCCGGAGGTCATCCCGTTGCGGCCCTTCCACGAGGCCGCGACCTCGGTCGCCTCGACCACCTTGAGCGAGATCGGCCCGAGGCCGAGCGTGTTGAAGGCATGCACCTTGGCCGCGATCCCGGCGGCCTTGGCGCCCGCCCCGACTACGAGTAGATCGGACTCGGCTGCCATGGCTCGGCGGGGAGTGGGGCGGGGACGGGGGTGCGCGGTTCGGCGATCACGCGGGCGCGCTTGTCGGGGCTGAAGGAGATCGCGCTGCGCCGGGCGTGCTCGGAATCGGCGTCGGCGGGGCGCAGCTCGACCGCGGCCAGGACCGTGTTCAGCACCCGCTTCATCTCCAGCTCGGCGTAGCTCGCCGCCAGGCAGCGGCGGGTGCCGCCGCCGAAGGGGATCCAGGTGTAGGTGCCGGGGGGGCGCTCGAGGAAGCGCTCGGGCAGGAAGTGGCGCGGCCGCGGATAGATCTCCTCGTTGCGGTGGATCAGGTAGACGCAGGGGGCGACGATCGTGCCGGCGGGCAGCTCGTGGCCGCCCAGCCGCATCGGCTCGAGCAGGCGGCGGACGACGACCGGCACCGGCGGGCAGAGCCGCAGCGTCTCTTTGATCACGGCGTCCATGTACTCGTCGCCCTCGCCCGCCAGCACCTCCTCGCTCAGCCGCGCCAGCTTCTCGGGGTGGCGCAGCAGCCGCTCGAACACCCAGGCCAGCGAGGAGGAGGTCGGCCCGTCGGTCAGCAGCGTGATCAGTTCGTCGCGCAGGTCGGCCTCGCTGAGCGGCGAGCCGTCCTCATAGCGGGCGTCGATCAGGATCGAGACGATGTCCTTGCGCCCGTCCTCACCTTCGCGCCGGCGCCGCTCGACCTCCTCCAGCAGAGCCGCCTCGAGTGGCGCCTTTGCCGCCCGGAAGCCGCGCTCGCGGGCCAGCCAGCGTGGCCCCAGCGCCGCCGCCAGGTTGAGCCGCCGCGGCTCGTTCAGCGTCGCGGTCAGCTCATGCAGCAGGCGCTTCACCCGGCCCAGCCGCCCGTCCTCGTCGGGGCCGAAGACCGAGCGCACGATCACTTCCTGGGTGATCGCCTGCATCCGCGGCCAGAGCTCGAAGGGCTCGCCGCGCGGCCAGGCCCGCACCTGCTCGCGCACGACCTCGGCCATCATCTCCGCGTCGGCGCCCATCCGCTCGCCGTGGAAGGGCGGCAGCATCAGCCGCCGCCGGGTCATGTGCGCCGGCTCTTCCATCAACATCACCGAGCGTGGCCCCAGGACCGGCTCCAGCAGCGGGTTGGCGAGGGCGACGCCGAGCGTGCCCGGGGGCGCGGTGAGGACCCGTTTGACGTCCTCGGGATCGCAGAGGAAGACCCAGCTGCCGGCGTGCAGGATGCGCAGCGTGAAGCTGTCGCCGAAGCGCTCCTGGCAGCTCTTCATCAGCGGGTAGGGGCGCAGCGCCCAGCCCAGCGCCTGCAGCGCCCGCGGCATCCGCGGCCCGGGGGGCAGACTCATCTCTCCTCCGCCTCCAATGCCGCCATCAGCTCGTCCTCCTCCCTGCAGGTGGCGGCGATCAGCAGCTCGAAGAGGTCGCCGCTGAACCGGGCCGGCAGCTTCGCCTCCTCGCCCCGCGCCAGATAGCGCTCGCGCACCGCGTCGACACGGTGCGGCTGCATCATCGGGATCTCGTGCGCGAGCTTGTAGCGAGCGATCTCGCGGCAGACCTCGAAGCGCTCGCCGAGCAGGCGGGCGATCTCGTCGTCGAGCCGGTCGAGGCGGCGGCGGTGGGGCTCGAGGCCACGCTGGGTCATCGTTCCCCCTTCCGGTGCGCTTTACCCACCTGTGAGGTTGGAAAGGCGCACCGGAACGTCATATGGCCAGCACCGCCTCTTCGCGCTCGGCGTCGAGCAGTCCGGCGGCGAAGGCGTAGGCGCAGGCGGCGAGCTGGTCGATCGCGTAGCCGCCCTCCTGGACGACGCAGACCGGCAGCCCCGCGGCCGCGAGCAGGCGCCCGATCTGGGCGAAGATCGTCGGCGAGAAGCTCCACTCGCCGTGCGGGTCGCCGGCGATCGTGTCGTAGCCGAGCGAGACGACGAGCGCCGCCGAGTTCGCGGTCAGCGCCTCGATCGAGCGCTTCGCCGCGTCGAGGTAGGTCGCCGCGGCCGGGCTGCCGGCGAACTCGACCACGCGTTCGCGGCCGCTGCTCGGGGTCACCGTGCCGGCGGCGACGTTGGTCACCGGCCAGGCGTGCAGCGAGTGCAGGCTGGCGTCCTCCATCGTGGCGACTATCGCCGCCGTCCCGTTCGGGTAGTGCAGGTCGAGGTCGAGGATGCCGACCGGGCCGAGGCCGCCCTCGCTCAGCGTCAGCGCCGCCGCCGCGGCCGAGTTGAGGTAGCAGTAGCCGGCGAACCAGTCGGGGCCGGCGTGGTGGCCGGGCGGGCGGCAGAGCGCGTAGGCGAAGCGCTCCTCTCCCTCGACCACACTCGCGGCGGCCGTGATCGCGGTGCGCACGCCCTCGTGGGCGGCGGCGACGAGGCCGGCGCTGACCGGCACGTCGGGCGGCAGCCCGGGGGCGGCGAGCTCGGGCATGGTCAGCGGTTGCTCGGACTCGATCGCGCGCAGCGCCTCGAGGTACTCGTGCTCGTGCAGCGCGGCCAGCACCCGCTCGACCTCCTCGGTCGCGGCGTCGGCGTCGCGGGCGCGCACCCCGGCGTGGCAGCTGAGCCCGTTGCGCAGCTCGGCGATCCGCCGCCGGTCGTCCATCCCGGGCAGGCGGCGGCCGCCTTCGAGGATCCAGGGGGCGCCCTCGCGATGGCCGCCACGCTGCTCGATCGTCAACAGCCCGCGGCTCATGAGAGCAGGCGCCGCATCCGCGGCCCGAGGGGAGTGAAGTCGTTCTCGCGGTAGAAGCGTTCGGTCGCGTCGAGCTGGGCGAAGCCCTCCTTCGGCAGGCCGACCTCGAGCCGTGGGATGCCGCTCTCGGCCGCCTCGCGGACGAGCGCCAGGATCAGCTCGCGGCCGAGCTCGCGGCTGCGCCACTCGGGGTGGACCCAGAGGTCCTGGATCGTCCCGTAGCGGCCGGGCACGTGCAGCGCGTACTGCCAGCTCGCCGCGAGCACGCCGATGATCTCGCCCTCGCGCTCGGCGACCAGCAGGGCGCCGCTCTCGGGGTCGTCGGCGAGCTCGCGCGCGCTCTCGCGCAGCGCCGTCGCCGAGGGGCGCTCGCCGCCGAGCTCGATCAGCAGCTCTTCGACCGCGCCGGCCACCGCCGGCGCGTCCTCCGCCGTCGCCGCCCGCACGGTCATAGCGCCCCGGCGGCCTCCGCCTGCGGCTCGAGCTCGACCGACCAGGCCGCCGCCGCGGCGGAGCCGGTCACGGCCTCGGCGATCGTCGCCATCGGCGCCCGCGCCTTGAGCAGGATCTCGTCGAACTCGTCCTCGGGGTCGGACTGCATCACGATCGCCCCGCCGGCGCCGATCGTCGTCCGCCCCGGCCGCATCACGATCGTGCGGATGACGATGCTGAGGTCCATCGCGCCGTCGACCCCGAACCACCCGATCGCCCCCGAGTAGACCCCGCGCGCCTCGTCCTCGAGGTCGTCGATGATCTCCATCGTGCGCTCCTTCGGGGCGCCGGTCATCGAGCCGCCCGGGAAGCAGGCGCGGGCGCATTCGGCGGCGCTGCGGCCGGCGTCGAGCACGCCGCTCACGGTCGAGATCAGCTGGTGCACGGTCGCGTAGTCCTCGACCACCATCAGCTCCGGCACGCCGACGCTGCCGACGTCGCAGACGCGGCCGAGGTCGTTGCGCAGCAGGTCGACGATCATCAGGTGCTCGGCGTAGGTCTTCTCATCGCGGGTCAGCTCGGCCCGCAACTCCTCGTCGCGGGCGAGGTCCGCGGCGCGTGGGGTCGTGCCCTTGATCGGGCGGGCCTCGACCCGGCGCTCGCGGTCGACCGAGAGGAAGCGCTCCGGCGAGGAGCTGACCACGGCGATCTCGCCCAGCTTCAGGTAGGCGGCGAAGGGCGCCGGGTTGCGGCGGCGCAGCAGCCGGTAGAGGTCGAAGGGGTCGGGGCTGGCGTCGGTCGAGATCTGGTCGGTGAGGCAGACCTCGTAGGACTCGCCGGCGGCGAGTTCGGCCTGGCTGCGTTCGATGTCGGCCAGGTAGCGCTCGCGGCCGCGCCCGCAACGGAAGCTGACGTGATCGGCTTCCGGGCCCTCGAGGAGCGCCCGCGGGGTCGCCGGCTCGGGCGGGTCGGCGATGATCTCCAGCACCGCCGCCTCCGCTTCGTCGAGCCAGCTCTCGGCCTCCGCCTCGTCGCCGCGGCAGAGCACGACCAGGTGCGTACGTCCACGCACGTGGTCGACGGCGACGAGGCGGTTGGCGAGCATCATCACTGCATCGGGCATGTCAGACCGATGCACGTTTGGCGAGCCGCAGTCCGCCTTCAGCTCGTAGCCGAGATAGCCGACGAAGCCGCCCATCAGTCCGGGCGGCAGGTCGGCGGGTGGTGGCTCGATCGCGTGCTCCGCGAGCTCGCGATCGAGCAAGTCGAAGATCGAGGCGCGCTCGCTGCTCGCCGGGCCGGCGCCGTGGCGGATCGCCGTGCCGGATTCGACGTCGTACTCGAGCACGCAGCGGGTCGCGCCGGCGCTGGTGCCGAGGAAGGAGCGCTGGGCGAGCCGCGTCGGCGCGTCGGCGCTGTCGAGCCAGAAGGCGTGCTCGGCCTCGCCGAAGAGCCGTTCGAAGAGCGCCTCGGTCGAGGGCTCGCCGGGCAGCGTGCGCAACCGCAACTCGCTCTCGCCGCCGGCGCCCACCCGGGTGGTGTTGTGTTTTGAGTCGGCTCGCGATTGAAAACTCGACCGCGCCGCGGGCCCCGGGGCCGGCGGCGGCTGTTTGGCCCCGCGCCAGCGCGGCGAGCGCTGCCGGCGGGCGAGCCCGTAGAAGTTCTCGACCAGCTTCGCGCCGTGCTCGGTGGCAATCGACTCGGGGTGGAACTGGACGCCCCACATCGGCCGTCGCCGGTGCTCGATCGCCATCACCACGCCATCGTCGGCCCGGGCCGAGACGGCGCCGTCGGGCCCCATGTCGGTGATCGCCAGCGAGTGGTAGCGGACGACCGGGAAGTCCTGCGGGATGCCGGCGAAGAGCCCGTCCTCGGAGTGGTGGATGCGGCTGAGCCGGCCGTGCATCGCCTCCGGCGCGCTGCTCACCTTGCCGGCCAGCATCTTGCCGAGCCCCTGGTGGCCGAGGCAGATGCCGAGCACCGGGATCTCGCTGTGGCGGAGGATGTCGTTGCAGACGCAGAAGTCGTGCCAGCGCCGCGGGTTGCCAGGGCCGGGGGAGAGCACGATCGCGTCGAAGTCCCAGCGCGAGAGCGCCCGCCAGGAGACCGCGTCGTTGTCGACGACGATCGGCTCTTCGCCGCTGACCCCGGCGAGGAGGTGGAAGACGTTGTAGGTGTAAGAGTCGTGGTTGTCGATCAGCAGGGTCCTCATGCCGCCTCCTCCAGGCCGAGGCCGAGGGCGGCCCGGTCGAGGGTCGAGTTGACGACGCGGCGCACGTGCGGCGCCCGCCGCTCTTCCAGTTGCCAGCGCGCGAGGTGCGAGGCGTAGCGGGCCAGCGGCGCGACCTTGAGGTCGCCGGCGACGCGGCCGAGCAGCCGCCCGTAGGTCTCCGCCTGCACGACCGCAAAGCGGTAGTCGGGGTCGAGCTCGGGCTCTCCGGGCCGCTCCTCGTCGCCCGCGCCTGCCTCCTCGCGGGCTCGCGCCCGCACCAGGTCCCAGCCCAGCGCCTTGTCGTCGCTGAGCAGCTTCTCGGGCTCGAAGTCGACCTGCTTGGTCGCCGTGTGCAGGAGGAAGTAGCCGAGCGCCACCTGCGCGGCGACCCGGTCGGGGGAGGGGTGGGCGGCGCGCACCGCGGCCCGCTCGGGGTCGGCCTCGATCTGCTCGTCGATCCACTCGACCAGGTGGTCGATCAAGACCGCGTCCTTCTTGCTCGAGGCGATCTTTTCGCGTTCGCGCGCGACCATGCCGTGGAAGATGTCGTGGTAGGGGTGGAAGCCGTTGCCGCTCTCGGTGTGGACCAGCTCGGCCATCAGCTGGCGGCGGCATGTCACGTGCGCGTACCACTCCTGGCCGCAGACCTGAACCGAGGTCGAGCCGTCGAGCCCGGTGTCGGCTAGCCAGTAGGCGAGCGCGCGCATGTGCTGGGTCGGCACCCCGTCGGAGCGGACCAGCGGCATTTCCTCGAGCTCCTCGCGCCCGGTCATGTAGATCACCGTGCCGTCGACCCGTTTCTCCAGCGTCCCCTCCTGCAGCCCGAGCTCGGCCAGCTCGGCGACCTCGGGCAGGAAGTCGGACTCGAAGAAGACGCGGTCGAAGTGGATGCCGAGCCGAGCCAGGGTCTTGCGCTGGCCGGAGATCACCCAGGCGCGCGTCTGGGACCACAGCTCCAGCGCCGCCTGGTCGCCGCCGAGCACCCGCTGCAGCAGCTCGTCGGCGCTGTCGTCCATCACGTCGACCTCGCGCGTGAGCGAGTCGGCGGGGTGGTCCTGGGCGAGCCCGAGCGCGCCGCCGCCGGCGCCGTTCTTGACGTAGTCGGCGTAGCAGTAGCCGACGAAGTGGTCGCTCTTGACCCCGTTGCCGTCCGAGCCCTGCGGGTACTTGCCGCTGCGCACGACCCCGGCCATCGCCTCGCCCATGCTGCGGCCGACGTCGCAGATGATGCTGCGGCGCTCGATCTCGCCGCCGGCTTCGGCCAGGGCGTTGCCGAGCGCGTTGCCGAGCGCCAGGTTGCGCAGGTGGCCGATGTGCAGCGCCTTGGTCGAGTTGGCGTCCCAGAAGTTGAGCGCGAAGCGGCGCCCCGCGGCGACCTCGCCGCAGCCGGCCACCGCCTCGCCACCCTGCTCGAGCGCCGCGCCGCGCTTCGCCACCCACCCGTCGTCGAGGCGCAGCCAGGTCTGCTTCCCGTCCCGCTCGACCGCCGCCACCCAGGGCAGCGCCTCGATCCGCTCGAGCCCGGCGAGCGACTCGGCGTCCTCACGCCAGCCGCTCACCGTCGGCACCAGCATCAGGTCGAAGCGCGCCTGCGGCCGGTAGGGCGCCCGCAGGGTCCAGTGCGACTGGGCGCCGGTCCCGCCTCCCGCTTCGTCGAAGTAGTCGAAGAGATTGATGTCCATAGTTCCGGCACAACCCAGCGCCGATGCACCAGCCGGGGCTCGAACCCGGATCCTCGGCTTACAAACCCGATCCTCTAACCGATTGAGGTACTGGTGCGTATTTTTTATCGAACAGCCAGATCACTATTCAATAATTCCGGAGTGTAACAACGGTACGCTCTTTCTGTCCAGAGGGCAGGGGCCGTCCTGCCCGCCGGGCGGCGGGCAGGACGGCGGGTCGTCTGCTCCGGCTAAGCGAGCAGGTAGAGGGGGTCGTCGGCGTCAGGGCCCGACGACGGGGCGTGCTTGATGCAGCCCGAGTGGCACAGGGCACGGCAGTGGTAAGCGATCTCCCCACGCTGCACTTCGGTCGTCCGGATTAGGAACGAGCGGGTCGACGGCGCTGTTTTGATGAGTTCGAGAATGCGCGCCCTGGTCGGATGCCAGTGCGCTCCCGCCTCTTTGGTAGGCACGGAGTCTCCTCTGATTGGCTGAGTGCGATGGATTGAGTCGGTCGATCAAGACCACTTTGTCTAATCCAGACTAGCTTTGCAGCTCAAAGTAGACATTAACGTCGTGGGAAGAGTGTCTCCCCGCAGTTTCGGGAGAATCTGGGCCATGCTGACCGTCGCAGTCACCGGCCCGACCGGCGAGATCGGCCGTTCCTTCATCTCGGCGCTGGAGCGTGCGCCCGAGGTCGAGCGGGTGATCGGGATGGCGCGCCGGCCCTTCGACCTCGGCGCCCAGGGCTGGGAGAAGACGGAATACCGGCGCGGCGACATCCTCGACCGCGACTCGGTCGAGGGCCTGGTCGCCGAGGCGGACGTCGTCGTCCACCTCGCCTTCGTGATCGTCGCCGGCAAGGGGGAGAGCCGCGAGATCAACCTGAGCGGCTCGCGCAACGTCTTCGAGGCCGCCGCCGCGGCCGGCGTCAAGCGGCTCGTCTACACCTCCTCGGTCGCCGCCTACGGCTTCCACCGCGACCTGCCCTCGCTGCTCAGCGAGGACGAGCCGGTGCGGGGCACGGCCCGCCATCCCTACTCCGCCGACAAGGCCGAGGTCGAGGCCGAGCTGCACGCGGCGCTGGCCGGCTCGGCGACCGAGCCCTACGTCTTTCGCCCCTGCATCGTCGCCGGCCCGAAGGCGCCGTTGCTGCTCGAGCTGGTGCCGCTGCTCAGCGTCGGCCGGCGGCTGCCGGGGCCGGTGCGCTGGGCGCTCGGCAAGGCGCCCTCGCTGCGCCCGGTCCTGCCCGACCCCGGCGTCCCCTTCCAGCTCGTCCACCACGACGACGTCGCCACGGCGCTCTGCGCCGCCGTGCTCGGGCACGGCGAGGCCGGCGTCTACAACCTCGCCGGCCCGGGCGAGCTGACCGTCTCCGACCTCGCCCAAGCGCTCGGCTGGCACTCGGTGCCGGCCCCGCAACTGGCCGTCGGCGCCGCGGCCGAGGCGATCGCCCCCTTCCTGCCGTACCTGCCGGCCGAGGCTGCCTGGATCGAGACCGTTCGCCGCCCGGTCCTGATGGACACCACGCGGGCGCGCCGCAAGCTGCACTGGATGCCCCACCACGACGCTCGCGAGACCCTGCGCGAAACCGTCGCCGCGGTCCGCGCCGGGTGAGGGTCCCTAAACTCGATGCGTGGCCGTTGACGAGCGAGAGTCGACCTTTGTCCTGTATCGGCGGGGGATCGAGCTGCTGGAGGAGGCCGATTTCGAGCAGGCGCTGGAGCCGCTCGAGCAAGCGGCGCGGCGGGCGCCGGAGAAGTCCTCGGTGCGCGAGGCGCTCGGTCGGGCCTACTTCCGCTGCGGGCGCTTCGCCGCCGCGGCGACCGAGTTCGAGGCCGTGGTCGAGACCCACCAGGTCAATGACTTCGCCCACTTCTGCCTCGGCCGGGCGCTGGCCAAGACCGGTGAGCGCGAGCGCGCCCGCCATCATCTCGCGCTCGCCGCCAACCTGCGCCCCGAGCGCCGCGACTACCGCTTCTACCGCGACCTGCTCGCCTCGTAGAACCGATTAGCGAGCATCACGATCTGATTCTCTGCGAGCGGGGCGGATATGGCGCGTTGCCGCTGCCCCCGGACGCGAAGCGGAGGAGGTAGCGGTGTGTTCAGAGCCCGGCGGTGAGGCGGCCGACGTTGCGCTTGCTGAAGTAGGGGCCGAAGGTGTGCTTCCGGTCGCCCGGCTTGCCGTAGCTGGTCAGCCCGTTGATCGCCGTGCCTTCTTCGATCAACCAGCCGCCGCCGCTGGCGCCGGGGATCCAGCGGCACCCGATCGCGATCGTCGGCGGGCCGGGAATCGGGTAGGTGCGGCTGTCGTCGCCGAGGTAGGGGGAGCTGCACTGCTGCATCTGCTTGGTCTTGCCCGGGTAGCCGAAGGTCTGGAACTCCTGGCGGCGGGTCAGGTCGGTGGCGATCCTGGCGCCGCCGCCGACCGCGTCGGCGACCTCGAGCCCCTCCGCGTTGGGCTGGACCACGAGCGCGCCGACGTCGAAGTTGGGGTTGCCGGTATCGACCCACTGCTTGAGCGCGAAGACCGATTTGCGGTGGGCGATGAAGGCGCCGAAGGGCGCCGCGCCGCTGTAGGCGGGGACGAACTCGAGGAAGCTCGACCAGACGTCGTGCCCGTTCGGCGGCTGGGGGCCGCTGTTGATGCAGTGGCCGGCGGTCAGCACGAGCTTGCGGCTGGGCGTGTCGATCGCCGTCGCCGAGCAGAAGCCGGCGCCCTTGCCCTGGCGGACGAAGAGGCGGCCGTTGACGGTGAACGGGGCCACGGTCGGTTCGGCGACCTGGGCGAAGCTGGCCTGGGCGCCGAGCCGGGCGGCGCCGGCCGCGCCCAGCGGCGCCGCGCTCAACATCCGCGCCGCCGTCCAGTAGCGCGCCGTGCGCGCCGCCTCGCCCGCGCCCGCGGGGGCGGGGTGGAGGCGGGCCGAGGCGGGGGCCGCGGCGGGCAGGAGCAGCAGCGCGAGCAGCGCCGCGAGCGTGGCTTTCCTCATCGGCGCAGGATAGAGCTAGGCGAGCAGCGGGACCACGCAGCGGTACGCGTGGGTGTTTGTTGAGACGAGTCGAGGTCTACGACGGAATTGACGGTCACGGTGACTACCGCCGTAGGCGTTCGGGCCAGAGACGTTCATAAAGTCGCTCGACCACTCGTCGCCCGGATCGATCGTGACGCCCGGCGTTTCCGCGAACGCGGCCAGCTGCAGCGCCTCCGGCAGGGCGCCGCCGCGCAGGGCGCATTTGCGCGCCGCGGTCGGCGCGTTGACGGCGGCGCTGGGCGAGTTCTCCCAGCAGGCGCCGGCGAACTGCTGGCTGCCGGGCAGGCAGCCGACGCTGTGCCCGTTGACCGTCTGCGCGTCGACGGCGTTGACCGCGTTGAGCGCGGTCTGCGCGTCGACAGCGCTCTGCGCGGTGTCGGCCGCGTCGGCGTGCGCCGCGCTCGGCACCTGGGTCAGGGTGAGCTCGTTGATGTCGGCCCCGGTCAGCGGCCCGCCCGGGACGGCGGCGCGCAGCACGCCCGGCTTCAACCGGTTGGCGGCGATCGAGCGCGGCTTCAGCCGGTTGCCCGGAATCGACTTCGCGCGGATCGCCTTGCCGTTGATCTTCGCCTTCTTGGCCGCGTAGACACTGCCGCCGAGGGCGACGAAGAGCGCGATCGCCGCCACGATCAGCGCCGGCGAGTTGCGCCAAATTCCCTGCCTCATTTTGCTTCCCCCCCAATAAACGTCTTGGTTTTCAGAAAGGAAGCCGAGCCTATGCCGGGCCGCCGGCCCCGCCCAAGCAAGCTGGACGAACGTTCAACGATGGGTCATCCCTCGCTCGACGAAGAGCAGGAGCAGGCGCGGGCGCGGATGGCCGAGTCCGGCGAGGAGCCGATCCCGATGACCGTCGCGCTGCTGGCTTTCGAATCGCCTCACGGCGCCGAGAAACAGCCCTAGCGCCCGCCGCGATCCGCGGGCGTGGGTAGACTGCCGCGCGTACATACGGTCGGTGGTCAAGGGAAGTCCGGTGCGAAACCGGCGCGGTCCCGCCACTGTGACCGGGGCGAAGGAAGCCGCTGGCGCCAGTTCGGGCCGGCCACTGGGGACGACACAGAGTCCCCGGGAAGGTGCGGCCGACCGATTCCCGGAAGCCAGGAGACCTGTCCCCGGCCAGCCATGACAACCCTCGAGGAAAGGGTGGCTTAAATGCCAAGACTCATTCCATTCCGGCTGGCCGCCGCGTGCGCGCTGGCTTTCGTCCTGATTCTCTCCAGCGCCGCGCTCGCCGTGGCCAAGGGCCCGGTCGCGAACCTGCGCGTGCTCACCCCCGGCGGCAAGGTGCTCGCCGAAAAGTCGTTCGGGGCGCACACGACCTCGATCGCGACCAGCCCGAAGGCGACCTGCTTCGGCGCCGGCACCGGCGGCAGCGGCAAGGCCGCGACGGTCAAGGGGGCGACCGCGCTGGGCATGCTGATCCAGGCCTCCAAGTTCACCGGGGCACTGAAGCCGATGCAGGTCACCGATGCCTTCTCGTTCGGCCTCGGGCTCTGCGGCGTCGGCGGCTTCAAGACGACCAAGAAGCTCTCCTGGTACCTCAAGGTCAACCACGTCAACCCGGAACTCGGCGGCGACTCGGTCAAGGTCCATCGCGGCGACGAAGTGCTCTGGGCGCTGGCCGCCTTCCCCTATCCGGACGAGCTCTCGCTGGTCGCTCCGCGTAAGGCTGCGGCCGGCAAGCCGTTCGCCGTGCGCGTCTTCAGCTATGACGACAAAGGCAAGAAGAAGCCCGCGGCCGGGGTCAAGGTCAGCGGCGCGAAGTCCCGCACCGGCGCCGACGGCCGCACCACGGTCACCCTGCGCAGGCCCGTGCGCCTGATCGCCAGGCACGGGGGGGACATCCCCTCCAACCGGGCCGCGATCTGCGTCGGCGGGAAGTGCCCGCGGGGCTGATCTGGTGAGCCGGCGCCGCAGCCTCGCGGTCGCGGGCGCGCTCCTGCTGGGAGTGGCGCTCGTGGCCGGCGGCTGCGGTTTCGGCGCCGGCGCCGACGTCGGCGCGGTCTCGCTGACGGTTACGCGCGATTACGGCGCCGAGCGGTTGCAACCACCGGCGCGGGCCGGCGTGTCCGAAGCGGACACGGTGATGCGGGTGCTCGATCGCGAGGCCGAGATCTCGACCCGCTACGGCGGCGGCTTCGTCAGCTCGATCGACGGGCTCGCCGAAGCGACGCGCGGCGGCCGCCGCTACGACTGGTTCTTCTACGTCGACGGGGTCGAGTCGTCGGTCGGCGCCGCTGACGCCTCGCTGTATGCCGGCGAGGCGATCTGGTGGGACTACCGCGAGTGGTCGGCGGCCTCGCGGGTGCCTGCCGTCGTCGGCTCCTGGCCGCGGCCGCTGCGCGGCGGCTACGAAGGCGCGGGCCATCCGGTCGCGCTCGAGTGCCACGGCGCCGGGGCGGCTTGCGCGCTGGCGCGGGACCGCCTCGAGCATGCCGGGATCGCCCTCGCCCCGGGCTCGCCCGAGGGCGCGATCCGCGTCCTCGTCGGGCCCTGGCCGCGCCTGCGCGAGGACCCCGCGGCGGCGCAGCTGCAGGCCGGGCCGCAGGAAAGCGGCGTCTTCGCCGAATTCGGCACCGGGCCCGCCGGCTTCGTCTTGCGCGGGCTGGACGAAGGCGGCGAGCCCGCGCGCCGTTTCGGCCGTGCCGGCGGCCTCGTCGCCGCTACCCGCCGCTTCGACGCGGCGCCGGTCTGGATCGTCACCGGCGCGACGGCCGCGGGCGCCCGCGCCGCGGCGGGCCTGCTCGACGCGGCCCACCTGCGCGACCACTACGCCGTGGCGACCGAAGGCGGGCGGGAGACGCCGTTGCCGATCCGATGAGATCTCCCTTTGCCTACACCCCGCGGCACGGCCCGCTGCAGGCCGCCTCCCCGGGCGCCGCGGTCGCCTACCTCGGCGCTCTCGTCGCGGTCGCCTTCCTCTACTCGAGCCCGCTGGTCCTGGCGGCGGTCGGTCTCGCCGCGACCCTGGCCGGCTTCTCGGCGGGGGCGGGCGCCGCCGTGCGGGTGGCGCTGCGCATGGGCCTGACCCTGGCCCTGCTGATCGTCGCCGTCAACTGCCTCGTCGTCGACCGTGGCGAGACGGTGCTGCTGCGGCTCGGTGAGCTGCCGCTGCTCGGCCGCCTCGACATCACCGCCGAGGCGCTGGCGGCCGGCGCCGTGATCGGCCTGCGCGCCGCGGTGGCAATGGTCTGCTTCGCCGTCTACTCGGCCTGCGTCGACCCGGATCGGGTGCTGCGCGCCCTGCGCCCGGTGGCCGGCCGCTCGGCCCTGACCGCGGCGCTGATCTCGCGCCTGGTCCCGGTCGCCGCCGCCGACGCCGCCCGCCTGCGCGACGCCGCCAAGCTGCGCGGCCCCGCCGCCGCCCCCCTCGGCCGCGCCGGCCTGGCGCGCAGGCTGATGACCGGCTCCCTCGACCGCGCCGTGGACGTAGCCGCCACCCTGGAGCTGCGCGGCTACTCGCTGACGCGACCAGACACGGCGCGGGGCGGTGTCCTCGGTCGGTTGGATCGGGTCACGCACCGAAAAGTGCGCTCCCCTCACCGCCCTCCCTGCGTCCTTGCCCCGCTTGGTCTGGGCCGCGTCAGATCGCGCTACGACGCGCGGTTTTTGCGGTGGCCGCGGTTGTCCTCATTGCTGCGATTGCCGGCAAGCTGCTCGGCGCCGACGGCTTTCACGCCTACCCGACGGTCGAGCTCGGCTTCGCGCCGTCGACCGCCGTCCTCGCCGCTGTGGTCGTCCTCGCCGGCCTCGCCCCACGGCGCCGCAATGCTCCGCGGCGGGGCAGGGCGCTGAGGAGCAGCGATGCCTGAGCTCGCAACCCGACCCCGCGCCGTCCCCGCCCTGGCGATCGAGTCGCTCAGCTACGCCTACCCGAACTCCGCACTCGCGCTCGATCGCGTCTCGTTGACGCTCGGGGCGGGGGAGTTCGCGCTGCTTGCGGGGCGCTCGGCCTGCGGGAAGACGACGCTGCTGCGCGCCGCCTGCGGGCTCGTGCCGCACTTCCACGGCGGTGAGATCGAGGGCGGCATCCACGTCGCCGGCCTCGACGCGATCGCCAGCGGCCCCGGCGAGCTCGCCGCCGTGGTCGGCTACGTCGCCCAGGACCCCGAGACCCAGATCGTCTCGACCACCGTCTCCGCCGAGATCGAGTTGCCGCTGGAGATGCGCGGGGACCCGCAGGCCTCGCGCGCCCGCGCGGTGGAGGAGGTGGCGCTGGCCTTGGCGATCCCCCACCTGCTCGAGCGCACCGTCGACACGCTCTCGGGCGGCGAGCTACAGCGCGTGGCTCTTGCCGCCGCCCTCGTAACCCGCCCGCGCCTGGTCCTGCTCGACGAGCCGACGTCGCAGCTCGATCCCGTGGCCGGCGACGAGCTGATCTGGCTGCTGCGCCGACTCAACGAGGAGTGGGGGGTTTCGATCCTTCTGGCCGAGCACCGACTAGAGCGTTGCCTGGCGGCGGCCGACCGAGTGATCGCAATGGATTCGGGCGCGATCTCCTTCGATGGCCCCCCGCGAGACTTCCTCGCCTGGGCCCAGCAAGCCGACGCGGCCCTGGAGACCCCCGCCGCCCGCCTCTTCTCCCTCGCCGGCATCGACCCTCTCCCCACCGGCGTCCGCGCACGCCCGCACCACCCTTCGCGACCGCAAGGACGGGGTCGGGGGGGTCGGTCGCACGCGGCGTCCTGTTTTTCGCACGGACCACTCGGCGAGAGCAGCCGACTCCGCGGCGAAAAACCCAGCGCGCGACCGGCCCCCCCGACCCCGTCCCGCCAAATGGCCACCGAGGTGCGGGGTCTCTGGGTCGAGCTGGGGGAAGGGGACGGGAGGCGGGATGTGCTGGCGGGAGTGGATCTGCAAGCTTGCAGAGAGGCGAAAGGGTCGCCCTGATGGGCCGCAACGGCGCCGGCAAGAGCACCTTGCTGCGGGCGCTGGCGGGACTGGTGGAGCCGGTGCATGGGAAAACCAGCGTGCCCGGTGGCATTGCGTTGCTGTCCCAGAATCCCAGCGACTACCTGGTGCGAGAGCGAGTGGGGGATGAGCTGCCGGGGAAGCGGGGCTCGCGGCGCTGCGGGCGGCCGGCCTGGAGCACGCGGTCGACGCCGACCCGCGCGACCTGTCCGGCGGGCGAGCGGCAGCGGTTGGCGCTGGCGATCGCGCTGGCGGGGCGGATGGAGGGGGACGAGCTGCCGGGGCTGGTCGCGCTGGACGAGCCGACCCGGGGCATGGACCGGGCGCGCAAGGACGAGCTGCCGACCTGATCGAGAGCCTCGCCTCGCGCGGCGCGGCGGTCGTCGTCGCCACCCACGACGTCGAGTTCGCCGCCTGCTTCGCGGAGCGGGTGATGCTGCTCGGCGACGGCGCGCTGATCGCCGACGGCGAAGCGGCCGAGATCCTCTCCGGTGGCTGGTACTTCGCCACCGAGGTTGCCCGCATCCTCGACCTGCCGGGCGTGATCACGCCCGAGCAGGGCGCCGAGGCGCTCGACCGGGAGACCGAACGGTGAGCTGGGAGCTGGCCAGCTTCCTGATCCTCGGCGCCGTCCTGCTCGGCGGCTTCGCCTGGTACGAGCGCTCGCGGCCGAGCTCGCAGGTCGTCGCGCTGGTTGCGGCGCTGGCGGCGCTGGCGGTCGCCGGCCGGGTCGCCTTCGCGGCGCTGCCCAACGTCGTCGCCGACCACCGACGTCGTCATCTTCGCCGGCTTCGCCCTCGGCCCGGCGCCCGGCTTTGCCGTCGGCGCGCCTCGCCGGGCTGGTCTCGAACTTCTGGCTCGGGCAGGGCCCGTGGACGCCGTGGCAGATGGCGGGGTGGGGACTGTGCGGCCTGCTCGGCGCCGCCCTGGCCCTGGTCAGGCCGCGCGCTGGGCGCATGACTCTTGCCGCGGTCTGCGCCCTGGCTGGCATCGCCTACGGCGCTCTGCTGAACTTCTCTTTGATGGCGACCTACGGAGGGGACCTTTCCTGGCAGCGCTTCGTCGCGCTCGAGTCGCCGTGCGGTGCCGTTCGATGCTGCCCACGCGATCGGCAACGCGACGCTCGCGCTCGTCGCCGGGCCGGCGATGGTGCGCATGCTGGTCCGCTTCCGCGAGCGCTTCGAGTGGCGCGCGCCGGCGGTCGCCTCGCTGCTCCTGCTTGCCCTGGCGCTTGTCAGCGTGCTGCCCGAAAGCGGCGCGGGCGGCCGGCATCGGCCGACCCGCGCCGCCCTCTGGCTCGCCTCCGAGCAGAACTCCGACGGCGGCTGGGGCGCCTCGACCGAGAGCGACTCGCGCCCCGAAACCACCGCCTGGGCGATGCTCGGCCTCGAGGCCTCCGGCCGCAACCCGCTCACGGTCTCGCGCGGCGGCAAGACGCCGGTCGACTACCTGCGCGCTCACGTCGCCGAGCTGAACAGCCCCGGCGACCTGGCGCGGACGATCCTCGCCCTGCAGGGCGCCAAGGTCGACCCGCGCTACTTCGCCGGCCACGACCTCGTCTCGGCGCTGCTCAAGCGCCGCCGCGACAACGGCTCCTTCGAAGGCTGGCCCGGCTCGACCGCGTTCGCCGTAATTGCGCTGCGCGCCGCCGGCGCCACCGGAGGCATCGGCCAGTCGACCTCCTGGCTGGCCAAGGCCCAGAATGGCGACGGCGGCTGGGGCGACCTGCCGAAGCCGCCGAGCACGGCGGACGGCACCGGCGCCGCGATGCAGGCGATGCCCGACAGCGAGGTCGCCCAGCACGGCCTTGGATACCTGCGCAATGTGCAGCGTCCGAGTGGCGGCTTCGCGCTCGGCGGCACCGGGGCGGTCAACTCGCAGTCGACGGCCTGGGCGGTGCAGGGGATGATCGCCGCCGGCGCCGACCCCAGCTCGGCCAAGAACGGCAAGAGCGGGCTCGAGTACCTCGCCGCCCGCCAGGCCGGCGACGGCCACTACCGCTACTCGGACTCCAGCGACCAGACGCCGATCTGGGTCACCGGCCAGGTGCTGACGGCGACCGCCGGCGAGGCCTTCCCGGTCACCCCGGTCGCCAAGCCCGCGGCCGCGCCGCCCCCGGCGAGCACCGTCCCGGGCGCGACCTCCGACTCGATCCCACCGCCGCCCGCGAGCGGCACGGGCCCGGCCCAGGACCTGCTCGAAGCCTTCGAAGCGAGCGGCGGCGCCACGCCGCCGCCCTCCGGCGACAGCGGCAGCGGCGCCCCGGCCGCACCCTCGGGCCCCGGCTCGATCCCCACCGCGCCGCCCGGCGCGCCCTTCGAGGGCGCCGGATCCGAACCGGCCGCTACCCCGCCACCTGCCAACCCGCGCTTCCAGGCGAGCGCCAATCCCGGCCCCAAGCCCTGGGCACCGATCGGCATCGGCCTCGCCAGCGGCGGCATCGCCCTGGCCGCCGTCCTCCTCCTCGGCCGCCGCTTCAGCTGGTAGCCGACGGGCTATACCCTCGCCCAGATGGACGTCGAGACCGCGATCCGCACTCGTCGCACGCACAAGGCCTTCGGGCCCGAGCGGCTTGCGCCCGAGCAGATCGAGGAGCTGCTCGAGCTGGCGCGCTGGGCGCCGAACCATCACCTGACCGCGCCCTGGCGCTTCCGCGTCGTCGGGCCGCGGGCGTTGGAGCGGCTCAAGGCGGCGGCGGGCGAGGAGGGCGCCGCCAAGCTCGACCGGGCGCCGACCCTGATCGTCGTCTCCTGCGCGCTCGGCGCCGACCCGGTCCAGAACGAGGAGGATCTGCACGCGACCGCGGTCGCCTCCTACATCGTCCTGCTCGGCGCCCACGCCCGCGGTCTCGCCGGCTACTGGCGCACGCCCGGCCTGCTGCGCTCGGCCGCGGGTCGCGCCGCTGTCGGGCTGCCCGACTGCGAGCGCTTCGTCGGACTGCTCCACCTCGGCAACCGCCGCCAGGAGAAAGAGCCGCCGGAACGGCCTCCGGTCGAGCAGACGACCACCTACCTGGACTGATGCTCGCCCGCGCCACAGCCCTCGAGGAGATCGCCGGCCAGCGCTTCGAGGTGCTCGTGATCGGGGGCGGCATCACCGGCGCCGGGGTCGCGCTCGACGCCGCCTCGCGTGGCTACTCGGTCGCCCTGCTCGAGCGCGGCGATTACGCGATCGGCACCTCGAGCCGCTCCTCGAAGATGGTCCACGGCGGCCTCCGCTACTTGCAGAACTTCGACCTCGGGCTCGTCCGCGAGGCGCTGCTCGAGCGCCAGCTGATGGTCCAGCTCGCCCCGCACCTGGTCTACCCGACGCCGTTCGTCGTCCCCTCCTTCCCAGACGAACGCCGCGATCGCAAACTCGGCCTCGGGCTGAACATGTACGACGTGATGGCGACCACGCGGGTCGGCCGCAGCCGCCGTGAGATGCGCGCCTCCAAGGACGAGGACGAGGACTTCTACTGGTCGCCCGACCGCCACCGCACGATCGGCCGCGACGAGTTGCTCGAGCTGGTCCCCACGTTGGAGCCGCGCGACCCCGGCGACGCCTACCTCTTCTACGACTGCCAGACCGACGACGTGCGGCTCGTCTTCACGATCCTCGGCGAGGCCGAGCGCTTCGGCGCGGTGGCCTTGAACGGCGCCGAGGTGACGGAGGTGCTGCTGCGCGACGGCCGCGCCGCCGGCGTCGCCGCGGTCGATGCCGAGTCGGGCGAGCGCTTCGAGGTCGAGGCGGAGTCGGTCGTCAACGCGACCGGGGTCTGGGCCGACCGGATCGGCCCCGAGCTGATCGAGGAGGAGGACGTGCCGAAGATCTCGCCCAGCCGCGGCACCCATATCCTGCTCGACCGCGAGGCGATCTCGACCGGCACGGCGGCCTGCATCGTCCCCGCCGGCGAGGACCGCCACATCTTCGCCCTGCCCTGGTACGGGCGCACCCTGGTCGGCACCACCGACAACGACTACAGCGGCGACATCGACCACCCGCACCCGGGTGAGGCCGATGTCGAGTACCTGCTCGACGCGGTCAACGCCTTCTTCGGCGCCACCGTCGGCGAGACCGACCTGGTCGGCGCCTACGCCGGGGTGCGGCCGCTGATCTCGACCGGCGACCCGAAGAAGTCGGTCGACATCTCGCGCAAAGCGGAGCTCTACGAGACCTCGTCGGGGATGCTGACGATCACCGGCGGCAAGCTGACCACCTGGCGGCGGATGGCGAAGCAGACCGTCGACCGCCTGGTCGAGCGCGAGGGCCGCGAGGCCCCCTGCCACACGGCCGAGATCCCGCTCGGGATGGAGGCCCGGCCGGAGGACCTCGAGGCGCCCGAGGGGGTGGGGGAGGAGGCGATCGCCCAGCTCGCATTCCGCTACGGGCACGCGGCGCGCAACGTCCTGCGCCTCGCCCGCGAGGACCCGAAGCTGGCGGCGCCGATCGTCCCAGGCCGTCCCGACCTGCTCGCCGAGGTGACGATCGCGGGCCGCCACGAGCAGGCGCGCTGCGTCGCCGACGTGCTCCTGCGCCGCACCCGGCTGGGCCTGCTGGCGGCGCCGCGGCTGCGCGACGCCGACGCCGCCCGCCCGGTCGCCGAGGCGCTCGGCGCCGAGCTCGGCTGGTCGCGGCGGCGGGTCAAGCGCGAGGCCGAGGCCTGGCCGGCGGCACTCGCCGAGGCCGGGGTCGACGCCGCCGCGACGGCCGGCGGCGCGTCCCGACGTGCCGGTTGAATAGCCTGCCGCCCGTGAACAAAACCGAACTTGACTCCAAGCACCTGGCCGAGCTGCACGAGTTGGCCGCCAAGGCCGGCATCGAGCGCTACCGCATGCTCTCCCGCGCCGAGCTGACCGAGAAGCTCGCCGGCGGCGGAGGTGGCGGCAGGCCGAAACCTCAGGGCGAGCGCCGCGGGGGCGACTCCGGCCGCGGCCGCCAGCGCGACCGCGACCGCAAACCGCGCGAGGGTCGCGGCGAGCGCGGCGAGCGCAAGCCGCGCGGCGAGCAGCAGGGCGAACGCCAGCAGAAAGGCGAGCGTGAGCAGAAAGGCGAGCGTGAGCCCCGGTCCGCCCCGGCCGAGTCGCCGCCCCCCGCGTCTCCCGCTTCCTCGGGCGAGCGCCCGAAGCGCAAACGCCGCCGCCGCCGCTGGGGCCGCCGCCGCAAGGGGGGCGGGACCCGTGAGCATGCCGATCGCTGGCTGGAGGCCTGGAACGCGCGCGACCTCGACGAGATCGTCTCCTGCTACTCGGAGGGGGTCGAGTTCGCGCTGCCGGCGCTGGTCGGCGACGGCGAGGAGCGCAAGATCAACGGCCGCGAGGAGCTGCGCGAGCATTTCCGCCACGGCCTCGAGCTCGCCCCGAACCTGACCGTCGCCGAGGAGTCGCTGCTGATCGGCCCGAGCGGCTTCGCGATCCTCTACCGGCGCGAGGATGGCCACCGCGCGGTCGAGACGGTTGAGCTCGACGACGCCGGCCTCGCCGCCCGCGTCCGGGTCTACTACGAGCGCGAGCAGCCCGCCGGCTAACGCCGGTAGGCGATGCGGCGCCAGGACGGCTCTTTGGAGAGCTCGATCGGCTCGTTGCTGCGATCCGGCTGGACGTAGCCGAAGGTCTGGGTGTTCTCGTCGAAGACGACGTCGAGCTCACCCTCCTTGACCCGCTGGTCGAGCCAGGCGCCGCGGAAGACGAGCCGGCGCAGCCAGTGGACGAGGCTGCGGTTGGAGGGGCCGACGAGGTCCTCCCAGTTGTGGTTGATGTGCTCGCCGAGCTCGGAGCTGGGCTCGGAGATCTCGCCGTTGACGGCGAGATCGAGCAGATCGTCGAGCTCCTCGCGGCTCAGTCCCTGCTGGACGAAGCCGAGTTTGACCGCGGCCTGCTCGACCCGCTGGCCGAAGTCCTCCTCGTTGAAGGCAAAGCGGAGCTCGCCGTACTCGAGCACGTAGTCGGAGCCCGACTCGTAATTTCCTCTGCGGGTCGTCTTCTTATTCATTGAGTTGAAGCCAATCCGCCCTCGCAAGCCCAGCGAGCGGCAGGTGGGGGATCATGCCTGGGATCGTAGCCGCGTGCCCCCTTGCGCCCACCCCTGAACGAGGTTTACCTGCGCGAACCGAGGATGATTGATCTGCACTGCCACATCCTTCCCGGAGTCGACGACGGCGCGCTCGACCTCGTCGACAGCACCGCCCTGGCGCGGCAGGCGGTCGCCGACGGGATCGAGGCGGTCTGCGCCACGCCGCACATCCGCCACGATCACGACGTGCGCATCGACGAGGTCGCGGGCCGGGTCGAGGCGCTCAACCGCCGCCTGCGCGGCGAGCGGATCCCGGTCGACGATCCTGACCGGGGGCGAGGTCGCGGAGACCGCGGTCGAGGCCCTCGACGAGGAGGAGCTGCGCACGCGGTCGCTCGGCGACGGCCGCTGGATCCTGCTCGAGCCGGCGCCGGGGCCACTCGGCGACAGCCTCCACGCCGAGTCGGCCACCTGGCCGAGCGCGGCCACCGGGCCCTGATCGCCCACCCCGAGCGACACGTCTCGGCGGACATGCTCGAGCGTCTCGCCGGCCTTGTCGCGGCGGCGCGCTGGTCCAGGCCACCGCCGACTTCTTCCTGCGCGAGCAGACCGCCGCCGGGATGCTGACGCTCGCCGAGGCCGGCCTGGTCCACGTGCTCAGCAGCGACGCCCACACCTCCCTCGGTGGCCGGCCGGCGGCGATGGCGGCGGCGTTCGAGCGCCTCGCGGAGATCGAGCCCCCGGCCCCGCAAATCGAGTGGATCCGCGAGACCGCGCCGCGCGCGATCGTCACGGGCGACCGCCTCGCGCGCCCGTTCGACCCCCGTGGCCACGACGGGCCGGAGTTAGCTCGAGCGGCCGCAGCTCGACCCGGCGCGCCAGCTCTTCGACCACGGCGCGTGAGCCGCTGCCGAGGCCGTGGCGGAGGAAGTTGGCGGCCCCGGCGGCGGCGCCGAGCCTCAGCGTCTGCTCCCACTCGCGGCCGGCTCGCCAGGCGAGGCGGCCAGCGCGCCCATCATCGAGTCGCCGCAGCCCTCGCGCGACGCCGCGCTCGAAGCGGGGCGGTACCAGCTCCAGGCCTCTTCGCCGCGCAGCACCAGCGCCGGCTCCGCGGCGCGGGTGACGATCGCCGCCCCGGCGCCGGCCTCGAGCAGCCGCTCCGCCGCCGCGCGCAGCTGGGCCTCGGTGTCGACCGGGCCGGCGACGAACTCGGCCAGCTCCCAGTCGTTGATCTTGACCAGGTCGGGCTTGCCCTCGAGGGCGCTGTCGAGGCGCGGAGGCGAGAGGTCGACGACGACCGGCGTGCCGTTCGCGCTGGACGTCGGCGACCAGGCTGCCGTAGAGCTCCAATGGCAGCGCCTCGCCCGGGTACGGGCCGCAGAGCGGCGAGACGTCGGCGTCGAGCGCGGCGGCGCAGGTGACCGAGAAGAGGTCGTCGACCTCGTGCCGCGAGGGCGGCATCGCGGCGCTCTGGGCGACCGGCTCGCGCTCGCCGTCGCGGCGGTCGTGGATGTAGGCGCCGCTGCCCTCGCCGGTCTCGACCAGGCGCAGCTCGATCGGCAACTGCTCCAGCAGCGGCCGCAGGACCGTCCCGGTCTCGCCGCCGATGAAGCCGCAGAGGACGGCGTCGGCGCCGAGCTCGGCGGCCATCCGCGCCACCCAGACGCCCTGCCCGGCCGCGTGGACGTGGATGTCGTCGCCGCCTTCGGCGGTCAGCGACTCGACCGTGACCGAGAGCATCGGGCTGGGGCCGAAGACCGCGACCTTGCGGCTTGTCGGTCATCGCCAGAGCGTAGAGCAGGCGCGGACGGGGGAGGAGAATCGGCGCGCCCAGCGACTTTACACGCGTGACTCGCCACCGACGCCGCCGGCTCCGAGCCCTGCCTCGGCGCCGCGTCCGCGGCCGCGAGGTCCCGTGGCCGGCGGCTTCGCGCCCGCCTGCTCGGCCTCGCCCTGCTCGACCGCGAGCGGGCCGGGGCCGGGCTGCTGATCCCGCGCTGCTCCAGCGTCCACACCTTCGCCATGCGCTTCGCCCTCGACCTGGTCTTCCTCGACGCGCGAGGGCCGGCGTGCTCGCGTGCGCCGCGGGGTGCCGCCGCGGCGGCTCGCCTGACCGCCGCGCGCAGGCCGTGCTCGAGCTGCCGGCCGGGGGTGGTGAGCATCCGGAGATTCGCTTGCGCGTCGAGGGGGGGAGAGTTTGCCGGCGCCGCTGCCTTAGGGGGCGAATGCTGCCCCAGCGACGAGAGATCGCCAGCGTCGTCGTCTGCGAGGACGACGCGGCGACCCTGGAGCTGCTCTGCGATCACCTCAGCGCCGACCGCTTCGGTGTGTTGCCGGCGCCGAGCGCCTCCGACGCGCTGCGCCTCTGCCGCTACAACCAGCCCGACCTGCTGCTGCTCGACCTGACCCTGCCCGACGCCTCGGGGCTCGACGTGCTGCGCGAGATCCGCGAATGCCGACGGCGTCGCCTCCCGCTTCGACCCGCGCCTGCCGGTGATCGTGCTCAGCGGTCGCGGCGCCGACGACGACCGGGTGCGCGGGCTCGAGGTCGGCGCCGACGACTACCTGGTCAAGCCGTTCCACTTCCAGAGCTGCGGGCGCGGATCGCTGCGGTGCTGCGCCGGGTCGCGCAGCGGCCGCGAGGGCCCGATCCGGGTCGGTGAGATCGTCGTCGACCCGGCGCGCGCGGCAGGTCTGGGTCGGCGGGCGCGAGGTGCAGCTGGCGAAAAAGGAGTTCACGCTTGCTGCGCGTGCTCGCCGCCGACCCGACCGGGTCTTCTCCAAGGAGGAGCTGCTGCGGGCGGTCTGGGGATACTGCGAGCGCCGGCCGGACCCGCACGCTCGACTCGCACGCCAGCCGCCTGCGCCGCAAACTCGACCCGGAGGGCGCCGCTACGTCGATCAATTGCTGGGGCGTCGGCTACCGGCTGATCGACGGATGATCGCAGCTGGCCGAGATAGCCACCGGCTGGCCGCTCGCGGCCTCGATGGCGGCGGCGTTCGCCGCCAGGCTTGCGCGCCGGGCGCCGCCGCAGACGCGCTCAACGGGCGTTGCACGAGCTGCGCCGCCCGCTGCAGGCGATCGCCCTCGCCGCGGGCCGGGGCCCGCGGGCTCGCCGGCGGTCCTCGAGGGCTCGGTGCGGCTCGCCGCCGCCGCGCTCGAGCGGCTCGATCGCGAGGTCAACGGCGGCGCTCTGCCGCTGCCGGCCGAGGAGGTCGAGATGCGGCCGCTGCTGGAAGCGGCGGTCGCGGCGCTGGCGCTCGCGGGCGAGCCTCGGCGGCGCGACCGCTGAGCTGCGCTGGCGCGCCGGCCGCGCGGTGGTCGTCGGCGACCGGGTCGCGCTCGCCCAGGCGCTCGACAACCTGATCGTCAACGCGATCGAGCACGGTGGGCCCGCGGTCATGGTCGAGGCCCGCCGCGACCAGGGCGGCTGCGGGTCGCGTCGCCGACTCCGGCCGCGCGTCGCGACCGGCGTCCCGCCGCGACAGCCCAGCCGAGGTGATCGGCGCCGGCTCCGGCCATCGTCGCCACGGCCACGGGCTTGCGGTCGTGCGCCAGGTCGCCGCCGCGCACGACGGCCGCTTCGTCCTGCGCCGCTCCGAGCGCGGCTCGTTGGCGATGCTCGAGCTGCCGCTGGTCAGCCGAGCGCCTGCGCGGCCGCATGAGCAGGCGCGGCGCGGGCCGTCTCCTTCGTCGCCCTGGCTCTGCTGGCGGCCGCCGTCGCGGCGGCGATCGCCGACGGCTACGGGGCGAGCGTCGCGCGCGGCTACGGCCCCTTGCGGGCGGTCGTCGTCGTCGCGCGGACGACTCGCGGCGGCGGGAACGGATCGGGC
This sequence comes from uncultured Solirubrobacterales bacterium, assembly GCA_963789505.1. GTDB lineage: Bacteria > Actinomycetota > Thermoleophilia > Solirubrobacterales > 70-9 > VRUE01. The sequence continues at coordinate 112,649 of CAWBLE010000018.1, forward strand.
CGCGGCGGGTCGACGCCGACCTGAGCTTGCGCCGGGTGCCGGCGCGCTTCGTCCCGCCCGGCGCCCTCGCCGCTCCGCCGAAGCGCTCGGACTCGTCGCCCGCGCGACGCTGCCGGCGGGCTCCTACCTGCTCGGCTCGCAGCTTGGCGCGCCCGGGAGGAGCCGGACCGCCGGCGCCGGCTCGGCGGCGGCCGGCGGCCGGTGGAGATCTCGGTCAGCGGAGCCGAGGCGCTGCTCGCGGCCGGGCCGGAGGCGGCGGCGACGAGTCGACGTCGTCGTGACCAGCGAACCGGCCGGGCGCGGGCCCGGCCGCACCTACGTCGCCGCCGCGGCGGTCCCGCTGCTGGCGCTGCGGTCCGGGCGCAGAGGGCCCGGACGGGGCCGACCGCTGCCGCGACCCTGGGGCTGACCCGGCGCCAGGCACTGCGCCTGATCGCCGCCGAGAGCTTCGCCCGCGGGTGACCCTGTTGCCGGCGGGGTGAGCGGATGGACGCGCGGCAGCGGCGCCTCGAGGAGCTCGCCGCGACGCTGCGACTCGGCCTGATCGAGCGCGGCGCGGAGCCGCGGCGGCCGGCGGCGCGCGAGTGCCGAGCCGGCCGCGCAGGGCGCGTGCGGTCGGCTCGTGGCGAGGAGCCGCGCTGCTCGGCGAAGCCGACCGCGAGGCGCTGGTCGCGCGGGTGCTGCGCGACACGGTCGGGCTCGGGCCTTTGGAGGAGCTGCTCGCCGACCCGAGCGTCGAGGAGGTGATGGTCAACGGGCCGGATCGGGTGTACGTCGAGCGCGGCGGCCGGATCGAGTCGGCCGAGGTCGCGCTTCGCCGACGAGGACGAGCTGCGCGACACGATCGAGCGCATCCTCGCGCCGCTCGGCCGCCGCATCGACGAGCTCAGTCCGATGGTCGACGCCCGCCTCGCCGACGGCTCGCGGGTCAACGCCGTGATCCCGCCGCTGGCGATCGACGGGCCGGCGCTATCGATTCGCCGCTTCGGCGCCGACCGGCCCGGCCCGCGCGAGCTGGTCGAGCTCGGCACGCTGAGCGAGGACCAGCTCGGCGCTGCTCGAGCGGGCGGTCGCGGGCGCGGCGCAGCATTCTGATCAGCGGCGGAACCGGCGCCGGCAAGACGACCCTGCTCAACGCCCTCTCCGGGTTCGTCGCGCCGGACGAGCGGCTGGTCACGATCGAGGACGCGGCCGAGTTGCGCTTGCAGCGGCGCCACGTCGTCCGCCTCGAGAGCCGCCCGGCCGGGGTCGAGGGCAGGGGCGAGGTGACGATCCGGGATCTGCTGCGCAACGCGCTGCGGATGCGGCCCGACCGGATCGTGATCGGCGAGGTGCGCGGCGCCGAGGCGCTCGATCTGCTCACCGCGCTCAACACCGGCCACGACGGCGCGCTCTCGACCGTGCACGCCAACTCGCCGGCCGATGCGCTGGCGCGGCTGGAGACGCTGGCGCTGATGGCGGGCGTGGGGCTGCCGCACGAGGCGATCGCCGCCCAGGTGCGTCGCGGGATCGAGCTGATCGTCCAGCTCGAGCGAGGCACGGACGGCGCCCGGCGAGTGACCGAGATCGCCGAGGTGGCGGAGTCGGCGACGGTGAGCGCGGCGCCGGCCGCTGCTGCGCCCTGGCCGGGGCCGCCGCGGGCGGCCTGGCGGCGCTGGCGGCGCGCGAAGCGGTACTGGCGACGCCCGGCGGTCGCGCGCTGGCTGCGGCTCGCGCTTGAGCCGTTGCGCCGGGCGGGCGAGGAGGGCTACGCGCCGTCGACCCCGAGCGCCGCCGCCTCGCCGCGGTCGCCGCCGGCGCGGCGCTGCTCGGCGGCTGGTTCTTCGCCGGGATCGCGGTCGCGCGCGCCGCTCGCGGTCGCCGGCCCGGCCCTGGCGGCCTCGGCGGTCGTCGAGCCGCCGCCGCCGCTACCGGCGTGCGGTCGAGCGCGCCCTGCCGGAGGTCGCGGCGGCGGTCGCCGACTCGCTCGCCGCCGGCCGCTCGATGCGCGCCTCGCTGCCGGCCGCGGCGCCGTCGGTCGACGGCCCCGCCGCGGTCGAGCTGGCCCGGCTCGGCGCCGAGCTCGATCTCGGCGCGCCGACCGCCGCAGCGGTCGAGGGCTGGCGGCGGCGGATGCGCTCGGCGCGGGTCGATGCCTTCGCCGCGGCTCTGCTCAGCCAGCGCCGCGCCGGCGGCGACCTCGCCGGCCTGCTGCGCCGCTTCGCCGCCGGCGCCGCCGAGCGCGACCGCGTCGCCGAGGACGCCAAGTCGGCGACCGCGCAGGCGCGCTTCACCGGCCTGCTCGTCGTCGCGATGCCGAGCGGCGGCGCGCTCTTCGCCGAGCTGATCCAGCCCGGCTTCCTCGTCAAGGTGCTCGGCGCCCCGGCGGCGGTGCTGCTGACCTCGCCGCCGGCTGCAGCTGATCGGCTTCGTCGCGATCCGGCGCTTCGCCCGGGTGGCCGAGTGAGCGCGGCGGGCTGCTGGCGGGGTCGCGGTCCTGCTCGGCATCGCGGCCGCTCGCGAGCTGCTCGCCGGGCTGGCGGGGCGCGGCCGCCGGCTGCCTTGGCGCGGGGCGCTCGGCCGGGCGGCGTCGGCAGGGGCTGCCAAGCGCCGCCGCTCGGCTGAAGGCTCGGTGCCGCTGGCCGCGGCGGCGGCGCGCGGCGCCTGCGGCGGCTCGCCGCCCTGGCCGCCGCCGGCGGCGCCGGGCCGGCTCGCCTGGCTGGTCGCGGTCGGGCTTCCGGCGGCGGGCTTCGTCCTGCCCGATGCCCTGCTCGAGCGCCGGGCACGGCGGCGCCATCGCCGCATGCTCGCGGCGCTGCCCGACGCACTCGACCTGCTCGCGATCGGCTCCGCCGCCGGTCGCGGCCCGGCGGCTGGCTTCGCCGAGCTGGCGGCGGCGGGCAACGGCCCGCTCGCCGATGAGCTGCGCATCGCCGTCGCCGGGCTCGCGTGCGGCGAGCCCCTGGCCGCGGCGCTGAGCGCGCCTGCGCGAGCGGGTCCCGGGCGGCGAGATCGCGACGCTCTGCGCCGCGATCGAGCGCTCGCGCCGGCTCGGCTCGCCGCTGGCCGATCAGCTGCGCCGCCAGGCGAGCGCCCTGCGCCGTGACCAGCGCCGCGCGCGTCGAGGAGCGCGCCGCCCGCGCCGCCCCGAAGATCCAGCTCGTCGTCGCCCTGGTCCTCGTCCCCTCGGTCCTGCTGATGATCGCCGCCGCCCTGATCGCCAACGCCGACATCCTGCTCAGCGGCTTTTAGCCGCGCCCCGGCGCCTACTCCAGCGACTCCTCGCGCAGGCGGGTGGCGACGGCGGTGGCGGCGGCGCGGATCGCGTCGAGCTCCGCGGCCTTCTTCTTGTGGCCGTTGACGTAGCAGCAGAGGGTGCCGTCGACCAGCTCGAAGGCGAACTTCTCCGGGGCCGATTCGGTCAGCCAGACGATGAAGGTGGGGGAGAAGAGCTGGCGCAGCCAGTTCGGCGTCCTGGCCCTCGCCGGACGAAGATCTCGTAGCGCTTGTCGAGCGCCTCGCTCTCCAGCTTGACCCGCTCTTTGGAGCCGCGGAAGACATCCTCGAACTTCTCCAGCGCGCGCAGGCCGGACTTGCGCTGGCAGTAGAGCTCGGGGACGAGGCCGGCGCACTCGGGCACCGCGGCCAGCGCCGACCGTGTAGCGGTAGTAGTTGGTCTGCCGGTCGCCGTCGCTGTCGGTGCGTCTCGTCCTCGTACGTATAGAGAGCGAGGATGCCCGTCGACCCCGTCGCCGAGCGGGCCCGTCGAGCGCGCGCTCGGCGTAGCGGTCGTCGCCCTTGCGCAGCAGCGGCGTCGCCGCCGGCAGCCGCGCCGCGGCCGGCGAGGCGCAGCCCGCGCTGCTCGGCGTAGACCTCGAAGAAGGCGTCCTCGGAGCGCGAGTCGGCGATCACGAAGACGACGAGCAGGCCGATCAGCAGGCCGGCGATGAAGGCGGCGGCGCCGACCCCGGGGCCGAAGAGCGCGGCGCCGGCGACGCCGGCGGCGATCGCCGCGGCGGCGATCAGCGGCCTGGGTCGCGGCTTGCCGAGCAGCAGCTTGAAGTAGTAGCCGCGCAGGTCGTCGGCGTCGTCGGGGAGGCGCGGCGCGGCGTCGAGTCGGTTCATCGCGCGCGACCCAGAGGTCCCTAGCTCGCTGCAAGCCGAGGTTGCGAATGGGGACATTCGTGTGGGTCGTGTTGCAAAGTGGGAGGAAGTGGGGTACTGTGGCGCTCGAGTTGAAGCCCAGGACCGGGGTGGTGAGGCTCCTCCCACCTCATCACTCCGGTCCTAACTCTTTTCTCCAGCCGCCAGAAAGGAACCGACGGGGATGGCATTTCGGGGTCTCTACGAGCACAGCCTCGATTCCAAGGATCGCCTCACGGTTCCCTCTCGGTTCCGCGCCGCGCTCTCCGACGGCATCGTTCTCTCCAAAGGCTTCGACCCCTGCGTCTGGGTGCACACGACCGACGAGTTCGAGCAGCTCTCCGACCGCTTCCTCTCGCCGCACAGCCCCTTCGGCAGGGACGCGCGCAGCCTGCGCCGCCGCTTCCACGGCGGCTCCTTCGACGAGAAGCTCGACTCGGCCGGGCGCATCCGCGTGCCCAAGCCGCTGATCGAGCACGCCGGCCTCGCCGGGCCCTGCGTCGTGATCGGCGCCGGCGAGTACCTGGAGATCTGGAACGCCGAGGCCTGGGCCAAGCAGGAGGAGGAGCTCGACGCCGCAGCGCCCGAGATCGCCGAGGGCCTCGCCTCGGGCGGAGCGGCGCTGAAATGGGTGCTCGTGCCGACCAGTGTCTTCGTCCCTCGACAAGTACTGCATCGAGCCCCAAATAGGGGTCCGATGCAGTCGGTGGCGCATCCGTCCCAGCGCAACTCTTATCTACATGCCGACCGAGCACGAACCAGTCCTCGCCCCCGAGCTGACCGCGCTGCTGGCGCCGCGAGCCGGGGCAGACCGCCGTCGACTGCACCTTCGGCGGCGGCGGCCACGCCCGCCGGGTCGCCGCCGCAGATCGGACCCGCCGGGACGCTGATCGCGATCGACCGCGATCCCGCCGCCGAGGCCCGTTTCGAGCGCTTCGCCGCCGAGGCGCCGTGCCGGTCCCGGTTCCTCGCTTGCGAGTACTCGGCAGGTCTTCGCACCCTGCGCGGCGAAGGCGTCCGCCCAGACATGGTGTTCATGGACCTCGGAATGTCCTCGATGCAGGTCGACGCAAGGGAGCGGGGGTTCTCCTACTCCTACGACGCGCCGCTCGACATGCGGATGGACACCCGCCAGGAGTTCAGCGGCGCCGACCTGGTCAACGAGTGGCCCGAGTCGCGAATCGCCCAGGCGCTGCGCCGCTTCGGCGAGGAGCGCTACGCCGGCGGGATCGCGCGCGAGATCGTGCGCCGGCGCCCGCTGCGCACGACCGCCGAGCTCGTCGACGCGGTCAAGGCCGGGATGCCGGCCTCGGCCCGCTTCGGCGGCGGCCACCCGGCCAAGCGCAGCTTCCAGGCGATCCGGATCGCCGTCAACGGCGAGCTCGACGCGCTCGACGACGCCCTGCCGACCGCCTGGTCGATGCTGCCGCTGGGCGGCCGGCTCGCGGCGATCTCCTTTCACTCGCTCGAGGATCGGCGGGTCAAGCGCTTCCTCGCCGACCGCGCCCGCGGCTGCGTCTGCCCGCCCGAGCTGCCGGTCTGCACCTGCGGGCGCGAGCCCGAAGCCGAGCTCCTGACCCGCCGCGCCATCGCGCCCGAGGCCGCCGAGGTCGCCGCCAACCCGCGCTCGAAATCGGCCCACCTGCGGGTCGCCACCAAGGTCGCCGAGGCCCAGGCGGCCGGGAGCGCCGGCTGATGGCCGCCGCCGCGACCGCCCGCAAGAGCGTCGCCACCCCGGCCCGCGCCTCGCGCCGCCGCCGCACCGCGCTCGCCGTCGCCCCGGCCCGTCAGGCGCCTGCCCGCAAAGCTCCCGCTCGCAAGGCGCCGCACCGCAAGCCGGCGCGCCGGGCTACCCCCGCGCGGCGTCCCGGCGGCCAGCTGATCCCGATCGCGGTCGGCACCGCAACCGCCGTCCGCGGCCTGCCCGACTCGAGCCTGATCGTGCGGCTGACCCGGGGCCGCGCCTGGATCGGCGTGCTCGGTGTGCTGCTGGTCGGGATCGTCGCGCTCAACGTGATCACGCTCAGCCTCGCCGCCGGCGCCGGCCAGATCGACCAGAACATCCAGGCCCTCGACGAAGAGAACTCGCTGCTGCGCAGCCGCGACGCCCAGAAGTCGGGCGCCGGGCGGATCGCCGCCGGCGCCGCCGCCCTGGGCCTCAGCGCCGCCGCGGTCGATGAAGTCGGCGCGGTGCGGGCGACCCCCCATGACGTCGACACGACCGTCGGCGGCGCGGCTGGCGGCCGCCGGAACGGCGTACTGAGGGCAGATGCGCACGATCGAGCGCCGGATCGGCCTGCTCTTCGCCGGCTTCCTGCTCTGCTTCCTCGTGATCGCCGTCCGTGCCTTCTGGCTGCAGGGCGTGCAGGGGGCCAAGCTTGCCTCCGAGGCCGCCTACCAGCAGACCGACGTCGTCACCGTCCCCGGACTGCGCGGCAGCGTGCTCGACCGCTTCGGCAACCCACTCGCCGCCTCTGAAGACGCGAAGACGATCTACGCGACGCCCTACCAGGTCAAGCGGCCACGCCAGGCGGCCGCCAAGCTCGCCCCGATCCTCGGCCTCGACGAGAGCGAGGTGCTGAAGAGCCTGACCGAAGACTCCGGCTTCGCCTACGTGGCCCGCAAGGTCGACCTGCCCAGCGCCGCCCGGGTCGAACGGCTCGAGCTGGCCGGGATCGGCGAGTTGCCGGACAGCCGCCGCACCTACCCGCAGGGCGACCTGGCGGCGCAGACGATCGGCGCGGTCGGCGACGAAAACCAGGGCCTTACCGGGCTCGAGATCGGCGAGGACTCGGTGCTGCGCGGCAGCGACGGCGAGCGGCGGGTGGTCAACGACGCGCTCGGCGAACCGATCCGCCTCGACACCGTCAGCGAAGCCAGCGACGGCGAAGACCTGCGCCTCACGCTCGACCCGGCGATCGAGAAGAAGACCGAGCAGGTGCTGGGCGAGGTCGGCGAAACCTACGCGCCTAAGGGCGCCACGGCGATCGTGATGAACCCGCGCAACTCGCAGCTGCTCGCCGTCGCCAACTGGCCGCCGGTCGATCCCACCGACCTCGAAAGCGCCAGCCCCGAAGACCTGATCAACCGCGCCACCGGCTTCACCTACGAGCCCGGCTCGACCTTCAAGGCGTTCACCGTCTCGGCCGCGCTGGCGGAAAAACAGGTGACGCCGGAGACGTCGTTCACCCTGCCGCCCGAAATCCAGGTCGCCGACCGCACGATCTCCGACGCCGAGGCGAGGCCGACCGTCACCCTCACCGTCGCCCAGATCCTCGCCGAGTCATCCAACGTCGGCGCGGTCACGATCGGGCTCGGGCTCGGCAGTGAAAAATTCAGCCGCTGGATCGACCGCTTCGGCTTCGGCCACCCCACCGGCGTCCAGTTCCCCGCCGAGGAGCAGGGCCTCGTGCCGGCGCTCGACGAATACTCGGGCTCGACGATGGGCAACCTGCCGATCGGCCAGGGGCTCTCGGTGACGCCGATGCAGATGGTCGCGGGCTACGCCGCGATCGCCAACGGCGGCATGCTGCGCCGCCCGCGGCTGGTCGAGCGGATCGGCGACGAAACCGTGCCCGAGCCGCATGGCAGGCGGGTGATCGACCCCGACCGTCTCCGAACAGGTGCGAACGATGCTCGAGGGCGTGCTCGCCGCGGGCGGCACCGCCTCCGAGGTCAGCGTCCCCGGCTACACGCTCGCCGGCAAGACCGGCACGGCCCAGGTCGCCGAAAACGGCACCTACTCCGAGTCCAAGTACGTCGCCTCATTCATCGGCTTCGCCCCGGCCCAGGACCCACGGCTGCTCGTCGCGGTGATCGTCGACCAGCCGCAGGGGGATATCTACGGCGGCTCGGTGGCGGCGCCGGCGTTCGGCAAGATCGCTGGGTTTGCGCTGCCCTATCTCGGCGTACCGCAGGAATAGGCCGAGGGACGGGGGGATTTGGTCGGGGGGACCCGGTGGCCCTCCTGCTTGCTGGGTTTTTCGCCTCGGCGTTCGGTGGCCGTCCGAGAAGGGCCAACGGGGCGAAAAAGATGACGCCGCTGCGCCGGAGGGCCACCCGGTCCCCCAATTGCCGCGCCTGCGACACCCGACCCCCAACCTAGAATCGCCTGCGTGAGATTGGAAGAACTAGCGGATGCGGTCGAAGGTGCCGAGATTGCTGGGACCGGCGGTTGAGGTCTTGGAGCTTGCTTACGACAGCCGCAAGGTTGGGTCTGGGACGCTTTTCTTCTGCGTGCCGGGGGAGAAGGTCGATGGGCATGACTTTGCAGCCGGGGCGGTGGAGACGGGGGCTGTCGGGGCTGGTCGTAGAGCGGGAGCTCGAGCTTGATTTGCCGCAGCTGGTCGTGGCCGACGCGCGGGCGGCTATGGCGCCTCTGGCGGCGCGGTTCTGGCGACCCGACCGCCGAGCTGAAGGTCGCCGGGATCACCGGGACCAACGGGAAGACGACGACGGCGTTCCTCCTGCGGGAAATCCTTGAGGCGTCTGGCGTCCGATGCGGCTGATGGGGACGGTGAACAGGTGGTGGGGGAAGTCGTGAGTGGGTGGAGCGGACGACGCCGGAGGCGATCGAGCTGCAGCGGACGTTTCGGCGAATGCTTGAAGCAGGCGACGCGCCTGCGCGATGGAGGTCTCGTCGCACGCCCTGCCCCTACACCGAGCCGATGCGATCCATTTCGAGGTCGCCCTTTTCACCAACCTGACGCAGGACCATCTCGATTTCCACGAAAGCCTGGACGACTACTTGCGCTGCCAAGCGATTGCTGTTCGAAAAGAACCCGCGGGTAGGGCTATCCTCGAATGTCGACGATCAAGATGGCCAGCAGCTCGCGGGGCATCTTCTGGCTGCGTCACGTTCTCGGCTGCGGGCGCTGAAGCCAACCTAATGGCAAGCGAGGTCCGCCTCAGCGCCGCCGGCGCCG
>CAWBLE010000019.1:0-80217 GCA_963789505.1 uncultured Solirubrobacterales bacterium
GTCGAGTTCGACCGCTTCCACAACCTCTCTCTCGACGAGCAGGCCGCCGAGTATGGCGACGAGCTCTGGAAGAGCGATCCGGACGCCTGCTGCGGCCTGCGCAAGGTCGAGCCGATGCGCCGCGCGCTCTCTTCCGTAGACTGCTGGCTCGCCGGCGTCCGCCGCGAAGACTCCACGAGTCGCGCCAAGACCCCCAAGTTCAACTGGGACAAGCGATTCGAGCTATGGAAGCTGAACCCGATCGCGGACTGGTCCGAGCGCGACGTCTGGAACTACATCCGTGAGCACCACCTCCCGTACAACCCGCTCCACGATCAGGGCTACCCCTCGATCGGCTGCACCCATTGCACCAAGCCGGTCGGGCCTGGCGGCTCGCCGCGCGCCGGGCGCTGGGCGGGGCTCGAGAAGACCGAGTGCGGGATCAATTAGCGGCGCCCCGGACCGCCGCCCACATCCACTTCCCCGAACCGAATGGTGAGATACCCGCATGAGCGAGACTATGACTGAGCTTTCCCTGACCCTTGACGAGCGCCACACGGCCGACTTCGAGATGATCGGCAACGGCGGCTTCGCGCCGCTGACCGGCTTCCAGGGCGCCGCCGACTGGGAGCGCGTCTGCGCCGAGATGCGCACCGCCGACGGCGAGTACTGGCCGATCCCGATCACGCTGGCGACCGAGCTCGCGTGCGAGGTCGGCGACGCCGTCGCGCTCACCGGCGACGAAGGCAAGCCGCTGGGGCGGATCCGGGTCGAGGAGATCTGGGAGCGCGACGCGAAGAGCGAGGCAGAGCGCGTCTACGGCACGGCCGATGAGGCCCACCCGGGCGTCGCCGCGATCTACGCCGAGGGCAGCCGCTGCATCGCCGGCCCGATCGAGGTCGACGCGCTGCCCGATCACGAGGAGGCCTTCATGCGGCGCTACAAGACGCCGGCCGAGCACAAGGCCGACTTCGAGGCGCGCGGCTGGAAGAAGATCGTCGCCTTCCAGACCCGCAACCCGATCCACCGCGCCCACGAGTACCTGACCAAGGCCGCGCTGGAGACCTGCGACGGGCTCTTCATCCACCCGCTGATCGGCAAGACCAAGGCCGGCGACATCCCCGCCGACGTGCGCATGCGCTGCTACGAGGTGCTGATGGAGAACTACTACCCGTCCGACCGCGTCGTGCTCGGCGTCAAGCCGGCGAAGATGCACTACGCCGGCCCGCGCGAGGCGGTCCTGCACGCGATCGTCCGCCGCAACTACGGCGCCACCCACTTCATCGTCGGTCGCGACCACGCCGGCGCCGGCGACTACTACGGCACCTACGACGCGCAGAAGATCTTCGAGACGATCGACATCGACGAGCTCGGGATCGAGCCGCTGATGTTCGAGCACACCTTCTGGTGCAACGAGTGCGAGGGGCTGGCCTCGAACAAGACCTGCCCTCACGACCAAGACGCGCGCCTCTTCCTCTCCGGGACGAAGGTCCGCGAGATGCTCGGCAACGGCGAAAGGCCGCCGCACGAGTTCTCGCGCGACGAGGTCGCCGACATCCTTATCGACGCTTACAAGGAGGACTGATTTAAAGATGGCTGACGAGAAGGGCTTCACCCTCTGGTTCACCGGGCTCTCGGGCGCGGGCAAGACGACGATCTCGAGGCTGCTCGAGGGTCACCTGCGCGAGCGCGGCTCGAAGTTGGAGATCCTCGACGGCGACGTCGTGCGCGAAAACCTCTCCAAGGGCCTCGGCTTCTCCAAAGAGGACCGCGACACCAACATCCGCCGGATCGCCTTCGTCGCCGACCTGCTCAGCCGCAACGGCGTGCCGGTGATCACCGCGGCGATCTCCCCCTACGCGGAGATCCGCTCCGAGGCACGCGACCTGATGGGCGACCGCTTCATCGAGGTCTTCGTCAAGGCTTCGGTCGACACCTGCGCCGAGCGCGACGTCAAGGGCCTCTACGCGAAAGCGTTCGCCGGCGAGATCAAGGAATTCACCGGCGTGTCCGACCCGTATGAGGCGCCGGACAACCCCGAGGTCGTCTGCGACACCGAAGGCGAAACGGCCGAGCAGTCGGCCGAGAAGCTGATCGCCTACCTCGAGTCGCGCGACCTGATCCCGGCCTCGGCTGTCACTGCGTAGGGACGAAGGTTCGCGGTGGGAGGGGCGGGGGCGCCCCTCCTGCTTGCTGGGTTTTTCGCCTGAATCGCTGAGGCCGTCCGAGCGGGCATCTGGGGCGAAAAACAGGACGCCGCTGCGCTGGAGGGGCGCCCCCGCCCCTCCTCTTGACGCGCTCTTGCTGTTCCCTAAGCTGAAGGACATGAGGTGGGGGACTGGATTCGCGCTGCTTGTGGCCGCATTGGTGCTGGCTGTGCCTGGAGGCGCGGTTTCGGCTGACGGGCCGGTCTATGAAGATGCGCCGCCGACCTACGAGCCGCCTGCGGCCAGGACGAGCCTGCGTTTTGCCGGGCTGAAGCGAATCCGCAGCAATGGCCGCGCCGTCGTCTTCGTGCGGGTCTCGGGGCCGGGCAGGGTGTTCGCCTGGGGGCGCGGGACGCTGCCGTTCAGGCGGGCGACCGGTCGGGCCGGGCGGGTGCGGCTGCTGGTCCGGCCGCGGATCCCGCTGAAGCGCTACCTCAAGCGCCGCGGCAAGGGACGGATCCGCGTCAACGTCGGCTTCGAGCCGCTCAGCGGCGAACCGCGCACGTTCGAACGGCCGATCCTGCTCAAGCGCAAGCGCCGCCGCTGAGCGTTTCTCAGGGCGCGGCGCGCAGCTCCGCGCAGAGATCGGCCAGGCCGATCGCCTCCACGGTCTCGGCGAGGCGAAAGCGCTCCTCGCCGGCATAGACGACGAAGCTGCGCTGGGGTTTCAGGTCGTCGAGAGCGGAGCGCATGCCGCGTTCTAGCTTCGGCGCCGAGGTGCGCTTGATCTCGATGGCCCATACGCTTCCGTCCGGCCAATCGAGAATCAGATCTATCTCGGCCCCCTTGTGCGTGCGGTAGAAGCTCGGTAGGGCTCGGTCGCCGACGACCCCGAGCAGGCTCTCGATCGCCATCCCCTCCCAGCTCGCCCCCACCACAGGGTGGCCCAGCAGGGCATCCTTGTCCGTCAATCCGAGCAGAGCGTGGACCAGCCCGCTGTCGCGCACGTAGACCTTCGGCGAGCGGACCAGCCGCTTGCCGACATTGGCCATCCGGGGTGGCAGCCGTCGGACGAGCAGCAGGTCGACCAGCAGATCGATATATCGGCCGATAGTCGCCCCGGTCACTTCGAGATTGCGGGCGAGCTGCGCCACGTTGAGAACGCTTCCTTGCAGATGGGCGAGCATGGTCCAGAGGCGTTCCAATCGCTCCGCCGGAATGCGCGGGCCGAGCTCGGGAATGTCGCGCTCGAGGTAGGTGCGTATGAAGTTCTTCCTCCAGCGCATGCTCGCGGCGCCACTGCGGGCTAGAAAGCTGTTCGGAAACCCACCTCGCACCCATAGCTGGTCGAACCGTTCAGCACCGACCTCGGTCACGTCGAGCGGCTTCAGCTCGACGAATGCGATCCGTCCGGCCAGGGTCTCGCCGGATTGGGCGAGCAGCTCGATCGCGGCGGAACCCAACAGCAGGAACCGGCCGGCTCCCTTGCCTTCCCGACGTCCGGCGTCGATCACTCCACGCAGCGTTTCGAACAGGCCCGGCGCACGGTGGATCTCGTCGAGAATGACCAGCTCATCTGTGTGATCCTCGAAAAAAAGCTCCGGGGAGCCCATTCGAGCCTGGTCCGATTCGGACTCCAAGTCGAGATAGGCGGAGGGACGCCGGTCGGCTACCGCCCGGGCGAGGGTGGTCTTTCCCACCTGTCGCGGCCCAATCAGGGCAACAGCAGGGCTCTCTTCTAGTTGTAGAGCCAAATCACTGGCAACTCGTCTCTCAATCATCCGTGCAATCTTAAAGTAAGACTATGGATTTGCACGGATAAATCCCGAATTTGTTTGGTTCAATTACTTTCGGCTCAAGCGAACAAATTCGCCGTCGAGCTACGGCCGCGTCGGCACCTGCGGCTCGGCAAGGCCGTAGGTGTCGTAGGCGCCGAACTCGGCGAAGGTCTTGTGGGTCGGGCCGTGGTAGTCGGAGGAGGCCGTGGGGACGAGGTCGAGCTCATCGCAGAGCGCCAGCAGGTGTTCGGTCTGCTGCTTGCTGTGGGTCGGGTAGAAGGTCTCGACCCCGTCGATCTCAAGCGCCCGGATCAGCTCCTCGACCTCGGCCGGGTCGGAGATGTCCCAGTAGGGATGGGCGACGACGGCGACGCCGCCGGCCCCCTTGATCGCCTCGACGGCCTGCGCGGCGGTCGGCCAGCGGCGCGGCACGAAGGCCTTGGCGCCGGGCACCAGGTACTGCTCGAAGAAGGGCCCGAGGTCGCCGCTGGCGCCGGCGGCGCGAGCGATGTGCGGCCGCCCGATCGAGAGCGCGTCGCCGGCCTCCTCGACGGCGTCCTCGAGGGTCAGCTCAAAGCCCTCGCCGCGCAGCTTCTCGATTATCTCCCCGGCGCGGTTGACCCGTTCCCGCTGGGCCCGCTCGCAAACCGGCGCGATCGCCTCCAGGTCGATCCAGTACCCACAGACATGCAGGTCTTCCGCGTACTCATGCACGCAGGACATCTCAATCGCCGGAACCAGCTCAACCCCAAGCTCTCCGCAGCCTCTGCGGCCTCCGCAACCCCCGCAATCGCATCGTGATCGGACAGCGCCAGCGTAGTAACGCCAGCTTTCGCAGCTTCCTCCACGACCCCGGCCGGCGCAAGCTGCCCGTCGGACACCGTGGAGTGACTTTGAAGCTCGATCAACACGACGGCGCACCCTAGTGCGCACCGCGGTCCGAGTGCGGCCCGGGGCCGCCTCGCCCTAGCCTCGCGAAGCGGCCCCCGCAAGCCGATCGCCGAGATCGGCGGCGCATCACCAGCGCCCGCAAAGGGGTGGTGGGGATACCCCAGAACGGGCGGATACTCAGAGCGGGCGAAGCCCGCGAGTCCGGACTGGGGTATCCCCACCACCCCTCCTCCAGCATGAATAGACTGCGCCGCCGTGTTCGAGAAGGTCCTGATAGCCAACCGCGGCGAGATCGCGATCCGGGTCGCCCGCACGCTCAAGGAGATGGGCATCGGCTCGGTCGCCGTCTACTCCGAGATCGACCGCGACGCCCCCCACGTGCGCGAGGCCGACGAGGCCTTCCTGATCGGCCCCGCGGTCCCGGCCGAGAGCTACCTGAGCATCGAGAAGATCATCGAGACCGCCAAGCAGGCCGGCGCCGAGGCGATCCACCCCGGCTACGGATTCCTCGCCGAGAACGCCGACTTCGCCCGCGCCTGCGCCGACGCCGGGATCGTCTTCATCGGCCCGCCTCCGGAGGCGATCGAATCGATGGGCTCGAAGACGCGGGCGCGCGAGATCATGGCCGCGGCCGGCGTGCCGATCGTCCCCGGCGCGACCGAGCCCGCCGCCGACGTCGAGGCCGCCCGGGCGCAGGCCGAGGAGGCCGGCTACCCGGTCGCCTGCAAGGCCGCGGGCGGCGGTGGCGGCAAGGGCTTCCGCGTGGCGAGACCCCCGACGACCTCGAGGAGGCCTTCGAGGGGGCCGCCCGCGAAGGCGAGAAGTTCTTCTCCGACGACCGCGTCTACGTCGAGCGCTACCTCGAGGACCCGCGCCACGTCGAGGTCCAGGTGCTGGCCGACTCGCACGGCAACATGATCCACCTCGGCGAGCGCGACTGCTCGATCCAGCGCCGTCACCAGAAGGTGATCGAGGAGGCGCCCGGGCCGCAGGTCGACGAGGAGATGCGCGAGCGGATCGGCAAGATCGCCACCGACGCGGCCGCCGCCGTCGGCTATCGCGGCGCCGGCACGGTCGAGGGCATGCAGGTCGGCGACGAGTACTTCTTCCTCGAGATGAACACCCGGGTCCAGGTCGAGCACTGCGTGACCGAGATGGTCACCGGCGTCGACATCGTCCGCGAGCAGGTCCTCGTCGCCGCCGGCGAGCCGCTGACGATCGCCCAGGAGGAGGTCGAGCTGCGCGGCCACGCGATCGAGTGCCGGATCAACGCCGAGGCGGCGCACAAGAAATTCGCCCCCGCGCCCGGCGCGATCACCGTCCTACCGCGAGCCCGCCGGCCCCGGCGTGCGGGTCGACTCGGGGGTCGAGGCGGGCTCCGAGGTGACGCCGATGTACGACCCGATGGTCGCCAAGCTGATCGTCTGGGACGTCGACCGCGAGCACGCCACGCGCCGCATGCTGCGGGCGCTCGGCGAGTACGAGGTCGGCGGCCTGACCACGCTGATCCCCTTCCACAGCGCGATCCTCGCCACCGAGCAATGGGCGAACGGGGAGACCTGCCGCGACCTGATGGAGGATCGCGAGTGGCTGAAGACGACCGCGCCGGCCGAGGCCGACCGCCCCGGCGGAGCCCGAGGAGGGCGCCGAGACGGTCGCCCGCGACTACAAGGTCGAGGTCTCCGGCAAGCTCTTCGACGTCAAGGTGATCGGCGAGGCCGCCGCCGGCGCGGCCGCGGCCGGCCGGCCGGCAAGGCGCCGCCGAAGCGCGAGCGCAAGGCCGGCGGCGCGGCGAGCGCCTCGAGCGAGTCGCTGCCCTCGCCGCTGCAGGGCACCGTGCTCAAAGTCGCCGTCGAGCAGGGCGCCGAGGTCGCCGAGGGCGACCTGATCTGCGTGATCGAGGCGATGAAGATGGAGAACGAGATCGCCGCCCACCGTGCGGGCAAGGTCACTTCCCTCAATGTCTCCCAAGGCGCCGCAGTCTCGAACGGCGACGTACTCGCAGTCATCGAGTAGGGGCGGTAGTCCTCTGGGCGGGCGGATACTCAAAACGGCGGTCGAATTAGACCGCCGTTTGTCCGAACAGAGGACTACCGCCCCTACTTCCCCTGGCCGTGGTGCTTCTTTTCGCGTTCGCGGCGTTCCTTTTCGCGTTCGCGTTCGCGTTCGCGGATGTTCCTTCTGGCGTTTGCGCTCGCAGGCGCTCGAATTCCATGCGGGTCAGCGGCATCGGCGGGGTCACCTCGCGGCAGTCGCGACCGACGCAGTTCTCGAAGCGCCGCAGCTGCCGATGCAGGAAGTTGCGGACCGGGAAGAAGTTCGGCGCCTTGACGATGTTGTTGAGCTCGTTCGGGTCGCGGTTGATGTCGTAGAGCTCCTTCTCGCCGCTCGGCCAGGCGATGTACTTGTAGGGGCCGAGGCGGATTCCCTCGTAGTTGTGCGGCGGCGCCAGGATCGAGGCGTGCGCCGCGCGGCCCTGCGCGGCGCGCGAGACCCCGGCCTCGGGCTCCCTGGGGTCGGTGCTGCCGTTGCCGCCCGGGACGCCGCCGTCGCCTTCGCCGCTGGAGGCGATCGCACCGTTGGCTTCGACGTCGCTCGTTTCGACGAAGGACTCGAAGAGGATCGGGCGGCGGCGTGCGCAGTTCCGGGTCGCGCAGGTAGGGGACCATCGAGCGCCCGTCGATGCTCTTGTCGGCGTCGACGCCGGCGAGTTCGAGGACGGTCGGCGCGATGTCGATGTTCGCCGCCAGCTCGCCGGTCGAGCTGTCGGGCTTGATCCCGGGGCCGCGGATCAGGAAGGGCATGTGGGTGGCCGGCTCGTAGGAGAGGAACTTGCCGCCGATCAGGCGGTGCTCGCCGAAGAAGAAGCCGTTGTCGGAGGTGAAGATGACGTAGGTGTTGCGCAGCCGGTGCAGCTGCCCGAGCGTGTCGACGATCTGCTTGACCCCGTCGTCGATCGAGCGCAGCGACTCGAGCTGCTTCTCCCAGTAGACCTGGTAGGTGTGCTTGTCCTTGCCGGTCAGGTGGTCGGCTTCGCGGATGAAGTGGGGCTTGTCGCTGACATTGCCCTCGTCGAAGCCTTCCGAGCGATCGTGGGGGAGCTGCCTGCCCTTGAACCAGTCGTAGTGGCGCGGCGCCGGCTCCGGCCCGGCGGGGCGGCGGAAGTCGCCGTGCGGCGCCGTGTAGTCGAGCTGCAGGTAGAAGGGCTGCTCGGCCGGCGTCGCCAGCATCTCTTCGCGGGCCATGCCAGTTGAAGAGGTCGGTCGCGTAGAGGCAGGGCCGGCCTTCCGGCGGCGCGAAGGGGCAGCCCTCGTCGTCGCGCTGGCCGTATTCGCGCGTTTCCGAGCTACCGGGGTCGCCGTAGGCGCCCGGTCGCTGACCACGCCGTCGTTGTTGAGCGTGTAGCCGTAGAAGAGGTGTTGGGTGTCGGCCTTCAGCACCGAGTGCCAGGCGTCCCAGCCGGGCGGCACGTTGGCGCCGTCGCTGTAGGGCGCGTCGCCGTAGCCGTTGAGGAACTTGCCGATGTGGATCGTGCGGTAGCCGGCGCCCTGCAGCCAGGTGGCGAGGTTGTGGTCGTAGGCGCCGCGGAAGGAGAAGCCGAAGTAGCCGCCGTTGGGCTGGACGTTGCCTTTGACGCCGGTGTTGTGGGCGTAGCGGCCGGTCAGCAGGCTGACTCGCGAGGGGCAGCAGAGCGGGTAGGAGACGTAGTAGCGGTTGAAGCGTCATGCCGCGTTTGGCGATCAGGTCGAGCGTGTTGGGCATCGCCCGCGTCTGTGGGCGCGCCGGGGTAGGCGCTTGAAGGTCGCGTAGAGCCCGTCGAGCGTCTGGTCGTCGGTCTGGATCACGACGAAGCTGGGCGGATCGGCGTTGGGGTTGAGCGGCTCTTCTTCGACCGCGTTCGCCGCGGGTGACCCCCAGCGCCAGCGCGCAGAGCAGGACGAGCAGCGCCGCCGCGATCGGCAGGCGACCGCGCCAGGGCGCTCGGGTGTGACTTGCTCGCTGCATCGGTATACGGAGCCGCCCGCGGCGGCCTAAGGGTCGAAACCGCCGGCCGCGAGCGAAGTTGCGAAAACCGGACGCTAGAAGACGGCTAGGACGCGCCGAGCTTCTTCGCCGCTTCGCGGAAGTTTTTGACCGTGGCGCTGGGCGCTTTCCGGCCCTCGAGCTTCTCGCCGTGGCGGTTGACCCAGATCACCGGGACCTTCATTTTCAGCAGCGGGGCGACGTCGGTCGTGTAGTCGCAGCCGATGTGAAGCCAGCCTTTTTTGCCGCCGATCCGGCGTGCGCACTCTTTGAAGTGGACCGGATCGGGCTTGTAGCTGCGCACCTGCTGCGCGGTGACGACGAGGTCGAGTTCGGTGCGCAGGTGGCGGCGTGAGATGCCGAGCAGTTTGTCGTCGATGTTGGAGATGATCCCGATCTCGTAGCGTTTGCCGAGCCGGTCCATCGCCGCGTTGGCCTCGCGGAAGGGCAGCCAGTAGGCGACGCTGTTGGGCAGGAACTGGGCGCGCGAGGGCTCGATCTCCCAGCCGACCTCGCGGGCGACCTTGACGATCGTGCGGCGCAGAACCTCGGCGTAGAGTTCGTAGGAGCCGGCCATGATTTCGGCCTGGACTTCCATGAAGCGGGCGAGGAAGGGACCCTCTTCGAAGCTGAAGCCGTCCTTCGCGGCCTCCTTCTTGCAGGCCTCGACGATCCCCTTCTCCCAATCGATCAGGGTTCCGTAACAGTCGGTGGTCACCCAGTTGATGGATTTGAGTGCGGGAAGAGCCATGCGAGCGCGGCATCCTATGTCACCGGGGCGCGAGGCGGCATCGCGCTCGCCTTCTCGGATAGGCTGCCCGCCGCGCCTGGGCAGGGGCGCCGATCCCATGGACCTACTCGAGTATCAGGGCAAGCAGCTTTTCGCCGCGCACGGCGTCGCCGTGCCGAGCGGCGAGGTCGCCTCCGACGTCGAGGCCGCCGTCGCCGCCGCGGAGCGGATCGGCTATCCCTGCGCGATCAAGGCCCAGGTCCTGATCGGCGGCCGCGGCAAGGCCGGCGGGATCAAGATCGCCCAGGACGCCGCCGAGGCGCGCGAGTACGCCGGCGCGATCCTCGGCATGGACATCGTCGGCCCGCACGGCGAGGGGCCGTTCCGGGTCGAGCGGGTCTGGATCGAGGGCGGCTCGGCGATCGCCGCCGAGTACTACGCCTCGGTGATCCTCGACCGCGGCGAGAAGAAGCTGCTGGCGATGGTCTCGGCCAAGGGCGGGATGGACATCGAGGCGGTCGCCGCCGAGGACCCCGACGCCCTGGTCAAAGCGCACATCGACCCGACGAAGCCGTTCACGGCGGTCGAGGCGCGACCGATCGTCGACGCCGCCGGCCTCGCCGAGGACGCGCGCGAGGAAGCCGCCGAGGTGCTGGCGAAGCTGGCCGAGACGGCGATGGCCGAGGACGCCTCGCTGATCGAGGTCAACCCGCTGATCGTCACCGAGGGCGGCGAGGTCGTCGCCCTCGACGCCAAGGTCACGATCGACGGCAACGCCCTCTACCGCCACGAGGAGCTGGCCGAGCTCGACGCCGAGTCGATCGAGGACCCGCAGGAGGCGATGGCGCATGAGAAGGGCCTCACCTACGTCAAGCTCGACGGCAACGTCGGCATCCTCGCCAACGGCGCCGGGCTCTGTATGTCGACGCTCGACGTCGTCGCCCAGGCGGGCGGCGCCCCGGCCAACTTCCTCGACGCCGGTGGCGGCTCCAAGGCCGAGGCGATCGTCGACGCGCTCACCGTCATCACCTCGGACGAGAAGGTGACGGCGATCCTCTTCAACATCTTCGGTGGCATCACCCGCTGCGACGAGATCGCCAAGGGCATCGTCGAGGCCTCCTCGCGGCTCGAGCTCGGCGTGCCGCTGGTCGTCCGCCTGGACGGGACCAACTCCGAGCAGGGGCTGGAGATCCTCGCCGGCGCCGGCCTGCCCGACCTGCACCAGGAGACGACGATGCTCGGCGCCGCCCGCAAAGTCGTCGAGCTCGCGGGGGCGAGCGGCTGATGTCGATCATCGTCAACGAGAGCACGAAGCTGGTCGTCTCCGGCCTGACCGGCCGCGAGGGCTCCTTCCACGGGCTGCGCAACCAGGCATACGGAACCGACCTCGTGGCCGGGGTCACGCCGGGCAAGGGCGGCCAGGAGGTCGAGGGGGTGCCGGTCTTCGACTCGATCCGCGAGGCGGTCACCGAGCGCGGCGCCAACACCTCGATGATCTTCGTCCCCGCCCGCTTCGCCGCGCCGGCGATCGACGAGGCGATCGAGTCCGGGGTCGAGACGGTGATCGCGATCACCGAGGGGATCCCGGTGCTCGACATGCTCAACACCTACTGGAAGGCGCAGCAGGCGGGCGTGCGGCTGATCGGGCCGAACTGCCCCGGCGTGCTCTCGCCGGGCAAGGCCAACGTCGGCATCATCCCGGCGCAGTTCTTCGACCCGGGCAAGATCGGCGTCGTCTCCAAGTCGGGCACGCTGACCTACCAGATCGGCAACGAGCTGAAGCAGGCCGGCGAGGGCAACTCCTCGATCGTCGGCATCGGCGGCGACCCGATCATCGGCTCGGACTTCATCGACATCCTCGAGCTGTACGAGGCCGACCCGGACACGGAGCTGATCGTGATGGTCGGCGAGATCGGCGGCGACGCCGAGGAGCGCGCCGCCGAGTTCATCGCCTCCGACATCTCCAAGCCGGTAGTCGCCTATATCGCCGGCTTCACCGCGCCGCCCGGCAAGCAGATGGGCCACGCCGGCGCGATCATCTCCGGCTCCTCGGGCACCGCCCAGGCGAAGAAGGAAGCGCTCGAGGCCAAGGGCGTACGGGTCGGCGAAAGCCCGACCGAGACGGCCAAGATCGCCGTCGAAGCCCTGCGCGGCTAAACAACCTCAGTTGGGGAGGGCCAGGCGCCGAGGAGCTTGTGGAGTTGGGCTGCGATGCGGGGGGCTTCGGTTTCGAGCTGGCGGTGGGTCAGGCGGATCACCCGGTAGCCGGCCGCCTGCATTGCGGCGTCGCGAGCGCGGTCGTGCTCGAATGCACCCCGGTGATGGTGGTATTCCCAGCTGTCCATCTCGACCACGAGGCGGTGGGACGGCCAGTAGGCGTCGACCTCGTGGTCGAGGATTGAGACGTTGGCGAGGGGTTCTGGCAGATCAGCCAGATGCCGGCAGCGGAACTCGGCGAACCGGTTCTCCAGAGGCGAGCGCCCGGCGGGCGGGGCCTGTGCTGCTGAGATCAAGCGGCGCAACGCCGGCAGTCCCTTGCGCCGCCCCGCGCGGGCGCAGACGCGTTCGAGTTCGGGGAGGTGGAGCAGCTTCAACCGGTCGGACTCCTCGAATGCGTGCCGCAGCCGTTCCCCGTCGACGACTTCGGCGATGTCGAGGAGAGTCCTAGATGCAGAGGTGACGGGAATCCCCCCTTCAACCGCACACTCACTCTCCTCGAGGCCGGAGCGATGCAAGCGGATGCTGGAGCGCTGACCGGATCGCCCATGGCTGCTCGTTACATCGACCGGCGACCAGCGAGAGCGCATGAAGCCCCAAAGGGCCGCAGCGCTGCGATGGCTGAGCACAGCGCCATCGCCGCAGGCGAGGACGGCCGCGAGCCAAGTGCCGTGCCTGGTCAGGCGTCGCCGGCCGACGGAATAAACGCCGCGCTGAACTCGGTGCAATTGGCCAAGCCGCAGCCGGGCTCTGATCGCACCGTCGCCGACCCCGAGCGCCCTCAACTGCGCAAGCGACACGAGCCCGTGCTGACGTTCGGCAAGCTCGCCCACTCGCCTTTCGCGCTCCCTGTGCTCCACCCGCCGCTCGCCGGCCCTGCGCTCCTTTTGCGTGTGAGGTTTGGACTGCACTGCAGCCTTAAGCTCACAAGCGACTCTGATTCGCCCCCCGGTGGGCGGATTTTGCGGGCGCTACGGGGTCAGGACTTCGTCGATTTCGTAGACGATGCCGTTGGTGGCTTTGATTTCGGCTCCGACCGGGTTCACCGACTCCTACCCGGAATGGCACGCTCTACCCAGCCAAGGCAGTGCGGCGATTGCTCCGGGGCGTTGCTAGGCTCGCTTGCTATGGCGGCGGACACGATTTCCTTTGCGCGCGGGGCGCCCTCCGCCGACATCCTGCCAAGGGACGCGGTACGCGACGCCGCCGCCGTGGCGCTCGCCGAGGACTGGGAAAAAGCGCTCTCCTATGGGACGGGGATCGGTCACCCCGGGCTCTGCCAGTGGGTCGCCGAGCGGCACGGGGGACTCGACCCCGCGCAGGTGATGATCGCCAACGGCTCGCTCGAGGCCGGTTGGATGCTGTTCGAGCACCTGCTCGAGCCCGGCGACCGGGTCGTCGTCGAGCAGCCGACCTACGACCGCACGCTGTTGATGCTGCAGCGGCTCGGGGTCGAGCTCGTTCCGGTCCCGCTCGAGGCGGACGGGCTCGAGCTCGGCGCCCTCGAGGCTGCCCTGGCGGACGGCCCGATCAAGCTCGCCCACGTCATCCCCAACTTCCACAACCCGGCCGGCTGCACGCTCTCGGCCGCCAAGCGCGCCCGCCTGGTCGAGCTCGCCGCCGAGCACGGCTTCTGGATCTTCGAGGACGACCCCTACCGCGAGCTGTCCTTCGAGGGTGAGGCGCTGGAGTCGATGCTCGCGCTCGACAAGGCCGACCGGGTGGTTCACGCCTCCTCCTTCTCGAAGACGGTCAGCCCCGGCGTCCGCGTCGGCTACCTGGCCGGGCCCGCGACCGTGATCGGCAAGCTCGCCAAACGCGCCAACGAGACCTACATCTCACCCAACATGCTGGCCGAGTCGGTCGTGCTGGAGCTCTGCAGGTCGGGCGGCCTCGACCGCAACATCGAGTTCGTCAAGGGCGCCCTGGGAGAGCGCTGCTCGACCCTGGTCGCGGCGCTGCGCGAGCAGCTACCCGAGGCCGAGTTCGTCGTCCCCGAGGGCGGCTACTTCCTCTGGCTCGACCTCGCCGCGGGCACCGACACGCCAGCCCTGCTGGCCGAGGCCAAGGGCGAGGGCGTCGCCTTCGTCGCCGGGCCCGACTTCATGATCGAGGGCGGCGCGAACAGCCTGCGCCTCTCCTTCGCCAGCGTGCCTCCGGAGCGCATCCCCGAGGGCGTCGGCCGCATCGCCGCCGCTCTCGAGCGGCTCCGCGCCGCTTCACCCGCCTGAGCGCCGCCTTGCGCCCGGGGTCGACTCGCCCCGCACTGATCCGTCTGCGGGGAGCCCCCGTAGTCGTCGGTGAACCCCATCCGCGACGAGGATCAGGAGGGCAGCATGGCCGTTCAAAAGGAAGCGAATGCGCTCAGCCGCATCGCGAAGGATCCGGTTTCAAGGCGCAAGTTCATCGCCCTGGGCGGTGGATCCGCGGCCGCCGCGTTCCTCGCCGCCTGCGGCAGCGACAGCAGCTCCACGACGACCAGCGCGGCGAGCGGCGGCGGCGTCGAACCCGTGATCGAAGAAAAGTTCGGCAAGGGCGATGTCGGCATCCTCAACTACGCGCTCACGCTCGAGTACCTGGAGACGGCGTTCTACGCCGACGTCGTCAAGAGCGGCCTCTTCAAGGGCTCGGACCTCGCCACGATCAAGAAATTCGGCGAGGAGGAGGCGCAGCACGTCGAAGCGCTGACCGCCGCGGTGAAGACCTCCGGGGCCAAGCCGGCGCCGAAGCCGAAGACCGAATTCCCGCTGAAGAGCGCCAAGTCGGTGCTGGAACTCGCGGGCACGGTCGAGAATCTCGGCGCCGCGGCCTACCTCGGCCAGGCCGGGTACATCAAGAGCCCTGCCGTGCTGGCCGAGGCGCTCTCGATCCACAGCGTCGAGGGCCGGCACGCGTCGGCCCTGAACACGCTGCTGGGCGAGTCGATCACCCCGGACGGCGCCTTCGCCGCGCCGGCCGACGCGGAAACCGTCCTGCAATCCGTCGAACCGTTCATCGTCGGCTGAGCCGGCGAGCGGACGCGAAAGGAGACTGCGATGCAAAACGAAAAACTGGCACAACCGGAGCTCGCCGAAGTCAACATCGACACCGAGGACAGCGCGGACATCTCACGCGGCGACGTGATCCTCAAGGGGGCGCTGGCTGCGGGGGCCGTCTACGGAGCGATGTCCGTCGCCCCGTTCGTCAGCCGCGCGCTGGCGATGTCCGACGGCGGCGACGTCGGCATCCTCAACTTCGCCCTCACGCTCGAGTACCTGGAGTCGAGCTTCTATAAGGAAGCGAAGCGCCGGGCCGGGGCGAGCGCAGAACTGAAGAGCCTGATCGAGCTGGTCGGCAAAGACGAGGACGAACACGTCAAGGTCTTGACCGCAACGATCGTGGAACTGGGCGGCAAGCCCGCAGCGGAGCCGAAGTTCGACTTCCCCTACGACAACACGAAGGAATTCCTCGATCTGGCGCAGACCTTCGAGGACACCGGCGTCAGCGCCTACAACGGCGCCGCGCCGCAGATCAAGTCCAAAGAAGTGCTCGGCGCGGCCGGCTCGATCGTCCAGGTCGAGGCGCGCCACGCGGCGGCGATCCGGCTCCAGAACGGCGAAGAGCCGTCGCCGGAAGCCTTCGATCCCTCGCTGCCCAAGGCAAAGGTGCTGACGGCAGTGGAACCCTTTATCGAATGAAACCGGAGCGGCTCGCCGACGAGGATCTGATGCCCCTGATCGGGCGGAAGGACGCGGGCGCCTTCGAGGTCTTCTACGACCGCCACGGCGGCGCCGCCTACTCGCTGGCCTACCGGATCGTCGGCGAGCGGGCCGCCGCCGAAGACGTCACCCAGGAGGCTTTCGTCTCGATCTGGCGCAGTGGCGGCCGCTACGACCGCGCGCGCGGCAGCGTCCGCTCGTGGACGCTGGGGGTCGTCCGCAACCGGGCGATCGACCTGCTGCGCACGCGCTCGGGCAAAGCGCCGAAGCTCGGCTTCGACGATGAGTTGGCGCTCGAGCAGCGTCCCTCGCGTGAGTTCACCGACGAGGAGGCGCTGCGACGCGAGACCGCCGAGGAGTTGCGCGGTGCGCTCGGCGAGCTGCCCGGCGAGCAATCGAAGGTGATCGAGCTCGCCTACTTCGGCGGCTTCAGCCAGTCGGAGATCGCCGCGATGCTGAGCGTGCCGCTCGGCACGGTCAAGGGACGGATGCGACTCGGCTTGGAGAAGATCAGGGGACAACTTGCGGAGGGGCTGGCATGAACGAGAGAGAGCACAAGGAGCGCCGCGACGACCTGGCCGCCTACCTGCTGGGGGCGCTTGAGCCGGGTGAGGCGGCCGCGCTGGAGCAGCACCTGGCCGGCTGCGGGGAGTGCCGCGAGGAGCTCGAGTGGCTGCGTCCGGCGGCGCGGCTGCTGCCCGAGGCCGTCGATCGGGTCGACCCGCCGGCGGAGTTGCGGGCGCGGATCTTCGACGAAGTCGAGCGCGACGCCAAGGCGGCTCGCTCCGGCGGGCGCCGTGGCTGGGGCCGGCGGATGCCGAACCTGCGGCCACTCGCCGGCCTCGCCGTGCTGGCCCTGCTCGTCGCCGCGGTCGCGGGCTACGCGATCCGCGACGGAGGCGGCTCGGGCGGGGGCGGCGCGGAAGCGACGTTCACCGCCGGCACGGCCCCCGGCGTGACCGCGCAGCTGGTCCGCGAGGACGAGACCGGCACGCTGCGCCTGGCGCACGTCCACGAATTGCCCTCCGACGAGATCCTGCAGGCGTGGGTGCGGCGCGGCAAGCGGATCGAATCGGCGAAGACGCTCTTCGTCCCCAACCGCGACGGCACCGCGACCGCGGTGATCGACGACATGCGCGACGTCAACGCGGTGATGGTCACGGCCGAGCCCAAGGGCGGCAGCGACTACCCGACCAGCGACCCGCTCGTCGCGGTCGCCCTGCCCCAGTAGCGGGCGGCCTAGCGGCCGTAGCGGTCCGAGGAAAGTACGAGCTGCTCGGGGATCGCGGCGCGCGGCGGCGGCGCCGGGTCGGCGCGGACCGAGACGGTCTCGGCGACGCTGCGCGAGACCTGGTGCGAGCCGTCGGCGGAGGCGATCGTCACGCCCTCCTCGTCGGAGCTCTCGACCGTCCCCTCCAGGCCCGGCTCGAGGCCGGCGGCTTTGAGGTAGTGCAGCAGCTCCTCGGCCTCGTTCTCAAAGCGCAGCACGTGGACCTCGGCGCCGAGCGCGACGTCGGCCAGCAGCGAGCCGGTCTCGCGCGCGCCCTCGACGATCGGGTGGCCGTGGGGGCAGGTCGTGGCGTCGCCGATCGCGGCCCGCATGCGCTCCTCCAGCACCGGCGACATCGCGTGCTCGATCCGCTCGGCCTCCTCGTGGACCTCGTCCCAGGGGATGCCGAGCACGTCGGTGAGGAAGCGCTCGATCATGCGGTGGCGGCGGACGATGTGGCTGGCGTGCTCGCGGCCCGAGCCGGTGAAGGCGAGCGATTTGTCGGTGTTGCGCTCGACGTAGCCGTCCTCGACCAGGCGGCCGACCATCTCGTGCACGGTCGGGGGCGAGAGCTGCATCGCGCGGGCGATATTGGCGCCGGTCATCGGCAGCCCGGCCTCCTCGAGCCAGAACATGGTCTCGAGGTACTCCTGCTCGGCGACGGTCGCGGTCTCCATCGGCCCGATACTAGCCACCCTCAGCGCCGCTCCATCAGGGTCGAGACGACCGCCTCGTAGAAGCCGTCGCCCATCGCCCCCTCGGTGACCGTGGCGTTGTCCCAGGCGGCCAGGGCGGCGCGCAGGCCGGGGTCGCGCTCGGGGCCGTTGGCGACGACGAAGAAGCGGCCGACGGCGGCGGCGACCTCGAGGTCCTCGACCGAGTCGCCGACGGCGATGCAATCGGCCGGGTCGAAGCCGCGGGCGCGGGCGTGGGCGGCGACCGCGCCGGCCTTGCTGACCAGCTTGGGGACCAGGTGGTAGGCGTGGGTGGGGCCGTCGATCGCCGCCATCTCGCGGCCGATCGCGCCGTTGTCGAGCAGGCGCAGGTTGTCGTGCCCCGCGTCGGCGAGCAGCTCGTTGGCCTCGCCGACGTCGACCTTGCCGCGGAAGAGGTGGGAGAGGACACGCCCATGGTGCCAGGGGGAGTGGTACTCGAGCCGGCCCTCGAAGTGGCCGAAGAGCAGCTTCGGGACGCCGGCGCGCTCGAGCTTCTCGTAGACCGTGCCGTCCTCGTCGGGGACGAGCTCGCCGGTCAAAAGCGTCGTCTCGCCGTCGATCGCGAAGGCGCAGCCGGCCTCGTAGATGTAGGAGGTCTGGCCCATCAGGCGGGCCGCCTCGTGAACCTGCGGCTCGCGGCGACCGGACATGATCACGACCTCGACCCCGGCCCGGTGGCAGGCCTCCAGCCCACGCGACTGCGCCAACGAGAAGCCGCCGTCGGCGTCGCGGTAGAGCGAGCTGCCCCTGCCGAGCAGGGTGCCGTCGAGGTCGGTGTAGACGCAACTCAGTGCCATCGTGCGGTCGCTACGGTAGCGGCGTGCCCTGGAAGCTCGCCGATCGGACCCTCGAGCTCGAGCGTCCGATCGCGGCCGGGATCGTCAACGTCACGGGCGATTCGATGTTCGAGGGGGCCCGGAGCGGGACCGCAGAGCAGGCGATTGCTGATGGGTTGAAGCTGGCAGAGGCGGGATTCGACATGTTGGACGTGGGGGCTGTTGCGGCCCGGAGCGGACCCGCCGTCGATCCAGCCGATGAGGCGGCGAGGGCGATTCCCGCGATCGAAGGATTGGTCCCTTCGGGGGTGCCGGTCTCAGTCGACACCTTTTCCGTCGACGTGGCGCGCCGAGGCTTGGACGCGGGGGCGGTCGCGGTCAACGACATCTCCGGCGGCTCGGCGCAGATGTTCGCGCTGGTCGCGGCGAGCGGTTGTGGCTACGTGCTGATGCACATCGAGGGCCCGCCGCGGGTCGACCGCCCGCCGCGCGAGTACGGCGATCCGGTCGAGCACCTGCTCTCCTGGTTCGGGGGGCGAATCGAGGCCGCCCGCGCCCTTGGGGTGGAGATGGAGCAGATCGCGATCGACCCCGGGCTGGACTTCGACCTGACGACCGAGCAGGATCTGGAGATCCTGCACCGCCTCGGCGAGCTGCGCTCGCTCGGCCCCGCCCTCTACGTCTCGCTCTCGCGCAAGGACTTCATCGGCGCGGTGCTCGGCGGGAGCTGGGAGGACCGCCTGCCGGCCGGCGAGCGCGAGTGGGGGACGGTGGCGGCCGCGGCGCTGGCCGTCCGCGAGGGCGCCGACATCCTTCGCATCCACGACCGGTCGACGCTTCAGGCGGTTCGCGTCGCGGGGGCAATCCGTGGCTAAGAGCCTCCTCGAGACGCCGTGGAGCGTTGCGATCGACCCGGCGCGCCGCGACGGGCGGATCGTCGCCGAGAGCAGCGAGGCGGAGCGCGACTCGAAGCGGGTGGCGATGCCGCGCTCGCTCGACCGCGGCCTGGTCGAGGCGCTCGGACGCGCCGGGATCGAGCGGCTCTACTCGCACCAGCGCGAAGCGCTGAAAACCGCCGCGGCCTCCAACTTCGTGATCACCAGCGGCACCGCCTCGGGCAAGAGCCTCGCCTTCAACCTGCCGGTGCTCGACGGCATCGCCCGCGACGAGAAGCGGCGGGCGCTCTACCTCTACCCGACCAAGGCGCTGGCCCAGGACCAGGCGCGCAAGCTGGCGGCGCTGCGCCCGCCCAATCTGCGCGAGGCGATCTACGACGGCGACACGCCGCGCGAGGAGCGTCCCTCGATCCGCCGCCGCAACAACCTCGTGCTGACCAACCCCGACATGCTCCACGTCGGCCTGCTGCCCAACCACAAGGGCTGGGGCGACTTCATCGCCAACCTCGGCTGGGTCGTCGTCGACGAGGCGCACACCTACCGCGGCGTCTTCGGCTCGCACGTCGCCAACGTGCTGCGGCGGCTGCGCCGGATCGCCCGCGCCTACGGCGCCGAGCCACGCTTCCTGCTCGCCTCGGCGACGATCGCCAACCCGGTCGAGCTGGCCGAGGGCCTGGTCGGCGAGCCGTTCGAGCTGATCGACGACGACGGCGCGCCGCGGGCCGGGCGCGAGATCGCGATCTGGAATCCGCCGCTGATCGACAAGAAGAGCGGCACGCGGCGCTCGGCGCTCTCCGAGGCGGCGGACCTGCTCGCCGAGCTCGTCTCGCACGGCGTGCGCACGATCTGCTTCCTCAAAAGCCGCCGCGGAATCGAGCTGATCCAGCGCTTCGCCGGCGAAGCGCTGCAGCGGCGCGGCAAGCCCGAGCTGGCGGCGCGGATCGCCCCCTACCGCGGCGGCTACACGCCGCAGCAGCGGCGCGAGATCGAGCGGCGACTGAGCGAGGGCGAGCTGCTTGCCGTGGTCGCGACGGACGCCCTCGAGCTCGGCATCGACATCGGCGAGCTCGACGCGGCGATCTGCGTCACCTTCCCCGGCACCGTCGCCAGCTTGCGCCAGATGTGGGGGCGGGCCGGCCGCGAGCGGCGCGGGCTGGCGGTCTACGTGGCCGGTGCCGACGCGCTCGACCAGTTCTTCTGCCGCCACCCGGACGAGTTCGTCGGGCGGCCGGTCGAGGCGGCGATCCTCGACCACGAGAGCGAGCAGATCGCCGCGCGGCACATGGTCGCGGCGGCCTACGAGCTGCCGCTGACCGACGCGGACGACGAGGTATTCGGCGCCGGCTGGCGCGAGCGAGCCGAGCGGTTGACCGCCGCCGGGGAGCTGCGCCGCGCCGGCGGCCGCCTGCTGCCAGCGGGCAGCGAGTTCGTCGCCGCCAAGATCCCGCTGCGCTCGGCTTCGGCCGACTCGGTCGCGGTGATCGAGCGCGACTCGGGCGAGATGCTC
The DNA here is from genome assembly GCA_963789505.1 of uncultured Solirubrobacterales bacterium. Classification (GTDB taxonomy): domain Bacteria; phylum Actinomycetota; class Thermoleophilia; order Solirubrobacterales; family 70-9; genus VRUE01. Next base: position 20,629 of record CAWBLE010000019.1, read on the forward strand.
GGCCTGGTCGAGAGCGAGCGCGCCTTCACCACGATCCACCCGGGCGCGGTCTACCTGCACCTGGGGCGCTCCTATGAGGTCGAGCAGCTCGACATCGCGGGGCGGCGGGCGATCGTCAGCCGCTTCGACGGCGACTGGTACACGCGGCCGAAAAAGGAGACCGAGATCTACATCGAGCGGGTGCGCGAGCAGCGCAGCGTCGCCGGGGTCGACCTGCACTTCGGCGAAGTCTCGGTCAGCGAGCAGGTGATCGCCTTCCAGCGCGTCTCGATCTCCGAGCAGGAGCCGATCGACATCGTCGCGCTCGAGCTGCCCGAGCAGCACTTCGTCACCCAGGCGCTCTGGTACGTGCTGCCGGAGCAGCTCAGCGGCGCGCTGCCGCCGGACGTGCTGCTCGGCGCCCTGCACGCGACCGAGCACGGCCAGATCGCGGTGCTGCCGCTGATCGCGATGTGCGACCGCTGGGACATCGGCGGCCTCTCGACCAACGTCCACTTCCAGACCGGCCGGCCGACGATCTTCATCTACGACGGCCATCCCGGCGGGGTCGGGATCACGCTACGCGGCTTCGAGCTGTTCGAGCGCCTGCTCGGCGACGCCGAGCGCCTGATCGGCGAGTGCCCCTGCGAGTCCGGCTGCCCCTCCTGCGTGCAGAGCCCCAAGTGCGGCAACCTGAACGAACCGCTGCACAAGGCCGGCGCGCTGGAGCTGATGCGGACGATGCAGAGTGGCTGACGAGCCCATCGCCACCCAGCCCTGGGCACTCGGTCCTCAGGAGCCTGGGTACAGCTCGCGCAGGGCGAGGATCGCGAAGGCGTGGGACCAGGCCAGGGGTGTGGTCGACGCGGGCGCGCCGGTGCGGGCATCGACCCGCTCGGGGAGCAGGCCGAGCGGAGTCGCGGCGCGGCGCAGGTCGGCAACCAGGCCCAGCGCCGCGTGCCGGTCGACTGCGGCCCGGCGCCCGCGCCCCGCACGCCGGTCGATTCGCCAGAGCGCCGCGAGCGACCAGGCGGACCATGCCGTCGGCGCGGTCCAGGGATCGTCGCCGCCCGCCCAGCTCTGGGACGGGAGCAGGCCGAAGCGGTTGCCGCGTTCGGCGGCGAGGTGGAGCAGCGTGCGCCGCACCGCCGGGTAGAGGCCGGGACGAGCGAACGGCCGCACGGCCCAGGCCGCCGCCGAGTCGAGACCGGAGCCGGGGTCGCCGGCCGCCCGGACCAGGCCCGAGCGGGTCTCGAACGCCGCCAGGCTGCCGCCAGAGGCGATCGCGTTGCCGAGGTATTCGCCGGCATCGCCCTCCTGGTAGTCGGCGCGATCACGCGCGCGACCTGCATCGAGCCCCAAATGGGGGTTCGATGCAGGTCGCGTCCCGGCCACGACGTTCCTGGGCGGGGGGATGCCGGCGGCTTGTGCGGCAGCTGCGACCCATCCGTTGGCGTCCCCCTGCGGGCCGCGGCCCTCGACCGGCTTGCCGTCCCCATAGAAGCGGGCCGAGGCGCCGAGGTCGAGGCCGAGCAGGAAACGCGCGATGCGGCGCGCCTCCACCCGGTAGCCGGCCGAGGCAAGGGCGATCGTGACGGCGCCGGCGTCGCGTGGCCAGACGTACGCCCAGCCCTGGCGCGCTCCGGCGACGGCTGCGCCGCGGCGATCGACCAGCGCCCTGAGCACCAGCAGCGAGCGCCGGTAGAGGCGATGCGCCCAGCCCGGCGCCGCCTCACCCAGGGGCTTCGCCTGTTTCAGCCAGCGCCGGTCCCGTTCGGCTGCCGCCCGCACCTCGTGCCGGCCCCGAGGCCCGGGGCCGGCCGGGCCGCCCATGAACGCGGGCAGCACACCCGGAAAGCCGCGCGGCGCCGGCGGATCGGCGCTCGTCCCGCCGGAGATCACCAACCCCGCGCCGAGCGCCGCCACCGCCAAGACGATTCCCGCACGAGCCCAGGCCATCGGTCAATACAAGCAGCCCGCCATCGGCGCCGTTTGGGCCGCGAGGCTCAGACTTCGAGCGTCGCGCAGGCTCGCGTCGCGTTGGACTTCTCCACGTCCCCCGGTTCGAGGATGCGGCCGAGGCTGGCGATGCCGTATTTCCACTGCGCGTCGCGGCGCTGCAGGGCGATCTCGTAGCCGTCGGTTCCTTTGAGGAAGGCATTGATCCACTTGCCGCCCCGCTTGACCTTGGCGTCGAAGATGGACCAGTGCCTGCCGGTGGAGATGCCGGTGCCGTAGGTGCTGTCGGTGGCACGGGCTTCGAACTTGCCGTTGGCGCAGTAGATGTCTTCGACTTCCTCTCCGTCGCCGCGGACGCCGACGAACTGGGAGTTCTTGATCTGGTTGAAGGCAATCCGGTTGGCCTTGTTCTGCTTCTGGCAGCGCTTCTTCTGGGCCATCTTCTTGAACTTGCCGCACTTCGCGGTCGCCGGTCCAGCGCCGGTTCCGGCGATCGCCGCGGGCGCTGCGAAACAGGAACCGATCAAGCTCGCCGCCAGCGCCGCGGGCAGGGCCATCTGTATTGCCGTCTTCCTCATCCTTCTCCTTCGATCTGTGTTCATCGGGGAGCGGACGATCTCAGATCCCGCGGTAGCTCGTTAGACTCACCGGCGATTGGTTGTCAAGCCGCTTTCCCATGCGGTTTGCGGTCCAGGGCGAGGTAGCTCAGTTGGTAGAGCACACGACTGAAAATCGTGGTGTCGTGGGTTCGATTCCCACCCTCGCCATCGCTTGCGTAGCATCTCGGCGATGCTGATCGACGGGGCACGACTGGAGGCGCCGGCGGCGGCGCTGAACGAGTTGTTGGGCGTGGGGCTGGCGGCAAGTCCGGACGAGGTCGCGCTGGTCTCGGCCGAGCGTCGGCTTACCTGGCGTGAGCTCGAGGATGCGAGCCTGCGACTCGCCGGTGCCTACCTCGAGCTGGGGCTGGAGCGCGGCGACCGGATCGCCTCGCTGATGCCGAACCGGGTCGCGCTGGTGATCCACTACCTCGCCTGCTTCAAGGCGGGGCTCGTCGTCACCCCGCTCAATTACCGCTACACGCACCGCGAGATCGACCATGCGCTCGAGGTCAGCGGAGCCGCTGCGATCGTCGCCCATGCCGAGCGGGAGGAGGATCTGGCCGCGAGCGGGCTGGCCGGCGCGCTGCCGCTGGGCGCGATCGCCTACGGCGACTCGCCCGAGGAGGAAGCCGGCGCGGGCGACTGGGCCGCGCACCGCTTCGCGCGGCTGCTCGAGGCCGAGCCCGCCGCCGACCTGGCGGCCCCCGATCCGACCGATCCCGCGGCGATCTTCTTCACCTCGGGCAGCACCGGCCCGGCCAAGGGCGTCACCCACACGCACGAGACGCTGCGCTGGATGATGGCCAGCGCGATCGACGCCTTCGGGCTCGACGCCGACGACGTCTTCCTGCCCGGCTCCTCGATCTCGCACATCGGCTCCTTCCTCTGGACGCTGAGCACGCTCGCCGTCGGCGGCCGTGCGATCGTCGCCCGCAGCTACGACGCGCACGAGCTGCTGCCGCTGCTGCGCGAGCAGCGGCCGACCGTGCTGGCGATGATCCCGGCGGCGCTGGCGGCGCTGATCCGCGATCACGACCTGACCCACGACGACTTCGCCTGCCTGCGCATCTGCCGCGCCGGCGCGGACAAGGTCTCGACCGAGCTGCTGACCGAGTTCGCCGCCCTCGCCGGCTTCCCGATCGACGAGGGCTACGGGATGACCGAGGTCGGCCTGGCGACGCTCAACCCGCCCGCCGGCCCGATCAAGCAGGGCTCGATCGGCCCGCCGATCGGCGGCTTCAGCGTCGCCCTGCGCGACGACGAAGGCGAGCCGGTGGGGGAGCCGGGGACGGTCGGCCGGGTCTGGATCAGGACGCGCAGCCGTATGGCCGGTTACTGGCAGGCGCCTGAGGCGACCGCCGCGGTGCTCGACGAGGACTGGCTCGACTCCGGCGACCTCGCCCGCGCCGACGAGGACGGCTACCTCTGGTTCTTCGGCCGCAAGAAGCAGGTGATCGTCCACGACGGCTCCAACGTCAGCCCGCTCGAGGTCGAGGGGGCGCTGATGGAGCACCCGGCGATCGACCTGGCCGGCGTCGTCGGCGTCCACGACGTCGTCCACGGCGAGAACGTGCGTGCCTACGTGACCCTGCGCGCCGGCGCCGAGCGGCCCTCAGCCGCCGACCTGATCGTGCACTGCCGCGAGCGGATCGGCTACAAGGCGCCCGAGGAGGTCATCGTGCTCGACGAGATGCCGCTCAACCCGACCGGCAAGATCGACCGTGTCGGGCTCAAGAAGATGGCCGAAGACCACCTGCACCCGCACGGGCTCAGCTGAGGCGGCCGAGCGCCGTGTCGAGCGCGGCGGAGATCAGCTCGGGCTGTTCGATCTGGGGGTAGTGGCCGGCGTCGGGCAGCTCGATCGTCTCGACCCCGGGGCGCAGCTCCTGCAGGCCGCGCAGCACCTCGACCCGGGCGACCGGGTCGTGCATCCCCCAGGCCAGGGTCAGCGGCCTGGGCCAGTCGCGCAGGGCGCCGTGCCAGCGCTCGGTGAAGCGTTCGCGCTCGGCCATGTAGTGGATCGTCTTGTGCGCGATCGAGCGGCCGCCGCCGTGGGCGAGCAGGGCCCACTGGTCGGCCGCCTCCGCGGCGCTGAGCGGGTGCTCGGGGGAGAAGATGCGGGCGAACTGGGCGCGGAAGGTGCGCTCGTTGGTGAGCCGGGCGAAGAGCGGCCCGAGCCGGCTGCGCAGCAGTTTCTGCCCCGGCGTCGGCTTCGCCAGGTGGAGCAGCATGCTGCCGTTGAAGAGCAGCGCGCCGCTCATCGCAAAGCCGAGCTCGCCGCGCAGGTCGCGCGCGATCAGCTCGGTCGTTACCGAGGTGCCCATGTCGTGGGCGACGACGAAGACGCGTGCGGCGCCCGACCGCCGCACCAGCTCCTCCGCCGCGTCGGCCTGCCAGGCGAGCGTGTACTCATGCTCGCGCGGCTTCTCGGAGAGGCCGAAGCCGAGGAAGTCGAAGGCGAGGCTCGCCTCGCCGGGCGGGCGCAGCCCGAACAGGTCGCGCCAGTCATAGGAGCTGGAGGGGAATCCGTGCAGGAAGAGCAGCAGCGGCGCGCCGTCCCCGCCACCGCGGCGGCGCACGAACAGCTTGCGGTCGAGCACCTCCTCGATCGCGCCCTCGCGACGCCAGCTCTCGACCCGGTCGGTCAGCACGACCGCAAGCCTCTCACGCGTGGTCTCAGGCGGGCTCGGCCGCCGGCGAGGCGGCGCCCTTGCGGTGCTGGTCCAGCGTGCGGGAGGCGACGACGCCGATCGCGATCACGGCGATCCCGACCGGGGTCGAGCAGGCGTCGAGCGCGAGGCCGATGATCCCGACCGGGATCAACAGCGCGGTCGAGCCGAGCAGCAGATCGCTGAGCGGCGGCGCCGGCTCGGTCGCATCCGGGGCGCGTGCCTGGACGACCTTGGGGTACCACTCGGTGAACTGGATCGCGATCAGCAGCGCCACGGTCTGGATCACCCAGCCGGTCCAGAGGTTGTTCGAGTTGTCGAGGATCAGGTCGCCGTAGGCGCCGGCCAGCGCGGTGACCAGGAAGGCGCCGCCCCAGAAGGCGGTGAGCACGTAGTTGGTGCGGACGAAGACGGGGTTGTCCCAGAGCTCGCGCGGCGCCTCTTCGCGGGCGTACTGGAGGGTGAAGGGCATGCGGGCGAGGATCGAGCCGAAGGCGATCAGGGTCAGCGCCACGTTGGACATCTCACCCGACCAGTTGTCGAGCGCGTCGAGGGTCGACTGGCTGACCACCAGGCCGAGGATCCCGACCAGGGTGAAGAAGGTGATGTCGGAGAGCTCGAGGATCTTCCAGGAACCGCCCCCGGCGCGGCCGACGCCGACGACGACGAGGCTGATCGCGAAGGCGACGCCGACGGCGAGCTCGAAGCGGCCGGGGCCGGCGAGCAGCGACATCGCGATCCACGGCGCGAGGCCGCCGATCGGTCCGTTGATGACGTCGCGAACCTTCTTCACAGCGCCGCTATCGGCGGCGCCGGCGCTTCGCTTTAGCCCGCAAGGAATCCGTCGGGCTCCTCGACCACGGTGTTGGCGAGCTCGCCGATGCCCTCGATCTCGACCCGCACCGTCTCGCCGACGTGGAGCAGGTTCTCGCGCACCGGCTGGCGGCCGAGGCCGACGCCCGACGGGGTGCCGGTGGCGATCACGTCGCCCGGCTCGAGCGTGAACGCTTCCGAGAGGTGGGCGACCTGCTCGAAGCAGTCGAAGACCATCTCGCTGGTGCGCGCGTCCTGGCGCTGTTCGTCCCCGACGAAGCAGCGGATCGCGAGGTCGTTGGGGTCGCCGAGCTCCTCGCCGGTGACCAGCCAGGGGCCGAGCGGGCCGTGGGTGTCGAAGGACTTGCCGATCGTCATCGTCTGCGCTTTGCCCTGCCAGTCGCGCACGCTGACGTCGTTGGCGCAGGTGTAGCCGGCGATGACCGCGGCCGCGTCGGCGGCGGCGACGTGGCGGCAGCGCTTGCCGATCACGATCGCCAACTCGGCCTCGTAGTCGAGGAAGGTCGAGACCTTCGGCATGTGGATCTCGGCGCCGGGCCCGACCACGCAGCTGACCTGCTTGTTGAAGAAGACCGGCACCTCGGGCGCCTCCAGCCCCATCTCGGCGATGTGGTCGCGGTAGTTGAGCGCGATCGCGAGGTACTTGCGCGGGGTGGCGGGGGAGAGCAGTCGCACCTCGGCGAGCGGCAGTCGCGGCGCGGCGGCGGCGAGTGTTTCCAACTCGGCCCGGCCGACCTCGTCCAGTGCCCGCGCCGGTTCCTGCGGCACGGCCGCGGCGGAGAGGTCGGCGACCTCGTCCCCGGCGACGATCCCCAGCGCTGCGGAGTCGTCGGCGCTTGCGAACCGGCAGAGCTTCATCGCCGCGGACTCTCGCAGATCGCGGCGAGCCGCTACCGTCGCATGCGGAAGCTACGAGAGGAGCAGCGCGTGGACATCGATCTCGATTCCTACCGGGAGCAGAGCCTTCAGACCTGGGACCGGATGGCCGCCGGCTGGGAGGCCCGCAACGCCTGGATGGCCGACGTCAGCGGGCGGGTCAACGAGTGGATCGTCGCCAAGGCCGATCCGCAGCCCGGGCAGACCGTGCTCGAGGTGGCCGCCGGGCCGGGCGACCTCGGGTTCCGCGTCGCCGCGCAGCTCGGCGGCGAGGGCCGCCTGCTGTCGACCGACTTCGCGCCGGAGATGGTCGCGGCGGCGCGGCGGCTCGGCGACGCGCGGGGGCTGAACAACGTCGACTACAGGCTGCTTGACGCCGAGCGCATGGACCTCGAGGACGACAGCGTCGACGCCGTCGTCTGCCGCTGGGGCTACATGCTGATGGCCGACCCGGCGGCGGCGCTGGCCGAGACGCGGCGCGTGCTGCGCGACGGCGGCCGGCTTGCCTTCGCCGTCTGGGCGTCGCCCGAGCGCAACCCGTGGGCGGCTCTGCCGGCGATGACCCTGGTCCAGCGCGGCCACGTGCCGGCGCCGCAGCCCGGGGCGCCGGGGATCTTCGCGCTGGCCGACCCCGACGCCATCGGCGCGCTGGTCAGTGGCGCCGGTTTCCCCGCACCCGAGCTGGAGGAGATCGGCTTCGACTTCCGCTACGCGGATTCCGATGACTTCTGGGACGTGCTGATCCGCCTCGCCGGCCCGCTCGCCGCGGTGATCGAGGGACTGCCGGAGGCCGAGCGCCAAGCGACCCGCGAGGCGATCGAGCAGAGCATGGCTCCCTTCCGCGGCGAGGACGGCTCCTACTCCGTGCCGGCCCTCTGCTGGGGCGCGCGCGCCGGCTGAGCCGGGTCGACTCAGCCCAGCTCAGTCACGAGGTCGACGACCCGCCGTTCGATCTCGTCGCGCGTCTCGCGGACCTCCGACAGCGGCCGGCCCTTGGGATCGGGCAGATCCCAGTCGATATAGCGCTTGCCGGGGATGTAGGGGCACTCGTCGCCGCAGCCCATCGTCACCACGACGTCGGCCCACTCGGCGTCCTCCTGGCTGAGCTCGTGGGGGACGCGGTCGCCGAGGTCGATCTCGAGCTCGGCCATCGCCGCGACCACCTCGGGATGGACGCGGTCCCCCGGTGTCGTCCCGGCCGAGCGCGCCTCATGGCGGCCCCCGGCGGCGCGTTCGAACAGCGCCTGGCTGATCTGCGAGCGGCCGGCGTTGTGCAGGCAGACGAAGAGGGCGCGGGCCATCAGGCCTCCTCCTCCGCCGTCGGGCCGCGGACGAGCTGGTAGGCGAGGGCGCCGAGCGCCGCTCCCGCGATCGGGGCGACGATGTAGATCCAGATCTCGTGCAGTTCACCCGAGACCAGGCCCGGCCCGAGCGAGCGCGCCGGGTTCATCGAGGCGCCGGTGACCGGCCCGCCGAAGAGGGCGTCGAGGCCGACCGCGCCGCCGATCGCGATCGCCGCGCCGGCGCCGACCGCGCGGGTGTCGGTCGCCACGGCCATGATCGTGAACATCAGGAAGAAGGTCAGCACGGCCTCGTAGACGAGCGCGCTGCCGGCGCCGACGCTGGGCACGGTGGCGCCGAGCGAGGCGGGCTCGCTGGGCCAGACGGCGAGCAGCAGCGCCGCCGCGGCGAGCGCGCCGAGCAGCTGGGCGACGATGTAGGCGAGCGCCTCGCGGTGCGGGAAGTGGCGGGTCAGCGCGAAGGCGAGCGTCACCGCCGGGTTGAGGTGGGCGCCGGAGAGGTGGCCGGTGGCGTAGACCATCGCCATGATCACGAGGCCGAAAACGAGCGCGACGCCGACGGTGCCGAGCGCGCCGGCGTTGACCGTGTCGGTGACGATCGCCCCGCAGCCGGCGAAGACGAGCGCGAAGGCCCCGATCGCCTCGGCGGCCGAGCGACGCAGCAGGTCAGGGCGTCCGTCCATTCCGCCGCAACCCTAAGTCGTGGGCCGCCGCCCAAGTTACAATCCTGTGACGAGCGATGGGGCTCGCTCCCTCATAAGCGCGGTTCGATCCGCTGACGGTCCCTACCACGTCCAACGACGCTGATAGGAGACTGCGCAGATGCGACTTACGGGATTCGACCTTCGCCGCCTCGCCGCGATCTACGTCGGCGGCATGCTCGGGGCGCTGCTGCGGGTCGGGCTGGCCGAGGCGGCGCCGGGGGGGCCGGGCGAGTGGCCGTGGGCGACCTTCGCGGTCAACATGGTCGGGGCGCTGCTGCTCGGCTACTTCTTCGCCCGCCTGCGCGACCATCCCGAGGACAGCCTCGCCCACCCCTTCCTCGCGACCGGGATCGCCGGCACGCTGACCACCTTCTCGACCCTGCAGCTGGAGCTGTTCGAGCTGGTCGACGGCGGGCCACCTGGCGCTGGCCGCGGCCTACGTCGGCGCGACGCTGGCGCTCGGCTACGGCTTCGTTCGGCTCGGCATCGCGCTCGAGCGCCGCCCGGCGGAGGCCACCGGATGAGCGCCCCGGCCTGGATCGCCGTCGGCCTGCTCGGCGGCGCCGCCGCCGCGGCCCGCTTCCTGATCGACACCGCGATCACCGCCCGCGCCGACCACCCCTTCCCGCACGGGATCCTCGCGATCAACATCGGCGGGGCGCTCGCCCTCGGCCTCGTCGCCGGCGCCGCGCTGGAAGGCCAGGCGCTGGTGATCGTCGCCGGCGGCGGCATCGGCTCCTTCACCACCTTCTCGACCTGGATCCTCGACTCGCACCGGCTCGCCGACGCCGGTCACAGCCACCTCGTCTGGCTCAACATCGGCCTCTCGCTGATCGCCGGCTTCGCCGCCGTCGCGCTCGGACACTGGCTCGGCGGCGCTCTCTGAGCGTCCGCGACGAACCGTCCGCAGCCGTCTCTACCTTGATTCCAGAATGACCCAGCAGGCGTTGATCGACAACCTTGAGCCGGGCGGAGGCCCCGGCCCCGAATCGGCCCCGGTCGCCGAGGCGCCCCCCGTCACGACCGCCGCGCGGGTGCCTCTGGGCGAGCTCGAGGACGGCCAGCGGGTCAACGGTGTCTACGCCGTCCGCGAGCGCGAGCTGCGCCGCAAGCGCAACGGCGAGCCCTGGCTGCGGCTGCTGCTCGGCGACGCCAGCGGCAGCGCCGAGGCGGTCTCCTGGGAGGACGCCGAGGAGCTTTACGCGCTGGCCGCGCCCGGAACCCCGGTCGAGGTCGCCGGCGGCTTCGAGATGAGCGAGCGCTGGGGAGCGAAGATCAAGCTCTCCGGGCTCGGCGAGGCCGCGGCCGGCTCCTACGACCCGGCCGACCTGGCCGCCGAGTCGGACGTCTCCTTCGAGGAGCTCGAGGGCAGGCTGCGCCAGCTGCTCGAGACGGTGCAGGAGCCGCAGCTGCTCGACCTGCTCGAGCGCTTCTTCGGCGAGCCGTCCCCGATCTGGGCGCGCTTCCGCGACGCGCCGGCGGCGAAGGTCTACCACCAGGCCTACCGCCACGGCCTGCTCGAGCACACCGTCTCGGTCGCCCAGGCGGTCAGCGCCGCGGCCAACTTCTTCCCCGGCATCGACCGCGAGGTCGCCGTCACCGGCGCCCTGCTGCACGACATCGGCAAGACGATCGCCTACAACGACGACCCGCTGGCGATCGACCTGACCGACGCCGGCCGCCTCGAAGGCGAGATCCCGCTCGGCTACTACACCGTGCGCCGCGAGATCGAGCGGATTCCCGGCTTCGACCCCGGCCTGGCCCAGGCCGTGCTGCACATCATCCTCAGCCACCACGGCTCGCTCGAACACGGCTCGCCGGTCGTCCCCGCCACCCGCGAGGCCGTGCTCGTCCACATGATCGACAACCTCGGCGGTCGCCTCGGCAGCTTCGACCGGCTCGAGCGCCAGCTCCCCGCCGGCGAGTCCTGGTCGGGCTTCGACCGGGCTCTTTCCGGCTCGGCCTACTTCGGCCAGCGCGAAGCCGCCTGACCCGGAGCGCCGCTAGAAGCGGCGCGTGCAGCGTTCGATTTTCGCGATGTCCTGGTGGGCGCGCTGGACGCACTTGACCAGGCGTTGCGGGTTGCCGCCCCTGGCCTCGGTCACCTTGAACGAGTGGGTCACCTCGCGTTCGATCCCCGGCCCGAGGTCCTGCAGTGACTTGCTGATCTCGTGCAGTCCGCTCGACTCGATCGCCTTGTTGGTCGTGTCCAGCACCGGCTTGAGGAGGAAGAGGTAGGCGCAGAAAAGAATCCCGGCGGTGACCGCGAGGCGGATGATCCCGTTGGTCAGGTTGCCGAAGAGGTTGCGAAGGATGTCCATGTCGAGCGCAGAGTATCCCTTGGAAAGCGGCAAAATGCGGGTTTCCCGGCGTTTCCGCGCCGGGCTCGCCCGGCCGCCCTCACTATCCTGGGCTGGTGGCAAAGGACACCGAGAAGCTGATCCGCCAGCTCTCGCTGATCTCCTTCCTGATGGCGCAGGGCAGGCCGGTCTCGGCGCTGGAGATCAAGCGCGAGGTCGAGGGCTACAGCGACATGAACGACGACGCCTTCGCGCGCCGCTTCTATGCCGACCGGGCTGAGCTCGAGAGCCTCGGCATCCAGCTCGGGGTTGAGAAACCGGGAGAGGGCTTCTTCGAGGCCGAGCTCTACTCGCTGCCGCCGGAGAACTTCTACCTCGAACCGATCAAGTTCGAGGACGAGGAGCTGGCCTCGCTGAGCACGGCGCTCTCGCTGCTCACCGACGGCGGCTTCGCCTACGCCGAGCCGTTGCGGCTCGCCCTGCAGCAGGTCGCCTGGGGACATCCCAACCCGGTCAGCGAGGGCGAGCGGGCGCCGGTCGAGATGGCGATGACCGCCTCGGCGGGCGGCCGCGACCTCTCCCAGCGGCTGTCCAAGATCGAGACCGCGATCTCGCGCCGCAAGACGATCGAGTTCACCTACTACACGATGGAGCGCGACGAGACGGAGAAGCGCAAGGTCGACCCATACCACCTCGTCTTCCGCTCCGGCCAGTTCTATTTGATCGGCCATTCGCACGAGCGTGACGCGGTGCGCGTCTTCCGCCTTTCGCGGATCCAGGGCAAGGTCGGCTACGCCTCCAAGGCCGAGCACGACTTCTCGCCGCCGGAGAGCTTTGACCGCCGCGACTATGGCCAGCGCGCCGATTGGCAGCTGGGCGAGATCCGCGGCACCGCGAAGATCTTCGTCCGCGACCGCATCTCCTGGCTGATCGAGCGCGATTTCGGCGCTTACGGCGAGTTGCGCCCGGCCCGCAAGGCCGACGACGCGCCCGGCAAGGGCTCGGTCTTCGAGACCGGCTACGCCTCCTCGCGAGAGCTGATCGCCTGGGTCCTGCGCTGGCGCCAGAACGCCGAGGTGCTCGAGCCCGGCGCGTTGCGCGAGGAGGCGCGCGAGCGGCTCGACCTGCTGCACGACCGCCACCGCAGCGACTTCGAGCCGGCCGAGGTCGTCGACCGGCCGCTGCGCGAGGCGCCGCCGCGGGCGCGCGGCAACGGCCGCGGCGAGGCCGCGATCCGGCCGGAGCGCTTCGCCCGCCTGGTCACGCTCGCCGGCCTGCTGATCGACTCGGCCAAGAAAGGTGTGCGACTGCGGGTCTCGGAGTTGCGCACGCGGCTCGAACTGACCGGCGAGGAGCTGCAGGAGGACATCGACCTGCTCAATGTCGTCAACTTCGGCGGCGGCACCTACGTCCTCTACGCCGAAGTGATCGGCGACGAGATCGAGGTCGACTCCGAGCCCTACGGCGACAACTTCGCCCGCCCGGCGCGGCTGTTGCCGCTCGAGGCGAAGGCGCTGGTCGCGGCGATCGACCTCTTCGGCGACCACCTGCCGCAGGGCGGCCTGCAGAGCGCCCGCGAGAAGATCGTCGAGGCGCTCGGCCACGACCCCTCCGAGGAGGGGCTGGAGATCGCCGCCGCCGGCGGCGGCGACACGACGGTGGCGCGGACCGTCAACGAAGCGATCGCCGAGCGCCAGGTGCTGGAGATCCAGTACTACAAGGAGAACGAGGATCAGCTGACCAAGCGCCGGGTCGAGCCCTACCGGCTCGAGAACGGGCGCGAGGGCTGGTACGTCGAGTGCTTCGACCTGACCAAAGACGGGATCCGTCACTTCAAGCTCGAACGGATGAAGGAGGCGACCCTCAGCGGCGAGAGCTACGAGCCGCGACCGGACGTCGAAGAGCTGGCCGGGGTCAAGGACTGGATGACCGACGGCGAGGTCCCCGCCGCCCAGGTCGCCCGCGTCTGGGTCTCACCCGAGCGCGCCCGCTGGCTGCGCGAGGAGCGCACCGTGGTCGAGGAGTTGGCCGACGGCGCGGTCGTCGTCGAGCTGCCCTACGCCGGCACCTCTTGGCTGGTGCGCGAGATCCTCCGCGGCGCCGGCGACCTCGTCGTGCTCGAACCGGACGAGGCGCGTGAGGCGATCGCCGCGGAAGTCGCGGCCAGCGTGGCGTGACCGTGGAGGCCCGTCCGGTAGGGCTTTCACTTAACTTCTTTCGGTGGATCGCCGGTGGGCTGGCGCCCGCGGCCGACACCGAAAAAGTACAAGACGTTCCAGCCCTACCGGACGGGCCTCGCGGAGCCCATGTTAGGGACTTCCGCGCCGGGGCACGCGGAGGTTTTGAGGGTTGTGGCGCCCAACCCGGGGCCGATGACCCTGGAAGGGACGAACACCTACTTGTATGGGTCGGACCCGTGTGTGGTGATCGATCCGGGGCCCGACGACGCAGGGCATCAGGATGCGGTGCGCGCGGCCGCCGGGGAGCGAGGTGGGATCGGGATGGTGCTGCTCACGCACAGCCATGGGGATCATGCGGATGGGGCGGGACGGCTCGGTGCCGAGGTCGTGCTGCCCGGGGACGGCGAGGAGCACGGGGGGTTGCGGGTACTTGCGACCCCCGGTCACGCCGCGGACCACGTCTGTCTGATCAGCGAGGACGGCGTCTGCTTCGCGGGCGACCTCGTGCTCGGCGAGGGGTCCACGTTCGTCCCGCCCGACGGCGGTTCGCTCGCCGCCTACATGGACTCGCTGCGCGCCGTGCAGGCCGAGTCGCCGACGCTGATCTGCCCCGGCCACGGCCCCTGGGTGACCGACCCGGCGGCGAAGCTGGCCGAGTACGTCGAGCACCGCGAGATGCGCGAGCGGCGCCTGCTCGCGGCGCTCGGGCGCGGCGAGCACTCCAAGCAAGCGCTCCTCGCCGACGCCTGGTCCGACGTCCCGGCCGAGCTGCGCGGCGCCGCGGCCCTGGTCATGGAGGCCCACCTGCAGAAGCTCGACGCCGAGGGGCTGCTGCCCGCCGGGATCTGGGAGTAGCCCGCGGTTCCGGTGCGCCTTTCCTACCCATGGGGTGGAAAAGGCGCACCGGAAGCAAAACTGGCCAGGCAGCCAGTATGGTGAGCGGATGAACGGCGGGAAGGCGATGCGCGCTGGGCTGGTGGCTGGGGCCGCTGGGACCGGGCTGGCCGCCGCCTCGACCGCGGCGCTCTGGCATTTCCTCGCGCGGCGGCCGTTGCCGAAGCAGAGGGGGACGACGCGGCTGGCCGGGCTGGAGGGGCTGGTGCGGGTGCGCCGCGACCGCTGGGGCGTGCCTCACATCGAGGCCGATACCGCCGCTGACCTCTGGTTCGCCGAGGGCTTCTGCCACGGCCAGGACAGGCTCTGGCAGATGGACTTCTACCGCCGCGCGCTCTCCGGCCGCGTCTCCGAGTTCGCCGGCGAGGAGGGCCTGCCGGTCGACCGCCTGATGCGCACGCTCGGCATGCGGCGCACGGCCGAGCGCGAGGCCGAGCAGCTCGACCCGGAGTTGCGCGCCCTGCTCGAGCGCTTCTGCGCGGGCGTCAACGCCGCCGCCGCGAGCGCCAAGGCGCCGCCGTTCGAGATGCGCCTGTTGCGGCTCGAGTGGGAGCCCTGGCGGCCGGCCGACATCCTCGGGCTCGGCAAGCTGCTCGCCTTCGGCCTCTCGACCAACTGGGAGAAGGAGCTGCTGCGCGCCGACATGACCCGCGAGCTCGGGCCCGAGCTCGCGGCGAAGCTCGACCCTGGCTATCCGGCCGAGAACCCGGTCGTCACCCAGGAAGCGTGGTCGGGCGACGGGCTCGGCCTGGCCGAGCAGATCGACGCCGTGCGTCACTCGATCGGGATGGCGGCCGAGGCCAGCGGCTCGAACAACTGGGCGGTCAGCGGCAGGCTCAGCGCCAGCGGCTCACCGCTGATCGCGGGCGATCCCCACCTTCCCCCGAGCATGCCCGGCATCTGGTACCAGGTCGGGCTGACGCTCGGCGACCGCTTCGTGCGCGGCGCCTCGCTGCCCGGCATGCCGGGCGTCTACATGGGCCAGAACAACGACGTCTGCTGGACCTTCACCAACGTGATGGCCGACGTCCAGGACCTTTTCGTCGAGCGGGTCGATGGCGATACCTACCTGTTCGAAGACGAGTGGCGCCCGCTCGAGATCGTCCGCGAGGAGATCGTCGTCAAGGGCCGCGACGCGCCCGAGGCCCTCGACGTGCGCATCACCCACCACGGCCCGCTGGTCAACGCCGCGCTCGGCGCCGACGACGCCGAGCCGCTGGCGCTGCGCTGGATCACGCTCGACCGGCCGACCGCCTTCAAGGGGATGTTCGACCTGCACGGGATCCGCTCCGGCGCCGACCTCGTCGCCACCCTGGAGGGCCACACTTCGCCCGCCTCGAATCTGATCTGGGCCGACCGCCACGGCTCGATCGGGTACAAGCTGATCGGCCGCCTGCCGCTGCGCAAGGGCGGCTGCCCCGACCTGCCCAAGCCCGGCTGGGACGGCGAGTTCGAGTGGGAGGGAGCGGTGCCCTACGACGAGCTGCCGGAGACGACCGACCCCACCAGCGGTTTCCTCGTAACCGCTAACAACCGGATCGTCGGTGACGAGTACCCGCACCACATCACCAGCGACTGGCTCGACGGCTTCCGCGCCCGGCGGATCGAGGAACTGCTGCGGGCGAGCGACGAGCACGACATCGAGGGCTTCGAGGCGATGCAGTCCGACAACCTCTCGCTGCCGGGGCTCGAGGCGGCTCGGCGGCTCGGCCGGCTGAAGCCGAAGGGGCAGCGCGAGGTCAGCGCGCTCGAGCGGCTGCGCAGTTGGGACGGGCGGCTCGGCCCTGACACGATCCCGGGGACGATCTACCAGGCGTTCCTGCTGCGCCTGGCGCGCGAGGTCGCCCGCGCCGCGATCGGCGACCGCGACCTCTGCGAGCGCTGGCTCGACCGCGCCGACAACGGCTTCACGCCGCACGTGACCTCGCCCTGGCGCTGGCACTCGCACCTGATGGGCCTCTGGGCGGAGGGCGACGAGGAGCTGATCGGCCGCCCCTGGGACGAGCTCGTGCTGGAAGCGTTGGCCGGCGCCCTCGACGACCTCAGCGAGCGCTTCGGCCCCGACCCTGAGGGCTGGCGCTGGGGCCACGTGCACGAGATGGAGTTCCCGCACCCGCTCGGCGAGGCCAACCCGCTGCTGCGCAAGCTGCTCAACCGCAGCCTGCGCGCGGGCGGCGCCCAGGAGACCGTCAGTCAAATCGCCTACGACCCCAACGACCCCTACAAGGCGGTCTGGGCGCCGAGCTGGCGCATGGTCGGCGACCCGACGGCGCCCGAGCGCACGCGCTGGCAAATGTTCACCGGCCAGTCCGGCCACCCCGCGAGCCCGCACTACGACGACCTCCAGGACGACTGGCTCAAGGGCCGCACCCAGCCGATGGCCGGCGAGGGGCCGTGGTCCGAACTCGAGCTCGTACCCGCCTGACGGCACGTCTTCTTGCGCCGGGGGCGACGGTGCGCCGAAACGTTCGTGGGCTGGAATGGTTGGGGGAGAGATGCGGCGCGCGCTCTTTTGCCTGCTCGCGCTGGCCGCCGTGCTTCCGGCCGGCGCCGGCGCGAAGACGATCCACTTCCGCGGTGAGACGATCACCGCCCCCGACGCCTGGCCGGTTTTCAAACTGGCCGAGCGCCCGCGGATGTGCGTGCGGCTCGATCGCAGGGCTGTCTACCTGGGGACGCCGGGGGCGAATCCGCGCTGCCCGGCGGATGCGATGGGGCGGCGGCGGGCGATCGTCGTCGACCCCGGCGCCAAGGCTCGCGCCGCCGGCGCTCGGGCGGAGGCCAGCCGTGTGGCGCCCGCCCGGATCTCCGCCGCCTCCGAGTACACCGGGCTCGGGTTCGACGCCTGCACCGCGCCCTCGCGGCGCTCGATGTCGGCCTGGGGCGCTTCGCCCTACCGGGCGATCGGCGTCTACATCGGCGGACTCAACCGCGGCTGCTCCCAGCCCAACCTGACCGCGAGCTGGGTCGCCGAACAGACGGCGGCCGGCTGGAGCCTGATCCCGACCTACGTCGGCCTGCAGGCGCCGACCTCGAGCTGCGGCTCCTGCGCCAAGCTCAGCCCCGGCAGCGCTTCCCTACAGGGATCGGCAGCCGCCGACGACGCGGTCAACCAGGCCCGTATCGCCGGGATCGGCGAGGGCAGCCCGATCTACTTCGACATGGAGAGCTACACGCGCACGTCGAGCGCCAGCGGCGCGACCCTGACCTTCCTCGGCGCCTGGACCACCCGCCTGCACGCGCTCGGCTACGACTCGGGCGTCTACAGCAGCAGCGCCTCGGGCATCGCCGACCTCGTCTCCAGGATCGGCGCCCTCTACCAGCAGCCCGACGACCTCTGGTTCGCCAACTGGAACGGCCGCGCGAACGGCGCCGACCCCTACGTGCCGGCGAGTGCCTGGAACGACCACCAGCGCATCCACCAGTACCGCGGCGGCCACAACGAGAGTTACGGCGGGGTGACGATCAACATCGACAACAACTACGTCGAAGGGGCGACGGCTGGGGCCTCCACTTCGAGCGACGACCCGCGCGGCAGCTTCGACGGGGTCAGCTCTCCGGCGCCGGGCCAGGTCGCGATCTCCGGCTGGGCCTTCGACCCCAACGCTCCCCGCAAACCGCTCTCGATCCGCGCCTACCTGGGCGGCGAAGCGGGTGAAGGCGCCGCGACTCGCTACGAGCTCGGCCCGATCGCCGGCCAGGAGCGCACGGACATCGGCGCGATCTACCGCCGCGCCGGCGGCGCCCACGGCTTTGAAGCCAGCTTCCCCGTGGTCGGCAGCGGCAGGCAGCGGGTCTGCGTGTACGCGCTCGACATCGGCGCCGGCGCGGACAAGCTGCTCGGCTGCCGCCAGGTCGGCGTGCCGGTGCCGATCACGCTGCTGCGGGCGAAGGCGGCGGGCAACACGGTCCGGCTCAGGGTCCGCTGCGAGTGGCCGCTCGGCACCGAGTGCCCGGGACAGATCCTCGTCCGCGCCCGGGTCAGGCAGCGCGTCGTCGTCCGCCGCCGCGGCAAGCGGGTGGCCCGGACCAGGGTCGTGCGGCGGGCAATCGCCCGCCGGAGCTTCCGGCTCACGGGGGGCGCCGCGCACAGCTTCCGCCTCGGCCTCGGTCGCCGCGGCCACCTGCTCACCCGCGGCGGCGCCCGGCCGGGTGCGCAGCTGCTCGTCGCGATCCCCGGCGGCCGGGTCGGTCAGCGGCTGAAGCTGAAGTAGGGCGCTCAGCCCCAGGTGGCCAGCGGCAGGTTGTCGAGGATCGTCCGGTCGGCGGTGACCAGCGGGGCGTCGGCGACGATCGCGTGCGCCGCGATCAGGCGGTCGAACGGGTCGCGGGTCCAGGTGAGGCCGGTTGCGGCTTGGAACAGCTCTACCGCGGACACGTCCACGAGGTCGAGGCCGATGTCTTTTCTCAGGGCTGAAAGCATGGTCGGCAACGGATCGCGGGCGCGCCCTATTTCGTGCAGGTAGAGCAGCTCCAGCGCCGCTATCGGGGAGAGCCGGGGCTCCATTTCGTCGAGCAGCCGGCGGGCCGCGGCGGGCAATTTCTCGCTCCTCCCGGCGTAGATCCACAGGGCGATATGGGTGTCAATTTGGATCAGGGTTCCACTCCGAGGACCAATCGATATGGATCAGCTCGTCGGGGTCGCCGATGATCGCGCCCTCGCGGCGCGGCAGCCGATCCCAGAATGACTCCTTTTTCCGCGGCTCCCGCGGCTCCTTCGGCGCAATCACGAGGAGCTTGCCGTGGCGCTCGATCTCGAGCGGCTCGCCGGTCTCGAGCACCTCGTCGAGCAGGCGGTAGACGTTGGCTCGCAATTTCGACGCGGTGAGTGCCATGGTTCCCTCCAGTGGAGCCGTACGTACGTGAACAGGAAGCATCGTACGTACGATATCACCGGCGGGCGGACGGGTCGGTGGGGCGATCGTCAGCGGCTTCATGCGACCAAGCTAGGTGGCCACGACCCGCGTGTGGTGCGCGGAAGCAAAAAAGTCTGTGACGGCTAGCTTGCGTTTGCGCGACTGGCGGCGGTGACCAGCTCGACGATCGCCTGCGGGGCCTTTTCCGGGGAGCCGGCGTCGAAGGGTGGGTCGGGGTCGTACTCGATGCCGAGCTGGACCGCTTCGGCGACCTCCTGGCCGGCCTCGCGGCCGACCAGGTGCAGGGCCATGTCGATGCCGGCGGTGACGCCGGCGGCGGTGACGATCTTGCCGTCCTCGACCCAGCGGCCGCCGATCGGCTCGGCGCCGTAGCCGCGCAGCTGCTCGAGGAAGAGCCAGTTCGAGGTCGCCCGCCTGCCCTCGAGCAGCCCGGCGGCGCCGAGGATCTGCGAGCCGGTGCAGACCGAGGTGGTCCAGGTGGTCTGCTCGTCGACCTCGCGCAGCCAGGAGAGCACCGTCTCGTCCCCCGCGACGGCGTCGCTGCCTACGCCGCCGGGGATGAGGACGATGTCTGGCGTCATCGCCTGATCGAGGCTGCGATCGACGCTCAGGCCGAGGCCGCCTTCGCAGCGGACCTCGCCCTTCTCGACGCCGACGAAGCTGACCTCCCAGCCCGGTACGCAGCGGAAGACCTCGTAGGGGCCGACGGCGTCCTGGGCGGCGAGCCGGTCGAAGAGGAGCATCGCGATCTGCATGAGCCGATCATCGATCGCGGGCTCGCGCCTGTCGAGTGGCAGAAATGCCAATGTTCGCTAGATTTCTGCCATGCACCGTGTCTCCGCCCTCTGCCTCGACGGCCTCGTCGCTTTCGACCTGACCGCGGCGGTGCAGGTCTTTGTTGCCGCCTCGGCCGCCGACGGGACGCCGCTGTATGAGATCTCGACCTGCTCGGAGGCCGGCGGTGCGGTCGCGACGACGACCGGCTTCGCACTCACCCCGAGCGACGGCCTCGACGCACTCGCCAGCGCCGACACGATCGTCGTCCCCGGCTACTTCGCCCTGCTCGACCCGCCGCCCGAGCCGGCGCTGGAGGCGCTGCGGGCCGCCGCCGACCGCGGCGCCCGCGTCGTCTCGGTCTGCACCGGCGCCTTCGCCCTCGCTTACGCCGGGCTGCTCGACGGGCGCCGCGCCACGACCCACTGGGCTCACGCCGCCGAGCTCGCCGAACGCTTCCCCCGGGTTGAGGTCGACCCCGGCGCGCTCTACGTCGACGAAGGCGCGGTGATGACGTCGGCCGGGCTCAGCGCCGGCATCGACCTCAGCCTGCATGTCGTCCGCGAGGACTTCGGCGCCGCGGTGGGCGAGCGCACGGCGCGCCGCATGGTCGCCGCGCCGCACCGGGAGGGCGGCCAGGCCCAGTTCATCAAGCGGCCCGATCCCGAGCCCGCGGGCTCGCTGGAGCCGACCCGGCGCTGGGCCGCGGAGCGCCTCGCCGAGCCGCTTGACGTCGCCGAGCTGGCCCGCCACGCCGGGGTCAGCCCGCGCACCTTCGCCCGCCGCTTCCGCGCCGAGACGGGGACCACGCCGCTGCGCTGGCTGCACGTCCGGCGCGTGCTCGAGGCGCGGCGGCTGCTCGAGCAGTCCGACCTGCCGGTCGACGCGGTCGCCTGGCGCTCGGGCTTCGGCACGGCCGCCTCGCTGCGCGAGCACTTCCGCCGCGCCACGGCGACCACCCCTACCGCCTACCGGCGCTCGTTCCGCCCCGCGTAGAGTCCCCCCGATGAGCCGCCGCGACCAGATCAAGCTCAGCGAGGCCGAGCTGCTCGAGCTGCTCGGCGAGGAGCGCGTCGCGATCGTCTCCTCCAACGGGCCGCGCGGTTTTCCTCACTCGATGCCGCTCTGGTTCGTGCCGCGCGAGGGCGAGATCTGGATCTGGACCTACGCCAAGTCGCAGAAGGTGCGCAACCTCGAACGCGACCCGCGCGCGACGCTGCTGCTCGAGACGGGGCACGAGTACGGCGAGCTGCGCGGCGCCGCGATCGAGGCCGAGGCCGAGATCCACCGCGACTTCGAGACCGTGATCGGCTTCGCCGAAGAGCTGACCGTGCGCTACGCCGAGGGAATCGAGTCGGTCGAGGGCGACGCCAAGGCGGCGCTCGAAGCCCAGGCCCCGAAGCGCGTCGCGATCCAGTTCAAGCCGTTGCGCACCGCCACCTGGGACCACCGCAAGCTCGGCGGGATCTACTGAGGGCCGAGGACCAGGCGGCGCGAGGTGACCGTCGGCACCTCGCCTTGCGGGAGCAGCCTGGCGCGGAAGGTCGAGCGGTGGGGGATGTAACGGCGGAAGCGAGCGCGGCAGCCGCGCCCGAGCCGCCTGCCGCCGTTGGGGCGGCCGCCGCGCCGCAGTTGCAGCCGCCTCGCGGCCTGCCCGGCGCAGGGTGAGGCCGAGATCGAGATCAGAACTCTCGGCGTCGCGCCCCGCAGCCGCCGCGCCGCGATCCGCAGCCGTACTCGGGGTGGGGGTGGGGTGGGCTCGAGGGAAATCGGCCCGAGCGGATCGGGAATGGCCGTATCGGCCCCGTCCTCGTCCGGCAAGCAGTGTTCGAGTGGGCCGGAGAACCGATAGACGCCGCCTTTGCTGGACGCGATGTAGAGCCTCCCGGCGGCATCCTCCCCAAACGAGGTCGGCCGGTTGAACGGCAGACCGAGCGAGCAGTCGTCGCTCGCCACGCCGCCGGCCGTCGCCGGCAGCAGCAGCGAGCGGATCGCCCCGGTGCAGTAGTCGGCGTACACGTAGCGGCCGTCGAGCGCCCCCAGCGAGGGATCGCGAGCGACGTAACCGCCGATGATCGAGCCACTGCAGATCACCCCGTGTTCGGGGTCGGGGGCGACGTGGTCGTACTCGAAGACGGGCGGGTCGAAGTCGGCCGCGCCCGTGCCTTCGCAGACGGGGACGCTGCCCGTCCCAAAGCCCGGCAGCGAGCCCTCGCGGCAACTCCAGCCGTAGTTGGCTTCGGCGCCCCCGACGACGCCGGGCGAGGGGCTCGGGGCGAAGTCGACCTCCTCTCGGGCGCCCTCGCCGACGTCGCCGATCACCAGGTCGCCGGTCAGCCGGTCGAAGGAGAAGCGGAACGGGTTGCGCAGGCCGAGCGCCCAGACGATCGGCGCGAAGCCCGCGCCGGCGGCGAACGGGTTGTCGGGGGGCGCGGTATAGGAGAGAGCGCCTTCCGTCGGGTCGAAGCGGAGGATCTTGCCGAGCGCGCTGGCCTCTTCCTGCGACTCTTTGCGCGGGCTCAGCGCACCGTCGCCGATCGAGAGGTACAGCAGACCGTCGGGGCCGAACTGGAGCTGGCCGGCGTTGTGGATGTTGGCGCTGTGGGCGACGGTCAGGACCCGCCGCGTCGAGAACGCCCCCGGCGGCGAGGCCGGCTCGGTCAGCTCGTCGACGACGATGTCGCCGAGATCCTGTTCGGCGCCGTCCGTGGCGGTGTAGGCGACGTAGAGCTTGTGGCTGGTGGCGAAATCAGGGGCGAAGGCGATCGAGGACAGGCCGCGCTCGCCTTCGCAGCAGGCGACGGAGGCCGAGATGTCGAGATAGGGGCCGGGCTCGCCGACCTCGACCACGGTTCCTTCGCGCTCGACGACAAAGATTCGCTCGGCTTCTTCCGGAGGGGAGGCGATGAAGATCGGCTTGGCGAATTCCTCCCCGATCGGTTCGAGGCTGAGCGCTTGCGCGGAGCCGGCGCCGGCGAGCGGAGCCAGCAGGGCCGAAGCCAAGATCGCCAGGAGCGACCGAATCTTCATCTCGCGATCAATAGCAGCCCGGCGTTTCGGGGTGCAGCTGGAAGCGGCGCAGCTCGGGCATGCGCTCGCCGGCGATCGCGACCGAGGCCGCGTAGCCGGGAACGGCTTCGAGCTCGGCGACCGCGACCGGCGCCGCGGGTAGCTCCGCCCAGAGGCCGACCCCATGGCACTTGGCGACCGCCTCGCGGCGAGTCCACTCCTCGTAGTAGGAGGGCGGGTGGCGCGAGCCGATCCGCTGCACGTCGACCCCGACCTCGCGCCCCTCCGCCACGGCGATCAGGGCCAGCTCGCCCGAATGGCTGAGGTTGAAGCGCAGGGTCGCGCCGGGGTCGGCGAGATGCGGCTTGCCGCGCTCTCCCAGGCTCAGTTCGATCGCGGCCGGATCCCCCCCGAGGTATCGCGCCAGCACGCTGCGCAGCGCCCAGCGGGCGGCGACCCAGCGCGCGCGATGGGTGGCGTTCATCGCCGCCGCCCGTTCGCGCTCCGCAACCGGCAGCGCGGCGTCATCGCGCCACTCGCCGGCGTCGAGCGCCGCTCGCCAGACGTGAAGCTCGTCGCCGGGTGTGGCCGCGGTTGGCAGCAGGACGGTTCGACCTTACTATCGGGTCGATGCGTCTCGTCCTGGCGACCAACCATCTCGGCCTGGGCGGCAGCGAGTCGTACCTGCTCACCGTCGCCGAGCAGCTCGACCGGCTCGGCCACGAGGTCGCTGTCTTCACGCCCGAACCGGGCGATGGGGTCGAGGTGGCGCGGGCGCGCGGAATCGAGGTGGTCGGCGAATCTGGCCTGGGCTCCGAGCTCGACGGAGCGCTGGTCCAGGATGGCGGCGTCTCCCACCAGATCGCGGACTTGTGCCCCGCGATCCCACAGCTATTCGTCGCCCACAGCAGCAAGTTCGATCTGCAGGCGCCGCCCCAGCTCGACGGCGCGGTCGGCGCGGTCGTCGTCCTCAACGATCGCGTTGCCCGGCGCATGCGCAGCTTCGACGCCGAGGTCGAGGTCGTGCGACTGCGCCAGCCGATCGATACCGAGCGTTTCAACCCCCCCGCCCCGCTGCCCGCGCGGCCGCGCCGTGTCCTGCTGCTCAGCAACAACTCGAACGCCGATCGCATCAGCATGCTGGAGGAGGTCTGCGCCGAAGCTGGCCTCGAGCTCTCCCGCGTGGGCGGCTCAGCCGGGACGACGACCGACATCCGCCCGTCGCTTGCGGAGGCGGAGATCGTGATCGGATATGGGCGTTCCGTGCTGGAGGCGATGGCCTGTGGTCGCGCCGCATTCGTCTACGACTGGAAAGGCGGCGACGGTTGGATCACCGCGGGCAGCTATGCCGCGATCGAGGCCGACGGCTTCGCCGGCGGCGCCACCGGCGAGTTGATCGACCGCGCCGGCCTGATCGCCGGCCTGCGCGGCTATAAGGCCGCGATGGGGGCGCTCAACCACGACCTGACGATCAAGCACCATCGTGCGAACGTCCACGCCCAGGAGTTGGTCGGCCTGCTTCGTGGGCTTGCCGTCCCCCGCGAGCGCCCGCGCGCGCCGCTACAGGAGATGGCGCGCCTGGTTCGGCTTGAGTGGCGAGCCCGCGTCGATGTGCAGATGCTGGCGCGCGAAAACAGCTACTTACGCGGCCGGGTCGAGGACTTCGAGGTGGAGCGGGCGAAGATGATCGATGTGGCCGAGCGGGCCCAGCGCCGTGCCGGTGAGACCGCCGCCGAGTACGAGGCGACGCTGAGCTGGCGCTTGACCGCGCCGCTGCGCCGGGTCGGCGCCTGGCGCCGCCGGCGCAAGCGGGGCTGAGCGCTCCTCCCTCAGCCGAGCAGATCGGACGGGTTCGGTTCGCGAAGCAGCTTGCGGTGGCGATCGCACCAAGCGTGGAAGAGGCTGATCGCCTCCATGCCGAGACGGAGGTGGGGGGAGAGCTCGCCCCTCCCGGGGTCGCGCAGCCAGTCCAGCAATGCCGGCGAGAGGTGGGGGGCAAGTGGCCCCTTTTCCAAGAGGTCGCGGTGCATCTCCAGGGCCGGTTCGGAACACCAGCGCCGCGGCAACGTCGGCGGACGCCGCGGCGTGTCGCCGGTCGACGGCATGCTGGACAGCCGCGGAGCGACGATCGCCTGGATCGCCGCGTGCATCGAGCTCTCGCGCTTGACCGCCGAGGGCACCGAGAGCAGTGCCGTCGCCACCCGGTCGTCGATACCCGGGGCGAGGACCTCTGCGCCGGCGCCGAGCAGTCCGTTCGGGTAGTTCGAGACCCCGTTCACCGTGCGCGTCGCGTAGAGGGTCAGGACGGGCTGCGACGGGTGCCCCTCGAACGGTCGCGCCGCGGCGTCGAATTGTTCCCCGGCCCGCTCGAGAACGGGAGCGTGAAAACGCGGTTCGAGCGCCTGGTGGGCGAGGCCGTAGCGGCGCAGGCTCTCGAACAGCGCCCGGGTGCCGGCGCGGGGGGTGGGCGGGGAGATCACCTCCGAGGTGTGGAAACGGGCGCCGGTCTGGGCCAGTGAGTCGAGCGCGAACCCGTCGAGCACCGGGCCGGGCGCGGATTCGACCCGCCGGGCGAGCGGGACGAGCCAGGCGTGATCGACGAACTGGTGCTCGACCCGCCGCGCCCGCTCCTCCCAATCGGCGGGGTAATCTGCCTCCGCCGCGCCGATCTCCTCGTGCGGGACGCCGAGCGCACGGGCGGCCGGCGCCGCGCAGTCCTGCTCGAAGCGCCCCCCCTCGTCGTCACCGACCGTGAACGCAGTCGGCTCTGCCCGTCCGAGGGCGACGAGCGCGGAGAGCAGCAGGCGCGAGTCGAGGCCGCCGCTGAGCGCGCTCGAGACCTCGCCGTCCAGCGGCGCCAAGGCCTCCCGCAGCGAATCCGCGACCGCCTCGGCGCCCTCCGCCTCGGTGCGGTCGGGCCCGACCTCGGCCCACGGCCAGCGGCGCCGGCGCGCCCGGCTTCGACCCAGCCGGCGACCGAGGGTCATGCTCGGGCCGAGGCGGCGGATCTCGGCGAAGGGCGTGCGGCCACCGAGCGGGTAGCGCATCGTGAGGATCGCCGCCCACGCGTCCCAGTCGACCGAGAGTCGCCGCTGGGCTGTCGCGACCAGCGGGTCGATCCGCGAGGCGAAGTAGGTCGCGCCGCCTTCGTCCAGCCAGTAGACCGGCCCGAGGCCGCTGATCGAGCTGTGCAGGTAACGCCGCTGCCCCTCGATCACCAGTCCGCAGGCGCCGCGGCGAGCGGCCTCCTGCCAATCGGTCGCCCCCGATCGCCAGAGGCAGCCGTCGATCCAAGCGAGGCCACTTTCCCGCTGCCCATTCCAGCGCAGCGGGTCGCGGTCGAGCAGCAGGATCGAGCGCTGATCGCTGTGCGCGACGCGGCAATCGACGCCGGAAGCCGCGCCCATCCGCATCACCCGCTCGCGATCGTAGGCGCCCAGCGCGCCGCAGGCGACCGGCGCTCGACTGGGGCTGGTCAAGGCGATTTCGGCCTGCGCTCCTTCAGCAAGCGGACCATCGTGACCGAGACGTCGATCGCGGCTATCAACAGCGCGGCGTTGCGGACCAGCATCACGAAAGGGGAGCCGTAGGGGTTGTAGGTGCTGTTGTAGGGCCCCAACGGGCTGTAACCGCTGGCGGTCACGATCGCCGCGACGACGACCATCCACGCGGCGCGCCTGAGCACGCCCGCCTTGGCGGCGAGCACGACCGCGGCGAGGCCGAGCAGCCAGATCATGTACTGCGGACTCAGTACCCGGCTGGTCACCACCAGGAGCAGGACCACGGCGAAGACAAAGTCCCGACTGACGTCGGGATCGGCGAGATCGTCACGCCCGGCCCGGATACGCCGCGGGCGCGCAGAAGCCACCAGGCCGCGGCGGCAACCAGGGCGGCGAGCGACACCCACTTGAGCAGAGCGGCGATCACTGTCGGCGGCGTGCGTCTTCGATCTCCCATGCTCGGTAGCGCAGCTGGTCGCGTGGGGATCGCTCCCCGGTCACGTACTGCTGCAGGTGCCAGGGCAGGCTGGCGACCGATTCAACCTGCAGCCCGCGGCCGCTCTGTTCATTGAGGAAGTCCGAGCTGGTCGCCGTCGAAGGCAATCGCCGAGACGGCGAAGATCGGGCCGATCGCAGCCGCCGCGCCGGCGCAGGCCCGCAGCAGGCGCCCTCGGTCCCACTCGCCGAAGAGCATCGCGACCGGCCAGGCCTTAATCGTCGCGCCGAGGCCGGCCAGGGCGCCGAACCAGGTCGGGACGGCGATGGATGATCGACGAGCGCCCCGATCACG
Source organism: uncultured Solirubrobacterales bacterium (assembly GCA_963789505.1). Lineage (GTDB taxonomy): Bacteria > Actinomycetota > Thermoleophilia > Solirubrobacterales > 70-9 > VRUE01. The sequence goes on from CAWBLE010000019.1 coordinate 47,877, forward strand.
ATTACGGTCGGCACGAGGTCGAACCTGAGCACCGGCAGTGCGCGCAGCATCGGCATCGCCAGCAGCCAGATCCAGACGCCGGCGTCGCTTTCGCCTCCGGCGGGCTGAGGATCGCCAGCAAGATCAGCCCGATCAGGTCGAAGGCGAGCATCGCGACCACGAAGGAGTCGCTGAAGCTCGGCCGCGCCGATGCGTGGAAGCACCATCAGCAGCGCCGCTCCGGGTGGGTACTGCCAAGCTTCTTCGTTGGGAAGGGCGTGGTCGGGACCAAGTACTCGGACCAGTCTTCGAAGATCGAGACGTCTTCCAGCTGGACGCCGGTCGGGTCGTTCCAGAATCCGACGTGGATGAGGATCAGGAAGCGGGTGAAGATCCACACGCCTGCCCAGATCCAGATCTTCCGGTTGCCCAGGGCGGCCCGCATCGGCCGCCGATCCTAGGCCTTAGAGTGCCGCCGCGACTTCCGTACCCGCCCGGGGTTCAGCCAAGGAGATGGGCATGAGGATGAAGAGAGCGTCGATCGTCGACCGTACTCGCGGCCATTGTGGTTGCTTGCGCCGCGACGGTCGCATCGCTGTCTTCGCCCGACCTCGCCACGCAGCCCCGCGCAGCTTCTTCGGCATCGTCCCGCAGGCGATCCTCTCCGAAGAAGACGCTCGCTACATGCGGACCGGGCGGATCGGCGGCGTCCGTCTGCGCGGTCGGCTGGGAAAGCGTGCAGCCGAGCCGCCGCGGCGGCTACAACTGGGAGGGCCTCGACCGCGAAATCGCAACCGCAGCGCGCCAGCACCTCAGGTGCTGCCCTTCCTCTCCGGCATGCCGGGCTGGGTCTCCCACCGGCCACGACAAGCTGCCGATCGACAACGCGCAGGCCCGCCGCGGCTGGATGGCCTTCGTCAAGGCGGCGGTAAAGCGCTACGGGCCGGGCGGGGAATTCTGGCGTCGAGCACTCGCCGGCGGTCGCCAAGGAAGGGATCGTGATCCGCGCGCCCGATGCCGATCCGCAACTGGCAGATCTGGAACGAGGCGAACTTCTTCTACTTCGCCTTCCCCGTCTCGCCGCAGCGCTACGCGCGTCTGCTGAAGATCAGCTACCGTGCCATCAAGTCCGCCGACCCGCGCGCCCAGGTGATCCTCTCCGGGCTCTTCGGCGAACCCGGACGAGGGCGGGAGACGGGGGATGGACGCCAGCGCTTTCCTCGCCGGGCTCTACCGCGTGCGCGGGATCAAGCGATTCTTCGACGGCGTCGCCCTGCACCCCTACGCCTTCCATGTGCGCGACCTCGAACGGATGGTCGAGCAGGTCCGCGCGGTCGTCGTGCGCAATCACGACCCCGGCGCCGCGCCTCTACATCACCGAGATGGGCTGGGGCTCCCAGTACGACCCCAACGTCGTCGCCTTCGAGCAGGGCATGCACGGCCAGGCGCGCGAACTGCGCGGCGCCTACCGCTACATGCTGCGCGACCGCCATCGGCTCAATCTCAAGGCGGCCTACTGGTTCAGCTGGAAAGACATCCCGCTACTACTGCAACTTCTGCGACTCCGTCGGACTTCTTCCGCGAAGCGGATCGCTTCCGGCCCAAGCCCGCCTGGCATGCCTTCACCGGATCACCGGCGGGCGACCGCGGCCGTAGGTCCGCGCGGGCGACCAACAAATAGCATCCCGCCGATGCTCCAGCCAGAGGCACAGGGACCGGCCTGGCTCGTTCTCCCCACGTACAACGAGGCCGACAACATCGAGGCGTTCGTCGACGCGGTGCTGCCGAAGCTCCCAGCTTCCGCCAAGGTGCTGATCGTCGACGACAACTCGCCCGACGGCAGCGGCGAGATTGCCGATCGCCTCGCCGAGCGGCACGAGCGGATCGCGGTTCTGCACCGGCCGAACAAGGAAGGTCTCGGCCCCGCGTACATCGCCGGCTTCCGCCGCGCGCTCGAGGGAGGCGCCGGCCTGATCCTCGAGATGGACTCTGATTTCTCCCACGACCCGGCCTACCTGCCGCGCCTGCTCGAGGCCGGCGGACGGGCGGACCTGGCGATCGGCTCGCGCTACGTCCCCGGCGGTGGCGTCTCGGATTGGAGCGCCCTGCGGCGGGCGATCAGCCGCGGCGGCAGCGCCTATGCGCGGCTCGTGCTCGGCGTCGGCGTGCGCGATCTCACCGGTGGCTTCAAGTGCTTCCGCCGCGAGGTGTTGGAGGCGATCGACCTCGACTCGATCCGCTCGCGAGGCTACGCCTTCCAGATCGAGATGACCTACCGCGCGATCCAACGGGGCTTCAGCGTCGCCGAGGTGCCGATCGTCTTCCGCGACCGCCGCGCGGGGACCTCGAAGATGGATCGCTCGATCGTCGCCGAGGCCGCCTGGCGCGTGCCTCTGCTGCGCTTCGACGGGAAGAGACGCTGACCGCCCCGGCCCGTAAATCGATCTGGGCGGAAACGGTCGAAGACCCGACTGTCCGCGCGATCGTCCTCTACGCCCTGGTCGCGATCGGCGCCGCGATCACCGCCTACTGACGATCTTCGCCGGCTTCGCCAACTACGACGACGAGGGCACGGTGCTCGTCTCGCTCAACGCGTTCGCCCACGGCGAACCGCTCTACACGAACATCTTCTCGCCCTACGGCCCTTTCTTCTTCGAGTTCTTCGGCGGCTTCGCGGCGCTCTTCGGCGATTTCACCACCGACGCCAGCCGCTCGGTCGTGATTGTGATCTGGATTGCCGCCAGCCTCCTGCTCGGCCTCGCCTGCCAGCGCCTGACCGAGCGCTTGCTCTTCGGCGTCGCCGGGATGATCGTCGCCTTCGCCGTCCTCTACGCGCTCTTCCCCGAGCCGATGCACCCGCACGGGCTGCTGGTCCTCCTGCTCGGCGGGTTCGTGCTGGTCGCGGTGAGCGGGCCGGGCGGGCGCCCCGCGCTCAGCGGCGGGATCGCCGGCGCGTTGTTGGCGGCGGCGCTGCTGACCAAGATCAACTTCGGCGCCTACGCGATCGCGGCCGTCGTGCTCGCCGCCGCGCTGACCGTCGAGCCGCTCAACCGGCGCCGCTGGCTGCGCTGGTTGCTGATCGCCGCCTACCTGGCGGTCCCCACCGTGATCATGCTCTCCGACCTGCATGAGTCCTGGGTCCGCTCCTTCGTCGTTCTCGAGTTGCTCGGGGGCGGCGCGATCGTCGCGGCCGCCTGGCCTGCCCAACCGCGCCGCGGAGAGGAGCAGGGCGACCTCTGGCGCTGGCTGCTTGCCGCTGCCCTGGGTTGCGTGGCCGCGATCCTCGCGGTCCTGGTCGCGATCGTCGCGCTCGGGACCAGCGTGCCCGAGCTCTACGACGGCCTGATCGTGCAGGCGCTCAATGTGCGCAACGTCACCGGCGGCGCCTTCGAAACCCCCGCCCAGGCGATCGACTGGGGCGTCGCGGCGCTGGCCGCGGCGGTGCTGACGACGAAGCTGCGCTCCTGGGCCTCCGGCGAGCCGTCGCTGTGGCCGGGCTTGCTGCGCGGCGCGGCCGGCCTCGCGATCTGGTTCACGATCGCCAAACAGGCGCCGTTCGGTCTCAACCCGAGCGCCAACGTTGACGTGCTGCCGATGCTCCTCGCCTGGGTCGCGGCGGTCCCTCCGGGTGGCGAGCCGGAGCCCTCCTTCAAGCGCTTCCTGCGCGTCTTGCTGCCGGCGGTCGCGGTCGCCGGGGTGCTTGGCGCCTATCCGGTCCCGGGCGCCCAGGTGGGGATCGCCTCGCTGATGTTCGTGCCGGTCGGCGCCCTCTGTCTCGCCGATGCTCTTACGGCGCTGCGGGCATGGAGCGCGGCACGCGGCGACCGCGCCTTGGCTCGCTTTGGCGCCGCCGCGGGCATCGCGGGGGCGGCGCTGGTGGGTATGTCGCGCTCGGTCAGATCGTCCTGCCGGGGATCTCCAACACGATCGAATACCGCGAAAAAGAGCCGCTGCCGTTCGTCGGCGCCGGACAGGTACGGCTGACCCCTGAGGAGGTCGAGGAATACGAAGGGGTCGTCGACTTCATCGAGGCGAACCGCTGCAAGACTTTCGTCGGCTACCCGAACGTCGACAGCATCTACCTCTGACCGGGATCGAACCGCCCAAGCCATTTGCCCCCGGCGCCTGGATCACCGCGCTTGACGAGGAGGGGCAAAACCGCATCCTCGCTCAGCTGCGCTCATCGCCGCGCCCCTGCGTATTGCGTAACGAAACCGTCGCGGCGGCGTGGCTGGGGGCAAGGCCGTCACCCGACACGCCGCTTGTCCACTACATCTTCGACGACTTCGAAACCGTCGGCGAATCGGGCGCCTTCCAGCTCGGCCTGCCCAAGAAAGGATCCTGATGCAACGCATCCGCGCGATCGACGAGAGCCGCCTGGCCTGGGTGCTGCTGGGGATCGCGATGTGCATCTCGGCGACCTGGCTGATGATCGCCGGGAAGGACATGACCTTCTCGGGCGACGACATCTTCTACTACGCCCGCCTGGTCGATTTCAACGGCGCCGTCCACCAGGCCGGCGGGATCAATACTTCTTCGCCCCGCACAACAGCCACTTGCAGATCCTGCCGAAACTGATCTACCGCGGGCTCTTCCTCACGGTCGGGGCCGACTACACGGTGTTCCGGGCGATCGAGGTGCTCACGGTTTTCGTCTCCGTGCTGCTCTTCTTCATCCTCGCCCGGCGCCGCGTGCGGCCGCTGGCGGCGCTGATCCCGAGCGTGCTGTTGCTCTTCTTCGGCTACGGGGAGCAGACCTTTCTCTGGGCATTCAGCATCCCCACGGTCGGCGCCCTCGCCTTCGGCCTCGGCGCCCTGCTGGCGCTCGAAAGGGGAGATAGGCGCGGCGACCTGATGACCTGTGTCCTGCTGGTCCTCTCGATCGCCACGGTCGAGCTCGGCGTCGCCTTCACGGTCGGCGTGGCGATCTCGGTGCTGCTCCGCGACGATCGCTGGCGGCGGATCTGGATCGTCGCTGTGCCGCTTGCCCTGTTCGGGATCTGGTGGCTCTGGGCCCAGAAGTTCGGCCAGTCGGAGATCAATCTCCTCCACATCTACCTGATCCCCTATGACTTCACCGGCCTGCTCGCCGCGGTGGTCGGCTCGATTTTCGGTGTCAACCCGACCGGGCCCGACGTGACGCCGTTCGTGACCACGATCACCCCGTGGGGGACGGTGCTGGCGGCGGTTGGCGTCTTCGGGCTCGGCTATCGGATCAAGCGCGGCGCGGTGCCGACCGGGCTCTGGATCGTGCTCGGCCTGCTGCTCACCTACTGGCTGATGATCACGCTGGCGAACCGGCCGCCCGACTCGACCCGTTACCTGTTCGTCGGCGCGCTCGCGATCTTCCTGATCGCCGCCGCCGCGCTGCGCGGGACGGAGCTGACGGCGCCGATGTTGATCGGCGCCGCCTGCGTGGTCGCCTTCGCGATCCCGCCCAACATCTCGAAGTTCTACGACTCCCGCATCTCCTCGGTGCTCGACGCCGAAAACACCCGCGCGGAGAACACGATGCTGGAGCTGGCTCGCCCCCATGTGCACAGCGACTACTTCCCGGCCACCGACGAAAACGTCGGCGCACGGTGAAGTGTCCTGCGCTCGCCGACGCCTGCTCCGGCGGCCGACGAACTCGGCTCTATCGCCTACCCGCTGGACCGCATCCCGGGGCTCAGCCTGGACCGCCGCGAGGTGTCGCTGACGCGACCCTGGTCGGCGCGCTGGAACTGGCTTTGCGCCCGTCGCCTCCGCCGGCCGATCCGGCCGCTGTCCGAGTTCCCCGTGACGGCAGGCCCGAAAGCAGCGTCTTCTTCTTCCTCCGGCCCGGCGGCGTCCTGCTCGGCTCGCTGGCGAAGCGCCCGGTCACGGTCACGGTGGAGCTGCACTTCGCCACCGGCGGCTCCGGTGTCCCGTTGGGCAGCCTCGAGCCGAGTGGATGGGCGAAGCTGAAGATCCCACGCGACGCCGCCGCGCAGCGCTGGTGGGTTGCGGTGGACGACTTGCCCGGTCTACGCCTGCCCGCCCAGCGCCGGCAGCTGAGCGCGCTCGAGCCCGGCGTGCAGGCCGCCACCGTGTGGTCGACCGTCGCCCGCCAGGGGTCGGGGGCTTCGTCGGCGGGGATCGCGAGCTCGGTCCAGCGGCCGGGGGGCATGTAGTCGATGCCGATGCCTGGCGGGTCGGCGAAGCGGGCCAGCCAGAGGCCGGTCTTTCGTTGCCGCTCGGGCGCAGCAGGGTCTTTCCGGGGGCGACCTCGAAGGCCGTCGATTCGGCGCCGGGTGGGACCGCGATCGTGCGGCACTGGCGCTCGCGCGGCGCCGGGGCCGGTTCGGCGCTGACCCCGAGCGCGCCGATCAGCGAGGCGTCGGCGATCTGGCGCAGCGTCTCGTCGCTCCCGCGCACTTCGCCAGCGAGCGGGCGATCGAGCCGTTGTGGGATGCGGCGTCGAGGTAGGCGCCGGCGGGGATGCCGATGAACAGGCCGCCGTCGACTTCGCCGACCCGGGGCGCTGGTGACGACGTATTCGGGGTCGACATGCGCGCGCGCCAGTTCGAGCATCGCGAACTCGGTCCAGCACCGGTGGGTCGTGGTGCAGCGTGTCATTGCCGCGGTCCTTCGTCAGCTGGACGATGTTCGCCGGCAGCGCCACCGCGGCGAGCACCAGCAGGCCGCCGCCGGGTCGGGAGCCTGGCCGCGCGCGTCGGCGGCGATCAGCACGATCAGCACCGCGGCGACGAGGATGTAGCGGGAGCCTTCGGGCGGCCCGCGGCGATCGCCAGCAGCCCCCAGTAGACGCCGAGCACCGGCAGCCAGACCCAGATCGTGCGCGGCAACTGCCGCCCCCAGAGGCGGACCAGCAGGGCGACGCCGGCGGCGACCGCCAGCGCCCGGCCGAACCAGGTGACGCTGCCGACGTAGGTGCCGGCGACGATCGGGTTGGTGCCGGTCAGCGAGCCCATCGCCGCCGCGGCGCCGTGCATGAACGTTTCCGGCAGCAGGTGGGCGTTGCCGGAGTGCGTTTCGCTCTGCCCGAACTTGCGCGCCCAGACGTACCAGGCGGCGTAGAGGACGACCGGGATCGCGACGATCCAGGCGCGGCGCAGGTGCAGCCAGGCGGTCGAGGACGCCGGTCGCGGCCGCGAGATGACCAGCCAGAGCGCGATCCCGAGCGCGAAGGCGAGCCCCAGCTCGATCATCGCGATCGAGACGGCGAGCAGGACGCAGGCGAGCACGTCGCCGCGGCGGTCCTCGCGCTCGATCGCCAGCACCGCGCCCAGCCCGGCCGCCAGCGAGGCGGCGGTGTTGAAGTCGAGCGGCCAGAGAAGCTGCTCGCGGGCGAAGCCGAGGAAGAGCAGGACGATGCAGGGCGCCAGCGCCGCGGCGGCGCCGACCCGCCGCCGCGCCAGCTCGAAGACCAGCCCGACGACCGCCCACAGCGCCGCGATGTTGATCAGCACGAAGACCGTGTAGTGGGCGCCGAGCGTCGCGAAGACGAGCTCGTAGACGAAGCGCCCGCCGAGCGGCAGGTGGCCGTTGAACGGCGCCAGCAGGTAGCCGGGGCTGAAGGGCGCGTAATGGATGAGCTGCCCTTCTGTTGGCGACCCGCCCGTAGTAGAAGAGTTCGTCGATCGCGAAGCCCTGCCCGTGCGAGGCGTAGAGGATCAGCCCGCCGGAGCAGAGCATCGCCACGCCGAGCACCGCCCAGGCGACCCGCGGCTGCGCGCAGGGCCGCCACCCGCGCCCGATCAACTTTCCTTCCTCCGGTAGTCGCCGCGGCTCAGGTGGTCCTCGAGGAAGACGTAGAGGACGATGAACAGGTAGCGGCTGCCCATCTCGTTCAGCTTCAGCTTCGAGCTGCCGCTGGTCCGGTTGGTCCAGGAGATCGGCACGATCCCGTAGCTGTAGCCGCGCACCACCGCCTTCAGCGGCAGCTCGACCGTCAGGTTGAAGTGGTGGGAGAGGAAGGGCTGGGCGTTCTCGATCACCTCGCGCCGGTAGGCCTTGAAGGCGTTCGTCGTGTCGTTGTAGCCGTGGCGGAAGAGCAGCCGGATGCCCCAGTTGACGATCCGGTTCATGATCAGCTTCGTGCGCGGGTAGTCGTGCACGGCCGAGCCCGGCATGAAGCGCGAGCCGAAGGCGCACTCGTAGCCCTCTTCGAGCAGCCGCTGGTAGGCGACCAGGTCGCGCGGGCTGTCGGAGCCGTCGGCCATCACGATCGCCACCGCGTCGCCCTCGAACGCCTCCAGCCCGGCGCGGACGGCGAAGCCGAAGCCGTTGCGGTAGGGGGAGGGGAGGCAGCGGACCTGCGGGTGCTCGGCGGCGAAGGCCGCGACCGCGGCGGCGGTGCCGTCGCTGCTCGAGTCGTCGACCACGATCACCTCGTGCTCGATCTTCTCCTCGTCCAGGGTGGAGACGAGCGGGGCGAGCGTCTCGCCGATCGACCCCTCCTCGTTGTGCGCCGGGATGACGACCGAGAGCTTCAACCGTCCACCCTCTCGAAGCCGAGCGCCTCGCTGACCGCGGCTTCGTTCGCGCGCACCCACTCGAGCAGGTCGGCGAGCGTCTCGCGCGGGCCGCGCCGCGGCCGCCACTCGCTGCGGGCGAAGAGGCGCGAGCAGTCGGAGAGGTAGACCGGCACGTCGCCCGGGCGCGTCTCGGGGTCGGCGGCGATCGCGATCTCGTTGCCGGTCAGCTCGCGGCAGAGCGCCGTCGTCTCAAGCAGCGAGAGGCTGTGCTCGCGGCCGCCGCCGACATTGGCGACCTCGCCGCTCCAGCTCTCGGGGTCGCCGAGCTGCAGCTCGACCAGATCGACCAGGTCGTCGACGTGCAGCAGGTCGCGCACCTGCTTGCCGCCGCCGCCGAAGCCGATGTAGGAGAGCGGCCGGCCGAAGTGGTGGCTGAGCAGCCACCAGGAGAAGACGCCCTGGTCGACCTTGCCCATCTGCCAGGGGCCGGCGATCACACCGCAGCGGTCGACGACTGCGCGCAGGCCGAAGCTCTCGGCGTACTCCTCGATCAGGTGCTCGGCGGCGAGCTTGGTCGCGCCGTAGAAGGTGCGCGCGCCGCGCATCGGGAAGTCCTCGGAGAGGCCCGCCGGCCCGGCGCCGGGGACGGGCTGGTCGGGGGCGAGCTCGAAGCGCGTCTCGGCCTCCTGCAGCGCCAGCTCGAGCTGCGGCGCGACCGGATAGACGCGGCTGGTCGAGAGGAAGACGACGAAGGCGCCCTCCTCGCGGGCGCGCTCGAGGCAGTTGAAGGCGCCGAGCAGGTTGGTCTGCACGAGGTAGGAGGGGTCCGAGAGCCCGGCCATCACCGAGGGCTCGGCCGAGCACTCGACCATCGCGTCGAAGCCGCCCGCCGCCGCGAGGTCGCCGCGCTCGCGCACGTCGCCGTGGACGAACTCGACCCCGGCCTCGCGCAATCGCGGCAGGTTCAGCTCCGAGCCGCGCCGCATCAGGTTGTCGAGCGCGACGACTTCCCAACTGGGCTGCCGGCCCGCCAGCGCCACGCTCAAATTCGCGCCGACGAATCCCGCCCCACCGGTGACCAGGATCCTCATAAGCTGGGCACTCTAATGCGAGTCTGCCTGATCTCCTCCGACCACCCACCGATCGGAGGCCTGGGCTATTCGGTGCTGCGGCTGGGGCGCATGCTCGCCCGCGAGCACGAGGTGACGGTGATCCACACGGACGAGCGGGTGACGCCGGAGTTTCGGCCCGACGACCCCGAGACACTGCGGTTCGTGACCGTCGACACCTCGCCCTTGAGCTCGTTCGCTTTTACCTGTGAGGACCATCGGCGCTCGGCGGCGGCGCTGCGGGCGATCGAGGAGGTCTACGGCGACGAGCCGCCCGATTACCTGGAGGTCCCCGACTACCGCGGCCACGGCCTGGTTCCCCTGCAGGCGAGGCGAGCCGGGCATCGCTCCTTGCGTGGCTGCACGATGGCGGTACGGCTGCGCGGGATGGCGGAGCCGATCCTCCTTCAGGACGGCATCTGGGCTCGGGAGGACGCGAAGCTCGTCTTCGACATCGAGCGGGAGGCGCTGAGGTTGGCGGACCTGATCCTGTTTCCGGGAGGGGAGGTGCCGGCGCTTTACGAGCGCCATCTGGGCACGCCAGTGCCCCGGCCCGCGAGACGCCTGCGGCTGCCCCTGGAGCAGCCGCCGGAGCCTCCGCGTGCCCAGCCCCGCGACCCTGGGACGCCGCTCGAGATCCTCTACGTCGGTCGCCTGCAACGGGTGAAGGGCGTGCTGGAGCTGGTCGAGGCCTGCATGAGGATCGACGCGGACCTGCGCCTGACGATGGTCGGCGGCGATACCGAGACCGCCCCCCTGGGCTGGTCGATGCGGGAGACGATCGAGACTCTCTGCGCAGGTGACGGCCGGGTGACGCTGCTGGACAGCATGGCCCACGCGGAGCTCCAGGCCGTCTACGCGCAGCACGACCTGCTCGTCGTCCCCTCTCGCTTCGAGGTCTGGGCGAACGTCGCCCTGGAGGCGATGCGCGCCGGCCTGCCGGTGCTCGCGACGCCGGTCGGCGGCCTGACCGAGATCGTCGACGACGGGGTGACCGGCTGGCACAGCGCCGGCAGCGACCGCGCCGCGATCCAGGAGGCGATCGAACGCCTGCTGGACAACCGCGAGGAGCTGGAGGCGGTGCGGCGCTCGGGCGAGGTCTTCCGTCGCTTCCGGCAACTCGCCGCTCCGGACGCTGTTCTCGCCGAATACGACGAGCTGCTCGGCGAGCTTCGCGCCCGGTCGCCGCGCCGCCGGCCGACGCCCGCCCCCGAACCGCCGGTCACTGGCATCGTCCCCTACTTCGGCGAGCACGAACACGTTGGCGAGGCGGTGCGCTCGCTGCTCGGCCAGACCCACCGCAACCTCACGGTCACCGTGGTCAACGACGGCAGCTTCGAGCCCGAGGACGCGGTTCTGGACGACCTCGAAGCCGACCCGCGGGTGCGGGTGCTGAACAAGCCGAACGGCGGCGATCACACCGCGCGTAACTTCGCCATCCGCGACGCCGAGGGCGGGTACGTCGCGATGCTCGATGCCGACAACGCCTTCGAGCCCGAGTTCGTCGAGCGGGCGGTGACGATGCTGGCGGCCGACCCGGACCTGGCCTACGTGACCTGCTGGCTGCGTCTCCTCAACGATCCAGGGGTGGGCGGCGCATCGCTGCCCACCGTCTTCCCGCCGCTGGGCAACGCCGTGCGTAGCGACGATCGGGTCAACACCGATGGCGACACGATGGCCCTGTTGCCGAGACGCCTCTTCACCGAGCTCGGCTACTGGTACGAGAAAGCGGGGCTGACGGTCGACTGGGAGCTCTACCGCACGCTCAGGGACGATGGTCGCCGTGGCGCCGTCATCCCGGAGCTGCTGGGCCGTTACCGCGTCCGCGGCGACTCGATGAGCCGATCCTTTTCCGTGGAGGCGCGGGAACGAGCGCATTCGGAAGGGTTGTCCCGCCGGCGTTTGAGGAGGCTCGGGTGACCGACCGGCGGGGCGAAGACGCCGCCGCTGGGCCCCTCGCCGACCTCGAGGCGAAGCTCGAGGCGCTGCGGCGCGTCAACGCGGAGCTGGGGCGCGAGCTGCGTCGCGGGGCGGCCTCCAGGCAGCCACGGTCGCCGGCTGTCGCTGCCCGTGCGCTCGCCAAGCTGACGAACGAACGTGACGCCGGCCGCGCCGAACTCGAGCAGGCGAAGGCCGAGCTCGAGCAGGCGAGAACCGAGCTGGCGGGGACGAGGACGAGCCTGAAGACGGCCGAGGATGGCGTCGCGTACTTGAGCGAGCAGTTCGACGGCCTGCAACTCGAAACCGAACGCCTGCGTCACGAGGCGTTCCGCCTGCGCTCCGGCCGCCGCGGACTCCTGCGCCGCCTGCGCGCCCGGCTGCTGCGGCCCTGATCGCTAATCTGCCGACCTCATGCCTACCGCGATAGTCACCGGCTCCGGCGGCCTGATCGGCTCGGAGTCCGTCCGCCGCTTCATCGAGGACGGCTGGGACGTTGTCGGGATCGAGAACGACATGCGGGCCCGCTTCTTCGGCGAGGAGGCCTCGACCGCGCACGTCACCGACGAGCTGCGCGAGGGCTACCCCGAGTTCCGCTCGCTCGACCTCGACATCCGCGACGCCGAGGGGGTCAGCCGCGCCTTCGCCGAGCTCGCCGGCTCGCTCGACGCGGTGATCCACACCGCCGCGCAGCCCTCGCACGACTGGGCGGCTCGCGATCCGCAGACCGACTTCGGCGTCAACGCGCTGGGCACGCTCAACCTGCTCGAGGCGGCGCGCGAGCACGCCCCCGACGCCCCGTTCATCTTCTGCTCGACCAACAAGGTCTACGGCGACACGCCGAACTTCCTGCCGCTGCGGGAGCTGGAGAAGCGGCTCGAGCTGCCCGAGGACCACGAGTACTACGGCGGCATCCCGACGACGATGTCGATCGACCGCTCGACCCACTCGCTGTTCGGCGTCTCCAAGGCCGCCGCCGACCTGCTGGTGCAGGAGTACGGCCGCTACTTCGACATGCCGACCGTCTGCTTCCGCGGCGGCTGCCTGACCGGCCCCCAGCACGCCGGCGCCCAGCTGCACGGCTTCCTCGCCTACCTGATGAAGTGCACCGTCACCGGCACCCCCTACACCGTCTTCGGCTACGACGGCAAGCAGGTGCGCGACAACATCCACAGCGCCGACCTCGTCGCCTGCTTCCAGTCCTACCAGCGCAACCCGCGCCCCGCCGCCGTCTACAACATGGGTGGCGGCCGGCGCAGCAACTGCTCGATGCTCGAGGCGATCGAGGTCTGCGAGCGGGTCGCCGGGCGCGAGCTCGAGTGGACGCTCAGCGACGAGAACCGGATCGGCGACCACCGCTGGTGGATCTCCGACGTCTCCGACTTCGAGGCCGATTATCCGGACTGGACGCCGCGCTACGGGATCGAGGAGATCCTGCGCGAGATGCACGAGCAGAACGTCGAGCGCTGGATGGCGACCGCCGGCTAACCGGTATTCTGTCGATCGCGGCTTCTTGCTAAATTTAGACGACAAGCTAAATTTAGATAAGGGGCTAAGCCGGAGTGAATCAGGTCGCGTTCAAGAATCCGTACAGGCCGGGGGCCGGCCACATGCCGCCCTATCTTGCCGGCCGCGAGCGCGAGTATGCGGAATTCGATCGCCTGCTGGGGCAGGAGGAGATCCTCGAGAATCTGGTCCTGACCGGGCTTCGCGGAGTCGGCAAGACGGTGCTGCTGGAGACGTTCAAGCCCAGGGCGGTCGAGCAGGGCTGGACCTGGGCGACGGCTGACTTCTCCGAGTCGGCCAGCATCAGCGAGTCCGCACTGGCGGCGCGACTGCTCGCCGACCTGGCGCTGGTCACGTCGTCGATCGCGATCGCGGACCCCGAGCCGCTGCAGAAGGTCGGCTTTGCCGTGTCGTCGCAACCGAATGAAGTGCCGCTGGGCCATGACGTCCTCGTCTCAGTCTTCGAACAGACCCCCGGCTTGGTCGCGGACAAGATCAAGGCGACGCTCGAATTCGCCTGGCAGCACCTTCGCGAGCACGGGCGCGAGCGGGTGATCTTCGCCTATGACGAGGCCCAGAATCTCTCCGATCATGCGGGCAAGGAACAGTTCCCGCTTTCGGTTCTGCTCGACGTGTTCCAATCGATCCAGAAGAAGGGCATTCCGTTCATGCTGGTCCTCGTGGGGCTGCCCACGTTGTTCCCCAAGCTCGTCGACGCCCGAACCTATGCCGAGCGCATGTTCCGGGTGATGACGCTGACCAAGTTGACCGCCGCCGAGAGCCGCGAAGCGATTCTCAAGCCGATCGATGTCGCGGCCTGTCCAGTCAGGCTGTCGCCGGAGTCGGTTGAGGTGATCATCCAAGAGTCCAGCGGATATCCGTACTTCATCCAGTTCATCGGTCGCGAGGTCTACGACGTCTTCATCCGGCAGCACGCCGACGAAGAGAGGAAGTTCGTCCCGACGGAGGCGATCCGGCACAAGCTGGACGCTGACTTCTTCGCCGGGCGCTGGGCCAAGGTAACCGACCGGCAACGCGAACTGCTCTGGGTCGTCTCGCAACTCGAGCGTCCCGAGGAAGAATTCACGATCCTCGAACTGACCGAGAGCTCGAAGGTTCTGCTGCCGAAGGCGTTCTCTCCCAGCAACGCGAACCAGATTCTCGCCGCCCTGGTCGAGCGCGGGATGATCTACAAGAACCGGCTCGGGAAGTACTCGTTTGCCGTGCCGCTGCTTGGCCGCTTCATAGCCCGAACCTACGAACTGCCGCCGAGTTAGCCTTCCAGCTGCAGACCTTCGCCGTCCCGCCTTCGAGCCGCATCGTCCAGGGGACCTTCGCGTGGTCGACGGGGATCGGGACCGCCACCGCTTCGCCGGGACCGGCGCCGGCCTGGAAGTCGACCGGCATCGGTTCGCCTTCCGCGGGCGTCGCGAAGCGGCGCATCTGGATGTCGGTGACCGGCTTCGAGCCGGCCGCGATCGCGACGCCGCCGGAGGGCACGGCGAACTCCTCACCGGGGGCGGCGGCGAAGCAGTGCTTGGCGGGCACCGCCGATGACGCGATCGGTTCGACCCCGACCCGCAGCGCATTGAGCAGCACCTTGTCGGCGGCGAAGCGCGCCGGCTCGCCGCTCGCCTGCAGCTCTTCGACCGTGTAGGCGGGGGAGCCGAAGTCGTCGACCGCGGCGAGGTAGGAGCCGGCGTCGAAGTGGTCGAAGCCGGTGTCGGCGAATTCTTCTTCGAGGTAGAAGCTCGGGTCGACGTTGTCGCGGGCGATCTCCAGCGCGGTCAGGTTGCCGCGCACGACTTCGCTGCTCGATGCGTAGCTTTCGTAGGCCTCGTGCAGGAAGAGGCCGTTGCTGGCGACCGAGGCGGCGACCACGACCAGGGCCGGCGCCAAGCAGCCGCCGGCCGAGCGGTCACGCCGCGCAGCAGCTCCGCCGCGACCAGCAGGACGAAGATGCCGCCGAGCAGCTGGTAGCGGCTCGCCCAGGGCACCCGCCCCGGCTTCAGGTCGAAGCCGCCGAGCACCCAGAAGGCGAGGCCGATCGTCAGCACGACCCAGAAGGAGCGCGGGATGCGCTCGATCCGGTAGGCGCGCCAGATCGCCAGGCCGCCGAGCGCCACCGCCAGCGGCCGGCCCCAGTCGAGGCCGGCGGGCGAGGCGATCCCTTCGACCGGCGTCGCCAGCCCGAGCAGCGCGGCGATCGCCGCGCCGAACGAGTCGAGCACGAAGAGCGGCGTCGTGGCGACGTTGTGCAGCGAGA
Organism: uncultured Solirubrobacterales bacterium; assembly: GCA_963789505.1. GTDB lineage: Bacteria > Actinomycetota > Thermoleophilia > Solirubrobacterales > 70-9 > VRUE01. The sequence goes on from CAWBLE010000019.1 coordinate 63,133, forward strand.
GCGCGCTTTCGGCTTCGTGCCCCCAGCCGGCGTACCAGAGCAGCCAGAGGACGACCGGCACGACGACCGTGTAGGCGCGGCGGCGCCAGTCGCGTTCGCCGCGGCGCAGCGCGATGTCGACGAGCAGGCCGCCGGCGAACGGCACCCAGACGCTGGAGAAGAGCATCGTCCCCAGCAGCCAGGCGCAGGCGAGCCGGTCGCCGACCCTGTCGCGGCGGTCGAGCGCGACCAGCATCCCGAGGCCGCAGGTGAGCGAGCCGAGGAAGGTGATCGAGGAGAACCAGAAGAGGTCTTCGAAGGCCGCGCCCATGAAGATCACCGGCAGGGTCATCAACAGCGCCGGCCACTGGCCCAGCCGCCGCCTGATCCAGACGAAGAGGAACCAGTCGCCGAGCAGGAACATCGCCGTCGAGGTGACGCGGAAGGGCACCAGCGAGCCCATGCCGAAGCCGGAGAGCAGCAGCTTCCAGACGGCGACCGCGCCGGCCACCAGGTGCTCGTTGGCGGGGCCGAAGAAGGCGTCGGCGGTGAACTCGCGCCGGTAGAGGATGTAGGTCCAGTCGTCGAGGACGAAGGTGACCTTCGAGCCGAGCACGACGATGATGACGCCGGCCACGGCCAGCGCCGCGACGAGCAGCAGCGTCGCCGGGTTCTTCGCTCGGATCGCCCCGCTCACGCCGGTAACCTATCCGTCCCTCTTGACGACCCGATGCCTCCTCGACCTCGACCCCGGGCCGGAGCTGGAGGCGGACCTGCAGGCTGCGCTGGCGCGGGTGCTCGCCTCGCGCAGCTACCTGCTGGGCGCCGAGCTGGACGCTTTCGAGCGCGAGTTCGCCGCGTTCTGCGATGCCGGGCACTGCGTCGGGGTCGGCAGCGGCCTGAGTGCGATCGAGCTGGCCTGCGCGCCCTCGGCGTTGGCACGGGCGACGAGGTGATCGTCCCCGCCTATACCTGGGTGGCGACTGGCTGGGCGTGTCGCGGGCCGGCGCGACGCCGGTCGGCGTCGACGTGTTGGAGCACACCTACAACATCGATCCGGCGGCGATCGAGGCCGCGATCACGCCCCGCACGGCGGCGATCGTCCCCGTCCACCTGCGTGGGGAGCCGGCCGACATGGAGGCGATCGCGGCGATCGCGCGGGCGCATGGCCTGGCCTTGATCGAGGACGCCGCGCAGGCGCATGGAGCGCGCTGCCGGGGCCGGCGCGTCGGCGCCTCGGTGACGCCGCCGCCTTCTCCTTCTACCCGTCGAAGAACCTCGGTGCGCTCGGCGACGGCGGCGCGGTCGTGACCGATGACTCCGAGCTGGCGGCGCGGTTGCGCCTGCTGCGCAACTACGGCAGCCACGACCGCCGCCGGATCGAGGTCGAGGGGACGAACTCGCGACTGGCCGAGATCCAGGCCGCGGTGCTGCGCGCCAAGTTGCCCGGGCTCGAGGCCGGGAACGCCGCGCGGGCGGTCCTGGCGGATCTCTACACGCGTGCCTTCGCGGGCGCTGAGGAGATCGCCGTTCCGCGTACGCCCGCCTGGGCCGAGCCGACCTGGCACCTGTTCGCGATCGGCCACGCCGAGCGCGACCGCTGCGCCGAGGCGCTGGCGCGGCGCGGGATCGAGACGCTCGTCCACTACCCGCTGCTTCCGCACCTCTCCGCCGCCTATCGCGAGCGGGGCCCGGGCGCGGGGGGCTTTCCGATTGCCGAGCGGCTTGCGGCGACCGAGCTCAGCCTGCCGCTCCACCCGCGCCTGGAGCGCGACGCCTGCGAGGCGGTTGCCGCCGCGCTGCTCGAGGTGGCCTAGCATCGCGATATGGCCGCGCGAGAACGCCGACCGAACCCGCTTCGCCGCCTGATCGATTGGGCGGTGCGGCCCTACCTGCGTGATCTCCAGGCCCGCCTCGACGCGGCCCAGCGCTCGATCGAGCGGCTGCACGGCGACCTCGGCCGCGTCCACGGCGAAGTCGGCGAAGCCAACGCTCGCGCCGGCGGATCGAAACCGACGCCGGCCGGGCCGCCGAAATCGCACGCCACATCCATGACGAGGAGCCTGCCAGCAGGCGCCGGCTCAACGCTCTGCGTGCGAGCGAGGAGTACGAGCTCGCCTTCAGCGAGCCCGCGCCGCTGGTCAGCTTCATCGTCCCGACCTACACCTCATTCGAGACCCTGCGCGATGTCGCCCTGCCCTCGATCCTCGCCCAGACCTATGAGCATTTGGAGGTGATCGTGGTCGGCGATTGCGCGCCGCCGGAGACCGGGGGGGCGGTCGCCTCGCTCGGCGACCCGCGGGTCAGGTACTTCAACCGCACGGTCCGCGGGCCGTACCCGAGGATCCCCTGCGGCGCTGGTACGCGATCGGCGGCCCTCCGTTCAACGACGGCCTCGCGCGTGCCCGGGGTCGTTGGATCGCCGTGCTCGGGGACGACGATGCTGTGCGCCCTACCCACACCGAACATCTTCTCGCCGCCGCCCGTGAGCAGCGCTGGGAGCATTGCTATGGGCTGCAGCTGATCGACTTCGCCGAGGGCGATCCGCTGACGATCGGCGAGTTCCCGCCGCGCCTCGGCCAGTGGGGCCTACAGGCCGCGCTCTATCACTCCGGCCTGCGCTTCTTCGAATCGGAGCTTTCCGACGCGATCTATGAGGAGCCGAGCGATTGGTCGAAGTGCCGGCGCATGCTGCGCGCCGGGGTTCGCTTCGGGATGATCGACGAGGTCGTCGTCGACAAGCACGAGACCCGGCGGCGTTCGGCCGCGGAGTGGCTCGCCGGGCCGGTCCCGAGGGCCGACTAGGAGCCGGCGGAGGGGGCTGTGGCGATACGGTCGAACTCGTCGCGGTCGCGGATGTACTCGCCCTCGTCATAGCGCCCGGAAGAGGCGACGTAATAGGCGCTGCCCGGAGCGAAGCCACTCAGCTCGTGCCACACCAGCGGCGGCAGGTAGAGGCCAGATTTTGGATCCTCGAGGACGAAGGAGCCGGTGCGGACGCCATCGTCGACGCTGAGCTCGAACCGGCCGTGCAGGCAGAACACGACCTGCTCGATCCGGCGGTGGGCGTGGCCGCCGCGACGCGCCAGGGCCGGCACGGCGAAGACGTGGTAGACGCGGGCGATCTGGAAGGGGATCTGTCGCTCGCCCTCGGCAAAGGCGAGATTCCCCTGCGGGTGCTCGACGACGGGCAGCTCGACGAGCTTGCATTCGTCGAGGCTCACGGGCGACCGCACCCTAGCAGCGCCTCTGCTGCCATCCCGCCCGTCCGGGCCGTTACCATCGCCGCCCCGCCAGCCGAGTGAAACCCCGTGTCGATGCCCGCCATCCATCCAAGCGCCGTAGTCGAGTCCGATTCGATCGGCGCCGGAACGTCGGTCGGTGAGTTCGCCGTGGTCAGGGCCGGCGCGACGATCGGCGACGAGGTGACGATCCATCCCCACGTCACGATCGAGTCCGGGGTCGAGATCGGCGCCGGGGTCGAGATCCTTCCCGGCGCCTACCTCGGCCGCCGGCCGCGCGCCGTCGGCGCGATCTCGCGCAAGGATCTGGAGTTCGAGGAGACGGTGCGGATCGGCGCCGGCTGCTCGATCGGGACCAACGCCGTCATCTACTACGACGTCGAGATCGGCGCCGACTGCCTGGTCGGAGACGGTGCCTCGATCCGCGAGGTGGTGCGGGTCGGCGAGGGCAGCGTGGTCGGCCGTTACGTCGCACTCGACCGAGATGTGCGGATCGGCTCTGGCGTGCGGATCAACTTCGCCTGCTCGATCGTCTCCAAGTCGCGGCTCGGCGACCGGGTCTTCCTTGCTCAGCATGTGATGACGACCAACGACAACGCACTCGGGCGTCAGGGCTGGACCGACGAGCTGACCGCCGGCGCGACGATCGAGGACGAAGCGATGATCGGCAGCAACGCGACCCTGCTGCCGGGGGTGACGATCGGAAGCGCGGCTGTCGTCGGCGCCGGCTCGGTCGTGACCAAGGACGTTGACGCCCGGTGACGTGGTCGGCGTCCCGGCCCGGCCGCATGGCCCAGGTCGCGATCGAGGCGCGGCGTCGAGAAGACCTTTCGCATCCCCACCCAGCGGGTCGACTCGCTGAAGGAGCGGCTGACCACCTTCTCGCAGCCCGGCTACCGCGAGCTGCATGCTCTGCGCGATCTCTCCTTCGAGGTCGAGCGCGGCGAGTTCTTCGGCATCGTCGGCCGCAACGGCTCGGGCAAGAGCACGCTGCTGAAGATCCTCGCCAGCATCTACGCCGCCGACGCCGGCCGCGTGCGGATGGCCGGCCGCCTCGCCCCGTTCATCGAGCTCGGGGTCGGCTTCAACACCGAGCTGACCGCGCGCGAGAACGTCGAGCTGAACGGCGTGATGATGGGGCTGACGCGGCGCGACGCGCGCAGCCGCCTCGACGCCGTGCTCGAGTTCGCCGAGCTCGAGGAGTTCGTCGACCTCAAACTGAAGAACTACTCCTCGGGGATGCTCGTCCGCCTCGCCTTCTCGATGATGATCCAGTCCGACGCCGAGATCCTGCTGATCGACGAGGTGCTGGCGGTCGGCGACGCCTCCTTCCAGCAGAAGTGCGCCGACGTCTTCCACGAGATCCGCGACTCCGACCGCACCGTCGTCTTCGTCACCCACGACATGAGCGCGGTCGAGCAGTACTGCCACCGGGCGATGCTGCTGCACGACGGGCGGATCCGCGCGTTCGGCGACGGCGGACGAGGTGGCGCGCAGCTACCTGCGGCTCAACTTCGAGCAGGCGCCGGGCGAGGGCGACGCCGACATGGGCGGGATGGCCGACATCACCCTGCTCGACGTCTGGCTGGAGGACAGCTCCGGCGAGCGGATCATCAACGTCGAGAAGGGGGCGGAGCTGCGCTTCGGCGCCGAAGCTTCGAAGCGCACCGCCACGTCGACGGTCCCAGCTTCGGCTTCGCCTTCGACAACGCCGACGGGGTCGAGGTGACCGGCTTCGGCCTCGCTCTGCCCGAGGGCGCGCCCGACGCGGTCGAGCCCGGGCCAGCGGATCCGCCTCGGCGGCGAGATCGAGAACCGGCTGGCGCCGGGCCGCTACGTGGCCAAGTGCTGGGTCCACCGCGAGCACAACATCGCCAACCTCGTCCTGCATTCGCCGCACGTGCTCGACTTCGTCGTCTACGGCAAGAGGGCGCCGGCGTGGTCTCCCTCGACCACGAGATCGACCGCGACGGTGGAGAGGCGCACGTGAGCGACGTCGACGCCGAGGGCGACCTGGAGCTGCGCGAGGTCCCCGGGCCCTTCGGCGCTCGGCGGCGGCCGCCACCGCTTCTTCGAGCTGCTCTGGCTGATGTCGGTGACCGAGTTCAAGAAGACCTTCTTCGGCACCGCGCTCGGCTACGTCTGGTCGCTGATGCGGCCGCTGCTGCTCTTCGCCGTGCTGCTCGTCGTCTTCACCCAGATCATCAAAATCGGCAGCGAGGTCGCCGCACTACGCGGTGCTGTTGCTGTTCAACATCGTCCTCTTCGGCCTCTTCCAGGAAGCGACCGGCGGCGCCGTCGGCTCGGTCGCTGGCCCAGGAGGGGATCGTCCGCAAGACGCAGTTTCCGCGCCTGGTGATCCCGCTCTCGGTCGTGCTGACGGCGCTGTTCACCCTCGGCCTCAACATGATCGTCGTCTTCGTCTTCATGCTCGCCTTCGGCGTCACGCCGATGTGGACCTGGCTGCTGTTGCCGGTCATCCTGCTGCCGCTGCTCGTCTTCGATCTGCGCCCTCGCGATGCTGCTCTCGGCGCTCAACGTGCGCTTCCGCGACGTCGCGATCATCTGGATGGTGATCGCGACGCGCTCAACTACGGCACGCCGATCATCTATCCGCTGAGATCGTCGCCGGACGGCGCTCAGACAGCTGCTGATGGCGAACCCGCTGACGCCGATCTTCCAGCAGGCCCACATCTGGATGATCGATCCGCACGCCGAAAGCGTCTGCGCAGCCGCCGGCAGGGCCGCTGCCGCTGGTCGTCGCCGCCGTGATCTACGTCGTCGTCTGTGTCGTCCGGCGTCTGGGTCTTCAACCGCGAGGCGCCGCGAATCGCCGAGCAGCTTTGAGCAGCGGGCGCTACTTTGGCCGCCGGCACGGGGAGTTTCAGGGTAATGCTTTGATCGCAAGCTGACAATCGTGGCGTCGTCGCATTGCGCCGCTGCTCGCGCTGCCGGCAGCGTCGGCCGCGCGCGCAGCCCGCGCCGCCGGGCTTCACGTCGGCATCTCGCCGCAGACCCCGGCCGGCGACGACGACTACGCGCTGATGCAGGAGGCGGGCGTGCGGAGCCTGCGGCTGCCGCTCAACTGGGCTAGCGTCGAGGAACAGAGCCCATACCTGGTCGCGCCCGACTGGTCGGGCTTCGACCACTCGGTCGGGCTGGCGGCCAAGTACGGGATGCGCGTCTTCCCCTTCGTCTGGGGGACTCCGCCCTGGGTCGCCGGGCAGCAGCGGATCGAACCGGTCGCGCAGCGCCTGGGCAGCGCCGCGCCTGGGCCTCCTTCCTGCGCAGGGCGGTGCGCCGCTACGGCCCCTACGGCGAGTTCTGGCGCGAAAACCCGGAGCTGCAGCCGCAACCGATCCGCGGCCTGGGAGATCTGGAACGAGGAGAACATCATCACCTTCTCGGCCGACCCCAGCCCGGCCGCTTCGCGCCGCATGATGCGCGTCGCGGGCCGCGCGATCCACGGCGCCGACCGCGGCGCCAAGGTGATCCTCGGCGGCCTCTTCGGTCGGCCGCTGCAGGTCCCGCCGAACGTCGCCTCCGGCGACTTCCTCAACCGCTTCTACCGCGCGGGCCACGTCAAGCGCTTCTTCGACGGCGTCGCCCTGCACCCGTACGTCGCCGACGCCAGCGCGATGCGGCCGCAGATCTCCAACCTGCGCCGCATCATGCGCCGCCACCACGACGCCGCGACGCCGCTCTACGTGACCGAGCTGGGCTGGGGCTCCGACAGCTTCCAGACCCGCTGGGAGCGCGGCCTCTACGGCCAGGCGCGCGAGCTCGACCAGGCCTTCTCGATGCTCGCCAACCACCGCCGCTACTGGCGTGTCGCCGGCGTCTGGTGGTTCACCTGGGCGGACACGGTCCGCCTCTGCCAGTTCTGCGACTCGGCCGGCCTGCTCACCGAAGCCGCGAAGCCAAGCCCGCCTGGTACCGCTTCGCCGCCTGGACCGGCGGCGACCCCGAGATCGTCCCCCGGGCTAGCCTCGGAACAGGTTGACCGAGCCGATGCGGCGCATCGTGTACTGGTCGTAGGGCAGGTCGCCGCGCCAGCGGTTGTGCGCCTCGGCGGAGACGAAGTAGGTCTCCGGGTCGGATTCCATCGCCGCGATCTGCGCCGCCAGCTCGTCGCCGGAGAGGCCGAGGGCGGCGACGATCCGGTCGAGTTTCCCGCGGTGCTCGTCGGCGCCCCAGCCGGCGAGCACGTGGTCGACCGCGTGGATCGAGCAGCCGCCGCTCTTGCGCGACCAGCTCGTGGCCGCTTGGCGACCACGTCGCCGACCTGCTCCAGCGGCACGTGCTCGAGCACGGAGATCGAGAAGACGGCGGCGAAGTCGTCGCCGAGTCGGCTCCTGGGCGGGAACAGCTCGCGGACGAAGCGCACGTCGGGGTAGGCGGTCTGGAAGCGCTTGAACTCGCGCGGGCCGTTGCCGCCGCCCATGTAGTCGTCGACGACCGTCACCTCGTAGCCGAGCCGCGAGAGCATCCCGGCGACGAGCGGCTCGCCGGCGCCGATCTCGAGGATCCGGGAGCCGCGCTCGACGTTGCCGAGGATCGCCTTGATCGTCCAGCAGCGCTGCAGGTCCTTCATGTCGAAGCTGGCGCCGGCGAGGCCGGTCATGTGGTCGGCGCTGTCGGCGAAGTCGCGCGACGGTGCCGTAGGAGATCGGCGGCAGCGGGAAGGCGCCGGCGTAGCGCTCGGCGATCGGCCAGAGCGAGCTGTCGCCGATCGTCCAGGCCGATGCGTTGGCGCCGGGCGTCGCCCCGGCGGGCGCGTAGAGGGCGGCCTTGCCGGCGAGTTTGCGCAGCAGCGGCGAGCGCGCCGCGGCCGCGCGCAGGCGCTTGCCTGGCGTCGCCGCGCTCACGCGGCCGAGCCCAGCGGCCGGGTGGCGGTCGCGCAGCTCGCGCAGGAAGTCCGCCAGCCCGGCGGCATTCGCCCGCCAGCTCAGCTGCTCGGCGGCGAAGCGGCGCGCGCCCTCGCCGAGCCGCGCGCGCGAGCTCGCGGTCGGCGAGCAGTTCTTCGATCCGAACGACGATCTCCATCGCGTTGCCCTGCTCCAGCAAGAGCGCGTCCTCTCCGTGCGTGAGGTCGTTGCCGATGTTGCAGTGCGGCAAGATAACCGGCCGCCCCATCGCCAGGAACTCCGGCAGCTTCGAGGGCAGGCGGTAGCGGTTGAAGTCGTCGGGCGGGCCGGGCTGGACGTAGGCGTCGGCGATCGCCAGGTAGGCGGGGATCTCGCGCCAGGGGATCGGGCCGAGCTCGATCACGCCGTCGCCGAGAGCGCGGAACGCGCGCGGGTCGGGGCCGCCGAACTCGGTGTGGCCGAGCCGGACCAGGCGCACCCGGCGGCCGCGCCGCTGCAGCAGCTTCACCGCCAGGTAGAGGCTCAGCATCTCGTGCTGGTTGGCGTAGTGGATCGTGCCGTGGTAGACGAGCACGAACTCGTCCTCCGCGAGGCCGAGCTCGCTCGCGCGGTCGCGGCTCGAGGTCGGGGCGGAAGCGCTCCAGGTCGATCCCCGGCCGCGCCACGGCGTGCGGCCGGCCGGCCCGGTTGAACTCGTTGAGCGCCTCGGTGATCACGGTGATCCCGGCGGCGCCGTCGAGGAACTCGCGGTGGTGGGTGGGGTGGATCAGGTCCGGCGGCGACGAGGCTGTCCTGCTGGCGCAGCGGCAGCCGCTGCAGTTCGGCCAGCGAGCGCCCCGCGGCCGATTCGATCAGCAACTCCTCGTTGTCCTCGAGGTGGATGACGTAGGGCGCGTCGAGGCGGCGCACGGCCTCCATCGTCATCCGCCGCACCGGCTCGCGCGGGGTCCAGCCGATCACGATCGTCTGCTTGCGGGTCGCGCGCGCATCTCGGCGCAGCTTGCGGTCGAGGTCGTCGTGGGAGATGCACTCGAAGCGGCGGCTCGCCGACCGCCTTGGCACGCGCCGGGTCGCCTTTGCCGGCGACCGTCACCTCCCAGCCGAGCTCGGTCAGCTCGTTGCCGAAGTGGTAGGCCTGGATCGCGCTGTTGACGTCGAACGGGCCGAAGTAGACGAAGAGGGCCCTCATCGTCTGCCCAGCGGCGCGGTCGCGCGGTAGACCCGTTCGCGCCAGCCGCCGGCACGTAGTCGGCGAGCTGCTGGGCGAAGCCGGGGTTGAAGTAGGGGTCGCCGCGCATCAGCTCGTCATACCAGCAGTCGACGAAGAGGGCGCGGTCGACGGCGTCGGTGGCAGCGCGGCGTACCGGCGGGCGTGCGGTGGTTGACCAGCGCGCGGTCGCGGCGCGTAGACCGACCGCAGCCCCCGCCTGGCGAGCCGCTGGCAGAGGTCGAAGTCCTCGTACTGGGAGCAGTAGAACTCGTTGAAGCCGCCCTCGGCTTCGAAGTCCGCCCGGCCGACCAGCAGGCACTCGGAGCCCACCGCGGAGACCTCGCGGGCGCAGGGCAGGGAGCCGTAGTAGCCGTCGCCGTCGGCCGGGAAGCCGGCCAGCATCGGGCTAGCGGGGTCGCGCAGGCCGATCGCCACGCCGGCCTGGTCGACCAGGCCGTCGGGGCGGACGAGCAGCGGGCCGACCGCGCCGACGCCCGGGCAGGCCGGCGTGGAGCAGCAGCTGCTCGATCCAGTCGGGCGCGGCGACCTCGACGTCTTCGGCGAGGAAGAGCAGGTGGTCGCCGCGCGCTTCGGCGGCGCCGCGGTTGTTCGCGCGGGCCCGGTGGAAGGGCCCGGGCTCGCGCATCGACGACGGTGCAGCCTCGAACTCGGCGCCGACGCGGTCAGCTCGTGCGATCGAGGCGAGCAGGCGCTCGAGGCCGCCGTCCTCGCGCTCCTTGGCGACGACGATGCCGACCAGCCGCGCGGGCGCCGCGCCGTTGCGGGGCGCGAGCACGGCGCGATGGGGGATCGTCGGGTGGGGGACCGCCCTCGCCGCGACGCCGCGCCGCTCGAGGTGCTCGCTGACGGCCCTGGCCTGCAGCTCGCTCGACGTCTTTCGACTTCTGCTCGGTGCCCGCCGCGATGCTGCCCGGGATCGCCCGCCAGTGGTAGAGCGTCTGCGGGATGTGGTGGATGCGGTCGGTGCGCTCGCAGACGCGCAGGAAGAACTCGAAGTCCTGGATCAGGTCGAAGGCCGGGTCGAAGCCCCCGACCGCCTCGGCGAGCGCGCGGCGCACGACGAGCAGGTGGCCGATGTACATCGCGCCCAGCGCGTAGACGGGCGACCAGTCGGGCTTGAGGAAGGGGTCGGCGCGGACGCCGTGCGGGGTCAGCTTGTCGGAGTCGGAATAGACGACGTCGAGCTCGGGGTCGGCGGTCAGCGCCTGGACGACGCGCAGCAGCGCGTCAGGGGTGAGCGTGTCGTCGTGGTCGAGGAAGCCGACGAACTCGCCGCCGCACATCGCCAGGCCGCGTTGGTTGCCGCCGAGATGCCGCGGTTCTCGCTCGCGGCCTCGAACTTGATCCGCGGGTCGGCGTCGGCGTAGCGCTGGATCGCCGCGACCAGCTCGGGCTGTCCGGAGCCGTCGTCGACGATGCACAGCTCCCACTCCGGGTAGTGCTGGCCGCGCACCGAGTCGATCGCCTCGCGCAGGTAGCGCAGCTCGGTCCTGTAGGTGGGCATCACCAGCGAGATCGTCGGCCGCGACCGCAGCGCCTCGACTTCCTGCGGGCCGCTTCGCGCCGCGCCCGCGGGCGGCGCAGGCGCAGGCGCTCGATCAGGCGCCGGCTCAGGTCCCGCAGCCGGCGCAGGAGGGCGAACAGGCGCGGCGGCAGCAGCGGCTTTGAGCGTGCGGGTGTCTCGCGGCACCTGCTCAGCCCCGGCGCAGCTTCGCCAGCACGGACCGGGCCGAGCGCAGCGGCGCTGGTGATCCGCCAGCTCAGCGAGTCCTCGTAGGTCGGGCGACTTTGTCCACTTCTTCTTCGAGGTCGCGACGCGGAAGGCCCGCCGGCTGATCGCGCGGTGGAACTCCTCGCGCTGGGCGTCGAGCTCGGCCCGGTGCCTCGCCTCGACCTCGCTCAACCCCTCGCTCGTCTGCGCTCTGGCGCTCATCGCGGCCTATCGTAGCCACGGTAGGGTTGCAACCTCGCGATGGAGGCCTTGAAGGGACTGATCCTCTCCGGCGGCGCCGGCACCCGCCTGCGCCCGATCACCCACACCTCGGCAAAGCAGCTCGTGCCGGTGGCCAACAAGCCCGTGCTCTTCTACGGAATCGAGGCCCTGGTCGAGGCCGGTGTGACCGAGATCGGGATCATCATCGCGCCGGAGACCGGTGAGGAGATCCGCGCCGCGGCGGGCGACGGATCGCGCTTCGGCGCCGAGATCACCTACATCCTCCAGGACAAGCCCGCCGGCCTGGCCCACGCCGTGCTCACCGCCGAGGAGTTCATCGGCGACTCGCCCTTCGTCATGTACCTCGGCGACAACCTGCTCGCCGACGGCCTGCGCGGCCTCGTCGCCAGTTTTCGCGAGTCCGAGCCCGATGCGCTGATCCTGCTCACCCCGGTCGATGAGCCCGAGCACTACGGCGTCGCCGAGCTCGACGGGGACAAGGTCGTGCGCCTGGTCGAGAAGCCGAAAGACCCGCCCTCGAACCTGGCCCTGGTCGGCGTCTACCTCTTCCAGCCGGCGATCTTCGCCGCCTGCCGGGCGCTCGAGCCCTCCTGGCGCGGCGAGCTCGAGATCACCGAGGCGATCCAGGGGCTGATCGAGGACGGCCACAAGGTCCAATCCGAGGTCGTCGGCGGCTGGTGGAAGGACACCGGCCAGCTCGCCGACATGCTCGATGCCAACCGGCTCGTGCTCGAGGAGCTGCAGACCCGGATCGACGGCGAGGTCGACGAGGGCTCGAAGATCGAGGGCAAGGTCGTGGTCGAGGCGGGCGCGACGCTGAGCGGCTCGACCGTGCGCGGCCCGGCCGTGATCGGCGCCGGCGCCCTGATCGAAGGCGCCTACATCGGCCCCTATACCTCGATCGGCGAGGACGTCCGCGTCTGCCGCTCCGAAATCGAGCACTCGATCATCCTCGCCGGCTCCGTCGTCGAAGACCTCGGCACGCGCATGGAGGCCAGCCTGCTCGGCCGCGAGGTCAAGCTGACCCGCGGCGAGGGCATGCCGAAGACCCTGCGCATGCTGGTCGGCGACAAGTGCGAGATCAAGATCGTCTAGTGGAGGCCCGACGGTGAAGCTGCTGGTGACCGGCGCCGCCGGAATGCTCGGCCGCGACGTGATGCTCGCCGCCGGAAACGCCGGCCACGAGGTCGTCGGCTACGGCCACTCCGAGCTCGACATCGCCGACGCCGAGGCGACGAGCGCCAAGATCGAAGCCGAGCGGCCCGACGTGGTGATCAACTGCGCCGCCTGGACCGATGTCGACGGCGCCGAGGAGCATGAGCAGGAGGCGACCCGGATCAACGGCGCGGGCGCCGGCAACGTCGCCGCGGCAGCCGCGGCGGTCGGCGCCTCGGTCGTCTATGTCGGCAGCGACTACGTCTTCGACGGCAGCAAGGGCTCACCCTATGTCGAGACCGACGAGACGGCGCCGCTCTCGGCCTACGGGCGCGGCAAGCTGGCGGGCGAGGAGGCGACGCGGGCGGCGAACAAGCGTCACTTCGTCGTCCGCTCCGCCTGGCTGTTCGGCACAGGCGGGCCCAATTTCGTCGAGACGATGCTGCGCCTTGCCGCCGACCACGGCGAGGTCCTCGTCGTCCGCGACCAGGTCGGTTCGCCGACCTACACCTGGCACCTGGCCTACGGCGTCGTCCGCCTGATCGAGGGGGTCGAGTTCGGCATCCATCACATGGCCGCCGCCGGCGCCTGCTCCTGGTATGAGTTCGCGCGTGAGATCTTCGAGCAGGCCGAGGTCGAGTGCAAGGTGATGTCGGCGACCACCGAGATGCTCGGCCGCCCGGCCCCCCGACCCGCCTACTCGGCGTTGGAGAGCCAGCGCGAGCACCCGATCGAGCTGCCCTCCTGGCAGGATGGCCTCGCCGCGTACCTGTCCCAGCGTCGAACCGAGAGCGAGGCCCGAGCATGAAGATCCTGGTCACCGGGGCCGCCGGCTTCATCGGCTCCACCTACGTGCGCCTGATCGGCGACGAGCACGAGGTGCGGGTGCTCGACAAGCTCACCTACGCGGGCCGCCGCGAGAACCTGCCCGACGACACCGAGCTGGTCGTCGGCGGGATCGAGGACCCGGAGATCGTGCGCGAGGCGATGGAGGGCTGCGACGCCGTCGTCAACTTCGCCGCCGAGTCCCATGTCGACCGCTCGATCGACGACCAGGACGCCTTCGCCCGCACCCATGTGATCGGCACCGGCACGCTGCTCGACGCGGCGCGTGAGCTCGGCGTCGAGCGCTACCTGCAGGTCTCCACCGACGAGGTCTACGGCTCGATCGACTCCGGCTCGTTCACCGAGACCTCGCCGCTCGACCCCTCCTCGCCCTACTCGGCGACCAAGACCGCCGGCGATCTGCTCGTCTCCGCCCACTTCCACACCTACGGGATCGCCGCCTCGATCGTGCGCGGCTCCAACAACTACGGCCCGCGCCAGTACCCGGAGAAGCTGATCCCGCTGATGGTCCTCAACGCGGTCCACGGCGATCCACTGCCTGTGTACGGGGACGGCAGGCAGGTGCGCAACTGGCTCTACGTCGAGGACTTCTGCCGCGGCATCCACGCCGTGCTGCTCGAGGGCAAGCCCGGCGAGGCCTACAACGTCGGCGGCCCCGACGAGTGCGAGAACATCGAGGTGGTCAAGCGGGTGATCGAGCTGACCGGCGCCGCCGAGTCCCAGATCGAGCACGTCACCGACCGCCCCGGCCACGACCGGCGCTACTCGCTCTCCTCGGAGAAGCTGAAGTCCGAGCTCGGCTGGGAGGCACAGGTTCACTTCGCCGAGGGCCTCGAGCGCACCGTCAGCTGGTACCGCGAGAACGAGGCCTGGTGGGGCCCGATCCGCTCCGGCGAGTACCGCGAGTACTACGAACGCCAATACGGCAAGGCGCTCGGCTGATGCGGCGGCTGGAGACGAAGCTAGACGGCGTCGTCCTGCTCGAGCCCGACGTACACGGCGACGCCCGCGGCTTCATGGTCGAGACCTACCGCCGCGACGCCTGGGCCGAGCACGGCGTCGATATCGAGTTCGTCCAGCACAACCATTCGCGCTCCTCGCGGGGGACGCTGCGCGGCATCCACTTCCAGACCGAGCCCGGCCAGGCGAAGCTGGTGCGTTGCCCGCGCGGGCGGATCTTCGACGTCGCCGTCGACCTGCGCAGCGGCTCGGCCGGCTTCGGCCAGTGGGAGGGCCACGAGCTCGATGACGAGAAGCACCGCCAGCTCTTCGTCCCGGCCGGCTTCGGCCACGGCTTCGCCGTGCTCAGCGACGTCGCCGACGTCGCCTACCTGCTCTCCAGCACCTACGACCCCGCCACCGAGGCCGGAATCGCCTGGGACGACCCCGAGGTCGGCATCGAGTGGCCCATCGGGGAGCCCCTGCTCAGCGAGCGCGACAAAAGCGCCCCGAAGCTCGCCGAAACGCTCGACGGCCTGCCGTTCTAACGGCGGCGGAGCGCGCGGTGATCGCCAGGCTCGTCGCCAGTTTGGCGCCGACCCCGGCGTAGACGGCGGCGTTGAGCAGGGGGTTGTGCCCGGGCGCGTCGAAGCGGCGGTAGAAACGTGCCATGCCGCGGTGGAAGGCGATCTCCTGGCGCGGCGCGCGGCGGTGGCCGCTGGACCCGCCCTTCACGTGCAGGGCCGAGCCGGCGGGCTCGTAGAAGACCTTCCAGCCGGCGTCCCAGAAGCGGTGGCACCAGTCGAGGTCCTCCATGTAGAGCCAGTAGCCCTCGTCGAGCAGGCCGACCTCGCGGACCGCCTCGGTGCGGCAGAGCATGAAGGCGCCGTTGACCGCGTCGACCTCGCCCGGCTCGTCGTCGCCCAGCTCGGTCGCCCGGTACTGGCTGAGGCGCTGGAGGCGCCTGCGCGCGCGGCCGATCCCGGTGAAGTGCGCGAGGGCGCTGAGCGGGGTCGGGAAGGAGCGCTTGCAGGCATGGTCGAGCTCGCCGGCTCGGTGACCAGCTTGACCCCGACCATGCCGATCCGCTCCGCGCTCCAGAGCCGCGCCAGCGCGGCGTCGAGCGTCCCGCGTAGACCTCGGTGTCGGGGTTGAGCAGGAGCACCGCTCGGCCTCGCCTCGCGCAGGACGAGGTTGTTGGCGGCGGAGAAGCCGATATTGCCCGGCGGATGAGGCGGACTTCGGGGAACTCGCGCTCGACCATGTCCGGGGTCGAGTCGGGGCTGCCGCTGTCGACGACGGTGACCCGCATCGCGCCCCCGGCGGGGTGCTCCGCAGCGAGCGAAGGCAGTTGTGCAGCAGCCCTTCGGCGCCGTGGCTGACGATGATCGTCTCAAGATCCATGTCGCGCGCGGTTTAGTGGCCGATGTCTTCTTGCCACGCACGGAAGAGCCGATGGCGCCCGCGTATGCAGCGAGGAGCATTAATCCGCGTTTGCATGCAATACTTTCCGCATATGCGTAAGCAGTTTTCCGCGTTTGCACGAGCATGTTGATCGATCGCAAGGCGCGCTCGCTGGTGGTCGAGGCGCTCGGCTACAGCCGCGTCGTCTTCGTGCAGGGCGCCCGGCAGGTCGGTAAGAGCACGCTTGCGCAGCAGGTGCTTGTCGGCGAGCACTCCGGATCGAGCGCCACGCTGGACGACCAGGCGACCCGCGACGCGGCGGCAGCCGATCCTCATGGCTTTGTCGCCGGACTGCGCGGACCCACGCTGATCGATGAGGTCCAACTGGTTCCCGACCTCCTGTATGCGATCAAGCGGGTGGTGGATGAAGACCCCACGCCGGGCAGATTCCTGCTGACCGGCTCGGCGAACGTCCTGACGGCGCCGAAGATCTCGGAGTCGTTGGCCGGCCGAGTTCGCAGGATCGAGCCGGGCCCCTTGCCCAGGCGGAGATTCGCGGAGCCAAGGGCAACTTCGTCGACGCACTGTTTGCCGGCGAACCACCCTGGCTGACCGACGCGCCGGTCGGACGGCAGTTCTTCGCCGCAGCCGTCACCCGCGGCGGCTACCCGGCCGTTTATCGACTGGGTGAGCGACAACGAAGGGCCTGGTACCGCGATTACGCGCAAGAGCATCCTGGAGCGCGATCTACGCCACATCGCCTCGGCTCAGAAGCTCGTCGAGATGCCGAAGTTGCTGCGCCTGCTCGCTTCCAATTCGGCGAAGCTGCTCGATTTCAAGAAGCTGGCGCGGAACCTCGAAATCAGCGACAAGACGGTAAGCGCATACGTAGAGCTCCTGCGGACCGTGTTCCTGATCCACCTGGTGCCCAGTTGGCGACCGGGGCTGCGCGCGCGAGAGTTGCACGCTCCGAAGCTCTACTTCGCTGACACGGGTCTGTTGGCTCAGCAGCTCGGAGTTGACGAGAAGCGGCTCTCTGCGGATGACCAGGTGACCGGATATGCCCTGGAGACCTTCTGTGGAATGGAAATCCTCAAGCAATTGGGCTGGGCGGGGCTGGACGCCACCTTGCGTCATTACCGGTCTCAGTACGACGAGATCGACGTCGTCCTCGAAAGCCAGTCAGGCGATTTGGCGGCCGTCGAGGTCAAAGCCCGCGCCTCGATCAGGGAGCGCGACTGGCGGGTGATTGGGGCCATGCGCGACAAGTACGGCGACCGCTTCAAGGCGGGGGTGGTCCTCTACACCGGCCGGGGCAGACCATTCCACTGAGCGATCGCATCTGGGCCGTCCCGATCAGTGGGCTGTGGGCGTAGGGATCCGCTAGCTAGGTCCCCTCGCCGCGCAGGATCGCGGCGGGGGTGCGGAGCAGGATCGCCAGGTCGCCGGCGACCGAGATGTTGTCGA
>CAWBLE010000020.1:0-23797 GCA_963789505.1 uncultured Solirubrobacterales bacterium
GGGATCGAGTGCATCCAGGAATCCGGCCCCGAACAGACCGAGTACATCGGCGGCATCTGCACGTCGGACGGGGTCAAGGGCGCGATCCCGATCCCCTACCTCGACTCCTTCCTGGTCGGCTTCAGCAAGGACACCGAGGTGACCGGGCTGAACGACATCCCGGCTGACGAGCGGCCGCCCGCCAACACCCTGCTGCACCTGGCCTTCGACGCGATGGTCGGGATCGGCACGGCGCTGCTGCTGCTCGGGCTCTGGCTGGCCTGGGCCTGGTGGCGCCGGCGCGAGATCCCGAGCACCCCCTGGTTCCTGCGCGCCGTCGCGGTCTCCGGCGCCGGCGCGATCCTGGCCCTCTGGTTCGGCTGGATCGTCACCGAGGTCGGCCGCCAGCCCTGGATCGTGCAGGGCTACATGCGGACCAGCGAAGCGGTCACCGACGCGCAGGGGATCTGGTTCGCCTTCGGCCTCGTGCTGCTGCTCTACGCCGGCCTCGGCACCGGCGCGATCCTCGTCCTGCGGGCGATGTCGCGGCGCTGGCGCGCGGAGGGCGAAGGCGACGAGTCGGAGACCCCGTATGCCCCCACGGAGGCTCAGTATGAGCCTTCCGGTGCGCCTTTCCAACCGAGGGAGTGGGAAAGGCGCACCGGAAGGTGGTGGGGCGATGAGCCGCGCCGACCTCGCCGCGGCGATCCTCTGGACCGGGGCGACGCTCTACGCGCTGTTCGGCGGCGCCGACTTCGGCGGCGGCTTCTGGGACCTGCTGGCCGGCGTCGACGACGCGCAAGGGCGCGGCGCCGCGGGCGCGGATCCAGCGCTCGCTGACGCCGGTCTGGGAGGCCAACCACGTCTGGCTGATCTTCATCCTCGTCGTCCTCTGGACCGCCTTCCCGGAGGCCTTCAGCGCGATCATGACGACGCTCTACGTGCCGATCGCCCTGGCGGCGGTCGGGATCGTCCTGCGCGGCGCCGGCTTCGCCTTCCGCAAATCGATCCGGCGGCTCGAGCTGCGGCGGGCGATGGGGGCGATCTTCGCCCTCTCCTCGGTGCTGACGCCGTTCTTCATGGGGACCGTGGTCGGCGCGATCGCCGCCGGCAACGTCCCGGCCGCGGGCAACGGCGACGCCTTCTCCAGCTGGCTGGCGCCGCTGCCGCTGCTGACCGGGGCCTTGTTCGTGCTCAGCGGCGCCTATCTGGCGGCGATCTTCCTCGTCGCCGACTCCCACCGGGCCGGCGAGAAGGCGATGGAGGGCTACTTCGCCGGCCGCGCCCTCGTCGCCGGGCTGCTTGCCGGCGCCGTCGCGCTCTTCGGCCTGATCGCGCTGCACGGCGAAGCCCGCTACGTCTACGACCGCCTGATCGTCGAGGGGCTGCCGCTGGTGATCGTCTCGATGCTCTGCGGCTTCGGCGTGCTCGCCCTGCTGCTCGGCCGCCGCCGGCGCGGCCTGCGCCCGCTCGCCGCCGGCGCGGTTGTCGCCGTGGTCTGGGGCTGGGGCGTAGCCCAGTTCCCCTACCTGCTGCCGACCTCGCTGCGGATCGACCAGGCGGCGGCGCCGAGCGCCACCCTCGACTCGGTCCTCGTCGTCTTCGCTATCGCCGCGGTCGTCGTCCTGCCCGCGCTCGGCCTGCTCTACTGGCTCAGCCAGCGCGAACTTTGGGTGAGTGATGGCGGCTCGCCGCGCGCGGTGCTGTTCGACATCGACGGCACGCTGCTCGTCACCGGCGGCGCAGGGGGCGTCGCCTGGCAGCGCGGCTTCGAGCAGCTCTACGGGGTCGAGGCCGACATCGCCGAGCACACCGACGCCGGGATGACCGACCCCGAGATCGTCAAGATCGTCTTCCGCGAGGTGATCGGCCGCGAGGGCACGCCGCGGAGCGCGCCAAGGCGATCGCCGCCTACCTCGAGCACCTGCCCGACGCGGTCGCCGAGTCCGGCGGCTACCGGGTGATGCCAGGAGTCGAGCAGCTGCTGCGGACGGCTGATCGAGCACGGCGTCCTGCTCGGCCTGGTCACCGGCAACGTCGAGGCCGCCGCCCACATCAAGCTCGCCCGCGGCCGCCTCAACCGCTTCTTTTCCTGCGGCGGCTACGGCTCCGACTCCGCCGACCGCACCGAGGTGACCAAGGCCGCCCTCTCCCGCGCCAAGCTCGTCTCCGGCGACACGCTCGCAAGACAGCTCCGTGCATCTCCGTAGGCGACACGCCCCGAGATGTCACTGCGGGCCACGGCGCCGGCATCCGGGTCGTAGGCGTCGCAACGGGCAGCTACAGCGTCGAGCAGCTAAATCAAGCTGGAGCCGACTGGGCGCTTGCCGACCTCACCACCGGCTTCCCGGCTAGGAGACCGATCCGGTAGGGCTGAAACGTCTTGTACTTTTTCGTGTCGGCGCCCCGGGCGTCAGCCCGCAGGCGATCCACCGAAAGAAGTTAAGTGAAAGCCCTACCGGATCGGTCTCCAAGCTAGCCAGCGAGCAGCGGGCCTGGTAGATCGAGAGGAAGCCGTTCTCGAAGCCGTTGCGCGCCGCCCGCAGGTAGAGGCGCCAGACCCG
Source organism: uncultured Solirubrobacterales bacterium (assembly GCA_963789505.1). Classification (GTDB taxonomy): domain Bacteria; phylum Actinomycetota; class Thermoleophilia; order Solirubrobacterales; family 70-9; genus VRUE01. The sequence goes on from CAWBLE010000020.1 coordinate 2,544, forward strand.
GACCCGTTCGGGGCCGGCGAGGCGGATCGCCTCGTCGAGGTTCTCGTCCAGCCGCCGCGCCCAGTGGCGCAGGGTCTCGGCGTAGTCGGCGCCGTGCTCGGAGACGTGGCGGGTGACGAAGCCGGCCCGTTCGAGCGCCAGCAGCACGCGTGAGATGTGCAGCGGTTCGCCGTCGGGGAAGACGTAGCGCTCCGAGAAGGCGGCGGCGTCGGGGTCGGTGTGGCGCAGGCGGGCGATGCCGTGGTTGAGCAGCCGCCCGCCCGGCTCGAGCAGCCCCGCGAGGGTGCGCGCGTAGACGTCGATCTGCTCCTTGCCGACGTGCTCGACCATGCCGATCGAGGCGATCGCGTCGAAGCGCTCGCCGCTCGCGGCCAGGTCGCGGTAGTCCATCACGCGGATCTCGACCCGGTCGGCGACGCCGGCCTGCTCGGCCCGCTGCCGGGCCCGCTCGGCCTGCGGCGGCGAGAGCGTGATGCCGACGACGCTCGCGCCGTACTTGGTCGCCGCGCGCAGTGGGAAGCTGCCCCAGCCGCAGCCGACGTCGAGCACGCGCTCGCCCTCCTTCAGCGCCAGCTTGCGGGCGACCGTGTCGAGCTTCTCTTCCTGCGCCGCCTCGAGCGTCTGCGCGCCCGCGGCGAAGAAGGCGCAGCTGTAGGTCATCGACTCGTCGAGGAAGAGGGCGAAGAAGTCGTTGGAGACGTCGTAGTGGTGGCGGACGGCCTTGGCGTCGCGCTCCTTGCTGTGGCGGCGGCCGCTGAGCACGAGCTCGGCGGCGGGGCGGGCGGGCGGGCGCTGGATGCCGGCGGCGCGGACGGCGCCGAGCAGCAGCCTGGCCAGGTCGGCCGCGGTCGAGCGAGGGCGGCTGCCAGGTGTCGAGCAGCTCGATCACCGCGTCCATGTCGTCGACCTCGATCTCGCCGCTGACGTAGGCGCGGCCGAGGCCGAGCTGGCCGGGTGCGCGCAGCGCGTGCGCGGCGGCGCGCGGCGAGCGCACGAAGAAGGTCGGGCCGTCGCCGTTGCTGGCGGGCAGCCGGGTCCCGTCCCAGAACTCGACCGCGAACGGGCGCTCGGGGATGCCGGGCCTCGATCTCGCGGCGCAGCGGCTCGGTGCGGGCGAATGGCATCGCGGCACCTTATCTACGCTCCGCTGTGCGCGGCGGACAAACTTTTACCTTTCCGGCGCCGCTATCGGCGTATGATCCCGAGCCTCATGGCAGGCGCGGGCCCACTTCCGTCCGACATCCAGCCCGTAGCCAACGAGACTCGCGACAGGATCATCACCGGGCTGGTCACGCTCGTCCCCTTCGTCGCGATCGGTCTTCGCCGGCTGGCAGGTCTGGGGCAAGGCGCTGCACTGGAGCGACGTCTTCCTCTTCGTCGGCATGTACGTGCTGACCGGCCTCGGGATCACGGTCGGCTTCCACCGCCACCTCACCCACCGCGCCTTCAAGGCGAAGGGCTGGCTGCACGGGCTGCTGGCGATCCTCGGCTCGGCGGCGATCGAGGGCCCGGTGATCTCCTGGGTCGCCGACCACCGCAAGCACCACGCCTTCTCCGACGAAGAAGGCGACCCGCACAGCCCCCACGTCGACCACGGCCACGGCTGGTCCGGCGCGATGCGAGGCCTCTTCCACGCCCACATGGGCTGGCTCTTCATCCACACCCAGCGCGGCAACAAGGAGCGCTTCGCTCCCGACCTGATCAAGGACCCGACGATCGAGTGGGTCGACCGCACCTTCATCTTCTGGGCGATCGGCGGGCTCCTCCTGCCCTTCGCGCTCGGCTGGCTGATCGGCGGCACCCTCTTCGCCGCGGTGACCGGGCTGCTCTGGGGCGGCCTCGTCCGCGTCTTCGTCCTGCACCACTTCACCTACAGCATCAACTCGCTCTGCCACGTCTTCGGCAACCGCGACTACGAGACCAGCGACGAGTCCCGCAACCTCGCGCTGATCGCGATCCCGACCCTGGGCGAGGCCTGGCACAACAACCACCACGCCTTCCCGACCTCCGCCACCCACGGCCTCGGCCGCTGGCAGGTCGACCTCTCCGCGGTAACCATCGACCTGATGGAGAAGGCGGGCTGGGTATGGGACGTGGTACGAGTTTCGCCGGATCGACTTTCGGCTAAGTCCGTCTGACACGGCGCATCTCGGCAGCCTCAGTCGCTCGGATCGGGTCACGCACTAGAAGTGCGCTCCCCTCGCCTCGCTCCCTGCGGCCACCGACCTGCTTGGTCAGACGGCCTTATGGCGTGGACGGAATCGTTATGGCGCGGCACGGGATTCGTATGAATCGATCCACTGGTTGCAGGCTGAGCTGAGTGGGACGATGCGGCGCTTGCCGGCGCGGACGGCGACGAGGTTGCCGATGTGGGCGACTTCGTCGTAGCCGCTGAGGCGCTGCAGGGTGCTCGGCTCGGCGGCGGAGACGGCGAAGCGCACCTTGCCGCCGGGGCTGTCGTAGACGCCCGCCGGCCAGAACTGGCCGTCGTTGGCGAGGCTGATCGTGTTCGGGCGCTGGCCGTCGAGCGCGGCGACCAGGCCGTGGTGGAACCCCGGGGCGGAGATGTCGAGGCCGAAGGGCGAGAAGTACTGCAGCGAGAGCCGCCAGCGACCCCGCGGCAGGGCGACCGCCTGGGCGGTGCTCTCGCCGGTGCGCAGCTTGTCGCCCGCGTCCCAGCCGGCCTTGGGGGCGATCGCGACGCCGGGGAAGAGCGAGGCGCGGCCCTCGTTGGCGAGCAGGATGCGGATCTCCGGCGCGTCGCAGCCCGCCCAGGCGCCGGCGTCGACGCCCTCGAGCAGGACGTGGCGATCCTCGGGCACCTCGCCGGTCCGTTCCCAGAGGATGTAGGAGGGAGTGGCGGCGATGCGCTTAAAGCCGTGCGGCGCCTGGCTGTTCCATGCGGCGCGGCCGGTGATCACGTAGGGGAAGCCGTCGAGCGTGCCGCGCGAGAAGGAGTCGAAGTCGATCGGGCTGTAGGCGTCGCCGGTGTCGAAGGGCTTCTCCGGGTTCTCGGCGACGCCGGGGTCGGGGAACTCGACCAGCGGCACGTGGGTGTCGGCGCCGAGCAGCTCGTAGGCGGCGTAGCGGTCCTGGCCGGCGTAGAGGACGGGCTTGCCGTGGACGACCGGCAGGAAGGCGCTGAGCTCGCCGCCGTGCCCGGCCGGGCCGACCGGCGCGTTGCGCAGCGCCAAGAAGCTCGAGTAGACGGCGCCGCCGATGAAGAGGACGGCCAACGTCGACCAGGCGGCTCGCCTCAGTCCGCCCCCGCTCGCCGTCGACCTTTCGTCCGCTATCGGACTGAAAGCTCGACCGCGCTCCGGCCAGATCTCGGCGAGCAGCGGGCGGACGATGACGAGCATCGCCAGCGGCGCGCCGATCATCAGCGCCTTGGCGTGCGAGTAGTCGCCGCTGGTCGGCAGCGCGGCGAGATAGAGGACGACGCAGGCGGCGAGCCCGAGCGGCACCGCGAGCTCGCGTCGCCGCACCCACCAGGCGGTCCCGGCGAGCAGGGCGATCACGCCGATCGCGCCGGCGAGGCCGGTCAGGTGGGCGCCGCCGGGCGCTTCCAGGCGGTAGTTGGTCGCCGGCCAGACGCCGAGGGCCTCGAGCGGCGAGACCGGGCCGTAGGTGTTGGTGCCGGCGACTTTGTTGAAGCTGTGGACGAAGCCGAAGGGGCCGACCAGGGTTGCCGCGGCGGCGAGCCCGACCAGCGCCGCGATCGTCAGCAACGTCGCGGGGCGGAAGAGGAAGCGCAGCAGCGCCCGCGGCGCCAGCGCCCGCCGTACGCTCGGCAGGGTCAAGCTCCAGAAGGCGGCGGCGAGCAGCGGCCAGGCGAGGCCGGCGAAGCTGTAGGAGAAGAAGACGCCGCCGGCGATCGCCAGCCAGGGCAGCGCTCGCCGAGCCCCGCGCGCGCTCGTGTCGAGGTTGCGCAGGCCGACGGCCACGGCGAGGACGAAGAGCGCCTCGGCGGTCTCCTTGAAGGCGCCCTGGGCGAAGTAGGAGGCGGCGAGGTAGGGGACCGCGACCAGCGTCGCCGCGAGCAGCCGCCGTCCCGGGCCGAATCCCGGCAGCGCGGCGAGCGCGGTCAGGCCGGTGAGGATGCCGATCGCGAAGATCTCGCCGACGAAGGCCTGGCCGAGCCCGATCCCCGGCAACGCCGCGGTCGCCACGGCCAGCCCATGCGGCCCGAGCGGGTAGCCCGTCTCCGCCACCGGCCCGGCGCCGCTGCGCAGCCACTCGGCCCAGGCGAGGTGCAGGCCGAGGTCGTTGTTGAGGCCGACGCCGAGCAACCCCCAACGCCCGGCGATCGCGAACGGGATCGAGAGCACCACCGCCACCGCGATCGCCACCGGCGCCCCCTGCCGCAGCGCCTCCCCGTGCCCGGCGGCGGCCGGGCGCTTGACGAGGACGACGGCTGCCGCGGCGACGAGCAGCAGGGCCAGGCCCACGCTCGCCGAGGTGCCGTGGCCGGGGGCGCGGGCGAGGGCGCCGGTCACGGTCAGGACGGCGCCGAAGCCGACGGCCGGCTCCAGCCACGACCACGAGTCGCGGCCCGCCAGCGACAGCAGGGCGCGGCCGACGAGCAGTGAGGCGAGGCAGATCAGCGCCGCCGCGACGTAGGTCCCGATCATCAGAGAGGGCAACCTATGCCAGCCGCGCTCGCGCGCGCGGCGAGCCTCAGTACTTCTCGGCCGCGCGCTCGAGCGTCGCGCGCAGGTTCTCGCCGCGCAGCGGCTCGGCGTGCCCGGCGCCGACCACGGCCGGTTCCAGCGCGGCCAGCTTGCGCACCGAGCGCTTCGCCTGCTCGTGGTCCCAGGCCCAGGCCGGGTGGGGGACGCTGGCCTCGCCCGGCGGCAGCGGTTTGAAACGGGCGGAATCGACGAAGTAGACGACGTCGCTGACCAGGGCCACGCGGTCGCTCTCGCGCCAGAGGCCGATCAGGCCGGGGGCATGGCCGGGGAAGTGGATGACGCGGAAGCCGGCCACCTCGTCGCCCTCGGCGACGGTGCCGGCGATCTTCACGGCGCCGCCGTCCCAGCGCCGCAGCAGGGTGGGATAGATCCAGCGCACCGGCGCGACCGGCAGCTGCGAGATGTCCATATACGGGGCGATCGAGGCGTCGCTTTCGGCGTCGGCGACCTCGTCGGGGTGGCAGTGGACGGGCACGCCCATATAGGGCGCGGTGCCGCGGTGGTCGGCGTGTGCGTGACCGAGCACGACCTTCTTCAGCCCCCCGAGCTGCTCGGCGGCGGCCCGGGCCTTCTTGGTCATCCCCTTGCTGCCGGCGTCGAATTGGACCATGCCCCCCTCGTCTTCGAGGAAGTAGATGTTCATCGACTTTCCCAGGTCGCCCCGCAGCAGCCAGACCCCGTCGGCAACTCGCTCCATTGCGCAAGCGTACCCCTGGCTAGGCTCCCGTTCGATGCCGCTGCAATGGAAAGCCGCGATGGCTCTGCTGCTCGCCTGCCTGCTCGCCGCGATGGCGATCGCGATCGTGCGCCTGGCGACGACGCCGACCGAGATCCTTGGCGACGGATTCCGCGGCTTGCCCGCGCGCCAGGCCGGGCGTTAGACTCGCGGCGTGTTCACGCGAATCGTTGTCGGCACCGATGGGTCGGAGACGGCCGCCGAGGCGGTGCGCCAGGCTGTCGACCTGGCGAAGATCGCCGGCGCTCAGCTCAACATCGTCAGCGCCTACGAGCCGGTCTCGAAACGCCGCATCGAGGGCGAGCAGGCGGGAGCGCCGGCCGACGTGCAGCACGAGATCGGCCCGCGCGAGGACGTCAACCTGGTGCTCGAAGCCGCCGCCGCGGCGGCGAAGAAGGAGGGGGTCGAGGTGCAGACCCACCCGGTCGAGGCCGAACCCGCCGAGGCGATCCTCAACGTCGCCGAGCGGATCGAGGCCGACCTGATCGTCGTCGGCAACAAGGGCATGACCGGGGCGCGCCGCTTCCTGCTCGGCAGCGTCCCCAACAACGTTTCTCACCATGCGCCATGCAGCGTGATTATCGTTAGAACGACCTGAGGCTCAGCGAATTCGGTGCAACTCAGGTGGCGCGTCCGCGTCGGTTATTCCGTCGCTGCGCCCGCGTCGATCAGGCCGGCGCCCTGGCGCTGGCGGGGGAGGCCGAGGTCGCGAGCGGTCTTGCGCAGGCGCCGGGCGACGCGGTTGACCTTGCCCTGCGGCGAGACGTCCTTTTCGATCGCGCCGGAGGCGAGCACCATCGCCGCCACGCCGGAGACGTGCGCCGCCGCCATCGAGGTGCCGATGTAGTTGCCGGGCTCGCTGAATTGCCGGGTGCTGTTTCCTTTCAGCGTCACCTGGTAGATCGAGCGGCTCGACACCGACGGGCAGCCGCCGACCGGCGAGCCGCCCCCCGGCGCCAGCAGGTCGACCCCCCTGCCGGGCAGGGCCGAGTAGTCGCCGAGGCAGCCGCCCTCGGTGGCGCCGCCGACGCCGATCGTCCGCGGTCCCGTGGCCGGCGGCGAGACGCAGGTCTCGGAGCCGAGATTGCCGATCGATGCGACCGTTACGACGCCCTGGCGGTAGGCGTTGCGCAGCTCCGCGTTGATCGCCGGCACGCGCTTGCCGCAGCCGAAGTTGAAGCTCATGTTGATCACGTCGGCGCCGTGGGTGACGGCGAAGCGGATGCCGCGGGCGATGGCGTCGGCCTGGCCGCTGCCGCTCCGGTCGAGCACCCGCACCGGCATCAGCGTGGCGCGGTAGGCGAGCCCGGTCAGGCCGATCCCGTTGTTGGTCCGCTCGGCGATCGTGCCGGCGACATGGGTGCCGTGGCCGTTTTCGTCGAGCGGCAGGCGGTCGTCGTCGACGAAGTCGTAGCCGGGGACGAACCGGGTGCCGGCGAAGTCCGGGCTGCGGCGGAAGCGGCGCCCCTGGTCGCGGTAGGCGACGCCGGTGTCGAGCACGGCGACGGTGACGCCGCGGGCGCCGGGCCGCCCCGCTTCGCGCAGGTGCCGCCAGGCGCCGACGGCATCGATCCCGCCGGCTGAGACCGGCAGCTGCGCCGTCGGCGTCCCCTCCCAGGGGAGGAAGTTCCACTGCAGCGAGACCCAGCCGCCCGGCGGCGCCGTCGAGGCCGTGAGCGGCCCGGGGTCGTCGGCGAGGGCGACACGGGCCAGCGGCGGGCCCGAGCCACCGGCGGCGCCGGCGGGCGTGGCGAGGATCGCCGTCGCGAGCAGCAGCGCCGCGGTCAGTGTGGGAATGCTTCGAGTCATCGTGGTTCGCCGTCGCCGAGCCCCTGCCCGCGGCGGCTCTGGCTTCAACACCGGCCCGCCCGCGAAGTTGTCGGGTGCCACATACTTCCGGATCGATGCCCGGCGAGGACAGCGGCGAGAGGGACGCGCGCCTGATGGCGCTGGCGATCGAGCGCGCCCGCGCGGCGGCGGAGCACGGCGACGTGCCGATCGGCGCCGTGATCGCGCGTGACGGCGAGCCGCTGGCCGCCGCCGGCAATGAGCGTGAGCTGCGCCGCGACCCGACCGCCCACGCCGAGATCCTCGCGATCCGCGCCGCCGCCGAGGCGCTCGGCGGCTGGCGCCTGCCCGGCACGACCCTCTACGTCACGCTCGAGCCCTGCGCGATGTGCGCCGGCGCGATCGTCCTCGCCCGCATCCCGGCGGTCGTCTTCGGCGCCCCCGACCCCAAGGCCGGCGCCGCCGGCAGCGTCCTCGACGTCCTCGCCGAGCCCGCCCTCAACCACCGCCCCGAAGTGACCGGCGGCGTGCTGGAAGAAGAGTGCGCCGAGTTGCTGCGCGGCTTCTTCTCCGCCCGTCGCTGAGCAGAGCTAATACCCTTTGGCGGCACCCCGGAGAGGTGTCCGAGTGGCTTAAGGAGCGCGACTGGAAATCGCGTGGGCGGGGTTAACCCGTCTCGTGGGTTCGAATCCCACCCTCTCCGTCTTCACCCGGGTTGAGTTCTTCTATCGAACCCGTGGGCACCGAGCCCGAGAAGCAGGCACAGGTCGCGCATCCGATATTGACCACACTAGAGCGGGGTCAATATCGGATGCGCGCTGGCACCGGCCAGCCGCCAGAGTCAGCTGGGCGGCTCCTCGTGAATCCGAAGGTGAATCGGTTTGCCGGACAGCGCCTCCAGGCTCATCTCTCTGCGCAGATCATCTCGCAGCAACGGCAACAGAGGTTCGGGGTCAGCTTGGCCCTCGGTGGCCATTTCCCTCGCCAGCTCCGTAGCCTCATTGAGTCAAGCTTGCGGCGGCTCCTCGGCTTGGTCTACAACCCGTCGCCATCGCCGTTTGGCTTCTCCTGCCAGGACCGCCGAACGGGCTATGAGGTGTCCCGTGCAACCCGTGTTCGTCCCAAGGGCCAGCAGCTAAAGAAAGAGCGATGGATCTTCGGCGCCTGAGTGGCGTGCTTCATGGGCTGGCTTTCGCTGGCTCGGGGACCAGCGGCACGGCAGTGCGGCATGGACGACGCCGTATCCGATGACTAATCAGGCGGCTGCGCGAGATTCTGGCCAAGCGCCGGAACGAACGCGCTCATAAAGAGTGTCGGGAGCGAGGTCCGCGCCCCCGGGCCAAACTACGGTGCCGGTTTCCGCGTCGGCTTCGGCCTTGGCAAAGCCCTCCGGGGATAGGGCATCCTCGAAAACCGGGCCGCGCATGCGATCGAGTACGTCGACTTCGCCGCTCAGCCCGTCGGCGAAGGTCAGCCGGAGGACGCCGTGGCGGACGACTTCTGCTGCGGTTATGTCTGGCGTAAGTTCGTTCATTGCAGGGGCTCGATCTCCTGAAGTGTCTCACCTGCGCGGGCTCGGCGCCAGTTCTCTTCCAGCTCAGCCTGATGCAACTCGGCCCAGGCGAGCACGAAGCGCAACTGCCGACGGTCGAGGTTGCTGTCGATTACCTCGAGGTTGTCGATTCGTACCTTGGCTTCACCTTCGGCATGGCGGGCGTGGAAGTGTGGGAAGCCGTGATCGTCGAAGAACATCGCGATCGTGATCCCGAGGAAGCGGCTGATCGTTGGCACGGCGCCATCATGGCGACCGGGTCGGCCGAAGCCGATCTCTTCATCTCGTCTCGATTTCGTCCCATTCCCACCCTCTCCGCTCAGTCGTGCGGGCAGATCACGGCGCGGCCGTCCAGCGTGCCCTCGCGCAGGCGGGCGTAGGCGTCGGCGGCGCGGTCGAGCGGGAAGCGCTCGACGTGGGCGCGGATCTTGCCGGCGCGGGCGAGGTCGAGAACCTCGATCAACTCGATCGCCGTGCCCCAGTAGGGGATCGTGAGCTGCGCCTCGAACGGCTCGGCGCCGAAGGAGAACTCGAATTTGCCGCCGGCCAGGCCGACCACGGTGACGTGGCTCTCGAAGCCCGCCACCGCGGCGCCGAGGGCGATCGTCTCGTCGGCGCCGACGTTGTCGACCACCAGCTCGACCCGCGAGGCGCCGGCCAGCTCGAGGATCTCGGCGGCGGCGTCCTCACCGGGCTCGACCGTGTGCTCGGCGCCGACCTCGCGCGCCAGTCGCAGCTTCTCCGGCGAGAGGTCGACGGCGATCACCTGGGCCGGGCTGAGTGCGCGCAGGAGCTGCACAGCCATGTGCCCGAGGCCGCCGACGCCGATCACGACCGCGGTCGAGCCGGGGGTGAGCAGGGAAAGGGAGCGCTTGATCGCGTGGTAGGGGGTCAGCGCCGCATCGGAGAGCGGCGCGGCGTCGCGAGGGTCGAGCTCGCCGAGCGGCAGCAGCAGGCGCGGGTGGGGGACGAGCATGTACTCGGCCATGCCGCCGTCGAGCCCGAGGCCGCCGCCGAAGGCGCCGATCTCGGCCTGGCGCTCGCAGTAGTTCTCGGCCGAGCGGCGGCAGGCGCGGCAGCGGCCGCAGCCCCAGGGCCCGTAGACGGCGACCGGCTCGCCCCGCTCTAGCCCCTCGACGCCGGCGCCGAGCGCCTCGACCCAGCCGGCGTTCTCGTGCCCCAGCGTGAAGGGCAGATCGAAGTCCATCGTCCCCTCCGGCCAGTCCATCAGGTGCAGGTCGGAGTGGCAGGCGCCGGCTCCGGCGACCTTGAGCAGAACCTGGCCGGGGCCGGGCTCGGGCACGGCGACCTCGCGCATCTCCGGCGGCGACTGCCAGGCGGTCAGCTGGTAGGCCTTCACCAGCCTAAGGCTAGGGACGCAGGGCGGCGTCCTCTTCCGTATTCGGCCGCGCCGTCCCAGCGGCCGATTGCGGATGACCCAGCTCCGCGGCTTTCTCCGGATGGCGGCGGCGCGTGGGCGGCCTAGATTGCGCGGAGGCGAGATGAACCGGCAGGCCAAGTACGTCTACGAGTTCTCCGAGGGCTCGAAGCAGATGCGAGAGCTGCTCGGCGGCAAGGGCGCCAACATCGCTGAGATGGCGCGCCTCGGGCCGCCGATCGTCGTTCCCGGCGGATTCACGGTGACGACCGAGGCCTGTGTCGCCTACCTCGGCACGGACGGCGGGGCCTTCCCACCCGGGCTGGAGCGGCAGATCGACGCCGCGGTCGCGACGCTCGAGGCCGCGGCCGGCCGGCGGCTCGGCGACCCGGCGGATCCGTTGCTCGTCTCGGTCCGCTCCGGCGGCCGCGAGTCGATGCCGGGGATGATGGACACGGTGCTCAACCTCGGCCTCGGCGACGAGGCGGTCGCCGGGCTCGCCGCCCGCACCGGCAACGAGCGCTTCGCCTGGGACTCCTACCGCCGCTTCGTGCAGATGTTCGGCGACGTCGTCTGCGGGATCGACTCGATGCTCTTCGAGCAGGCGATCCGAGCGCTCAAGGAGGAGCGCGGCGTCGCGCTCGACACCGAGCTGGAGGCCGCCGACCTGCGCCGTCTGGCCGGTGAGTTCAAGCGGATCTTCGCCGCTCAGACCGGCGAGGAGCTGCCGCGGGAGCCGCGTGCACAGCTGCTGCGCGCGATCGCCGCCGTGTTCGGCTCCTGGAACGGCGCCCGCGCGGTCGAGTACCGCCGGCTCAACCGCATCCCCGACCACTGGGGCACCGCGGTCAACGTGCAGCAGATGGTCTTCGGCAACAGGGGCGAGGGCTCGGGCTCGGGAGTCGCCTTCAGCCGCGACGAGATCACCGGCGAGCCGCGGCCCTCGGGCGACTTCCTGCGGAACGCCCAGGGCGAGGACGTCGTCTCGGGCACGCGCGACACCGCCGACCTCGCCGAGATGGCCGCGCTGATGCCCGCCGCCCACGCGCAGTTGGTCGAGATCCTCGCCGCGCTCGAGCGCCACTTCGGCGACATGCAGGACGTCGAGTTCACGGTCGAGGAGGGGACCCTCTACATGCTGCAGGCGCGCTCGGCGAAGCGGCCGCCGCACGCGGCCGTGCGTGTCGCCGTCGACTTGGTCGCCGAGGGGATCCTCGACCGCGAGCAGGCGCTGGCGCGGATCGACACCGCGAAGTTGGAGGCGCTGCTGCACCCCTCTTTCGACCCGGCCTTCGAGCTCGATCCGCTGGCCCACGGGGTGCCGGCCTCGCCCGGCGCCGCGCGCGGCCGGATCGTCTTCAGCGCAGAGCGCGCGGTCGAGCGGGCCGCCGAGGGCGAGGACGTGATCCTCGTCCGCCCGTTCACCGAGGCCGACGACGTCGCCGGCTTCGACGCCGCCCGCGGCATCCTCACCTCGGAGGGGGGCAAGGCCTCGCACGCGGCGCTGGTCGCGCGTGGCATGGGGCGCCCCTGCGTCTGCGGCGCCTCGGCGCTCGAGATCGACCTCGAAGCGGGTGAGATGCGGGTCGGCGAGACGCTCCTGCGGGAGGGAGACGAGATCGCGATCGACGGCTCGACCGGGACCGTCGCCACCAAGGACGTGCCGCTCGTTCCGGCCGAGGTCGACGAGCACTTCCAGGTCGTGCTCGGCTGGTGCGACGAGTTGCGCCGGCTCGGCGTGCGCGCCAATGCCGACCGGCCCGAGGACGCGGCGACCGCGCGCCGCTTCGGCGCCGAGGGGGTCGGCCTCTGCCGTACCGAGCACATGTTCCTCGGCGAGCGCCAGCCGAAGATGCAGGCGATGATCATGGCCGGGGACGAGCCCGCCCGGCGGGCGGCGCTGGCCGAGCTTGAGCCGCTGCAGCAGGCCGACTTCGAAGGGCTCTTCGCCGAGATGACCGGGCTGCCGGTGACGATTCGACTGCTCGATCCGCCGTTGCACGAGTTCCTGCCCCGGGCCGAGGACCTGCTGGTGGAGATCGAGCGCCGCCTCGCGACCGCCGGCGGCGAGCCGCCGGAGGAGCTGGAACGCCAGCTGCACAGGGTGCGCCAGCTCGAGGAGTCGAACCCGATGCTGGGCACGCGCGGCTGCCGGCTCGGCCTGCTCTACCCCGAGGTCTACGAGATGCAGGTGCGGGCGATCGTCGCCGCGGCCGTCTCCGTGCGTGAGCGCCTCGGCGAAGCGCCGCAGCTGGAGGTGATGATCCCGCTGGTCGACTACGAGGGAGAGCTGGCGGCGATGCGCGCGCTGGTCGAGCGCACGGCGGCGGAGACCGCGGAGCGCCTCGGCGTCGAGCCGCCCGGCTTCCGGGTCGGCACGATGGTCGAGCTGCCGCGCGCCTGCCTGGTGGCCGAGCGGCTGGCGGCCGAGGCCGAGTTCTTCAGCTTCGGCACCAACGACCTGACCCAGACCGCGCTCGGCTTCTCCCGCGACGACTCGGAGGGGCGCTTCCTCGGCGAGTACCTGCGTCGCAAGATCGTCGACCGCAGTCCCTTCGAGACGATCGACGTCGACGGCGTCGGCGAGCTCGTCCGCATCGCGGTCGAGCGCGGCCGCCGCGGCCGGGCCGGCCTCGGCCTCGGCATCTGCGGCGAGCACGGCGGCGACCCCGACAGCATCGCCTTCTTCCACGACGCGGGGTTGGACTACGTCAGCTGCTCGCCCTTCAGGGTGCCGATCGCCCGCGTCGCCGCGGCTCAGGCCGCGATCGCCGCGACCTGAGCCTGGCGCCGGGGTCAGCTCTGCGAGCCGTCCGTGCGGCTGCGCACGGCGCCGCCGGCGACGAGAACGGCGAAGCCGATGCCGGTCAGCAGGAGGGCGACGCCGATCACGATCCCGAATACCGACAGCCTCTCCGCCATGTAGCTGGCGTTGAGCGCCGTCGCCAGCGCGGTCTCGGTGACCCACACTTCGCGCGTGCCGTTGTCGGCCGGCAGGCCGGATTCGGTGTCGATGACGGCGAATTCTTCGTTGTCGGTGCCGCCGCCCGTGGCCAACTCGCCCGCCGGCGTGTCGGGCTTGGCTTCGAAGCGGCCCATTTCGGCGTAGGTGTAGCCGCCGGTGGCCTCGAGCGCGTGGACCTGCATGTACTCGGCGAAGCAACGGGCGCTGTCGCCGTTGTCGACGACCTCTTCCGCGACATCGCAGTCCGGCAGCGAGACGTCCTTCAGGCCGGCCGCTTTGACTTCTTCGGCGGTCGCCGACGGCGTCATGTCGGGCGTGCCGACGATGCCCTGCTCCTTCAGTTCCGACTTCACCGTGTCGCGTCCGTCGGCGCCCATCACGATCGCGACGACGCCGAAGACGATCAACACAACCGCGGCGACGATTCCGCCTATCTCGAGACCTTTGCGCATCAGGCTTCCTTTCCCCTGCCCGCTTAATGGATGAGTGCAGCGCCCAGGCAGGCTTTCAACTACGCCTGGCGCTGCCTTCCGTGAAATGGCCTGAACCTGGCTGGGTAGAAACCCGAAGCCCAGGTGCGATGCTTGGCCTACGGACGGGAGAGCTCGGGTGCGAGCTGCGGCGCCGGCTTGCCGAGCGGCAGCACGATCTCCTCACCCGACGCGGGGGCGGGCGCCGCCGGGCGGTGGCCGCGCAGGCGCTCGTGGCTGCAGACGACGTAGCACCACTCCATCAGGCGCATCCGCGAGGAGGAGTCCATCTCCTCGACCGTGGCGCCGATCAGGTAGCGGCCCTCGGCCTCGCGACAGGAGCGGATCTCGACCTGGGCGGCGACCTCGTGCGACTTGCCGGCCGCGTCCTCGAGCTCGAGCAGGACGGCGGGCCGCTCGCCGAGCGGCACCGGCGCGTCCATCACGAGGCCGACCCCGGCGGCGCTGGCGTCGACGAGATGGCCGCCGATATGGCCGCCGGCGGCGAAGCAGTGGGCGGGGGCGTCGCCCTGGAAGCGGTAGACCTGGCGGCGCTGGTGGCGGCGGCCGACGGCGAGCAGGGTGCGCAGCACGCGGCGCAACTCGATCAGGCCGAGCAGCGGCACGATCACGGCGGCGATCCCCGGCAGGTCGGGCAGCGGCCCGAACCCGGCCAGGTCGAGCAGGCGCAGGACGGTGCCGCCGGCGAGGACGATGGCGGCGACGATCACCAGGTGCAGCTTGCGGACCGAGTCGAAGCCGCCGCCGTCGGCGCCCTGCTTCGGCGTCACTTTGAAGGCGGTGTCGCCGGGGCGAAAGATGCAGCGCAATGCCCGCGTGTAGATCTCCATCGTCAGCAGCTCGTAGTGGGCCGTCTCGCCGATTTTCATGTAGCCGCGGGTCAGCGCCGAGCCGGCCAGCAGGTTGAGCGAGACCGCCGGCAGCCAGAGCGCCGCCAGGGCGACGACGCTGATCTTCATCGGCAGCTCGCCGGTCCACATCACCAGCCCCAGCGTCGCCAGCAGCAGCAGCCGCATCGGCGGCGCCAGGTAGGCGGCGAGGCTGACGAAGTAGGAGAGCCGCTGGACCGGGCGCAGCTCCTTGGCGCGCAGGGGGGACTCGGGCAGGGTGAAGACGGCGAGGTTGCCGCGCGCCCAGCGGTCGCGCTGCAGCAGGTAGCCGTCGAGGTCGTGCGGGGCGAGGCCCTGGACGAGGACCTCGTCGTGGTAGCGGCTGCTCCAGCCGTGGCGCAGCAGGCGGATCGTCGTGTGGAAGTCCTCGGCGATCGTCTCGGTCGCGACGCCGCCGATCTCGAGCAGCGCCCCGCGGTGCAGCAGCGCCGCCGAGCCGCACCAGTAGGCGGCGCCGTGGCGGTCCTTGCCGGGGCAGACGACGCGGTAGAAGAGCGACTGCTCGTGGCGGCCGACGACGTAGTGCTGGACCGAGTCGTGGTTGAAGAAGTCGTGCGGGCTCTGGACCAGGGCGACCCGCTCGTCGTCGAAGTAGCCGACCATCGCGTCGAGCGCGTCCGGCATCGGCACGTGGTCGGCGTCGAGCATCAAGACCAGCTCGCCGTCGGTGCGGGGCAGGGCGGCGTTGATGTTGCCGGCCTTGGCGTGGGTGTTGTCGGGCCGGGTCAGGTACTCGGCCCCGGCGACGCGGGCGAGCTCCTCCATCTCGGCGCGGCGGCCGTCGTCGAGCAGGTAGGTCGTGTGCGGGTAGGTGAGGGCGCGGCAGCCGGCCAGGGTCGCCGCCACGACCTCGAAGGACTCGTCGTAGGTGCAGACGTAGACGTCGACCCTGCGCCCCGCGGTCGCCGCGGGTCGCACCGCGGCCCGGCGTGACCACGAGTACCAGGCGAGCGTGCCGAGCGCCCAGAGGCCGTAGATCTCGGTTACGAGCAGCATCGCGAAGGCGACCGGGCTGGCGCCCTGGCCGCTCCACCCGATCCGCCAGGTCAGGTAGCCGACCCCCCAGAGCAGCGCGCAGACCGCGAACAGCCGCAGGGGTACGGATGACGATCGAAGAACCGCCCGATTCGGGTCTGCTCGGTGGTCTGCACAGGGGCAGCATCGGCCGCCCCGCGCCCAAGCTTGAACGTGCGGACTCAGTTCGCGCAGCGCTCGCAGAGGCCGCGCAGCACCACGTCGTGCTCGGCGATCTCGAATGGGACCAGATCGGAGACCTGCTCGATCGCCCGCTCGAGGCCGCGGTCCTCGAAGGGCTCCATCCGCCCGCAGCTGCGGCAGATCGCGTGATGGTGGTGGTGGCCGTCGAGCTTGACCCGCTCGTAGCTCGCGATTCCGCGCTCGACCTCGAAGCGCTGCACCAGCTCCAGCTCCTCCAGCACGTCCAGAGCGCGGTAGATGCTGGCCCGGCCGACGTGGACCTTGCGGCGCCGCAGCTCCTCCTCCAGCGCCAGCGCGCTCACCGCGCAATCGTGGCGGGCCAGCGCCTCGACGACTGCGGTTCGCGCTCCGCCGCGCCGGTAGCCCGCCGCGCCCAGCGTCGTCAGCGCGT
Organism: uncultured Solirubrobacterales bacterium; assembly: GCA_963789505.1. Taxonomy (GTDB): domain Bacteria; phylum Actinomycetota; class Thermoleophilia; order Solirubrobacterales; family 70-9; genus VRUE01. The sequence goes on from CAWBLE010000020.1 coordinate 18,647, forward strand.
GCTCGGCCCAGGTCGTGTCGACCGCCGTTGGCATCAGCCGATCGTAGCTTCAGCGGGTGCCCGCTTTTCGCTGCGCATGAGCGAGCCCAGGCGAGCGGCCGGCAGGGAGAGCAGGTAGGCGGCGACGATCGCCAGCGCCACCGAGGCGCCGCCGGCGGTCCCCACGTAATAGGAGAGGTAGAGCCCGGCGATGCCGGCAAGCACCGCGGCGCGCGACGGCGATCGAGAAGCATCGGCGCGATCCGCTCGGTGAACTGGCGGGCGGTGGCGGCGGGTCCGACGAAGACCGCGACCACGAGCAGGTTGCCGAGGCCCTGGACGGCGACCACGATCGCCAGCGCCAGCAGGACAAGCAGCGCGGCTTCCGTCTTCCCCGGCGAGGCGCCCAGGGATCGTGCCGCGGCGCGGTCGAAGCCGCCGGCCGCCAGCCGTCCGTGCAGCAGGGCGAGCGAGAGGCCGACCACCAGAACGAGGGCGCCGGCGGAAGCCAGGTCGGCGTCGGAGGGACCGAGGATGTCGCCGAAGAGCACCTCCTGAATGCCGGGTGGGGATTCGGGCGAGAGCGCCAGCAGCACGCCGAGGCCGAACAGCGTGGTCACGACCACGCCCACCGCCGCCTCGCGGCCGATGCCGGGAACGCGCGAGACAACCGCGATCGCCAGCGCGGCGACGACGATGCCCGGCACGCCGCCGACGATCAGCGGCGCCCCCGCGATCGCGGCGAGGACGAGGCCGGGGAAGATCGAGTGGGCCAGCGACTCGGCCGCGTAGGAGAGCCGGTAGAGGATCACCCAGCAGCCCAGGGCGCCGCCGGCGATCCCGATCAGGGTCATCTCGGCGATCGCCCGCCGCATGAACTCGTCTTGCAGAGGCTCGAACATCGCTCAGTGGTGGTGGTGGTGGTGGGGGGGCAGGATCGCGCGCGTGGCCGAGCCCGGCAGCGCGACGATCGAGCCGCCGTAGGTGGCTTCGAGGACGGCGAGGTCAAGAACCTGCTCGGGAGCGCCGACCGCGATCTGCGCCCGGTTGACGCAGAGCACGCTGTCCAGGCGCCGGGCCTGGTCGAGGTCGTGGGTGGCGACGATCGCCGCCCGTCCCTCGGCCGCGAGCGTCCCGATCAGCGCTTCCAGGCGCTCGGAGCCGGGACGGTCGAGGCCGGAGAAGGGCTCGTCGAGGAGCAGGATCCGCGCGTCCTGAACCAGGCTGCGGGCGATCAGGACGCGCTGGCGCTGCCCGCCGGAGAGCTTGCCGAAGGTCTCCTCGGCGAGCGTCTCGAGGCCGACCTTGGCGAGCGCCTCCAGCGCGGCCTCGCGCTCGCGCCGCCCCGGCCGCCGCCACCAGGGCAACCGCGAGAGTGCTCCCATCGCCGCCACGTCGAGCGCCGAGACCGGGTAGTCGAGCTGGGAGCGCTCGGTCTGCGGGACGCTGGCACAGCGAGCCCCGACCCGGAGGGTTCCGGTGAGCGGGGGCAGCTCGCCCAGCAGGGCGCGCAGCAAGGTCGTCTTGCCGCCCCCGTTCGGGCCGAGCAGCGCCATCCTCTCGCCCCGCCGCAGCGAGAAGGAGACGCCGGAGAGGGCCGGCTCGCCGTTGTAGCCGACGGCGAACTCCCTGGCCTCGATCAGAGCTTCAGCTTGCATCCGAGCTCTCCACCGCTGAACCCGCGGACCATCGCGTCGGCATTTGCCGCCTCCATCCGCAGATAGGTTTCTCCGCCCGAGCCTTCGGGTCCGAGCGTGTCGCCGTAGAGCGTGTAGTCCGCAGTGGCGCCGGTCTGGCCGGCGATCGCCTCGGCCACCTTCGCGCTGAGCGAGCTCTCCGGGAAGATCGCCTTCACGTTCTCGGCCTCGATCGTCTTCGCCAGCTCGCTGAGATCCTTGGCCGATGCCTGTGCCTGGGTCGTCTGGGAGGGGATCACCGCGCCGACGACGTCGATCCCGTAGCGGTTGGCGAAGTAGCCGAAAGCATCGTGGTCGGTGACGAGCTTGCGCTGCTGAGTCGGGACCGAGCCGATGCACCTGGCGATGCCGGCGTCGAGCGCCTTCAGTTCGGCCAGGTAGGCGTCGGCGTTGCGTTCGAGCTCCGCCCTGTGGGAGGGATCGGCGCTCGCGAGCGCCTGCTCGATCTCCCGCACAGCGGCCTCGGCGTTGCGCGGGTCATGCCACCAGTGGGGGTCGTACCGCGATGCCGCCGCGCCCGAGGACTCGCCGGGCAGGTTGATCGGGAGGGCTGCGCCGAGGTCGATCACCGCGGCGTCGCCGCCGCTGTCGGAGACGACCTGGTCCACCCAGCCATCGAGGTTGTCGCCGCTGGCGAAGACCAGCTTCGCCCCGGCCGCGCCCTCGATGTCCGATGGCCGCGGCTCGTAGTCGTGGGGGTCGGTGTTCGGCTGCAGAATCTGGTCGACCTCGACGGCATCGCCGCCGACGTTGCGGACGAGATCGCCGAGCTGAGTCGTCGTCGCCACCACGTCGAGCTTTTCCGAGCCCCCGTCGGAGCCACCGCCGCACCCGGCCGCGAGCAGTGCCAGGGCCGCGAGCGCGGCGGCGGGAATCGCCCCGCGCGGGACGTTGCGCAGAGCGCGCAGCGCCGCGACCACGATGAAGACGCCGCCCGCGACGCAGGCGATCGTCGCCCCCGGGGGCGCGTCGGTCTTGACCGAGAGCCAGAGCCCGGCCGTGCCCTCCAGGGCGACCAGGCCGACGCTGAGCAGCTGCCAGCTCAAGAGCCGCTCGGTCAAGAGGCGCGCGGTCACGGCGGGGACGAGGAAGAGCGCGGTGACGAGCAGCGCCCCGACCACGGTCAGCGCCGCCGTGGCGGCCAGCGCGAGGAGGCCGAGCAGCACCGCGTCGAAGACCTGCGGCCGCGGCCCGCTCGAGTCCGCGAGCGTCGGGTCGAAGCCGATCCGCAGCCAGTGCTGGCCGATCAGGGCGCTGGCGAGAAGGGTCGCGACGGCGGCGCCACCGGCGAGCGCCAGGTCGCCGCCGTCGACCAGGAGCAGGCTGCCGAACAGCAGCGTCTCGATGTTGGAGCCGGAGCCGAAGACGTCGCTGGCGAGGATCACGCCCCCGGCCAGGCAGCCGACGAGGACCAGGGCGACGACGGCGTCCTCGCCGGTGCGCCGGCCGCGCAGCGCCGAGGCGCCGACCGTGAAGGCGAGCGCGGCGCCGAAGGCGCCCAACGGCGCGGCGAAGCCCAGGCCGTCCGCCAGGACCAGCCCCGGGAAGGCGGCGGTGCCGACCGCGTGGGAGAAGAAGGCCAGCCCTCGCAGCACGATCCAGGTGCCGAGCAGCCCCGCGGGGACGGCGAGGATCAGCACCTCGATCAGCCCGCGCTGGACGAAGGGAAGCTGGAAGGGCTCAAGCAAGGGGTCGGTCCTTTCGGGTCGGCCGCGCTCAACGGCGTCCGAGACAGTAATGAGAATGAATCTAGTTTGCATTCAGCCCGGGACGTCGGGTCCACTTCGGCGCTCGCGGCGGGAGCATCGAGATCGGCCTTCCCCCGATGTCGGCCGCCGATACGATTTGGCCCTGCAGTGCCCCGGAGGGGTGCCGGAGTGGTTGAACGGGGCAGTCTCGAAAACTGCGTTCACGTTTCGTTTCCTCCCACGTCTCCCTGGAAGCACTCGAATGAAAGACTCGCGTCCATGCCTCGCGTGAGCAGCTTCTACGGAATGACGGTTGCGATGTACTACCGAGAGCATGGAGTTCCGCATTTTCACGTGCGTTATGCAGAGCACGACGCCTCAATCGCAATCGAGACTTTGGAGCTTCTGGAGGGATCCCTTCCGAAACGAGCCCTCGCTCTCGCGCACGAGTGGGCCGAGCTGCATCGCGGCGAGCTGATGGAGAACTGAGCCGGACCGAGTTTCACGGAGACCGTTTTTGTTGGTTTCCAATTTAAGAGAGATTGCTCAGTTGGACCTCCTTTCGAACGTATAGGTCCTCGAACTCAGCCGGTGGGACATCGCCCAGGGATTCGTGTAGGCGCTCGTTGTTGAACCAGGCGATGTACTCGACGACGGCCAGCTCGAGCTGGGAGCGGGAGCGCCAGACGCGGTCGGCGATCAGCTCGGTCTTGAAGCTGTCGACGAAGCTCTCGGCCATCGCGTTGTCATAGGCATCGCCGACGGTGCCGACCGAGGCGAGGACGCTGTGGTCGTTCAGTTCCTGGGTGTAGTCGGCCGACGTGTATTGAGAGCCGCGGTCGGTGTGTGCCACGAGCCCGAAGTCGGCACCGGGATCGCGCTGGCCCAGGGCCATGCGCAGGGCGTCGAGGACGAGGTCAGTGCGCATGTGGGAGGCCAGCTGCCAGCCCACGACCTTGCGAGAGAAGGCGTCGATCACGAATGAGAAGAACAGCGCCCCCTCCCAACAGCGCAGGTAGGTGAAGTCGCCGACCCAGAGCCGGTTGGGTTTCTCGGCGCTGAAGTCGCGCTCGACCAGGTCGGGCCGGCGCTGGGCCGTCGGGTCGGCTTTCGTCGTGCGCCACGGCTTCCCGCGCCGCTTTGCGCCTTGGATCTCGGCTTCTCGCATCAGTCGCTGCACGCGGCCCTTGCCGACGTCCTCCCCTTCGCGCTTCAGGGCGATCGACATCCGCCGGTAGCCGTAGGCGCAGTAGTTGCGCTCGTGGACCTCGCGGATGCGGGCAAGCAGGCGCTCATCCTCGAGCGCGCGGGCCGATCGGCGGCCTGTTCGTCGCTCGTAGTAGGCGGAGGCCGACACCTCCAGGGTCCTGCAGATCGGCTCGACCCCGAAGCGCTCGCGGTGCTCCTCGATATAGGAGCTCACTTCGTTCGGCGTGGGTCGAGCTCGGCGGCGAAAAACGCCGAGGCGCTCTTGAGGATTTCGTTGGCCCGGCGCAGTTCGCGGTTGTCCTTTCGCAGCTGGACCAGCTCCTCGCGCTCCTGGCTGCTCAGCAGCTCCTTGCGCTTGCCGGCGTCGGCTTCGGCCTGGCGCACCCACTTGCGCAACGTCTCGTGGTGGATGCCCAGGTCGCGCGCTACGTGGGCGATTGGGCGACCGGACTCGGCGACCATCCGGGCGCCGCGATCGAGCAGCTCATCGGGGTACTTCTTCTGTCGTGGCATGGCTTGGGAGTTCCCTTCTTCCAGGTAGGAATCCTGGTTTCAAGGTCTCCGTCAAACCCGGCCTG